>JBBRAN010000004.1:0-142900 GCA_038206695.1 Hyphomicrobiales bacterium | reverse complement strand
AAACCTCCTCCAAGCAGGTATTCGACCGCCTTGCCGGGGCATGGGCCTATTGGGGCTGGAAGGGTGGCTACTTCACCACCGAAGCCGACGCCCGCGCCTATTTCGACGAAATGCGCTTCATGCTGGCCCGCCAGATGGCCGCGCCGAACAGCCCGCAGTGGTTCAACACCGGCCTGCATTGGGCTTACGGCATCGACGGCCCGAGCCAGGGTCACTACTACGTCGACCACAAGACCGGCGTGCTGACCAAATCCACCTCCGCCTACGAACACCCCCAGCCGCACGCCTGCTTCATCCAGTCGGTCAAGGATGACCTGGTGGGCGACGGCGGCATCATGGACCTTTGGGTGCGCGAAGCCCGCCTCTTCAAATACGGCTCCGGCACCGGCACCAACTTCTCCTCGCTGCGGGGCGAGGGCGAGAAGCTGTCCGGCGGCGGCAAATCCTCCGGCCTGATGGGCTTCCTGAAAATCGGCGACCGCGCCGCTGGCGCCATCAAGTCGGGCGGCACGACGCGCCGCGCCGCCAAGATGGTGATCGTCGACGTCGATCATCCGGATATCGAGACCTATATCGACTGGAAGGTGATGGAAGAGCAGAAGGTGGCGGCGCTCGTCACCGGCTCGAAGATCAACCAGCGCCACCTCAAGGCGATCCTGAAAGCCTGCGTCAACTGCGAGGGCTCCGGCGACGACTGCTTCATGCCGGAGAAGAACCCCGCGCTCAAACGCGAGATCAAGCTCGCCCGCAAGAGCGCGGTGCCGGACAACTTCATCAAGCGGGTGATCCAGTTCGCCAAGCAGGGCTACAAGGACATCAATTTCCCGATCTACGACACCGATTGGGACAGTGAGGCCTATCTCACCGTCGCCGGCCAGAACTCCAATAACTCGGTGCGCGTCACCGACGGCTTCCTCAATTCGGTCGAGACCGGCGGCAACTGGGACCTGACCTACCGCAAGAACGGCAAGGTCGCGAAGACGCTGAAGGCCCGCGAGCTGTGGGAGAAGATCGGCTATGCGGCGTGGGCGTCGGCCGATCCCGGCCTGCAATACCACACCACGGTCAACGACTGGCACACCTGCCCGGCGTCCGGCGAGATCCGCGCCAGCAATCCGTGCTCGGAATACATGTTCCTCGACGACACCGCCTGCAATCTCGCCTCGCTCAATCTGCTGACGTTCCGCGACGAGGCGACCGGCAGGTTCAATGTCGAGAGCTACGAGCACGGCGTCCGTCTGTGGACCATCGTGCTGGAGATCTCGGTGATGATGGCGCAATTCCCGTCGCGCCAGATCGCCGAGCGCTCGTTCGAATTCCGCACTCTGGGGCTCGGATTCGCCAATATCGGCGGCCTGTTGATGACCTCCGGCATCGCCTATGACTCGGACGCCGGCCGCGCCATCGGCGGCGCGCTCAGCGCCATCATGACCGGCGTGTCCTACGCCACCTCGGCGGAAATGGCGCAGAAGCTCGGGGCGTTCCCCGGCTACAAGAAGAACCGCGAACACATGCTCCGCGTGATGCGCAACCACCGCCGCGCCGCCTATGGCGAGGCCTCCGGCTACGAGCAGCTTTCAATCGCGCCGGTGCCGCTCGACCACGGCTCGATCCTCGACGGCGCCAAGACCTTCAAGCCGCTCGAAGGCTTCCTCGAACTCTCCGCCCACGCCAAGCGCGCCTGGGACCGCGCGCTCAATCTCGGCGAGGAATACGGCTACCGCAACGCGCAGGCCACCGTGATCGCGCCGACCGGCACGATCGGCCTGGTGATGGATTGCGACACCACCGGCATCGAGCCGGACTTCGCGCTGGTGAAGTTCAAGAAGCTCGCCGGCGGCGGCTACTTCAAGATCATCAACCGCGCGGTGCCCGAGGCTTTGCGCTCGCTCGGCTACAGCGAAGCGGAGATCGCCGAGATCGAGGCATACGCCGTCGGCCACGGCAATCTCGGCCAGGCGCCGGCGGTCAACCACACGACGCTGAAAGCCAAAGGCTTTACCGACGAGGCCTTGGCGAAAGTCGAGAAGGCACTGCCGACCGCGTTCGACATCAAGTTCGTGTTCAACAAATGGACGCTCGGCGAGGAATTCTCGGTCAAGACGCTCGGCCTGGCGCCGGAAGCGGTCGCCGCGCCGTCGTTCGACCTGCTCACCGCGCTCGGCTTCGGCAAGCGCGAGATCGACGCCGCCAACATCCATGTCTGCGGCGCGATGACGGTCGAGGGCGCGCCGCACCTGAAAGCCGAGCACTACGCGGTGTTCGACTGCGCCAATGCCTGCGGGCGCACCGGCAAGCGCTATCTCTCGGTCGAGAGCCACATCCGCATGATGGCGGCGGCGCAGCCTTTCATCTCCGGCGCGATCTCCAAGACCATCAACATGTCGAACGACGCGACGGTCGAGGACTGCAAGTCGGCCTACCTGTTGTCATGGAAGCTGGCGCTCAAGGCCAACGCGCTCTACCGCGACGGCTCCAAGCTGTCGCAGCCGCTCAACGCGCAACTGATTGCCGACGAGGACGACGAGGATGACGCGCTGGAAGCCTTGCTGGCCCAGCCGATGGCGGCGCGCACAACGGCGGTGGCCGAGCGCGTGGTCGAGAAGATCGTCGAGCGCATCACCGTGCTGCGCGAGCGCGAGAAGCTGCCGGGCCGGCGCAAGGGCTATACCCAGAAGGCGGTGGTCGGCGGTCATAAAGTGTATCTGCGCACCGGCGAATACGACGACGGGCGGCTCGGCGAGATATTCATCGACATGCACAAGGAAGGCGCGGCGCTGCGAAGTTTCATCAACAACTTCGCCATCGCGGTGTCGCTCGGCCTGCAATACGGCGTGCCGCTCGAGGAATATGTCGACGCCTTCACCTTCACCCGGTTCGAGCCGTCGGGCCCGGTGCAGGGCAACGACACCATCAAGTTCGCGACCTCGATCCTCGACTACGTGTTCCGCGAGCTGGCGGTGAGCTACATGGAGCGTTTCGACCTCGCCCATGTCGATCCGTCGGAGAACCAGTTCGACGCTTTGGGCAAAGGCGAAGCCGAAGGCCGCGCGCCGAACACCCTGGTCTCCAAGGGCCTGACCCGCTCGCGCACCGAGAAGCTCTCGGTAGTGTCGTCGGGCGGCGGCTCCGCGCCGTCTGCCGGCGAAGCGGTGGCGCGCGCCACGGCCGGCGGGGCGTCCAATGTCACCGCGATCGCCAACACCGCGACCGCGCTTAAGGCGGAGCCCGAGCAGAAGCTGTCGCCGACCGAGAAGCTCGAAGCGCTGCAATGGCAGACGCCGAAAGCCTCCGCCGCCGAGAAGCGGGCCGAGGCCAAGGCGCAGGGCTACGAAGGCGAAGCCTGCGGCGAGTGCCAGAACTTCACTTTGGTGCGGAACGGCACCTGCCTGAAGTGCAACACGTGTGGCGCGACCACGGGGTGTTCGTAAGCTTCTGACTCGTCATGGCCGGGTTTGACCCGGCCATCCACTACTTCAAAGGGCGACCGAAGGGCCGCCCTTTTTTTATTGTGCCGAAAACCAAGTCGCCCCCACACCTATCAACCCATGCGATGGCGCGCGGGCGGACGCGCAAATCACGCTAAGTGGCAGAGTTCCTTCGGCTTTGGCGGGCCTTTAATCCCCTTTTAATCAAATGCCGCAAATGTAGGCGGGCCGCCGCCAACGCCCGCGTGTTTCCACGCCGCCGTGCCGGGGACGGCGCGTTGGGGACGGGTGTGTGTGCGTATGGCGTATCGCGTTGCTGCGCATTCGGCGCGTCCGGCCCGCCGTGGTCCGCCCCTCACCCGCAACGCCCTGATTGCCGGTGTGTCGCTCGCCGCGCTGACGCTGGCCGCGGCCGGCGTACTACTAACCGGCAACGATGAATTCGCCGCCGTCTCGCATGCCGACCGGCGCGCCATCAAGATCGCGCTGGTCGATCCCGCCGCGCCCGTCGTCGTCGCGCGCGATACCCGGAAGCCTATCGAGACGCCGGCGCAGCCCGCGCCTGTCCAGTTCGCGGCCTACGACCCGATCACCATCGTCGCCAAGGACATTGCCCCGGTCATCCCGCTGCCGGCCGCGCGGCCGCGTATCGTCGCGGCCATTCCGCTGCCGCCCGGCCGGCCCCAGGTCGCGGAAAGCGTTGCGCCGGTCGTAACGGCTGAGCCGGCGCCGGATCCGGCGCCGCAGAAGGTCGCGCTCGCTTATGCCGGCGGCGACGTCACCGGCTCGATCGGCGGCCCGACCCGCGACATGCCGCGCAACCCGTCCGGCGCCGCCGACGCCATCGCCACCGCGATGAAGCTCGACCTGACGCTCGATCTGCTGCCGACGCCCAGGCACGACACGCCGGCAAAAGCCGCCGCGGTCAAACCCGCCGCGACGCCGAAACGGCCGCTGACGCCCCACGAGAAATTGTGGGGCGGCCCGGTGCGGCTCGCCTCGCTGACGCCAGCCGACGCGGTGCGCAGCGCCAGCCTCGATCCCAATGCCGGGCTGCCGCGCGCGCCCTACGACCGCCAGACCGCCGTCTATGTCATCGGCGACCGGAAGGTGTACCTGCCGGACGGCAGCGCGCTCGAAGCGCACTCCGGCTACCGCGACAAGATGGACGACCCGCGCTTCGTCCATGTGCGCATGCGCGGCGCGACGCCGCCGCACGTCTACACCCTGGCGCTGCGCGAGCGGCTGTTTCACGGCGTCGAGGCGATCCGGCTCAAGCCGATCGAAGGCGAGGACGCGATCTTCGGCCGCGCCGGGCTCCTCGCCCACACCTACATGCTCGGGCCGAACGGCCAGTCGAACGGCTGCGTCTCGTTCAAGGACTACGAGGCGTTCCTCGACGCCTTCAAGGCCGGCAAGATCAACCGGCTCGCGGTGATCGCGCGACTGGACTGAGGGCGGACTTGTGCCCTCGGCAATGTCCCGCAGCGCGGTTTTACGCTAATATCGGGCGAGACGAATCGTGAGCGTCCGGCGCCAGTCGGTGCTGATCCATGCGGCTACGGCCGCCGAAGGGGCAAATGGCAAGCAACAACAAGGGCAAGTCGGTCGCCGACATGGAGCGCGCGCAGGCCGCCTTCAACAAGAAGGAAGTGGCGCAGCGCGAGGGCGCGGTCGCGATGGCGGAATATCAGGCCGGCCTCAAGGCCGAGCGAGCCAAGACCGAGAAGCTGCGCGCGATGCGGCTCGCCAAGGAGGCGCACGAGGCCAACGCCGCCGCCATCAAGGCCGCCGCCGAGCCGAAGAAGAAGCTCAAACCCGGCGCCAAGCCGGAAAAGAAGAAAAAGGCCAAGGTTGCGGTCGACAAGAACATCCGGATCGCGGCGCGGCGGAAATAGCCTTAGAGCGAAAGACGGGCTTGCGCCCTTTCGTTAGGCCTTCTGCCGGTCGTTATCGATCGGCACCACCTGCCCCGAGATTGACTTCGCCGCCGGCGACGCCAGGAACACCGCGAGCGCCGCGATGTCGCGCGGATCGATCATCGCCTTGATCGACTGCGCCGCCATCGCCTCGGCCTTGACCTCCTCGATCGGTCTGCCGGAGATCGCGGCGCGGCCCTGGAACACCCGCACGATGCGCTCGCCCTCGACCGCGCCGGGCGCGATGGCGTTGGCGCGGATGCCCCATTCGCCGAGCTCCATCGCCAGCGTCTTGGTCAGCCCGATGACGCCCCATTTGGTCGCGGCGTAAGGCGAGCGGTTGACGAAGCCGTAACGCCCGGCGATCGACGACAGGTTGATGATGACGCCGGCGCTCGACTTCTTCAAGTGCGGGATCGCCAGCCGCGACACATCGAACATCGCGGTCAGGTTGATGGCGACGGTCTTGTCCCATTCGGCCGGTGGCATCTGGTCGACCGGCAAAGTCGGCCCGGCGATGCCCGCATTGTTGACCAGCACGTCGAGCCCGCCGAGCGCCGCGACCGCGTCCGGCACCATGCGCTCGATCGAGGTGCGGCTCGCCATGTCGCAATGCTGGGTCAGGACGCCAGGAATGTCGCGGCCGAGCGCGGCGAGGCCCGCCGCGTCGATGTCGCAGACGAACACGGTGGCGCCGTTGGCGGCGAAGGCGCGCGCGATCTCGGCGCCGATGCCGTTGCCGCCAGCGGTGATCAGGACCCGTTGTGTCATGCGCGTTCTCTCTCCTGCGGTGAGCCTAGCCCAACCAGCGGCTCACAATGAAATAAGCCACCGAGTCCGCGACGATGAAAATGCAGGCGATGGCACCGACCGCCATCAGGACCTGGGTGGCGGTCTGCCAGGCCGGCGCCGGATCGTCCGGATTAAAGAACGCCAGCTTGAACGCGCCGCGCGCCGCGAACATGACGACGCCCGCGCACACCAGCGCCACAATGACGATGGCGCCGTAGCCGAATTTCTTGTAGGCGAAATAGCCGGCAATAAACAACGACGCGCCGACCGGGACGATCAGCGCGGCAGACAAAGCTCGGATCAGCCGGACAATCATTCGATATCTTCATGCGAGGCCCGCGATCTTTGCCACGCGCTCCGGCCGGCAGGCAAGACACCCCTCCGGAGGTTCAGTCCTCCTTCTCGGTCGCGAAATACAACGGGTAGCCGTTGCGCTTGCCGAGCTCGGTCGCTTCCTTGGCCTTGGTGTCGGCGACGTCCCTGGTATAGACCGCGATCACGCAGGCGCCCTTGCGATGCGCCGTCATCATGACCTGGTAGGCGCGCTCGGCGCCCATGCGGAACACCGCCTTCAACACCTGCACGACGAATTCGCGCGGCGTGAAGTCGTCGTTGAGCAGGATCACCTTCCACAGTTTCGGCCGCTCGATTTTCGGTTTGGTCCGGGTTTTGGGCGCCGGACTGACGCGCGGCTTCTCGATCACTCGCTCGGGCATGGCAGGCTCCGTCCGCCATTATAAAGCGCGGCGGCAGACACCGCGAGACGTCAGGCGATCCCTGCCAGCCGCTCGAGGAAGGCGCGTTGCGCCTCGTTGATCTTGCCGTTCGCCTCGGCCAGCGAAAACCACTGCGCGCGGTCGACTTCGGGAAACGCCCGCGGCTTGCTGCCGCGCGGCCACGCCACCTGATAGGTGTTGGAGTGGATCGCGCCCGCGTCGAGGTCGCCCTCAAAAGCGAAGCCGGTCACCACCTTGCCGGCCTTCTGGCGGATGTCGCCGAGCGGGACGAACTGCGCCGGGCCGGCGCGCTCCATCAGGGCCACCGCCGCCGCCCCCAGCTCTTCGCCGAATTCGCGCCGCGCCGCCGCCAGCGCGTCTTCGTCCGGCGCATATTCGCCCTTCGGAATGGTCCAGGCGCCAAGGTCCTTTTTGGCCCAGAACGGCCCGCCGGGATGGACCAGCAGGACGCGCAGCGCGGCCCGTTCGCGCTTCCACATCAGGATCCCGGCGCTGCGTTTCGCCATCGCCTATCCTAGCCTGGCCCGGCCCGGCGCGCTAAGAAGCCTCGACTTTCGCAGGATGGTGCATGGCCAAGATATTCCTCACCCATATCCCCGACACGCTCGAGAATTATTACGGGCCCCGCGCGCTCAAGGCGTTGCGCGAGCTCGGCGAGGTGCGGCTCAACGACAGCGGCAAGGTGCTGGATGCGGCCGCTTTGGCGCGTGCCGCTAAAAGCTGCGAGATCGTGGTGTCGGACCGCCAGACGCCGGGCCCGGCCGAATTCTTCGCGGCGGCGCCCGATTGCGTCGCGTTCCTGCGCGTCGCCATCGACATCCGCAACATCGACGTGGCGGCGGCGAGCCGCGCAGGCGTCCTCGTCACCCACGCCACCGCGGGCTTCATCCCGGCGGTGGCGGAGATGGCGGTCGGCTACATGATCGATTGCGGCCGCCATTTCAGCCGCGCCACCTTCGAATATCGCGAGGGCAAGGACGCCGAGCCGCGCATGGGACGCCAGCTCAAAGGCTCGACCCTCGGCATCCTCGGTTATGGCGCGATCGGCGAATATCTGGCGAAGCTCGCCGTCGCGCTCGGCATGACCGTGCTGGTCAGCGACCCGTTCAAAACCGTGAAGGAGCCGGGCGTCACGCAGGCCGAATTCGGCACGGTGGTCGGCCAGGCCGATTTCCTGGTCTGCCTCGTTGTCGCCAACGAGCAGACTGAAAATCTCATCAACGCGGCGGTGTTCGCGCAGATGAAGCGGTCGGCCTATTTCCTCAATTTGTCGCGCGGCAATCTGGTCGACGAGCAGGCGCTGGCGGCCGCGCTCGACAACAAGATCATCGCCGGCGCCGCGATGGATGTTGGCCGCGCGCCGGACCAGAAGCCGTCGCTGTTTCTGGCGCGCCGCGCCGACGTAATCGCCACCCCGCACACCGCCGGCCTGACGCCGGAAGCCGCCGAACATCAGGCGTTCGACACCGTCAATCAGGTCAAGGAACTGGTAGCGGGCCGCATGCCGCCCGGCGCCGCCAACCCGCAGACGGCGACCAGGCTTTCGCGGTTGCGTAAAGGCTGACGGAACAAAGTTCCCGCCGCGCGGTTATCGGCTGGCACGAACAGGGGCATCAAATGGTCATCAACCGCAACGTTCTCATGATCGCTATCGCGGCGCTTTGCGTCATCGTCGGCGCGCTCGCTTACAAGGTGTACGAGGACAATCGCGAGCCGAAGGGCGTGCAGCTCAATATCGGCCCCGGCGGTATTTCAGTCGAAAAGAAATAGTCCAAAGCAAAAAGCAAAATCGTCGCGCGCGTCCGGCCGCACCAGCGCGCGTCGACAAGCTCAATCGCGCCGACCTCACCGAAAAAATTATCCGCCTGAGCCGCAGTTACGTCAGCCTTGCTGCTTCACCAGCGGATTCGCCCGTAGGATCGCCTGCAATCGACAGGGAACGAGGGCCAACGGAGGCGGCCCAAATGTATCTTTGCAGTCGCAGCATCGCCCGCTCGCGGCCGGTCGTCGATTGCGCCCAATGCGGCGAGTCGATCTACGTTCCGGAATGATCCGAGTATCTCGAAAGCCACCGCGCCCGCCATTTATGGCAATGCGAGGACTGCGGCTACAGCTTCGAAACGACGGTCCGCGTCGCGGCGGCGTGAGGGGCAGGCATGGCGCACGCGCCAACGCCCCCATCCGACATCGGGCGCCACGCGTTACTGCTTCGCTCTTCGCGTCGCCGCCGCGCCCTTCGGCGCAGCGCTAACTAAAGCGACGAGACGTTGAAACGGCGCTCCCAACGCGGCAGCGCCTGCCCCGGCAGATCGACCACCCAATTCGCGGCCTGCCGCAACCATCCCGGGATTCGCTCGACCGTCTGCGCGACCACGCGCGCATGCCGCACCACGACATTGCCGGATGGCGGCGCAGGCGGCGGGGCCACGGGCTGCATCAACGCTGCCAGTTGCAGCGGCTCGACCGGCGCGGCCTCGCGCGGCGCGCCGCGCGGCGTTGTCCGCGCCTTGGCGGGCGGCAGCCGCACGTCGGGACCGGCGGCCAATTGGGTGGCGGTTTCTGCCTCCCTGGCCGCAAGCTTGACGCGTTCGAATTCAAGCGTCGCCGCGAGATTGGCCTCGCGCTGGGATTGTGTCGCCTCGGCGATATAGCCGGCTGCCAGTGCGTGCTCGTCGCGCAGCATCGCCATCGCTTCGGGGCCGGCCATGCGGCTGCGCCCCAGCGTCCAACCTTCCGGCTGCGCCAGCCAGCCGGCGATCAGGCTGGCGGCAACGACCGCCGCAACGGCCAAGCCGCTGCGGCTGCTTTTGAGATCAGTTAAACGCATGACCCTTCCCTCGCCGGCCTAAGGCACCAAGGGTACCGGGCCAAACCAAGGCGCATTCGAGGTAACATTCCGGCGATCCCACAGGCGTGATGTGGTTTGCCGCCTCCGGAGCCGTTATGGTCGCTTTATGCCCGATCGCCGCCAGGTTTTGTTGGGGTTTGCCGCGCTACCGGTTGCGACGCCGGCCTGGGCCACCGGCATGAGCCGCGCCAACGCCTACGGTTTCAGCTTCACCGGGATCGACGGCAAGCCGATCGTGCTGGCCGAGCATTTCGGACGGCCGATGCTGGTGGTGAATACCGCCTCGTTATGCGGCTACACCCCGCAATATGCCGGCCTGCAGCACCTCTGGGCGCGCTATCGCGAGCGCGGCCTGTTCATCCTCGGTGTGCCGTCGAACGACTTCGGCGGCCAGGAGCCGGGCGGGGTCACCGAGATCGAGAGGACCGCGCAGGGCGACTATCACGTCACCTTCCCGCTGACCCAGAAGGCCGCGGTCAAAGGCGCGGCGGCGCATCCGTTCTACCGCTGGGCGGCGGCCGAACGGCCGCTCGAGGCGCCGCGCTGGAATTTCCACAAGTATCTGATCGTGCGCGACGGCGCGCTGAAGGCCTCGTTCGCGTCGGCGGTCGAGCCGACAGACCCGCGGATCATCGCGGCAATCGAGACCGAATTGCCGGCGGCTTGACCCAAGCGGGCGCCTGCAACCGATCCGTCGCCGAACCCAAGCCGTCAATTGCCGGTTGACGAATCGCGGCTACGCTGTCGAACTGACGAAAGAAATTGGCTCACGCGGGCCGGCGGTGTTGGGTAGCCGACCCGTTTCCGAGTTTCCTCCCGCGTGGCGTTCAAACTGGGCGGCCATCTTGGCCGCCCTTTTTCATTCGACAACGCCAACGCGATCAGGCCGCCTCGAAACGCGAGCGCGCCGACATGTAACGCCGCGCGGCGCCGGTAACGCCGCCCTCGGCGGCGACGGCCGACAGCGGATCGATCGCTTCCGTCAGTTGCAGGAAGGCGCTGCCCGGCAGCGGCGGCGCGCACATAACCCTGCGCCGAACGAATGCCGAGCTCGCGCAATGCATGACCTGCTCGAAATTCTCGACGCCCTCGGCGACGACGTCCATGCGCATGTTGTGCGCGAGATCGCCAAAGTCTCAACGATGGTGGTGGAGTTGCGATCGGTGCCGATCGCGTCGACGAAAATCTTGTCGATCTTGATGATGTCGACGCCGACCTTGAGCATGTAGGACAGGCCGCTGTGGCCGGTGGCCGACGTCGTCAATCGCGATGCGCAGGCCGAGACCCTGCAACGCGGCGATGACGCGGCGGGTTTCCGTTAGGTTCTCGATCGGGTCGCGCTCCGTCAGTTCCAGCACGACCTGCGTCAATTCGATCGGCGTGCCGGCGAAGATGCTGCGCACCTCCTGGACGATCGAGTCGTCGCGGAATAGTTGAGCCGCGAAATTGAACGATATTTTCAAGCCGGGCCGCTGTCCGATCGCCGCGCCTGCCTCCACGATGACGCGCTGCATCAGGTCGCGCGTCAGATCGAGGATGAGACCGCTGGATTCCGCGGGCGGCGACGAATCGCGCGCGGCATCGCGACCTCGACCCGCAGGCCGTATTTTTCAGACTCGAGCCGCGCCGCGTAATCCGAATGCGCTTCGCGGCGTTCGCCGATTTCCCGAGCACCGCGCCCTCGCGGCTGGTCACCGCGGCATACATGTTGATCGGTCCGCCGCGCGCCGCGACTTTGCTGATGAACAGCTCGGCCGGGATCAAGGCCGTCAATTCGTTGATGCCGTCGCCAATCTTGCGCCGCAGCCGGACCATGCGGCCGCGGCTGAGCTCGAGGATATCGAGGCGCGCACCGGGAACGCCGACGATCTCCTGCGAGGAGATCACCGTGCGCACGCCGGCCGGCAAACCGAGATCGGTACAGAGCGTTTGGCCCTCCGGGCCGAGCATCCTGGCCCTGGCGGTCGATCAGACCGCCGACCCAGAGGTTGAAGGCGAGCAGCGGCACGCCCGCCAGCAGGACGCCGGCGCCGGCCGCAATCAGATTCTTGCGTGCGAAGACTTCCACGCCGCCTACCCCACCCCACTAAAGGCGAAGATTGCGCGGCGCGCCGTAAAGGCCGGTTTAAGCCTCAGGTTGGCGCGATCCGTAAATTCCGCGTGACCGCGGCTCACTGCGCGGCATGGTTAGCAAAGCGTAAAAACGCCCCCCGGTTGGTTTAGGATGGCCCTCGTCGCCCGCGCCGGAAGGAACTCATGCGACTTCGCACGATCCTGGCCGTCATCGCCTGCTGCTCTCTCGGCATGGTCTTCGCCTTGCCGCTCGCCGGCTCGCAAGCGCAGGAGCCGCTCGAAATTTTCGACGCCCATATGCACTACAACCAGGAGCCCAATCCGTTCTATTCGCTCGACAAGCTGCTCGAGGTGTTCCGCCGCAACAAGGTGACCGCCGTGCTGACGACCAGCCGGCCCAACAAGGGCACGCATCAACTGATGGAGGCGAAACCGGCGGGTCTCTGGGTGGTGCCGTTCATCCGGCCTTACCGCGTGCGCGCCGACATCCAGACCTGGTTCAATGACCCAGCGACGCTCGAGCTGATCCACGAGGAATAGAGGCGCGGCTATTACCGCGGCATCGGCGAGTTTCATATCTACGGCCAGTCGGCGGCGACCGCCATCGTCAAGCAGACGGTCGATTTCGCGGTCGCGCACGATCTTTACCTGCACGCCCATTGCGACGAGGAAGCGCTGGTCATCCTGTTTCGCCATAACCCGAAGGCGCGCATCATCTGGGCCCATACCGGATTTTCGACGCCGCCGGCGCGGGTCGCCGAGCTTCTCGCGGCCCATCCCGGCGCGCTGTGGGGCGAATTGTCCTACCGCGGCGGCGTCGCCGACGGCAGCGGCAAGCTCACGCCGGCGTGGCAGGAGCTGTTCGCCAAATATCCGGACCGCTTCCTGCTCGGCTCCGACACCTGGATCAACGAGCGCTGGTTCGGCTACGACACCATATTCAAGGAATACCGCGGCTGGCTCGCCCAACTTCCGCCCGCCACCGCCCGGATGATCGCCTATGACAACTCCGCCGGCCTGTTCGGGCCGCGGCCGAACTGACGAACGCATGACATGAGTTTTTTCCCCGGCAAGGATCCTGCGGCAGGCGACCGTTACGCCTGCGAGGCGATCGCCGACCGCATCGTGCCGCGCACAGCGGACCTCGGCGACCAGTTCTATGTGCGGCGCGCGCTGCCGTCGGCGCGCACGCGCATGGTCGGCCCTTTCATCTTCTTCGATCATTTCGGGCCGGCCGAATTCAAGGCCGGCAAGGGGCTCGACGTGCGGCCGCACCCGCATATCGGCCTGGCGACCGTCACCTACCTGTTCGACGGCGAGATCATGCACCGCGACAGTCTCGGCACCGCGGCTGCGGTCCGGCCCGGCGAAATCAACCTGATGACGGCGGGCCGCGGCATCGTGCATTCCGAGCGCACCGGCGCGGAAAAACGCGTCACCGGCTCGCCGATTCACGGCCTTCAGATGTGGGTCGCGCTGCCGGCCGCGAAAGAGGAGATGGAAGCGGGCTTCGCCCACCACGCCAGCGGCGAATTCCCGACGCTGCAAGACAGCGGCAAGTCGGTGCGCGTGGTGATCGGCTCGGTCTATGGCAAAAGCGCGCCGGTCGTCACCACCTCGGCGACGATCTTCGCCGACGTTGCGCTCAAAGCCGGCGCCACGATCCCGCTCGATGCCGGCCACGACGAGCGCGCGATCTACCTGATCGACGGCGAGATCGACATTGCCGGCGACACTTTCGCCGCCGGGCAATTGCTGGTGTTCAAGGCCGGCGACACCGTCACCGTGAAGGCGGTGCGCGACAGCCATTTCGTCATCGTCGGCGGCGAGCCGATGGATGGGCCGCGCCACATCTGGTGGAATTTCGTGTCGTCGCGCAAGGAGCGCATCGAGCAGGCGAAGGCCGACTGGAAGGCCGGGCATTTCAACAAGGTGCCGGGCGACGAGATCGAATTCATTCCGCTGCCGGAGAAGTGACTGCCTTTGCAGTCATCCCTGCGAAAGCGGGGATCCCACTTTATTGTTTCTTGGGAAGGTCGATCCGGATACTCAGTTCCTTGAGCTGTTTGGGCGTCACCTCCGATGGCGCGCCCATTAGCAGGTCCTCGGCCTTCTGGTTCATCGGGAACAGCACGATCTCGCGCAGGTTTTCCTCGCCCGCCAGCAGCATGACGATGCGGTCGATGCCGGGCGCGATGCCGCCGTGCGGCGGCGCGCCGCATTGCAGCGCGCGCAACATGCCGCCGAACTTCGCCTCCAGAACGTCCTCGCCGTAACCGGCGATCGCGAAGGCCTTCTTCATGACGTCAGGGCGATGGTTGCGGATCGCGCCGGATGAAAGCTCGACGCCGTTGCAGACGATGTCGTACTGGAATGCCTTGAGCGACAGGATCTTGTCCTTGTCGTTCGGATCGAGCGCGAAGAATTCCTCGGCCGCCACGTTCGGCATCGAGAACGGGTTGTGCGAGAAGTCGATCTTCTTGTCTTCCTCGTGCCACTCGTACATCGGGAAGTCGACGATCCAGCACAGCTCGTAGCGATCCTTGGCGATGAGGTTGAGTTCTTCGCCGACCTTGGTGCGCGCCGGGCCGGCGAATTTGACGAAATCCTTCGGCTTGCCGGCGAGAAAGAAGCAGGCGTCGTTGACGCCGAGCTTGAGCTGCGCCGCGATCTGCTTGGTGCGCTCGGGGCCGATGTTCTTGGCGAGCGGGCCAGCGCCGCCCTCTTCGCCCTCGCGCCAGAAGATGTAGCCCAGCCCCGGCTGGCCTTCGCCCTGCGCCCAGGAATTCATGCGGTCGCAGAACGCGCGGTTGCCGCCGGTCTTGGCCGGGATCGCCCACACTTGCGCGTTCTGATCGTTGGCGAGAATGTTGGCGAAGATCTTGAAGCCGGAGCCGCGAAACGCCTCGCTGACGTCTTCCATCACGATCGGATTGCGCAAATCTGGCTTGTCGGTGCCGTATTTGCGCAGCGCGTCGGCGAACGGGATCATCGGGAATTTCGGCGTGACCGGCTTGCCGTTGGCGAACTCCTCGAACACGCCGCGGATGACCGGCTCGACCGCGTCGAACACGTCCTGCTGGGTGACGAAGCTCATTTCGAGGTCGAGTTGGTAGAACTCGCCGGGCGAACGGTCGGCGCGCGCGTCCTCGTCGCGGAAGCACGGCGCGATCTGGAAATAGCGGTCGAAGCCCGCCACCATGATGAGCTGCTTGAACTGCTGCGGCGCCTGTGGCAGCGCGTAGAATTTTCCGGGATGCAGCCGCGACGGCACCAGGTAATCGCGCGCGCCTTCCGGCGACGACGCGGTCAGGATCGGCGTCTGAAATTCGAAGAAGCCCGAGTCCTTCATGCGGCGGCGGATCGAATCGATGACGCGCCCCCGCAGCATGATGTTGCTATGCAAATGCTCCCGCCGCAGGTCGAGGAAACGATATTTGAGCCGGATCTCTTCCGGATACTCCTGATCGCCGAACACCGGCATCGGCAATTCGGCGGCTGGGCCGAGCACCTCGATCTCGGTGATGTAGATTTCGACCAGCCCGGTCGGCAACTCGGGATTTTCGGTGCCGGCAGGGCGCTTCCTCACCTTGCCGTCGATGCGCACCACCCACTCGGCGCGCAATTTCTCGGCCTGCTTGAACGCCGCACTGTCCGGGTCGGCGACGATCTGGGTGAGGCCATAATGGTCGCGCAGATCGATGAACAGCAAGCCGCCGTGATCGCGGATGCGGTGGCACCAGCCGGACAACCGCACGTCCTTGCCGATGTCGCTGTCGCGAAGCGCGCCACAGGTATGGGAGCGGTAACGGTGCATCAAAACGAATCCGGCGATGCGGGGTGAGAAGGCGCGCGAAAAACGCATGGGGTGCCCGCTTTGTCAAGGCAAGCGGGTCGGCAGGGCCGGCGCGATCCCTCCAGCGCGCTGAAACCATCTGCCCGAAACGCCGCCCGAACCGGCGATGCGTGTCCGACAGAGCGGTTACCCTACCCGGCCCGGATTGCGGTAAGTTCGGGCATGGAGCCGATCACCACCACCTCGGAACTGGCCGCCGTCTGCGCGCGCATGGCGCGTTTTCCTTTCGTCACGGTCGACACCGAGTTCTTGCGCGAGACGACCTATTATCCCCTGCTCTGCGTCGCCCAAATGGCTTCCCCGGACGAGGCGGTGGTGGTCGACACCCTCGCCAAGGGCCTCGATCTCACGCCGTTCTTCGATCTGATGAACAACGAGAAGATCATCAAGGTCTTCCATGCCGCGCGCCAGGATATCGAGATCGTCTGGAACATGGCGAAGAAGGTGCCGCACCCGATCTTCGACACCCAGGTCGCGGCCATGGTGCTGGGCTACGGGGATTCGATCTCCTACGACCAGCTCGTGCAGCGCATCACCGGCGACACGCTCGACAAGTCGAACCGCTTCACCGACTGGACACGCCGGCCGTTGAGCGAAGCGCAACTGACCTATGCGGTGTCGGACGTCACGCATCTGCGCGACGTTTATCTCAAGCTGTCGCAGGACCTCGCGGCGCGCGACCGCGCGCGTTGGGTCGAGGCCGAGATGAACGTCCTCACCTCGCCGGAAACCTACCGGATGGACCCCGACAGCGCGTGGGAACGCCTGAAAAGCCGGGTCCGCAAGCCGAAGGAGCTCGCGGTGCTGATCGAGGTCGCGGCGTGGCGCGAGCGCGAGGCGCAAACCCGTGACGTGCCGCGCGGCCGCGTGCTCAAGGACGACGTGCTCGGCGACATCGCCATTCAGGCTCCGACCACCGTCGAGCGGCTCGCCAGCCTGCGCTCGCTGCCCAAGGGATTCGAGCGCTCGCGCTGGGGCGATGCGATCGTCGCCGCGGTTGCGCGCGGCCTGGCGCGCGATCCAAAGACGTTGCCGCATCTCGAGCGTTTCCGGACCGGGCCCAACGGGGCGGCGACCGTCGAACTGCTCAAGGTGCTGCTGCGCATGACCGCCGAGCGCCACGGCGTCGCCGCCAAGGTGATCGGCACCGTCGACGATCTCGAGCGGATCGCTGCCGACGACAACGCCGATGTCCCCGCGCTCAAGGGTTGGCGGCGCGAATTGTTCGGCGAAAAGGCGCTGGCGCTCAAGCACGGCAAGCTGGCGCTGGCCGTCGAAGGCGGCCGCGTCGTGGCGGTCGATAAAGCCGATTAGCTCTCGATCGCGGCGTCGCGGCCGATCACGCGCGCAAGCGTCCGCATCCGGCTGAACAGGCGATCGCCGGCGAGCTGCGCAAATTTTCCCGGCAACCGCAGCACCAGTTTGTCGCGCCGGACCGCGATCGGCATGTTGAGCAGCACGCCGCCCTGCCCCGCCGTGATCATGTAGGCGACCCGCATCGCCGCGCCGAGCACGCGCGCGCGGTCGAGCATGCGCGTGGTCGCCAGTTCGCGCAGCCGCGGCGACAACTCCTCCTCGCTCAGCCCGGCGTGGCGGAAATAAACCGTGAGGGCCAGGAACGCGCGGCCGGGATGATCGACCCCGACGAAGGCGGCATGCGCGATGATGTTCATCGACTGCTCGCCGCGATAGTCGGGATGCGCGCGCCAACCGATATCGGCGAGGAGGCACGCGGCGTGGCGCAGCCGCCGTTCCTCCGCCGTTTCATCCAGCCCCGACGAGGCCATCAGGCGGTCGGTCCACACCACCAGCTCCTCGCCGTGATGCGGCGAGCGCGAGCGCAAGATGTTGAGCTCGCTCGCGGCGACGATCAGCGGGTCGCGCCGGCGTTCGGCGCCGTCGAGCAGCGAATACAGCAGGCCTTCGCGCACGCCAAGCACCGAGATGATGACCTGCCGCGGCTCGATCGCCTTGAGCAGGTGTTCCATTACCAGCGCGGCATAAGGCAGCAAATGGCGGCGCGCGGCGTTGACGGTGTCGATCTGCGACAGCGATTCCGGCTCGACCCGGCGCACCAGCCGGGTGAACTCCAGCGCCTCGCGCGCGGAAATCCGGTAATTGTGCATGACGTGAAACGGATAGCCGGTCTGCCACATGTGGAGCCGCGCCAGTGCGCGCCAGGTGCCGCCGACCGCGTAGAAGGTGCGGCCCTCGCCGCGCCTGAGCAACTTGATGCCGTGCAGAGCTTCTTCGACGACATTCTCGGCCTTCTTGATCGACTTGCCGGCGAGGTCCTGCAAAGCGAGGCCGCCGAGCGGCAAGGTGACGCCGGGACGCACCTTGGCGCCTTTGACGTCGACCAGCTCGAGCGAGCCGCCGCCGAGATCGCCGACAATGCCGTCCGGCTCGTAGATTCCGGACACGATGCCGAGCGCCGTGAGATGCGCCTCGCGCTTGCCCGACAGCACCGAAATCCGAACCCGGCAGATGCGCTCTGCCGCGGCGATGAAAGCCGGGCCATTGCGCGCGTCGCGGCACGCTGCGGTGGCGATCGCCCATACTTTTCGCACGTGCAACGTGTCGCACAGCGCGCGAAAGCGCTGGAGCGAGGCCAGCGCCTTCTTGATGGCGTCGTCAGCCAAGAGCCCGGTCGACTGCACCTCGCGGCCGAGCCCCGCCAGCACCTTCTCGTTGAAGATCGGCGTCGGGCTTCGCGTCAGCCCTTCGTAGATGACCAGCCGCACCGAATTCGAACCGATATCGATGACGGCGACCGGCAACCCGAGGCTGAGCCGGCCCTTCGCGCTCGCCGCGCGCTGCGCGGCTTTACGCGCTTTCAAGCCGGCGGAGGAGGCGCGGCGATGAGTCTTTGAGGGATTTGCCACGGCCGGACAGGCTCGGATTGGTCATGAAATATTTGTGGGCGTTGAAGGTTTCCTCGCCCGGCGCCGTCTTTATGCGCGCCGACGACCCGTCCGGCAAGAGCCGCCAGCTTTGCTCGGTGTCCTTGAAATTGGCCACCATGATCTGGCCGAGCACCTGCTCGTGCACAGTGGCGTTGACGATCGGGCACAGCACCTCGACGCGGCGGTCGAGATTGCGCGGCATCATGTCGGCGGAGGAAATGTAGACGGCGGCCTTGGGGTGCGGCAGAGCGCGGCCGTTGCCGAAACAGTAGATGCGGCCGTGCTCGAGGAAGCGGCCGACGATCGACTTGACGCGGATGTTCTCCGAGATGCCCCGCAGTCCCGGCCGCAGGCAGCAGATGCCGCGCACGACCAGATCGATCTGCACGCCGGCATTCGATGCGTCGTACAGCGCGTCGATGATGCCGGGGTCGACCAGCGCGTTCATTTTCATCCAGATCGCCGCCGGGCGCCCGGCCTTGGCGTTGGTCGCCTCCTGCGCGATGTGCTCGAGGATACGGCTGCGCAGATTGAGCGGCGACACCGCCATCTTCACCAACTCGGCCGGCTCGGCATAGCCGGTGATGTAATTGAAGACGCGGGCAACGTCGTGGGCGAACGTCGGGTCGGCGGTGAAGAACGACAGGTCGGTGTAAACGCGCGCCGTCACCGGGTGATAGTTGCCGGTGCCGACGTGAACGTAGGTCGCGAGCCGGCCGCCTTCGCGGCGCACCACCATCGAGAGCTTGGCGTGGGTCTTGAGCTCGATGAAGCCGAACACGACTTGCGCGCCGGCCCGCTCGAGGTCGCGCGCCCAGCGGATATTGGCCTCCTCGTCAAACCGCGCCTTGAGCTCGATCAGCGCGGTGACGGATTTGCCGGCTTCGGCCGCCTCGACCAATGTCTTGACGATTGGGGACTCGGCTGAGGTGCGATAGAGCGTCTGCTTGATGGCGACCACATTGGGATCGCGCGCCGCCTGCTGCAGAAACTGCACGACGACGTCGAACGATTCGTAAGGATGGTGGACGACGAGATCCTTCTGCCCGATCGCGGCGAAACAGTCGCCGCCGTGGTCGCGGATGCGCTCCGGGTAGCGCGGATTGTACGGCACGAATTCGAGGTCGGGGCGGTCGAGCTGCGTGAGCTGGCCAAGCTCGTTGAGGGCGAGCACGCCATCGACCAGGAACATCTCGTCGTCGGCGACCGCGAGCGCGCGCTGCACGAACTGCATCAGCTCCGCCGGCATGCTGGCTTCGACTTCGAGCCGGATCACCGAGCCGCGGCGGCGGCGCTTGAGCGCGCTTTCGAACAGCCGCACGAGGTCTTCAGCCTCTTCCTCGATTTCAAGGTCGGAGTCGCGGATGGCGCGGAACGCGCCCTGCCCCTTGACGGCATAGCCCGGGAACAACTGTCCGATGAACAGCGCGGTGGCCTGCTCGAGCGGGATGACACGGATCGCCTTGTCGCCCGACGACGGCAACTGGATGAAGCGCTCGATCTTGCCCGGCATGCGGATCAGCGCGTTCATCGGCTTGCCGTCGCGGGTGCGAACGAGATGCAGCGCCATCGAGAAGCCGAGATTGGGGATGAAGGGGAACGGATGGGCCGGATCGATCGCGAGCGGCGTCAGCAGCGGAAACACGCGGCTGAGGAAGTATTCCTCGAGCCAGGGCCGCTCGCTCTTCTTTACCTCATGGCTGTCGATCAGCACGACGCCGGCCTCGGCGAGCCCCGGGCGCAATTCGAGCCAGCGCTTCTGCTGATCGCTCGCGAGATGCGAGACCGCCTCGCGGATGCGCGCGAGCTGCTCGCTCGGCGTCAGGCCGTCCGGGCTTTGCGTCAGGATGCCTTCGCGAATCTGGCCCTTGATGCCGGCGACGCGCACCATGAAGAATTCGTCGAGATTGTTGGCCGAGATCGACAGGAAGCGGACGCGCTCGAGCAAAGGGTGATTGGGATTTTCGGATTCCTCGAGGACGCGCTTGTTGAAGTGCAGCCATGACAGTTCGCGGTTCATGAACCGCTGCGGGCTGTCGCGCAGCCCCACCTCAACGTCACCCACCGCGGTAGCGGCAACGGCGTCGGGCAGGACGTTTTCCCCTGCCAACGCAACGACTTGCCTGCGATCCGCCATGACTCGAAACCGGGTGTAGGGGGCCGCAATATGTAGACAGGCAATAAGGCGGCTGGATGACCATTCGCGCCGGTTCGGCTGTCACAGTCAAGCGCTGCGGAACAACTCGGTGGCAAGCGCACGCGTCACCGGGCGCTGCTGGCGCATCGCCTCCTGATCGAGCGCCGCGACCGCCGCGCGCGCCCCGGCGAATGAGCGCTCGATGCGGGTGACCAGATAGCGCACCAGCGCGTCGTCAAATTCGAGCTGCCGGTCGGCCGCAAGCTTGACGATCAGCGTGCGCAGCATTTCGTCGTCGGGTGCCGTCAGGGCGACGCACGGAATGGCGCGCAGCCGCGAGGCGAGATCGCGGATCTCGACCGGCCAGGCGCCGGGCGGCGTTCGCGCCGTGATGAGAACGGACGCGCGCTCCTCGCGCGCCAGATTGAGCAGATGGAACAGCACGCGCTCGTCCAGCCGCTCGGGAGACAGATCCTCGACGACCACCGCGCCGGTCGCCAGCGCCGCCGGCAGGCTGGCCTGCGCTAGCAGCCGCGCCGACATGACGCGGGCGCCGGCCTGTTCCGCCCACATCGTCGCGAGATGGCTTTTGCCGCAGCCTTCGGGACCGATCAGTGCCATGACGCGATTGGGCCAGTCGGGCCAGCGCTCGATCAGCGCGCGCGCCGCCGCATTCGACTGCCCCGCGATAAAATCGTCGGACGCGAAGCTCTCGCGATGTCCGAGCGCAAAAGCAAGTTGACGCGGATACGCCTGCATGGTCACGCCCCGGTATAGAGCGACGACGTGAGATAGCGCCGCAGGGCAAATCGCACCAGAACGCCGATCGTCGCCGCCAGCGGCACAGCGGTCAGCAGCCCGACGAAGCCGAGCAGATAGCCGAACGCCAGCAGCGCGAAGATCAGCCACACCGGATGGATGCCGACGCTCTCGCCGACCAGCTTCGGCGAGAGGATGTTGCCCTCGACGAACTGGCCGACCAGGAAGATCGCCAGCACCGTCACGATCGACGTCCATTGCGGCCAGAATTGCGCGATGGCAACGCCGAGCGAGACGACGAGGCCTGTCATCGAGCCGACATACGGAATAAAGGTGATGATGCCGGCGATCAGGCCGATCAGCAGGCCGAAGTTGAGCCCGGTCAGCGTCAGCGCCACGGCGTAGAATGAGCCGAGGATCAGGCAGACGGCGGTCTGGCCGCGCACGAAGCCGGAGATCGCCGCGTCGATCTCGCGCGCGAGGCCGCGCACCGTAGCGCGATGATGCACGGGTACCCAGCCGTCGACACTGGCGATCATGCGACGCCAGTCGTAGATCATGTAAAATGCGACGACCGGCGCAACCACGATCAGCGAGAACAGCGACACCAGCGAGCGGCCACCGGACCACAGCGACCGCAAAAACGCGGTGAGCCAGCCGACGCCTTGCGTCACCAGCGCGCCGACCGACTTGGTGTCGACATTGAGGCCTTCGCCGACCAGCCTTTGCAGCCATGGCCGGTTAGGATCGGTCGCCAGCGTTTGCAGGCGCGCGATGTAGCGCGGCACGTTGTCGATGAAAGAGCCGAGCTGGGCGCCGACGATCGGCGCCACCAGCAGCACGATCAGCACAAAGCCGAGCACCACCAGAGTCACCATCAGCAAGGCCGCGACGGCGCGGTTGACGCCCAATCGCTCGAGCCGGTCGGTGACCGGCGTCAGGACGAAGGCGATGGCGAGGGCAACAATGAAAGGCAGCAGGATTTCGCTGAGCAGCCAGAGCGCCAGCAGCAGGACAGCAAAAGCGGCGCCCCAGAATGCGACCTGCCGCTCGACACGGACGGCGGCGGCGGGCGCGCTCCGGCGACGCGGCGAGCGCGGGCTCACTGCTCGGCCGCCACGGAATTCATGTGACGAATCCACTCGCGCAGATAGGCCGAGACCGAGAGCAGCGTCGTGATCGCGACGACCGCCATCAACGCGATCATTAGCTTATCGGCTTTGAAGCCGAAGCCGGACGCGCCGAGCACGACACAGGCGAACACGATCTGCGCGACGGTATTGAGCTTGGACACCAACAACGGCTTGACCTTCAGGGGGCTGCCGATCAGCCACGACAGCATCACTGCGCCGATGATCATGATGTCACGGGACACCACCAAAATGACCAGCCAGCGCGGAATAGTCCCTGCAATCCCCAGCGCCACATAGATCGAGACGATCAGCGCCTTGTCGGCCAGCGGATCGAGATAGGAGCCGAGTTCCGAGCTCATGTTGAAGCGCTTGGCGAGGAAGCCGTCGACGGCATCGCTCACACCGGCCACCACGAACAGGACGAACGCGACCCACATCAGGTTTTGCGCGATGGCCCAGACCACCACCGGCACCAGCAGAATGCGCCCCACAGTGATGAGGTTCGGTATGCTCACGCGCGACAGCCCCGGCTCTTGCGCGCGTCGACCCACCCGTCAACCCGCGTCCCTGAACTGCGAGTATAACGGCGATCCCGGCATTGCGCACACCGCGATTCCGCCGTAGGACCGCGACGAAAGTGGGGTCTGATGGCCGATCCGAAGCGCGGTCTGACCTATGCGCAGGCCGGTGTCGATATCGACGCCGGCAATCGCATGGTCGAGCTGATCAAGCCGCTGGTGCGGGCGACCGCGCGGCGCGGCGCCGACGCTGAAATCGGCGGCTTCGGCGGTCTGTTCGATCTCAAACGCGCCGGCTTTACCGACCCGGTCCTAGTTGCCGCCACCGACGGCGTCGGCACCAAGGTCAGGATCGCGATCGAAACCGGCCGCCATGACACGATCGGCATCGACCTCGTCGCGATGTCGGTCAACGATCTCGTGGTGCAAGGCGCCGAGCCGCTGTTCTTCCTCGACTACTTCGCCTGCGGCAAGCTCGATCCGGAGACGGGGGCGGCCGTCGTCAAAGGCATTGCGACGGCCTGCAAGGAGTCCGGCTGCGCGCTGATCGGCGGCGAGACCGCCGAGATGCCGGGAATCTATCAGGGCACCGATTACGATCTCGCCGGCTTTGCGGTCGGCGCCGCCGAGCGCGGTCAGATCCTGCCGCGCGCCGATATCGCGGCAGGCGACATCCTGCTCGGGCTGGCGTCGTCCGGTGTGCATTCCAACGGTTATTCGCTGGTGCGCAAGGTGGTCGAGAAGTCCGGATTGAAATGGGACGCGCCCGCCCCGTTCGCCGCCGGCAAATCTCTCGGCGAAGCGATCATCACGCCGACCAGGCTCTATGTGAGATCCTGTCTGGCCGCGATCCGCTCCACCAAGGCGGTGAAGGCGCTTTGCCACATCACCGGCGGCGGCTTTCCCGACAATATCCCGCGGGTACTGCCGGAGGGACTGGGCGCGCGCGTCGATCTGGCAAAAATTCCGGTCCTTCCGGTTTTCAAATGGCTCGCCAAGGAAGGTCAAATCGCCCAGAACGAGATGCTGCGCACCTTCAACTGCGGCATCGGCATGATCGCGGTATGCGCCAAAGCCGATGCGGGCGCGGTGCGCGCGGCATTGACGCAAGCGGGCGAGACCGTGATCACGCTCGGCGAAGTGCTGCCTGCCGCCGGCGAGCCGCGCGTCAGCTATGACGGTCAACTGGACCTCGCCGGGTGAGCCATAGAGTGAGCCATGGAGCGTAAACGCGTCGCCGTATTGATATCCGGCCGCGGCTCCAACATGGCGGCGCTGATCGGGGCCGCCAAAGATAAAAATTATCCGGCCGAAATCGCCCTGGTCGTTTCGAACATTGCCGACGCCGGCGGCTTGCAGACCGCGCAGTCCGCCGGTGTCGCGACGGCGATCGTCGACCACAATATCTACGGCAAGGATCGCGCCGGCTTCGAGCGTGCGCTGCAGGCGGTGCTGGAGCGCTATCGCATCGAGATCGTCTGCCTCGCCGGCTTCATGCGGCTGCTGAGCGCCGATTTCGTTGGCCGCTGGCAAGGGCGGATGCTCAATATTCACCCGGCTCTGCTGCCCGCCTTCAAGGGGCTCGACACCCACCGGCGCGCGCTCGGGGCCGGCGCAAAGCAGCATGGCGCGACCGTGCATTTCGTCGTGCCCGAGATGGATTCCGGGCCGATTGTCGCGCAGGAGGCGGTCGACGTGCTCGCGGGCGACAGCGAGCAAAGCCTGGCGGCGCGCGTACTGGCCGTCGAGCACCGGATTTACCCGCTGGCATTGGCGCTTTTGGCCACCGAACGAATTCAGATCGAAGGTCGGCCCGGCACCAGCGCGGGAGGGGCCGGCACGGCACGCCGCTAGCTCCCATTCGCACGCGCGCCATATCTCGACATATTGGACTAAATCGCCTGAACCGGTGTTCCATGGACCGACAGCCTCGGCAGATCGACCGGGGAATTTCGGGAGGAAACCGCAACACGGAAAGCAGCATGGCAAAGTATTCGAGTGGCTCCGACCCCCGGCCGATCTTCCCGGCACTCGGCCGATATTACCCCTTCACATCCGACCTCGCCTATCTCGTCGTCCGCGTGACAATTGGACTGATGCTCCTGCCGCACGGTTGGCCGAAGGTGGCAACGTCCGGCGTGACCGGCGTAGTCGGAGCGCTTACACGCTACGGCATCGTGGCGCCGACTGCCGGCGCCTACACCATAATGGCGCTCGAAACGGTGGGCGCCGTCATGATCACCCTCGGGCTATTCACCCGCGCGATCGCGGCACTGCTGGTCATTGAATTCGCGGTTATCGTCTTCGTCGCACACTGGCCCAGAGGTTATGGCGCCGGCGCCGGCGGAATCGAGTTTCCGCTGATGTGGGGCATGATGCTGGTCGCGATCATGCTGCGCGGCGGCGGCCCGTGGTCGCTCGACCGCAAAATCGGCAGGGAGCTTTGAGAGTTACGGCGCGGCCTTGCGCAGCCAGACTTTGTTGTCGTGGAAGGCCGCGCCGCCGTAAGGCGCGATGGAATCCGCCCCGGTCAGCGTGTTGATGCCGCAGCCGTCGGCATAGGCGGCGTTAGGCCAGATCGATTCCGCGATCAGGACGCCGTGGCGCACGCCATCGAACAGCCGCGCGTGAAGCTGGACCCGGCCGCGCCGGTTACCGAGCGCAACGTAATCTCCGTCAACGATGCCGAGCGGCGCGGCGTCGTCCGGATGGATCATCACGGTCGGGCGTTTTTCCTGCGCCAGCGATGTCGGCGTTTCGTTGAACGTCGAATTGAGAAAATTCCGCGCCGGCGAGGTCGCCAGACGGAACGGATGCTCGGCGTCGGCTTCCTCGATCGAGGTCCAGTGATCGGGTAGCGACGGCATGTCGGCGACCGGGCCGCTGCAATAGGGACTGCGGAACGGGACGTTCGGCCAATCCGGCTTGAAGCGGAATTTCTTGTCCGGCCAGTTGAAGCCGTCGAGATAATGCGCGCGCTCGAACGGCGGCTGGCAGTCGATCCACCGCTCGCGTTCCAGATGGTCGAGCGTGCCCCAGCCCGAATTGCGCAACGTCCAGTCGATCAACTGGCGCGGCGTCATGTCGAAGCCGGCATGCGCGACGCCGAGGCGCTTCGCCAGCGCGCAAATCACCTCGTGGTTATTGCGGCATTCGCCGGGCGGCTCGACCAGCTTCGGGCCCAGCAGAATGTATTGATGCCCGCCGCCTTGATAGACGTCGTCATGCTCGAGGAAGGTGGTGGCCGGCAATACGACGTCCGCCATCTGCGCCGTCTCGGTCATGAACTGCTCATGGACGCAGACGAACAGGTCCTCGCGCGCAAAGCCCGCCTTCACCTTATTCTGGTCGGGCGCGACCGAGACCGGGTTGGTGTTCTGGATGAGCAGCGCCGTCACCGGCGGCCCGTCCCGCAACGCCTCCGCATCGCCGGTCAAGATCGCGCCGATGCGCGACTGGTCGAGCATGCGCACCTTCGGATCGCGCACGTCATGCCCTTCGATCATCGACCTGTTCCAGTGGTAGATGTCGGCATTGTTGTGAAACGCGCCGCCGCCTTCGTGCCGCCAGGCGCCGCTGACCGCCGCAATGCAGCTCGCCGCATGCATGTTGGCGGCGCCGTTGCGCGAGCGGGAGAACCCGTAGCCGAGTCGGAAATAAGCGCGCTTTCGTTCGCCGACCAGGCGGGCGAATTCCTCTATGGTCTCGACCGGCGTGCCGGTGATCGCGGATGCCCAGGCCGGACCGCGGCTCGCGAGATGCGCTTCGAGTTCATGCGGCACGTCGGTGTAGCGCTCGAGATAATCCCGGTCGGCCTTGCCGTCGCGAAACAGGCAATGCATCACCGCGCAGGCCAGGGCGCCGTCGGTGCCGGGCTTCACCAGTACCGGCAGGTCGGCCTGCTCCATGGTGCCGTTCATGTAGACGTCGACCGCGACGATCTTGGCGCCGCGTTCCTTGCGGGCGCGGGTGGCGTGCGTCATCACGTTGACCTGGGTGTTGACGGGATTGGTGCCCCAGATCACCACCAGATCGGACTTCGCCATTTCGCGCGGGTCGGGACCGGCGATGCGGCCGGTCCCGGCGGCGAACCCGGAATAGGCCGGGTTGACGCAGATGGTGGAATGAAAGCCGGAGTATTTCTTGGCATGGCGCAGGCGGTGAATGCCGTCGCGCATCACCAGACCCATCGTGCCCGCATAATAATACGGCCAGACCGTCTCGGCGCCGTCGCGGGCTTCCGCCGATTTGAATTTGTTGCTCACGAGGTCGAGCGCCTCGTCCCACGACACCTGCTCGAATTTTCCCTCACCCTTGGCGCCGGTGCGGACCAGCGGATGCATCAGGCGTTGCGGATGATGCTCGCGCTCGGCGTAGCGGGCGACTTTCGCGCACACGACACCCGCCGTGTAGCCATTGTCCTCGGCGCCGCGGATGCGGCCGATCTTGCCGTCGGCCAGCAACTCGACCTCGAGCGCGCAGGTCGAGGGACAATCGTGCGGGCAGACGGATGCGCCGATGCGCACCGGGCCGGCAAGGTCGCGGACGTTTTGATTCATCGCGTCCGCATTCTAGCCGGATTGGCTAGACCTTGTCCTCCAGCGTGCGCCACCCTGCCATCGAACGGACCACCGCATAGGCCACGGCAAGAGTGAAAAAGATGATGCCGCGGCCGATCCAGACCGAATTGGCGGCGCCCTGCGGGCCGCCATAAAGATGCTCCAGCACGATATCCCCGGCGATCCACACCAGGAGCCCGACCAGCGCCATCATCTCTTCAAGCAGAAGCGGCCTGCGCCGGCGCACCACGAAAAGGCCGGCCGCCATCACGATCAAGGCACCCGCCCGGCCGCCCCAGACATGGACCTGTTCCGCCGCGCCAGCTCCCAGCCAGCCCGCCACCGCCGGATCGGTCGCCATAATATCGCCGGCGACCCAGCCGAGCAGCGCGCCGCCGCCCCACACCAGAATGCGGTAGCGATCGAGCAACGCCATCAGGATCGCGCTGCCCGCCACGATGAGCGGCACGCTGGTGGCGAGCCCGAACACGATCAGCGACGTCTTGACCGCGCTGGCGTGCAGGACATCGACGCGCGCCGCCGCCATGTCGGCCGACGCCGCGATCGCGATCACGTTGTCGAGGCTCATGACGATGTCGGCAATGGCGACGATGCGCACCGCGCGCCAGAGGTTCTCGGCCGCTTCAACGCCGCCCTCGCCGTCGGAATCCTCGGTGACCAGCTTGATCGCCACCCAGAACAGCAGCGCGCCGCCCACCAGCTTGAGGAACGGATAAGTCATCGCTTCGGCGACGACCAGCGTGAAGATCACGCGCAGCAGAACGGCGACCCCGGCGCCGAGCACCATGCCCCACAGCCGCTGGCGCGGCGGCAACGTCATGCACGCCATGGCGATGACGACCGCGTTGTCGCCCGACAGGATAATGTTGACGCCGATGATCTGAACCGCCGCAATCCAGAACGGCGCGTGCGTCAGATTTTCCCACATGAAATCCACGGAACACCCCTGCTCTCGTGCGTAGACTGCTGGACGTAACTTAGTGTCTATTGCCGGCCTCGCGCGGCGTCAGCCGACGATTTCCTTGTCGGAAAAAAACTGAGCGATTTCTTTCTTGGCGGTGTCGGCCGCATCGGAGCCGTGCACCGAGTTCTCGCCCACCGACCTTGCGTGAACCTTGCGGATGGTGTCTTCCGCCGCCTTGGCGGGATCGGTCGCCCCCATCACGTCGCGATATTTGGCGATGGCGTTTTCGCCTTCGAGCACCTGCACGACGACCGGACCCGATATCATGAAATCAACCAGCTCGCCGTAGAACGGGCGCGCCTTGTGCACCTCATAGAATTTCTCGGCGTCGGCGCGGCTCATGCGGATGCGTTTCTGCGCGACGATGCGCAGCCCCGCCTTCTCGATGATGGCATTGATCGAACCGGTCAGATTGCGCGCGGTGGCATCAGGCTTGAGAATGGAAAAAGTACGCTCGATCGCCATCGAAACACCCTTCAAACCGCCCATCATGTGCGCTTTACGGTGCGGCGCTTATAGCGGCGGCTTCCGCGGGCGGCAAGCGCGCGCGGCCACGCGCGTCGAGCGAGCCAAGAGTTGCCTTAAGGGTTGCCTCTTGCGGCGCGCTGCGTCAAAACGCGCGCCATGTTGACCATCGAAGACCTTTCGATTCGCGTTGCCGGGCGGCTGCTGCTCGACGGCGCAAGCGCGCGGATCGTGCCGGGTTCCCGCGTCGGTCTAATCGGCCGCAACGGCAGCGGCAAATCGACGCTATTCAATGCGATCGCCGGCGATCAGGCGACGGAGTCCGGCGACATTGAGATCACGCCGCGTTGGCGGATCGGCCGCCTCGCACAGGAAGCGCCGGACGGACCCGAGAGCCTGATCGATGTCGTGCTCAAGGCCGATCTTGAACGCGCCAGCCTGCTGGCAGAAGCCGAGACCGCGCAAGACCCGCATCGCATCGCCGAAATTCAGACGCGGCTCGCCGACATGGGCGCCTATGCGGCGCCGGCGCGCGCTGCGGCCATTCTTTCCGGCCTGGGATTTTCCAGCGCGGACCAGGAACGCCCCTGCTCGGAATTTTCCGGCGGCTGGCGGATGCGCGTGGCGCTCGCCGCGGTGCTGTTCGCCGAGCCGGATCTCCTGCTGCTCGACGAGCCCACCAACTATCTCGACCTCGAAGGCACTTTGTGGCTGCAGGACCATCTGGCGCGCTATCCGAATACGATGATCATCATCAGTCACGACCGCGATCTGCTCGACAGTTCGGTCAACTTCATTTTGTCATTGGAGGCGACCAAGCTGACGCTCTACCGCGGGGGTTATTCCGCCTTTGAGAAAGCGCGTGAAGACCGCGTGCAGCTCGACCAGAAGATGATCAAGAAGCAGGAAGCCCAGCGCAAGCACCTGCAAGCGTTCGTGGACCGCTTCAAGGCCAAGGCGTCGAAAGCAAGCCAGGCGCAATCGCGCGTCAAGATGCTGGAAAAACTCAAGCCGATCTCCGCGCTGATCACCGACGAGGTGCGACCGATCACCATCCCCGAGCCCGACAGGCTATTATCGCCGCCGATCATCGCCCTCGATGACGTCAGCGTCGGTTACGAGCCCGGACGTCCCATTCTTGCCGACCTCTCCATCCGCATCGACAATGACGACCGCATCGCGCTGCTGGGATCGAACGGCAACGGCAAGTCGACCTTGGTCAAGCTGATCGCCGGGCGACTGGCGCCGTTCGAGGGCAAGATCACGCGCGCGGAAAAGCTCAAGGTCGCTTATTTCGCCCAGCACCAGCTCGACGAGCTCGATCCCGAGGGCACGCCTTATAGCCATATCCGCGAACTCGTCCTGGACGAGCCGGAAGCGAAAGTGCGTGCGCGGGTCGGCGCGATCGGATTTTCGGGGCAAGCCGCCGACACCAAGGTCGCGAGATTATCCGGCGGAGAGAAAGCCCGGCTGATGCTCGGCCTTGCGACCTTCGCGGGGCCGCATCTCCTCATCCTCGACGAGCCGACCAACCATCTCGACATCGACAGCCGCGCCGCGCTGATCGAAGCGCTCAATGACTATCCGGGCGCGGTCATCCTGGTCTCGCATGACCGGCATTTACTGGCGGCCTGCGCCGACCGGCTCTGGCTGGTGTCGGGCGGCGAAGTCCATCCGTTCGACGGCGATCTCGATGATTATCGGCAGCTGGTATTGTCCGACCGCAGCGAGCGGGGCGCGGAACGCTCGGCCAAGAATTCGCCGGGTGCGCGCAGCGAGAAACGCAAGGCATCGGCTGGTAAACGCGCCGGCACCGCGCCGCTACGCCAGAAAGTGCTGCGCGCCGAAGCGACGATGAAGCGCCTGACGTCCGAGATCGAGCGGCTCGACCGGACGCTCGCCGACAGCGGATTGTTTGCGCGCGAACCGGCGCGCGGCGCGGCACTGTCGAAAGAGCGGGCCGATAACGTCGCCGCGCTCGCCCGCGCCGAAGAGGAATGGCTAGCGGCGAGCGCCGAGTTCGACACCGCAATGGCGTGAAACGGTCAGCCGGCGGCCGTTTTCGGCGCGGCTTTCTTTTTCCTGGCGGGTTTTACCGGCTTCGGCGGTTCGGGCATCGCGACGCGCTCGACTTCCTTCAAGCGGCCGCCTGTGAAACGGTAGATACCCGGCCACGGGCTCGCCATGTAGGTGAGGACAGTCGCGCGCTCGTTATTGGGGTCGGCCGAGATCTGGATGTTGCCGGGATGACCGGCACGCTGCACGACCTGGCATTCGGTCATGCCGAGCGCGACGCCGCCCAGTACCGGCGGACCCGCAGGAACCGGGGCAGCATTGCCGTCGCCGGCGGGCGCGGCAGCGACTACGGTAGCGCAGGCGCCGCTTGCATCGACCAGATCTTCCGCATTGACCGGGCCACTCGTATTGAAATTGGATTCGGCGGGGGCCGAAGTGGACCCCCAATCCGCTTTCTGAAAAAATTTCACCGGCTGCAAATTGCCCTCGGTGAAAAGTCTCGACGAACAACCCGCCAATACAGCTGCGAGCACAACGACGGATAAACCGATCGGTCGATGTTGCAAGAACCACTCTCCCGGACTGCTGCGTAGCCTATCAAAACGGACTTTGCGTCAGCACAAGGGCGTCGCACAAGCCGAAGCCGCCGCCTCGGCCACTGGGCCATCGGCCAATGACCGACCGCGCCCCGGTTTTCAGGCTTTTTTGGCCCAGCGTCCGCTCTCGTCCGTCTGCCAGTACGTGGCGTCGAAGCCGGCGGCTTTGGCCTGGGTCCAGTGCTCGCGCGCGGCCGCCAGCGCTTCCTCGTCCTCGCCATCGAACAGCATCACGATACGGGCGTAGGACGCCGCGTCGCCGGGCACCGGCGCGCCATCGATCAGAAACCGCACCGAAGCGTTGTTCGGATTGCTGTCGTCGATCGTGAGCAGCACGGGTTGCGCGGCGGCTTCGGCCTCCCGCCAGGTGCCGTGCGGCAAAAACCCGTCATCGCGATAGGTCCACAAATGCGCGTCGAGTGCGTCGACGCGCTCTTCCGAGCTGCCCTGCACGACCGCGCGCCAGCCGCGCTCGATCGACTTTTCAAGAAGCGTCGGCAGCACCTTTTCGACGGGCTGGCGTTGCAGGTGGTAAAACAGGATCTCGGTCATGGTTTTTCCCGGCATTTTACCGCGATCCTGCGCTAGTCCTCGTAATGGTCCGCCACCAGCCGGTCGAGCAGGCGCACGCCCCAGCCCGAGCCCCAGCTTTTGTTGATGTCGGTCTGGCGCGAGTCGAAGCCGGCGCCAGCGATGTCGAGGTGCGCCCACGGCGTCTTGTCGGCGACGAAGCGCAGCAGGAATTGAGCGGCGGTAATCGCGCCGGCCCAGCGCCCCGCCCCCGTGTTCTTCACGTCGGCGAATTTTGAATCGATCAGCTTGTCGTATTCCGGCGCGAGCGGCATGCGCCAGACCAGCTCGCCGGTGTCGAACCCGCATTGGGTCAGACGCCCGGCCAGCTTGTCGTCGTTGGAGAACAGGCCGGCATGCTCGTGGCCGAGCGCGACGATGATGGCGCCGGTCAAAGTGGCGAGATCGACCATGAATTTGGGCTTGAAACGCTTGGCCGCGTACCACAGCACGTCGGCGAGCACGAGTCGGCCTTCGGCGTCGGTGTTGATGATCTCGATGGTCTGCCCGGACATCGACGTCACGATGTCGCCCGGACGTTGCGCGTTGCCGTCCGGCATGTTTTCGACGAGACCGATCACGCCGACCGCGTTGACCTTCGCCTTGCGGCCGGCGAGCGCGTGCATCAGCCCGACCACGCAGGCGGCGCCCGCCATGTCGCCTTTCATGTCTTCCATGCCGGCTGCGGGCTTGATGGAGATGCCGCCGGTATCGAAGCACACGCCCTTGCCGAGGAACGCGACGGGCGCATCGCTCTTCTTGCCGCCGTTCCAGCGCATCACGACAAGACGGCTGTCGCGCCGCGAACCCTGGCCGACGCCGAGCAAGGCTCCCATGCCGAGCTTCGTCATCGCCTTGATGTCGAGCACCTCGACGGCGACGCCCTGCTTCCTCAGCGCCAAGGTGCGGCGGGCGAATTCTTCCGGGTAAAGAATGTTGGCCGGCTCGTTGACGAGATCGCGGGCCATCACGACGCCCTGCGCGATCGCCTGACGCGGCGCGAACGCTTTCTTGACGGCCGCGACGTCGGCGACGGCAATTGCGATCCGGCGCTGCGCGGTTTTTTCCTCGCCGTCCTTTTTCCGGGTTTTGTAGCGATCGAAGGCGTAGCTGCGCAGTTGCGCGCCCAGCATCAACTCGGCCGCCTGTTCGGACTTCAGGGCAGCTCCCGCGATGTCGGCGACGATCACCGCCTCGGTCGCCGAGTCGGGCAGCTTGCCGGCTGCGATGCCGCCGAGCTTGAGGAAATCCTTGTCGGTCAGTGAACCAGTTTTGCCGGAGCCGATCACGATCAGCCGGGTGACGGCCAGTCCGGCCGGGACCGCGAGCTCGAGAACACTGCCGCTTTTGCCGGTGAAACGCTCGGCTTTGGCCGCCCGGGCGACGAGCGCTGCCGCCGCACGCAGCATCCTGGCGGTCGCCGGCCCGAATTTAAGGTGGTCGTCGCAAAACACGGCAAGCACGCCCTTTCCCGGATTGAAGGGCGCAAACGAAAACGTAACGGGGTCGGCCATTGAATGATCCTGAGCACGATGGTGCGAAACAGCGCCCGTATGGACCGCCGGGCCGATCCTGACTAGTCCAAGCTGGTGATTTCCCGGCTGTTTTTGCGCTGCGGCACCTCCGCCATGGCCCGGCGTCCGAGGCTTATCGAATCGAGCCGAAAACGACCGTTTTCGCCCTCCTGGCCGCGGCCGGATTTAACTTTTGGGGATTGTCCCCCTCAAGCAGGTAGCACCTACCTGTGGATAGCGGGCCCGATTCGATAGGACAGATTGACTGTCCCATCTCTCCCCCCGTTTTCCACATTTCCCCCAGATCGCCACTTTAATGTTGCGACTCGGCAACTTGGGGCTTATGAGACCCCCTGCCGCAATACTGCGGTGGAGAGTGTCATGAGCAACAAAGCAGCACTTGAGACCTTGGAGGCCCGCCTTGCCGAATTGGTACGGAAAGGGAACGCCTTGGTCGAAGTGATCAACGACTTGCGTGTGGCGGACGGTATCCCGCCGATGCCACCGCTTGGTGGCGGAGGTGGAATTGCGACTGGCGAACTTGCTGGCGCTACGCCGACATCGATCAAGCCGGACTCGTTCTACGGCAAAAAACTCCAGACCGCTGTGCGCGAATACCTGGAGATGCGCTACGCAATGGCCGGGAATCGAAGCAACCCCGCCACGCCGAAGGAAATACACGAAGCGATTGAAGCTGGCGGCTACCAGTTCGAGGCGAAGTCGGCGGATATTGCGGTGGTGGGACTTCGCGCACTCCTGCGGAAGCGCACGAACTTCTTCCACAAACTTCCCAATGGAAGCTACGGCCTTACGATCTGGTATCCCGACGCCAAGAAGCCCAAGGCGCAAGCCGACGACGATCAAAACGACGGCGAGGCGAAACCGAAAACAGAAGCGGCGACCACCACGAAGATGGCCGCCGCTTCATAAGAGTCACCGCTGAGGGTTTCGGTCTGGAAAACAGAACCCTTCGGCAAATCACAACCCCGTAAAGAACGGAGGTGCGTCGTGTGGCAAGCGACCCGTAGATTAAAGGCTAATTGAGCCTTCAATTTGATCGCTCACCGTTAGGGCCGCTCGCGATATGCGGGTGGCCCTAATTCGTTGCATCTAGCATTTACGCGTGAGTCCGTCTATATCCTGAAACATGCTCACGCTCACAAAGGCTTTGGAAACGGGCCGTTTAGCCGAGTTTACCGCGCAAGAGGAACAGCGCGGCATGGGCCCATTAAGCAATAGGGTGTTCGATGCTGCGGTGAATGACATCGCCACGAAACCTAAACCGCCGAAATCAAAAGGTCGAACATCGCGTTCCCCATCTCGCGATGGTTCGAGCGATAAGTAAATTCGCTCAGATAGCGCTGCATATATTTCGGCGACACATGAATGTGCGTCGAGCGAACTGAGTTCTTGAACAGGTTCCAAAAACTCTCGACGCTGTTCGTGTGGTGGATACCATCGGCGTATTGCTTCGCGCCGTGTTTCACTAAACCGTGGTCGTAGCCTTCGCCCCGCAGTAATGCGTAGCTATAAAATTCGTCGGTCGAGACCGTAGAGCCGCGCTCCACGTTCTTGAACATTGCCTCGCGCAGCGTGGCAGTTTTCACATCCTGTAGAATTTCGGTCTGGATGCGGCCGCCGCGTTGTTTGATGCCCATGATGATCGTCTTGCCAGCGGCGCCGCGACCACGGCGACCGGGACGATACCCGCCAACATACGCTTCGTCGGCCTCGACGTGGCCGCGCAGCATTTCAAACCCATCAGCCTTCGCCATCAGCGTCCGGATTTGATTACCCATCCGCCACGCCGTTTTGTAGGTCACGCCGAGATTACGCTGGAGTTCTTTTCCACTGACGCCGTGGCGCGTCACACAAAAGAGATAAATTGCATAGAACCACACGCGCAGCGGCGTCCGGGTATCCTCGAACACAGTCCCCGCAGTCGGATAGAGGTTGTCGCCGCAAGCCGCACAGGCCCACGCGCGGCGTTTGCTGAGGCGGTGGAACGAGCTTTCCTTATGGCAGGTGCGGCAAACGTGCCGGTCGCCAAACCGCACCTGAAAAATGTGGTTCAGGCAGGCCTCGTCATCGGGGAAGCGCTCGAAGAACTGGGAAACGGTCATCTGTGCCATAGGGAATCACCTTGGATTTCCTACACACTATCTGTCGCATCTACCTGTGTCAAGGGGATAATGCCCTAACTTTTTATTGTTCATATTCAATGGGTTTGCCTTCGACCGGCCATTTTGTGGACGGATCAAGCTATACCAATGTGAGTTTCGGCTCGGCTTTGCGGCCATGCCCGGTTGGGGAACCGGGTCGTTAGCCGTTACGCCGGATTTTGGGGGACGTCGCAGCGGATGGGGTCGATCGGCGGTTACATATTCCGAACCACGTTCGGCGCTTTCCTGGTCATCCTGATCAGCCTGACGGCTGTCATCTGGATCACCCAGGCGTTGCGCGACATCGACCTGCTGACCAATCAGGGCCAGTCAATCTTCGTTTTCATCGGCATCACCGGCCTGATCATCCCGTTGCTGGTGCTCGTCATCGCCCCGATCGCGCTGTTCATCGCCGTCACCCATACGCTGAACAAGCTGTCGACGGATTCCGAGATCATCGTGATGAACGCGGCGGGAATTTCGCCGTGGCGGCTGTTTCGCGCTTTCATCCCGGTGACGGTGGTGGTGTGCCTGCTGGTGGCCTTCACCAGCGCCTATCTGGCGCCCAAAGGGCTTCGCATGCTGCGCGACTGGCTCACCGCGGTGAAGGCCAATGTCGTCAGCAACGTGGTGCAGCCCGGGCGGTTCGTCACGATCGAGAGCGGCGTCACGATCCATATCCGCGCCCGTCAGGCTAATGGGCAGTTGCTCGGCGTCTTCATGGACGATCGGCGCAATCCCGATGAGCGCATCACCATCCTGGCCGATGCGGGCGACCTGCTGGAAAACGAAAGCGGGACTTTCCTGGTGCTGCGCTCGGGTTCGGTTCAGCGCGATCAGGTCAACCGCCGCGACCCGAGCTTCGTCGTATTCGATCGTTACGCGATCGACCTGTCGCGCTTCGCGGCGGGCCCGGCATCGGTGAAGTATTCGATCCGCGAGCGCTATTTGTGGCAGCTCGTGATCCCCGACCCGCACGATCCCTGGCTGGTCGAGCAGCCCGGCCAGTTCCGCGCCGAGATGTATGACCGGCTGCTGGCGCCGCTTTATCCGATCGCCTTCGTCGTCATCGCTTTCGCCTATCTCGGGCCGCCACGCACCACCCGGCAAAGCCGGACCACCTCGCTGCTCGGCGCAGTCGGCGGGATGGCGCTGGTGCGGTTAGTTGGCTTCGTGTCCAGCGTCATGGGCGCCCACGCCCCATTTTTCCTGATGTTCCAGTATATGGTTGTGACGGCCGCGATCGGCGGCGGGCTCTACGTCATCCGCCGCGGCATCATCATCGAGCCGCCGGCGTTCCTGCGCGAGGCAATCACCGTCCTCACAGAACGGCTGTCACGCCGTTTTGCAACGTCGTAGGGCGACATGCCGCAGGGAATAACCCTCGCACGTTATTTCGGATTGCGCTTTCTGAGCGCGGTGGCGGCTGTATTCCTCGGCATCGTCGCGCTGATCATGCTGATCGATTACGTCGAGCTGATGCGGCGGGCGTCCGAGGTGGCCAACATTTCGGCCGTGCTGGTCGCAAAGGCCTCGATGTTTCGCGTTCCCCAGGTGGCGGAACGGCTGTTGCCGTTCTGCGTGCTGGTCGGAGCGATGTCCAGCTATCTCGCTTTGTCGAGGCGGCTGGAGCTCGTGGTAGCGCGCGCCGCCGGCGTCTCCGCCTGGCAGTTCATTTTCCCGGCGGTGATCGTGGCCTTCCTGATCGGGATCGCGGCGACCGCGATTTACAATCCGATTTCGGCGGCGTTGCAGGAACAATCCAAGCGCCTGGAAGCCGATCTGTTCGGCCAGAAAACATCGGGCGGCGGAGCGTTCTGGATCCGCCAGCGTACCGACAACGGCCAAGCGATCATCAGCGCGCAATCGAGCCAGCGCCAGGGCGTGCAGCTCAACGGGGTGTCGATTTTCACCTTCGATAGCGAAGGCACTTACCTGGAACGGCACGAAGCGAAGTCGGCCACGCTCGAGGACACCGCGTGGCGCCTGAATGAAGTTCGCTCCTATGCGACCGGTGCGGCGCCCCTGAACCGTTCCGAAGTGCTGGTTCCGACAAATTTGACCGCCGAGCAAGTACGCGAAAGTTTCGCTACGCCCGAAACAGTGCCGTTTTGGGATCTTCCGCAGTATATCCGCATCGCCGAGCGGGCCGGTCTTGCCGCGTCAGGCTATCGATTGCAGTTCCATAAGCTTTTGGCGAAGCCGTTCTTGTTGGCTGGGATGGTGTTTCTTGCTGCCGCCGTGAGTTTACGCTTCTTCCGCTTCGGCGGGGTCCAAAAGATGGTTTTAAGTGGCGTCACAGCTGGCTTTCTGCTTTATGTTTTTTCGAAAGTTACTGACGACATGACCAAGGCCGAGCTGATGCACCCGGTCGCAGCGGCTTGGCTGCCTGTGCTGGTCGGCGGGATCATCGGTATTGTGGCGTTGTTGTACCAGGAGGACGGGTGATGGCTGAGTTGCCGACCACTCGTCGATCCCAGCGAGACGGCCGTCCGTACGGCTTTTTCTTTTTTTTGGTCGCGTTGGCTGCGCTGACGCTCGGCACCGGTTTTGTCGCCGCGCCGGCGAGCGCGCAGCTGGCGTTTCCGCCAACTCCGCCGCCGGTCAAGCGCGCCACGCTGCCCAAACAGGACGGCAAGGACCAGATGCTCGTCCAGGCGCGCCAGATCGATTACGACTACACCAATCATCGCGTCGCCGCGGTGGGCAATGTCCAGATTTATTACGGCGGCTCGACGATCGAAGCCGACCGCGTCATTTACGACGACACCACCAAACGCCTTCACGCCGAAGGCAATGTGCGGCTGACCGAGGACAACGGCAACGTCAGCTATGGCGAGGTGATGGACCTGTCCGACGATTATCGCGACGGTTTTGTCGATTCACTCCACGTCGATACCTCGGACCGGACCCGCATGGCCGCGGCGCGCGCCAACCGCAGCGGCGGCAATTTCACGGTATTCGATAGCGGCGTCTACACGGCGTGCCTGCCCTGCAAAGACGATCCGAAGAAGCCGCCGCTCTGGCAGGTCAAGGCCGCGCGCATCATCCACGACCAAGGCGAGAAGATGATGTATTTCGAGGACGCGCGCCTCGAGTTCTTCGGCACGCCGATGGCTTACATGCCGTATTTTTCGACGCCGGATCCGACGGTCAAGCGCAAGACCGGATACCTGGTGCCGACGCCTGGCTTCAGTACGATTTACGGCGCGAGTGTCGAGATCCCCTACTACTGGGCGCTGGCGCCGGACTACGACGCGACGTTCTCGCCGATGATCACGAGCAAGCAGGGGCCGTTGCTGCAGGGCGAATTCCGTCAACGCCTGGCGAACGGTTCCTACACCGTGCGCGCTACTGGCATCTACCAGCTCGAGAGGAATTATTTCGCCCCGGGCGCCCCGGGCAACCGCCCCACGCGCGGCAGCGTCGAGAGCTCGGGCCTGTTTGCGCTCAACGACAAATGGGTGTGGGGCTGGAACGGCATCGCGATCAGCGACCGCTCCTACCTGCAGGACTACCGCCCCAGCCTGTCGGCCTACCGCAGCAACGTCGATCCGACGATCGGATTGCCGAATGTCAGCGAGGCGGTGTCGCAGCTTTATCTCTCAGGCAAGGGCAATCGAAGCTACTTCGATGCACGGACGATTTATTTTTACGGCTTCTCCAGCGCCGACGCGCAAGGTCAGCTTCCGTTCGTGCGGCCGGTTGTCGACTATAATTACACTTTCGACCGACCCATATGGGGCGGCGAGGTCGGGTTCAAGACAAACCTGGTCAGTCTCAGCCGCGCGAACGTCGACTTCGACGCAATCTCGGCGGCAGCCGTGGCGAACGGCCAATGCTCGCAGACCGCCGACCCGGCACTCAAGACGTCTGCCAACTGCCTGTTGCGCGGCGTCCCCGGAAACTTCACCCGCTTTTCCGCGCAGGCCGATTGGCGCCGCTCGATCACGGACTCGTTCGGCCAGGTCTTCACGCCCTTCGCATCGGTGCGCGTCGACACCGGCATGCTGTCGGTCGACAACCAGCCGGGCGTCTCCAACTACCTGCCGACCGGCGACTCGGCTTTGGTTCGGGCGATGCCGACTGTCGGGCTCGAGTACCGCTATCCCTTCATCAATGTGCAGAGTTGGGGCACCCAGACGTTCGAGCCGATCGCCCAAGTCATCGTGCGCCCGAGCGAGACTCAAGTCGGGCGCTGGCCCAACGAAGACGCGCAAAGCCTGACGTTCGACGACAGCAATCTCTTCAAGGTCGACAAATTTTCCGGCTGGGACCGCGTCGAGGGCGGCGGTCGCGCCAATGCCGGCGCGCAATATACCGCGCAGTTCAACCAAGGCGGCTCGGTCAATGTGCTGTTCGGGCAATCCTATCAAATGTTCGGTGCGAACTCCTTCGCCGCTCCAGGCCTGACGAATACCGGTCTCGACAGCGGTCTCGACACGTCACGGTCGGACTACGTCGCACGTTTCGCCTTCGCGCCGAATAAAACCTACACGTTCTCGTCGCGCTTCCGTTTCGACAAGGACACGATGGCCCGGCAGCGCATGGAGCTTCAGAGCACGGCAAACTTCAACCGCTGGAGCGTGTCGGTGCTTTACGGCGATTACGCCGCTCAGCCGGCGCTTGGCTTCCTCTATCGCCGCCAAGGCGTGCTCGGTTCGGCCCAATTCAAGCTGGACGCCAATTGGACGCTGTTCGGCGCGGCACTCTATGATGTCTACCATCACAAGATCAATCAAACCCGCTTTGGCATCGGTTACATCGACGATTGCTTTATTTTGGCCCTTAATTACTCGACATCCTATTCGTATGATGTGACGGGAAATAATCCGATCCGCGTCAATGCGGTGATGCTGCAGTTTGCCCTGCGAACCTTGGGCAATTCGACCGTGACGCAAAACGTGTCCACATTGCCTTTACAAAACTAACCGCCGTGGGCAGGAGCACGAGCGTAGTGAAACACATGAGTTCGACGACAGCGCGTAAGACAAACCGATGGCTTTGCGCGACATTAGCCCTGGTTGCCATTTGGTATGCGCCATCGACGGCGCGCGCGCAGGTTACCGTCATCGTCAATGGCGCGCCGATCACCGCGCTCGACATCGAGCAGCGCATCAAGCTCGAACAGATCGTCACCAACAAGACCTCGTCGCGCCAGCACGCTCTTGATGCACTGATCGATGAGAAGCTCAAACTGTCGATTGCCAAGCGCTACGGTTTCGAGGTCGGCGAATCGGACGTTGATGAGTCCCTTGCCAACATGGCGAAGCGCGCCCGCATGTCGCCCGAGCAACTGGCCCAGATGCTGGCGACGCGCGGGACCAGCGCCAGCGCCTTCAAGTCGAAAATACGCGCGGATATGACCTGGCAGCAGCTCGTGCGGGGCAGATTTCAGTCCACCCTTCAGGTCGGTGAAAGCGACGTCAACAGCGCACTGCAATCGCGCGGCGCGGCTGAAAAGGACGACACCGCCTTCATTTACACGCTGTATCCGGTCGTGGTCGTCGTACCGAGCGGATCGGGCCCAACCGAGATCGACCAGAAACGCCGCGAGGCTGAAAATCTGCGCGGCCGGTTCCAGAGCTGCGCCGAGGGCCTGAAGCTCGCAAGAGCGCTGCGTGACGTCGCGGTGCGCGAGCCGATCACCCGCACCTCCGCCGATCTTACGCCGCAACTGCGCGAACTGCTCGGCGGCATGGACATCGGCCGCCTCACCACGCCCGAACCGTCGGGCCAGGGTCTCCAGATGTTTGCTTTATGCGAGAAAAAGCAGGCCGGGTCGAACGAATCCGCGACCAAGCGTACCGTGCGCGATGAAATATTCGCCAAGCGGTTCGAGGCTGAAGGCAAGAAATGGCTCAAAGAGCTTCGTAGCCAGGCCATGATCGAGTACCGCTGACGGCGAGGCCGCAGATGCTTCCCCTTGCGCTTACCCTTGGCGAGCCGGCCGGCATCGGGCCTGACATCACGCTATTGGCCTGGAGCCGGCGCGCCCAGCTCAAGCTGCCGCCGTTTTACATGATCGCTGACGGCCGCCATTTGGCCTTGCGGGCACGCTCGCTCGGCCTCGATATTCCGATCGTCGAGACAATGCCGGCCGACGCCGCTGCCCTCTTTCCGCGAGCGTTGCCGGTCGTGGGGCTCAATGTCGCGGTGACGGCGGCGCCGGGCGAGCCGGACGCCGCCAGCGGACCGGCGGCGATCGCCTCGATCGAGCGCGCCGTCGCCGACGTGTTGGCGGGACGCGCGAGCGCCGTCGTGACCAATCCGGTCGCGAAAAACGTGCTGTACAACTCCGGATTCGCCGAGCCCGGCCATACCGAATTCCTCGCCAGGCTGGCGCAGCAGGCCACCCGAAACCCGGTGCGCGCCGTCATGATGCTATGGGCGCCCGAGCTTGCCGTCGTACCGGTGACGATTCACCTGCCGCTCAAGGACGTGCCGGGACGGTTGACCAGCGACCTCATCGTCGAAACCGGCCGCATCGTGGCGCGCGACCTCGCCGCGCGGTTCGGCCTCAAGCGGCCCCGTCTGGCGGTGGCGGGACTCAATCCGCATGCCGGCGAGGACGGCGCATTGGGCGATGAGGATCAAAGGATCGTTGCTCCGGCGGTGGCGCGGCTCCTTGCCGAAGGCATCACGGCCCGCGGCCCGGTGCCGGCCGACACCCTGTTCAATGACAGGGCGCGCGCGACCTATGACGTGGCGCTCTGCATGTATCACGACCAGGCCCTGATCCCGATCAAGACGCTGGCGTTCGACCACGCCGTCAATGTCACGCTTGGGCTGCCCTTCGTGCGGACTTCGCCCGATCACGGCACGGCGTTCGACATCGCCGGCACCGGAAAGGCCGATCCGTCCAGCCTGGTGGCCGCGCTGCACCTCGCGGCAAGGCTCGCCAGCAAAACGACGCCGGCGCTCGCCGCCGCGCATTGATGGCCCAGATCGACGACCTGCCGCCGCTGCGCGACGTAATCGCGCAGCACGGCCTGCGGGCGAAAAAATCGCTGGGACAGAATTTCCTGCTCGACCTCAACCTCACGGCGCGCATCGCGCGGGCCGCCGCGCCGCTTGCCGATATCGTGATCGAGATCGGCCCGGGACCGGGCGGCCTGACCCGGGCGCTGCTGGCGCAGGGCGCCAAACAGGTGATCGCCGTCGAGCGCGACGAGCGCGCCATCGCGGCGCTGCATGAGATCGGCCGCCATTACCCGGGCCGGCTGGAGGCGGTGGAAGCCGATGCGCTCGAATTCGATCCGCGCCCGCGCCTCAGCGGCGCTCAGGCCAGCATCGTCGCCAACCTGCCCTACAACATCGCGACCGCGCTGCTCGTCAAATGGCTGACGATCGAGCCATGGCCGCCGTGGTACGACCAGATGGTCCTGATGTTCCAGCGCGAGGTCGCCGAGCGCATCGTCGCTCCGCCCGGCAGCAAAACCTACGGCCGCCTCTCGGTGCTGACCGGCTGGCGCACGCAAGCCAACATCCTGTTCGATATCGCGCCCTCGGCCTTTGTGCCGCAGCCGAAAGTGACGTCGTCGGTGGTGCGGTTCTTGCCGCGCGCGCAGCCTTTGGCGTGCGGCGCGCAGGCCCTCCAGAAGGTGACCGAGGCGGCATTCGGCCAGCGCCGCAAGATGCTGCGGCAGAGCCTCAAGACTTTGGGTGTCGACGCCGCGGCGTTGCTGGAGCGCACCGGCATCGAGCCGACCGCCCGCGCCGAGGACATTCCGGTCGAAGGCTTTGCCGCACTGGCGCGGGCCTTCGCGTCTATCGCGTGACCGCCCTGAGCTCGGCGAGCAGCCGCCGCGTGGCGTTGGCGAACTTCACGCGGCCTCTCCGCTTGGCGCGCTCGGCCGCGAGGATGTGGCGCAGGTCGCGAAACGACCGATCCAGATCGCGGTTGATCAGCACGTAATCGTACTCCGCCCAGTGCGGGATTTCCTTGGCGGCGTTTTTCAGGCGCCGCCGGATCGTTTCGGCGCTGTCCTCGGCCCGGCGCTCGAGGCGCGCTTTCAATTCGCGCGCCGACGGCGGCAGCACGAAAACACTGACCACATCGGCCCGCATTTTCTCATAAAGCTGCTGGGCGCCCTGCCAGTCGATGTCGAACAGCACGTCGAAACCCGCGGCCAGCGCCTTGTCCACGGGCTTTCGCGGCGTGCCGTAAAAATTGCCGTGCACCCTGGCAAATTCCAGCAATTCGCCGGTGCGGCGCATCTTCGAGAACCGGGACCTGCCGATGAAATGATAGTGCAGGCCGTCGACCTCGCTCGGCCGCCGCGGCCGCGTCGTCACCGAGATCGACAGCTTCAGATTGCGGTCGGCATCGACGAGATTGCGCGTCAGCGTGGTCTTGCCCGCGCCCGAAGGCGACGAGATGACGAACATGATGCCCCGGCGCCCGGTCCGTCTCATTCGAGGTTCTGCACCTGCTCGCGAAATTGCTCGACCACCGTCTTGAGCTCCAGGCCGATATTGGTGAGCTCAACGTCATTGGCCTTGGCGCACAAGGTATTCGATTCGCGGTTGAGCTCCTGCGACAGAAAATCGAGCCGCCGCCCGGCCGGACCGCCGTCGGCCAGCAACTTGCGGGCCTGCGCGACATGGGCGGCCAACCGGTCGAGCTCCTCGCGGATGTCCGCTTTGGCCGTCAGCAGCAGGGCCTCCTGGTGCAGCCGGTCCGGGTCGAACCGCTCGCTCGCCTGCAACAGGGTCGCGATCTGCTCGGCGAGCCGCGCCTTGACGGCCTCGGGCGCCCGGCCGGGCGCCGCGTCGGCGCGCTTCGCGAGCGTCGCAATCTCGTCGAGCCGCTGGCCGAGCACGCGACCGAGCGCCGCCCCTTCCTCGCGGCGGGCTTTGCCGAGCTCGCCGAGTGCGCCGACAAAGCCGACAATGATGGCCGCTTCGGCGGCGCGCCGGTCGTCCTCGCGTTCGTCTTCTTCGCTGATCTCAATCACGCCCTTGAGCCCGAGAATGGCTTCGATGCTTGGCGGCGCGGCTTCGAGCCGGGCCGACAGGCGTTTGATCGTGCCGAGGACGGCGTCGAGCACCTTGTCGTTGACCTGAACGGTGGGCGTCACGCCCTGCCGCTCGACGCTCAGGTTGGCGTAGACCGTGCCGCGCGACAGCAGTTCGGACGCGCGGGTTCGTGCCGGCACTTCGATGGCATCCCAGCCCGGCGGCAGACGAAGCCGGACGTCGAGGCCCTTTGCGTTGACCGATTTGAGCTCCCAGGCCCAGGCATAAGCGCCGGCGACGCCCTGGCCGCGAGCGAAACCGGTCATGCTCGACAAAGCCATCGGTTCATTTCTCATTTGAAGATTGCGCGAAACGGAACGGGCGCGACCTTAGCGGCGCAATTTCACGCTCACAAGGAGCCAGACCGGCGCCAAACTAGCGCCGGATGGCGGGCCGGCGGGGAGTGGCGTCGGCCGGCGCAGCCTCGGCCGCGCCCTGCCCGCCTTCGAGCGCACGCAGGCGCGCGACGTTCTTTTGATGCTGTTCGTAATTGTCGGAAAACACATGGCCGCCGGTGCCGTCGGCGACGAAGTAGATTTCCTTGGTGCGGGCCGGATTGGCCGCCGCTTCGAGCGAGGCGCGGCCAGGATTGGCGATCGGTCCGGGCGGCAGCCCGTCGATGGCGTATGTATTGTAAGGCGTGTGCTGCTCGATCTCGCTTTTGAGAATCGGGCGGCCCAGCGACCCCTTGCCGCCCGCCAGCCCGTAAATGATGGTCGGATCGGATTGCAGCCGCATCTTGTTCTTGATGCGGTTTTCGAACACCGCGGCGACGCGCGTGCGCTCGTCGGGCTTGCCGGTTTCTTTCTCGACGATCGAAGCCATGATCAGGAGTTGCTCGGGCGTCTTGAGGGGAATCTCCGGATTGCGGCGCTCCCATACTTCCTGCAACACACGCTTGGCCGATTGCTGCATGCGCTGGACGATCTGCTCGCGCGGCGTTCCGCGGGTGAACTTGTAGGTTTCCGGCAGCAGCGTTCCTTCGCGCGGAATCTCCTTCAGCGTGCCGCCGAGCGCGTCGTTTTCCAGGAGCCGCGCCACGATCTGCTCGGAGGTCAAGCCCTCGGCGACGGTGAAGGAATGCTGCACCACACGGCCTTCCACGATGGTGTCGACGACGTCGCGCAGGCTGGCGTGCTGGGGAAACTGGTACTCGCCGGACTTCAGCCCTTCGCGGGCCTTCATCACCAGAATGCTGCCGATGAAAGTGGAGGGCTGGTCGATCACGCCCTCGCGCTGCAGCAGGTCGGATATGTCGCGGATGCCGAGACCGCGGGGGATGTTGACGATCTTGTCCTGCGCCAGCGGGCCGGGTTGCTCGAAGCGCTGCTTGCCGAAATACAGCGTCGCACCGATCGCGACCGCCAGCAGAATGATGACGGTGAAAATCGCGTTGCCGGCAATAACCAGCGGGTGACGGACTCGGCGCGAGCGCCGGGTCGGTGCCGGGATCCGCTCGGGTTCGAGCGCCGTGCGCGGGCTGCGTGGCGCGATCCGCGCATCGGGCCGCCCTGAAAGCGGCGGATAGGCCTCGGCGCGGGCGTCGATCCGGTTGGCGGGCGGCGGCGGGGGTGGCGGCGGTGTCGTGGAGCCGGATCGGGCGGCTTCGGGCGGGTTCGGTGCGGCCGGCGGCGCGTCATTGCCGCGCGCCGCAACCGCGGCGGCCCGGCCGCGCGCCAGCCGTTCCGCCAGGCTCGCCTGCGCAGCCCGGCCGGCGACCGGCGGCGCGTTGCCCGCGTCATCTTCATGCGGCGGCTTGCTCACGCGGACGACCTCGACCTCAACAACTGCTCATACTCCGTTGCGGCACGCCGGGCGTGCTCTCGGCAGGAAAATCCAGGACGGTGAACGCAGATTAGAAAAGATTATGGCGAAAGGTGGAGCCCCCCCCGCCTCCACACGCTACTTAACAAAACGCCGGAACACCAACGAGGCATTGGTGCCGCCGAATCCAAACGAGTTCGACAAGGCGGTATCGATGTCACGGCGGCGCGCCGTATGCGGCACAAGATCGATCGGCGTGTCGACCGAAGGATTGTCCAGATTGATGGTCGGGGGCGCAAGCCCATCGCGAATCGCGAGGATGGAAAAGATGGCCTCGACGGCGCCGGCCGCGCCGAGCAGGTGGCCGATGCACGACTTGGTCGACGACATCGAAATGCGGCCGGCGGCATTGCCGACCAGCCGCTGCACCGCGCCGAGCTCGATCTCGTCGCCGAGCGGCGTCGATGTGCCATGGGCGTTGATGTAGTCGATGTCGCCGGCGGAAATCCCGGCGCGCTTGATCGCCATGTTCATGCAGCGCAGCGCGCCGTCGCCGTCGGGCGTCGGTGCGGTGATGTGATAGGCGTCGCCGGACAGCCCGTAGCCGATGATCTCGGCGTGAATCCTGGCGCCGCGGTTGAGCGCATGCTCGAGCGACTCGACCACCACCACCCCGGCGCCCTCGCCCATCACAAAACCGTCCCGGTCCTTGTCGTACGGCCGCGATGCCTTGGTCGGCTGGTCGTTGAATCCGGTCGACAACGCCCGCAACGCCGAGAAACCGGCAATCGCAATCCGGTTGACCGGCGATTCCGTGCCGCCCGCGACCATCACGTCGGCGTCGCCGAGCGCGACCATGCGCGCGGCGTCGCCGATCGCGTGAGCGCCGGTCGAACATGCGGTGACCACCGCATGGTTCGGCCCTTTCAGGCCGTGCTCGATCGAGACGTAGCCGGAGGCCAGATTGATGATGCGTCCAGGAATAAAGAACGGCGACACGCGGCGCGGGCCGCGCTCATGCAGCGTGATGGCGGTGTCGGCGATGCCCTCGATGCCGCCAATGCCCGAACCGATCACGACGCCGGTCGTGATCTGGTCTTCGTGGCTGGTCGGTTTCCAGTTGGCGTGTTCGAGCGCCTGCTTCGCCGCGCACATGGCGTAGACGATGAAATCGTCGACCTTGCGCTGCTCTTGCGGGGTCATCCATTGATCGGGGTTGAAGGTGCCCTCGGTGCCGTCGCCGCGGGGAATGCTGCAGGCGATCTTGCAGGGCAGATCGTCGACCTTGAAAGCCTCGATCTTGCTGGCGCCGCTTTGCCCCTTGGTCAGCCGTTTCCAGGTTTCTTCGACGCCGCAAGCGAGCGGCGTTACCATGCCCATTCCGGTGATGACGACCCGCTTCATGGTCCGTATCCGAGGCAAACGATTGAGCCGCTACGCACCGCTTCACCGGGCATAGATCGCATTGCCGAAGATGCGACGAACGTGGCCGCGCAGCTCAGCTTTTCGCGTTTTTTTCGAGAAATTTGACCGCGTCTCCGACGGTCAGGATGGTTTCGGCGGCATCGTCGGGGATTTCGCAGCCGAATTCCTCCTCGAAGGCCATCACGAGCTCGACGGTATCGAGGCTGTCGGCGCCAAGATCATCGATGAAGCTCGCGCCCTCGGTCACCTTGTCGGGCTCGACGCCCAAGTGCTCCACGACGATCTTCTTCACCCGCTCGCCAATGTCACTCATCGTTCCGACCTCGTCTCGTTTTGGATTGGGCTGCAACCGTCAAACCGGTCGCCGCCATGCGGATACGGCCTCGTCGTGGTTGACGGCGGTGAGACGTTCATCGATCGCAGGGTCTTGCGACAACCCGCTTTCATGCCGCCCCAGCCAGGCCAAAGTCCGGTTACCATACTTCAAAACCCTTGACCAGCATCGCCAGCCTAGCCATCAAACGTCCGAAAAGCCAAGTGTTTCCATCAAATCATCGCCATCCCGCCGTTGACGTGCAACGTCTGTCCGGTGATGTATGCGGCCTCGTCGGACGCGAGATAGACCGCCGCCGCGGCGATGTCATCGGGTCCGCCGAGCCGCCCCGCCGGCACCCGGCCAAGAATTGCCTCGCGCTGCTTTTCGTTGAGCTTGTCCGTCATCGGCGTCGCGATGAAGCCCGGCGCGATGCAGTTCGCCGTGACATTGCGCTTGGCATATTCCTGGGCGAGCGACTTGAACATGCCGATCATCCCCGCTTTCGCTGCCGTATAGTTGGCCTGCCCCGCATTGCCGGTGACGCCGACCACCGAGGTGATGCCGATGATGCGGCCGAAGCGGCGGCGCATCATGCCTTTGGTGGCGGCGCGGGCGAGACGGAATGTCGCGGTCAGGTTGATGGCGATGACCTGATCCCAGTCCTCGTCCTTCAACTGAACCAGGAGATTGTCCCGCGTCACGCCGGCATTGGCGACCAGGATGTCGAGCTTCTGCATCTTTTCTTCGGCGGCGGGGACAAGCTTTTCGACTTCCGCGCTATCCGCAAGATTGCACGGCATGACATGAACGCGCTCGCCGAGCGTCGAGGCGATCTGCTCGAGAACCTCGCGCCGGGTGCCGGAAATCGCCACCGTCGCTCCTTGCGCGTGAAGCGCGCGCGCGATCGAGCCGCCGATTCCGCCGGTTGCGCCGGTCACCAGCGCGGTCTTGCCGGTCAGATCGAACATGGAGCTTCCTCTCTTCTGTTTTAGCCGCGCGCGGCCTTGAACGCCGCAATGTCTTCCGCTGTTCCGATCGCCGTGCCAACCGCACCGTCGGCGATACGCTTGACCAGGCCGCTCAGCACCTTGCCGGCGCCGACCTCGTAGAATTTCGTCCCGCCTTGCCCGGCCATGAAGCCCACACATTCGCGCCAGCGCACCGTCCCGGTGACCTGGGCAACGAGAGCGCGCACGATCTCCGCCGGATCGCTGATCGCTCGTGCCAGCACATTGGCAACGACAGGAACGACGGGCGGCTTGACGGTCACCTTGGCGAGCGCATCCGCCATCACGTCGGCGGCGGGCTGCATCAAGGCGCAATGGAAGGGCGCGGAGACCTGCAACAGCATCGCGCGCTTGGCCCCCTTTGCCTTGGCGATTTCGACCGCGCGCTCGACGGCCGCCTTGTCGCCCGAGACGACGACCTGGCCGCCGCCATTGTCGTTCGCGGCTTGGCAGACCTGGCCTTGCGCTGCTTCCGCTGCCACCGCGGCGGCCTGCTCGAACTCGAGCCCGATGAGCGCCGCCATCGCGCCGCTGCCGACCGGAACCGCCTTTTGCATCGCGCGGCCGCGCGTGCGCAACAGCCGCGCCGCATCCGGCACGGTGAATGCGCCGGCCGCAGCCAGCGCCGAATATTCGCCAAGCGAATGACCGGCGACGAACTTGGCGTCACGCTTTAGATCAAAGCCGGCTTCAGTTTCGAGGACGCGCATGACGGCGAGCGACACCGCCATCAGCGCGGGCTGGGCGTTTTCCGTCAGCGTCAAGGTATCGGCCGGGCCTTCGAACATGATCGTGGACAGCTTCTCGCCGAGCGCCTCATCGATCTCCGCGAACACCTCGCGGGCCGGCGCAAAGTTCTCGGAGAGCGTCTTGCCCATGCCGACTGCCTGGCTGCCCTGACCCGGGAAAACGACCGCAACCGACATTCACCGCCCTTTTTTCCAAGAATTTTTGCAAGAATTTGGGCCGAAAAACACTGTGATACCTCTCCTGTCAAGGTTGCGGTTCCACCGGTAACACTCCGACAACACTCTCGGGACTATTCTCCGGCCTGTTGAGGAAAGTCCGCGTATGAGTGACCTCGTATCCGACGACGATCTGGCCCGCGCGCGGCAGGATCCCGAGTTTCGTCAGCGCTTTTATGCCGACCAGCTCGACCGTTTGCTCGAAGCGCTCAATCTGATGCGCCGGAACACCAAGATCAGCGCGGAACAGGCCCGCCTGATCAAGCAGGGCGTCGATCTCGCCGTCAAACTCGCCGACCGGCTCAATGCCAAGGCGAAAACCACCGGCACCGCGGCAGCCTAACAACCGTTTCCTTGCCGTTTTCCTTGCTTTCGCCGCACATTCCCGCCTATAACGCGCCACTTCGTTGATCCCGGTTGGGAGCTGAACGGACGGCCTTCGGTGAAGGCAGGGCGTCAAGCCCGGCGTCCCGTGTTCCCGCCTTCTGAGCATTCGAGCCTTTCCCGAAGGGCTCGAGGGGCTAGGCGCCAGGGTCGACGACATTGGGACCACAGGAAAGGCTTTTCATGCCGCTGTACGAACACGTCTATCTCGCGCGCCAGGATCTGAGCGCGCAGCAGGTCGAGGAATTGACCGCACAACTCGTCGCCGTCGTCGATCAGATGGGCGGCAAGATCGCCAAGAACGAATACTGGGGCGTCAAGTCGCTGACCTACCGGATCAAGAAGAACCGCAAGGCGCACATGACGCTGTTCAACATCGACGCGCCGCCGGCCGCGATCAACGAGATCGAGCGCCAGGAGCGCCTCAACGAAGACGTGCTGCGCTATCTCACGGTGCGCGTCGAAGAGCACGAGGAAGGCCCCTCGGCGATGATGCGCAAATCGGATCGCGACCGCGACGATCGTGGCGATCGCGGCGGCCGTTTCCGCGACCGCGATGACCGTCCGCCGCGCCGCGCGCGCGAGGATGGCGAAGGCGATGCCGTCGCAGCGGTGGAGGAATAATCATGGCATTCGGATCGCAAGGCGGTGGCGGTGGTGGTGGCGGCGGAGGAGGCCGTCGCCCGTTCTTTCGCCGCCGCAAGACCTGCCCGTTCACCGGCGCCAACGCGCCCAAGATCGACTACAAGGACGTCAAGCTCTTGCAGCGTTACGTCTCGGAGCGCGGCAAGATCGTGCCGAGCCGCATCACCGCGGTTTCGGCCAAGAAGCAGCGCGAGCTGGCGCAAGCGGTCAAGCGCTCGCGCTTTCTCGGTTTGCTGCCTTACGTCATTCGCTAACGTGTGAACGAAGCCGGCGGGGACACCCGCCGGCCGATGGTTGGGACGAAATGGTTCGTCTCTAACCGCTCGGATGGAGCGGGACAGCTCGTGATGGTGCAGACGATCTTCATCGGTATGGGTGCCGGCGCGGCCGGGGCGTTGCTGTTCGCCTCGATCGCATCCGGCTCGCTGTTGTCGATCGCGCTGTTTTATCTGGCGCCGCTGCCGATCATGATCGCGGCGCTCGGCTGGACGCATTGGGCCGCCGCGATCGCGGCCTTGACCGCGGCGACTGCACTGGCTGCGATATTCGGCGGCGTGTTCAGCCTGGCTTTTCTCGTCGGGGTCGGCCTGCCGGCCTGGTGGCTCGGCTACCTCGCCATGCTGGCGCGTCCCGTCACAGGGGCCGATGGCGCACCCGCGCTCGAATGGTATCCGCCAGGCCGCCTCGTTCTGTGGGCCGCCGTGCTCGCGGCGGCCGCAGTCACGCTCGCCACGCTTAATTTCGGCACCGACTTCGACGCCTATCGCGCCAGCCTCAACAGCGCGCTCGATCGCCTGATCCGGGTCCAGAACGACGACGGCTCGATCCGGCCGCCAGGCGGGCGCGGCCCGCTACTCGATTTCCTTGTCCTTGCCATCCCGCCGGTCGCCGCCGTTCTGACGACCATCACCCACCTGCTCAATCTGTGGGTCGCGGCGCGGACGGTGAAATTCTCCGGCCTGCTCAAGCGGCCGTGGCCTGATCTGCCAAGTATGACGCTGCCGCCGCTTTCGATGGTGGCGCTCGGCGCCGCGGTGCTCGTCAGCCTGTTCGGCGGCCTGCCCGGCATCCTCGCCACCGGCGTCGCATCGGCGCTGCTGATGGCTTATGCCGTGCTCGGCTTCGCGGTGCTGCACACCCTCACCCGCGGCATGAAGGCGCACACTTTCGTGCTAGCGGGCGCCTATGTCGTCGTCGCCATATTCGGCTGGCCGGTGCTGGCGCTTTGCCTGCTCGGTCTCGGCGAGACTGCATTCGGATTGCGCGCGCGGCTTGGCCATCAGCACGCGCCGCCGACCTCGACATGAATTTCAATTCAAACCGCTAACGCTCAGGAGACGAAAATGGAAGTCATTCTACTCGAACGCATCGGCCGACTCGGCCAGATGGGCGATACCGTCCGCGTCAAGGACGGCTATGCCCGCAATTTCCTGCTGCCGAACGGCAAGGCGTTGCGCGCCACCAAGGACAACAAGGCCCGCTTCGAGGAAATGCGCGCCGAGCTTGAAACCAAGAACCTCGCCGCCAAGGGCGAAGCCGGCAAGTCGGCCTCGCAACTCGACGGCAAGGTGCTGGTCGTGCTGCGGCAGGCTTCGGAAGCCGGTCAACTATTCGGCTCGGTGACGCCGCGCGACATCGCGGGAATGCTGAGCTCGGACAGCGTCACGATCAATCGTGCGCAAGTCTCGCTCAACGCACCGATCAAGACCCTCGGCTCTTTCAAAGTGCCGGTGGCGCTGCATCCGGAAGTCGAGGTAGTGGTCACCGTCAACGTCGCACGCAACCAGGACGAGGCCGACCGCCTGGCGCGCGGCGAGAACATCACGGTCCGGCGCGAGCAGACCGACGAGGAAATGGCGTCCGAGCAGGCCGCCAAGGCCGGCGAGGCGCTGTTCGATCCGGAAGTGGCGGAGAAGCGCCGCAGCGAGGCCGAAGGCGACTCCGGCGAAGAGGCTCAAGCGGATACCGCCGAGGCCGACGCAAAGCCGGCCAAGGGCAAACCCAAGAAAAAGACCAAGGAAGCCAAAACCGAGGACAAGTCTGAGGGCAAACCCGAGGCTGGATAGGATCCGCTATTCGGACTTTGAATCGGCGGGCTTGGAGTCGGCGGGCTTGGCGTCCGCCGGCTTCGGCTCGGTCGGCTTGGGCTCGGCCGATTTCACTTCTGCCGGCTTGGCCTCGGCTGGGTTGGCGTCATCGCCCGGCTTCTTGTCGTCGGGTGTGGCGGAGGCCTTGGCCGGGTCGGCGCCCGGCTTTTTTGCGTCGCCTTTCGGCGCTTGCTTGCGCGCCCTCGCCGGCTCGGGAATCGCCGCCACCGCGCGCAGGTAGCCGGCCAGCGCCGAAGCGGATTGGCCGCTGGTCGTATAGTGGGCCCGCAGGAAGTTTTCGACACCGAACATCCCGCCGCGGCGCGCCACCGCCTGCGGCGTCTTGTGGCAAATCGCGCAATCGGACGCGAACATCTGCGCCACCGACTTGCCGGCGTCCAGATTCTGCGGCCCGCTGGGTGGTGGGGCGCTCTGGGCTTGCGCCGGGGCCCACATCAGCAGGGAGAAAACGAACAGGGTCCGCCCAAACGTGAACATTAAAGTAGCAACCTCGAGTTTTCAGTAGGCATCCGGCGGATTCGCCGCGACTCAAGTAAATACTCTAATTCGGCGGAGTTGTGTTCAGTACCGAACGCATGTGGGAAACTCTCAGCATTGATGCATCCACAATATTTTGATTAACTTGACGCGTATCGAGGATGGTTCGGCCCGTCGCATGTCGGCGTAAGCGCGGGTCGCCTGAGTTTTGCGCGTGGATTGGCGGAGGCGGCCGTGGACCGGTTGCTTCAATTCATTCTCAGCAGATTCGTCCGGAAGGGCAACTTCCGGTTGACGACCTCGCGCGGAACCGTATTCAATTTCGGCGACGGCACCGGCACCCCGATCGCCATCCGTTTCACCGCCCGCGAGATCGAGTGGGGCATCCTCAAGGATCCCGAGCTCAAGTTCGGCGAAGGTTATATGGACGGCAGCATTGTCGTCGAACAGGGCACTATCGCCGACGTCCTCAAGACCGTGATGGGTCAGTCGGGCGGTGAATCGCCGAAATGGAGCAAGCTGCAATGGGTTCTCCGCTTCGTGCGGCGGCGCTTCCAGCAGTTCAATCCGCCCACGCGGGCCCGTAAAAACGTCGCACACCACTACGATCTCGACGGCCGTCTGTATTCGCTGTTTCTCGACGCCGACGAACAATATAGCTGCGCGTATTTTGAAAGCCCGGGTCAATCGCTCGATGACGCGCAACTGGCCAAGAAGCGCCACCTTGCCGCGAAGCTTCTGATCCGGCCCGACGCCCGCGTGCTGGACATCGGCTGCGGCTGGGGCGGACTTGGACTGTATCTCGCCGACATGTCGCGAGCGAAGGTGACGGGCATCACGCTGTCGAACGAGCAGTTCGGCATCGCGAATGCGCGGGCAGCCGAGCGCGGTCTGACCGGGCGCGCGGAATTCAGGCTCAAGGATTATCGCGACCTTCAGGAGCATTTCGACCGTATCGTCTCGGTCGGCATGTTCGAGCACGTCGGCGTCACTCACTACGACACCTATTTTCGCAAATGCGCGGACCTGCTCAACAATGACGGCGTGATGGTGCTGCATTCGATCGGCCGCTCGGAAGGGCGCGGCATCACCAATCCCTGGATCGCGAAATACATCTTTCCGGGCGGCTACATCCCTGCCTTGTCGGAGGTGCTGCCGGTCATCGAGCGCAACGGCTTGCTGGTCACCGATATCGAAATCCTGCGGCTGCACTACGCCGAGACGCTCAAGCACTGGCGCGAGCGTTTTCTCGCCCACCGCGACGAGGTCGAGCGCATCTACGACCAGCGCTTCGTGCGGATGTGGGAATTCTATCTGGCGTCGTCGGAAATGGCGTTTCGGGAGCAGAACATGATGGTGTTCCAGATCCAGCTCACCAAGCGCCAGGACGTCCTGCCGATGACGCGGGACTATATCGGGCACGAGGAAGACCGACTGCGCAAGATCGAAGCCCAGCGCCAGCCGCCGCTCCGGCTGGCCGGCGAGTAATCTCCCCGCCTCCGTCAAGGCAAAAGCCAGTATTCTTCACCGGTGTTTCGCCTGTGAAGCGGTGTGAATTGCGCGCACCTCAGGGCGACATGCCGGACGACCGTGCTATGCCACATTCTTGGTTAAGCGCGGTTATCCATGAGCCCCACCGATTCGACTGCCCTGAAGCAGGTCAACGAGCCTGCGCCGACATTCCGTTCCGCGCCGCACAATATCGAAGCGGAGCAGGCGCTATTGGGCGCGATCCTCGTCAATAACGAAGCGTTCTACCGCGTCTCCGATTTTCTCGAAGCGCGGCATTTCTTCGAGCCCATCAATCAGAAGATTTACGAGCTGTCGCGCGACCTGATCCGCGCCGGCAAGATCGCGACGCCCGTCACGCTCAAAACTTTCCTCGACGCCAATGTCGACATCGGCGGCATCACCGTGGCGCAATATCTCGCGCGCCTCGCCGCCGAGGCGACCACCATCATCAACGCCGAGGACTACGGCCGCACCATCTACGACCTCGCGGTGCGCCGCTCGCTCATCATCGTCGGCGAGGACATGGTCAACGTCGCCTACGACGCGCCGGTCGATTTCTCGCCACGCGACCAGATCGAGGACGCCGAACGCCGGCTCTATGAGCTTGCCGAAACCGGCCGCTATGACGGCGGCTTCCAGCGCTTCGGCCAGGCGCTTACCACCGCGGTCGACATGGCGGCCCACGCCTATCAGCGCGACGGCAAGCTCTCGGGCCTCGCGACCGGACTCGACGATCTCGACCGCATCATGGGCGGCTTGCAGTCTTCCGACTTGATCATTCTCGCCGGCCGCCCCGGCATGGGCAAAACGGCGCTCGCCACCAACATTGCCTACAATGTTGCGCGCTCTTGGAGCGGCGAGGTGCGGCCCGACGGCCACAGCGTCACGACGAATGGCGGCATCGTCGGGTTCTTCTCGCTCGAAATGTCGGCCGAGCAACTCGCAACCCGCATCATCGCCGAGCAGACCGGCATCCCGTCGAGCCAGATCCGGCGCGGCGGCATCAGCGAGGCCGATTTCGAGAAGATCAAGGATCACTCGATCGAGCTGCAGGGCCTGCCGCTCTATGTCGACGAAACCGGCGGCTTGTCGATCGCGCAGCTCGCGGCGCGCGCCCGCCGCCTGAAGCGCCAGCGCGGGCTCGATCTACTGGTGGTCGATTATCTCCAGTTGCTGCAAGGATCGACCCGGCGCTCGTCGGAGAACCGGGTGCAGGAAATCACCGAGATCACCACCAAGCTCAAGGCGCTCGCCAAGGAGCTCAACGTGCCGGTGCTGGCGCTGTCGCAATTGTCGCGTCAGGTCGAAAGCCGCGACGACAAGAAACCGCAGCTCTCGGACCTTCGCGAATCCGGCTCGATCGAACAGGACGCCGACGTCGTGCTGTTCGTATTCCGCGAGGAATATTATCACGTGATGAAAAAGCCGCTGGAATCCTCGAAGGACTTCGGCGAATGGCAGGCCAAGGCCGCCGACGTTCACGGCCAGGCCGAAGTCATCATCGGCAAGCAACGCCACGGCCCGACCGGCACCGTCGCTCTGCAATTCGACGCCAATGTCACCCGGTTTTCCTCGTTGGCGCGCCCCGACCGCGTGCCGGAGCGCACCTAGACGATCGGCTTGCGGCCGCATGGACGGCCTTCCCGCGGGCGGCTATGACGTGGCTTATGGCAGCCTTCACCGCCGAACCAGCCGCCAAACCGTTGCAAGTGGCCGCGATGGCGAACGAGTCCGCGACAACAGGCCCGCCGGCCACCGAGGCTGGCGGCACGCTGACTGTCGATCTCGGCGCGATCGAAGCGAACTGGCGCGCGCTGTCGCGCCGCTCGCTGCCGTCCGAATGTGCCGCCGTCATCAAGGCCGACGGTTACGGCTGCGGCATCGAACAAGTCGGAACGACGCTGACGCGCGCCGGTTGCAAGACCTTCTTCGTTGCCGACCTGAGCGAAGCGCGCCGCCTGCGCGCCGCCGCCGCGGAAGCCGTGATCTACGTGCTGCACGGCGTGCTGCCGGGAACGGCCGGCGCGTTCGCCGACATTCACGCCCGCCCTGTGATCGGTAGCCTGACCGAGCTGGCGGAATGGGACGCCTTCGCTTCGGCCAACAATTGGCGCGGCGGCGCGGCGCTCCATGTCGACACCGGCATGAACCGGCTCGGAATTTCGGCCGGCGAAGCGGCCGCGGTCGCGCCGCGCATCCGCTCGGAAAATCACGGCATCACGCTGGTGATGAGCCACCTCGCCTCATCGCAGATTCCCGATCACCCGCTCAATGACAAGCAGATCAAACTTTTCCGCGAGGTCCGTATCCTGTATCGCGGCATCCCGTCCTCGATCGCCAATTCGTCGGGAGTTTTCCTCGGCCAGGCCGCGCATTGCGACATGGTGCGCCCGGGCGCGGCGCTGTTCGGGGTCAATCCGACGCCAGGCCGCAGCAACCCGATGCGGCCTTGCATCGAGCTGCAGGGCCGCATCGTCCAGGTCCGCATCGTGCAGCGCGGCGAAACGGTCGGCTACGACGCCGGCTGGACCGCCAAGCGCAATACGCGTCTGGCCGTCGTCGCGGTCGGTTATGCCGACGGCTACCTGCGAGCGGCTAGCGCCTCCGACCAGCGCGAGGGTGGAAGCGCGATCATCGCCGGCAAGCGCTGCCCGCTCGCCGGGCGGGTGTCGATGGATCTGCTGACCGTCGACGTCACCGACCTGCCGGACGGCAGCCCGCGCCGCGGCGACGCCGCCACCCTGATCGGCGACGACATCACCGTCGATGAGCTGGCAGCCGCCGGCAACACGATCGGCTACGAAGTGCTCACCAGCCTCGGCCGGCGCTACCACCGCGTCTATCGGGGCTGACGGGCATTCGATCCGCCGATCCTGCTCGGTGGGCCGAGCAACACCGGACAATGCCGCACAACCCCGATGTCGCCGCCGGGCAATGCCCGACAAGGGCCGGGCTTGCAGCCACCGGGCCGATGTAACCCCGTCTTAAACTTTGTTCTTGTATTGTTCTCATCGGGCGTTTAGCCTTCCCGGGCTGACGATTCCAAGAATTCTCCAAGGATTTCAAATGTCTCGGCGCGCGCCCAATTTCATCTGCCAGAACTGCGGCGCCGCCCACAGCCGCTGGCAAGGCAAATGCGAGGGCTGTGGCGAGTGGAATTCTCTTTCCGAGGAAGGACTTAGCGCGCCCCGCGCTGCCGGTCCGGGCCGCAAGCCCGGCAAGGGTCGGCTGTTCGCGCTCGAGCCGCTCACCGGCGAGACCCATGACGCGCCGCGTTTGGCCTGTGGTGTCAATGAGTTCGACCGGGTGACCGGCGGCGGTTTCGTGCGCGGCTCGGTGCTGTTGCTGGGCGGCGATCCCGGCATCGGCAAATCCACGCTTTTGATCCAGGTCGCCGCCGCCCTCGCCCGCGCCGGCAAACGCAGCGTGTACATTTCCGGTGAGGAGGCGGTTGCGCAGGTGCGTTTGCGCGCCGAGCGGCTTGGCCTCGGCGATGCCGCGGTCGAACTCGCCGCCGAAACCTCGGTCGAGGACATCATCGCGACTCTCTCGGAAGGCAAGACCCCGCGCATGGTGGTGATCGATTCGATCCAGACGATGTGGACCGATGCCGTGGAAAGCGCGCCCGGCACGGTGACGCAGGTTCGCGGCAGCGCCCAGGCGTTGATCCGCTTTGCCAAGAAATCCGGCGCCGCCATCATCCTGGTCGGCCACGTCACCAAGGACGGCCAGATCGCCGGCCCCCGCGTCGTCGAGCACATGGTCGACGCCGTGCTGTCGTTCGAGGGTGAAGGCTCGCACCAGTTCCGCATCCTGCGCGCCGTCAAGAACCGGTTCGGGCCGACCGACGAGATCGGCGTGTTCGAGATGACCGGCGCCGGGCTGCAGGAAGTCGCCAATCCGTCCGAAATTTTCCTGTCGGAACGCGACCTTGGTTCGCCGGGCACGGCGGTATTTGCCGGCATCGAAGGCACGCGGCCTCTGCTGGTCGAAATTCAGGCGCTGGTCGCGCCGACATCGCTCGGCACGCCGCGCCGCGCGGTGGTCGGATGGGACACCAGCCGGTTGGCCATGGTGCTCGCCGTGCTCGAAGCCCATTGCGGCATCCGGCTCGGCGGCCACGACGTCTATCTCAATGTCGCGGGTGGTCTGCGGATCGATGAGCCGGCCGCCGACCTCGCGGCGGCCGCGGCACTTGTGTCGTCGCTCGCCAACGCCCCGCTGCCTTCGGATGCCGTGTATTTCGGCGAGATTTCGCTGTCTGGCGCTGTGCGCCCGGTCACGCAAAGCGCGGCGCGGCTGAAAGAGGCGGTGAAGCTCGGTTTTGCCCGCGCCGCCGTCCCTGAATCGGGCCATCGAGACGCCGTGGAAGGCCTCAAGCTGACTGAGGTCGGCAACCTGGCGGCACTGGTAGCGGAAATCGCCGCCCGGGCCGAAAAGCGCCAAGCCGCCTAGCGGGGAGCGGTTAACGCGGATTTGGCCTCGTAAAAGCCGGGTGACGGCGCTTGCGCGCCCCGCTATACACGGCGCGCCGAAGGCGCCCGGGAGCTCGCGGCGGTTCCAAACGGGCCTAACCGCCGTCGAATCAAGAGTGTTGAGCCTATGACTGCACGCTCGTCCGCAGCCGTGGAATCGCCTATGGATCGGCCCGGCGGCCGCGTCCCCTGTCGCTTCGGTTAGGGCCTCGATGCCGATCACACTTCTCGACATCCTGCTGCTCGTGGTCATGCTGATCTCGGGACTGCTGGCCATGATCAGAGGCTTCATGCGTGAGGTGCTCTCGATCGCAGCGTGGGCAATTTCCGCCGTGGCGGCGATCTATTTCGCCGGCCGTCTCGCTCCGATCGTCAAAGCCAATGTGAATGTCGGCGACACACCCGCCAATGCGATCGCGGCCGCCGCGGTGTTCCTTCTCGTATTGCTGCTGGTGTCGATCATCACCGTGCGCATCTCCGATATGATTCTCGACAGCCGGGTCGGCGCGCTCGACCGCACGCTCGGGTTCCTGTTCGGTCTCGGCCGCGGCCTCATTATCGTGGTCGTGGCCTTCCTGTTTTTCGCATGGCTGGTTCCCGATCGCAGCCAGCCCGACTGGGTAAAGTCCGCAAAATCGCGGCTCGTCCTACAAAGTACGGGACAGTGGCTGATGTCGATGTTGCCGGATGACCCCGAAAGCACCATCTTGAAGCGGCTGAAGCGGCCGAGGCCGGAAGATCAGGAAGCGCCTACGGATTCCGCGCCGGAGCAGAAGTCCGAATTGCCTTCGCGTCCGATGACGATTGCGACAACAGTGGCGGGAACACGGTAGATGGCGGAAGCAATGTCCGACGACCTCGACGCCGACGTGTTCGACCCGAACGGCGACCGGCTGCGCGAGGAGTGTGGCGTGTTCGGCATCTTCGGCCATCCGGATGCGGCGGCTATCACCGCGCTGGGTCTTCATGCCCTTCAGCATCGAGGCCAGGAAGCCGCGGGCATCGTCAGCTACGACGGCAAGCGTTTCCATTCCGAGCGCCGGCTCGGCCTCGTCGGCGACACCTTCGCCAAGCGCGAGGTGATCGACCGCCTGCCCGGCACCACGGCGGTGGGGCATGTGCGTTATTCGACCACCGGCGAGACGATTTTGCGCAACGTGCAGCCGCTATTCGCAGAACTCAACGCCGGCGGTTTCGCGATCGGACACAACGGCAACCTCACCAACGGCCTGACGCTGCGCCGCGAACTGGTGCGCGACGGCGCGATGATGCAGTCGACCACCGACACCGAGGTGATCCTGCATCTCGTTGCGCGCTCGTCCCGCAACCGTTTCATCGACCGCTTCATCGAAGGCCTGCGCCAGCTCGAGGGCGCCTATGCCTTCGTCGGGCTCACTAACAAGAAACTGGTGGGCGCGCGCGATCCGCTGGGCATTCGCCCGCTCGTGCTGGGCACGCTGGATGGCTCGCCGATCCTCGCGTCGGAAACCTGTGCGCTCGACATCATCGGCGCCAAATATGTGCGCGACGTCGAACCGGGCGAAGTCGTCATCTTCGATGAGGATGGCGCGCAATCGCATAAGCCGTTCCCGCCGATGGCGGCGCGGCCCTGCATTTTCGAATACATCTATTTCGCCCGCCCGGATTCCATCGTCGGCGGGCGCCATGTCTACGAGGTCCGCAAGTCGATGGGCGCGCAGCTCGCCCGCGAAGCGCCGGCCGAGGCCGACGTCATCGTGCCGGTCCCGGATTCCGGCGTTCCCGCTGCGCTCGGCTACGCCCGCGAAGCCGACCTCCCGTTCGAGCTCGGCATCATCCGCAACCACTATGTCGGGCGCACCTTCATCCAGCCGACCCAATCGATCCGCGACCAGGGCGTCCGGCTCAAGCACTCCGCCAATCGCGCGGTGGTCAACGGCAAACGCATCGTGCTTGTCGACGACTCGATCGTGCGCGGCACCACCTCGCGTAAGATCGTGCAGATGATGCGCGACGCCGGCGCGAAGGAAGTGCATTTCCGCATCGCCTCGCCGCCGATCACGCATCCGGATTATTACGGCATCGACACGCCCGAGCGCGACAAGCTGCTCGCCGCCACCCACGATCTCGAAGGGATGAGAAAGTTCATCGGCGCCGACTCACTGGCCTTCCTGTCGGTCGATGGCATCTACAAGTCGATGGGCTTCGAGGCTCGCGATGCCGCCCGTCCGCAATTCACCGATCACTGCTTCACCGGCGAATACCCGACCGGGCTGACCGACCAGACCGGCGCGCAGAGCCAGCCTCGCCAATTGTCGTTGCTCGCGGAAGCGGGCTGAACATTTCCACTCCTCGCGATGAGTAAGCCGCTCGCCGACCGCATCGCGCTGGTGACCGGCGCGTCGCGTGGGATCGGCACGGTGGTCGCGCTCGAGCTTGCCAAAGCCGGCGCCCATATCGTCGCGGTGGCGCGCACCGCAGGTGGCCTCGAAGAGCTCGACGACCGGATAAAAACGGCGGGCGGCAGCGCCACCTTGGTGCCGCTCGACATGAAGGACATGGACGGCATCGCGCGGCTTGCGCTTGCCATCAACGAGCGCTATCGGCGGCTCGACGTCCTGGTCGGAAACGCCGGAATCCTCGCCACGCCCTCGCCGCTCGGCCATATCGAGCCGAAAACCTGGGACGACGTGATGGCGATCAATGTCACTGCAAACTGGCAGTTGATCCGCACCTTCGATGCGCTACTGCAGCGCTCGGAGGCTGGCCGCGCGGTGTTCGTGACGTCGGGCCTGGCGAACCTGGCACGGCCCTATTTCGGCGCCTACGCGGCATCGAAAGCGGCGCTCGACGCGCTGGTTCGCACCTACGCGAACGAATGCGCCAATACCAAAGTTCGCGTCAATCTGTTCAGCCCCGGGCAGACTCGCACGCGGATGATGAAAACCGCATTTCCCGGCATGGATCACGACACGCTGCCGCCGCCGGAAGACGTTGCCAAGGCGGTGGTGCCGCTGTGCCTGCCGGACTTCACCGAAAACGGCAAAGTGTACGACTTCCGCGCCGGCCGCCTGATGTCATTTCAGCCGCCGGCCTGACGCGCGTTTCAGCGCTTCTTGCGCCGGCCTTCGAATGGATTTGCCTTTTCCCGCAATGTGAGACGGATGGGCGTCCCCGGCAGCTCGAAGGTTTCGCGCAACCCGTTGACCAGATAACGCTTGTAGGCATCCGGCACGGCATCGGCACGCGTGCAAAACAAAATGAAACTCGGCGGTCTGCTTTTCGGCTGGGTGAGATAATTGAGCTTGAGCCTTCGGCCCGAGACGGCCGGCGGCGGATGCGCGCTAAGCGCGGCCTCCAGCCAGCGGTTGAGCGCATTGGTCGGGACGCGCTTGTTCCAGACGGCGTAGGTATCGAGGATCGCCTGCATCAGGCGATCGAGGCCCTCGCCGGTCAGGCCCGACACCGCCACCACAGGCACGTCCTTGAGTTGCGTAAGCTTGCGCCCCGCTTCCTCGCGGAAGCGGCTGATCGCGCCGGTTTTATTCGCTGCGAGATCCCATTTGCTGATCGCCAGAACGATGGCGCGACCCTCTTGCTCGATGAGATCGGCGATGCGCTGGTCCTGCTCTTCGAACGGATGCTCGCCGTCGAGCAAGACGACCACGACTTCGGCAAACCGCACGGCATTGAGCGCGTCGGCGACCGAAAGCTTCTCAAGCTTCTCCTCGACTCTCGACCGGCGCCGCAGCCCGGCCGTGTCGAACAGGCGGAATTTGTGGCCGTGCGATTCAAAATCGACCGCGATCGAATCTCGGGTCAGACCCGCTTCGGGCCCGGTCAGCAAGCGCTCGTCGCCGATCAGGCGGTTGATCAAGGTCGACTTGCCCGCGTTCGGGCGCCCGACAATGGCAACGCGGATCGGACGGTCTTGCGGGTCTGCCGCCGCTTCGTCCGTGGCCGCGGCGTCCTCGGGCAATATGGCGCGCAGCGCATCGTAAAGATCGACCATGCCCTCGTTGTGCTCGGCCGAAATCGCGATCGGCTCGCCGAGGCCGAGCGAATAGGCATCCAGTCGTCCCGCCTCGCCAGCGGTGCTCTCGCTTTTGTTGACGACGACGATCACCGGCTTGCCCGAACGGCGGGCAAGCTCGGCAAACGAGCGGTCCGGCGGCGTCACGCCCGCTCGCCCGTCGATCATGAAGAAGATCGCGTCCGCTTGCGTGATGGCGGTCTCAGTCTGTGCGCGCATGCGGCCTGGCATGCTTTCGGGCGCCGCCTGTTCGAGCCCGGCGGTGTCGACCACGGTGAAATCGATGTCGCCGAGGCGCGCCGCGCCCTCGCGGCGGTCGCGCGTGACGCCAGGCCGGTCGTCGACCAGCGCCGTGCGCCGGCCAACCAGCCGGTTGAACAAGGTCGATTTGCCGACATTGGGCCGGCCGACGATGGCTACGGTGACGCTCATGCGCGCTTCATAGCGCAAAACGCGTGGGAAAAACCGGGGCGCTTCAGCGTTGGAAAGTGCCGGAAGCCGCCGGCGCCGGCCAAGGCGGCGCCGCCTGCTGCTGGGGCGTTGTCGGCTGAACCGTGACCTGCGTCGGCTGCGAAGCAGGCTGCGTCGCCACGCGGGGCTTCGGTTTTCGCTTCGGCTTCGGCTTTTCGACCACGGCGGCGTTCTGCTCGGGGGACGCCTCGGCCTCGGGGGGCGGTTGGTAGCCTTTGACCAGTTCGGGCGGAACGCCCTGGCTCACCCCCGGCACGCCCTCCGGAAATACCGGCCGGCGGTCGCCGGGCAGTTTCTTTTTCTCGTTGAGGCCGAACACGTCGAGCTTGTCCATATCGAAATTTTCGCAAGCCGACAGCACCGGCCCGATGGCGAGCAGCGTGGCGAGCAAAATGAAGCGGTGGCGGCGCATCGGGACCTCAGCTATTGCCGTCGGCCGCAATCAAGGCCGAGAGGACATCGATCCGCGAACGAGTCGAAGCCGGTGTGGCGGCATCGCCGGAAACCATGTCGATATAACGCCGCGCTGCGCCGGTGTCGTTATTTCGCCAGGCCGATAAGGCCAGCAACTCACGGGCGGTGTGGCGGAACGCGCGGTTGGGTTCAGCCAGCGGCTCCAGCCGCTGCCGCATGTCCGAAAGCGGCGCGGTGTCGACCAGCAGCAGACCGGCACGCAGCGTGGCGAGATCGCGCAACGTCGCGTCGAGCGAACGGTCGGCCGCAAGCGCGTCGTAAGCGGCGACGGCGGCTTTGGGATCGCGCTGCGAGAGTTCGGCGGCGACGCGCAATTTGGCCAAGGTGCGGTAGCCGGAGGGCGCGTCCGCGGCAATCTTGTCGAACGCAACTTCGGCCTCGGCGTGCTTGCCCTGCTCGCCAAGCGCGGCCGCTTCCTCGAACTGGGCGCTGGCCTGCGCCACCTTCTGCGCCATCCAGTATTCATAACCGCGCCATGCGCCGACGCCCGCAACCAGCAGCACGATCAGGGCGATAATGTAGAGGCTGTAGCGTTCCCACAGCTTCTTGAGCCGGTCGCGGCGGACTTCCTCATCGACTTCGTTAAAAATGTCGGCCAAACGACGCTCCGGATTCCGCCCGTCTTTGGGCCCGCGCGAGGTAACCTAAAGGTGTGGCGTATGCAAGGCAAAGCACGCCGCAGCCCTTGTGTTTCAATGCCTTAGACGTCGGGGGTCAGGTCTTTTTCGGCTTCATCGGGTAGGTGTGCTCGGCGCCGGGGAAACGGCGCGCGCGCACGTCCGCCGCATAATCGGCCACCGCCTTGCCGATCGAGGGGCCGAGCTCGGTATAGCGTTTGACGAATTTCGGCACCCGTGGCGACAGGCCCAGCATGTCTTCGAGCACCAGCACCTGACCGTCGCAAGCCGGGCTCGCACCGATCCCGATGGTCGGAATCGCGACCGCGACGGTGATCTTTCTCGCAAGCGGCTCGGCGACCGCCTCGATCACCACCGAAAAGGCTCCGGCGGAAGCGACCGCCATCGCATCTTGCTCGATCCGGGCCCAGTCGCTTTCTTCGCGGCCCTGTGCGCGGAACGAGCCGATCGTGTTGATCGACTGCGGCGTCAACCCGACATGCGCCATCACCGGCACGCCGCGCTCGACCAGAAACGCGATCGTTTCCTCCATGCGCTTGCCGCCTTCGATTTTGATGGCGCCGCAATGGGTCTCCTTGAGGACGCGCGCCGCGTTCATGAACGCCTGCTCGCGCGACGCCTCGTAGCTGCCGAACGGCATGTCGACGACGACCAGCGCACGCGAGGAGCCGCGCATCACGGCGCGGCCTTGCAGGATCATCATGTCGAGACTGACGGGAACGGTGGTTTCCAGCCCGTGCATCACCATGCCGAGCGAGTCACCGACCAGGATGACGTCGCAATGCTGGTCGACGATGCGCGCGGTATGGGCGTGATAGGAGGTCAGGCACACGATCGGTTCGCCACCCTTGCGGGCGAGAATGTCGGGCGCGGTCAGCCGCCGCGCGTTGGTTTGCGCTGACACGGGCTAGCTCGCCTTCGTCGGGTTGGCGGCAAAACAGTCGACGCTCATGTGCCGCTCCCGAACACAGGGACCCCGATCAGGGCGGGATGGAAAGTATAGCCGAGCGCCAGATAGATGCAGATGCCGAGCACGACCGCGATCGCGTCGTTGGTCCAGCTGCGGTCGACGCCGCGGATGTTGGTGATCTCGCCGGCCGCTTCGCGGCGCTTGACGGCGATACGGGCGTAAACCGCCCAGGCGAGAAACGAGCCGAACAACACGATCGAGCCGAGATCGCCGTTCGATAGCAGATGGGCGAACGCCCAGATCTTCACGCCGGCCAGCATCGGATGCTTGGTCCATTGCTTGATATGGCCGGGCAGATAGGCCGCCACGACCAGGATGACCGAAATCAGCATCAGGCCGATCGTGACGTGGCGAAGCGCCTGCGGCGGATACCAGACATCGATCCAGCCGGTGCGGCGATAGAGGCCAAAGCCCCATGCGATCAGGGCGACGCCGCCAACAGAAGCCAGCGCGAACAACAGCCAGTAGAATTTGCCGAGCCGCGCCATCGCGGCGGCGCGCATCGCGCGCGCGGTCACGAATGTGTGGGCGCCGAGAAAGACGATCAGGCCGAGGATCAGGATCGCAAGACCCATTGCAATATTCTCGATTGGCGAGGCCGACGCGACGCAGTAGAAGCGATGACCCTCTCCAATGCAAGGCGCGAGGCGCAGGCCCGGTCATGGCAGCACTGTCGAAACGCATGTTTGTTGTCGCGGCGCTCGCCGTCGCAACCATTCCCGCCGCTTCCGCGCAGAGTTGGCCGACCAAGAATGTGCGCATCGTCGTGCCGTTCGGGCCGGGCTCGACGCCCGATATCGTGGCGCGGCTGGTCGCGGAACAGTTGCAGCAGCGCCACGCCGGCCTGGCGTTCGTGGTCGAGAACAAGCCGGGCGCCAGCGGCAACCTCGGCACCGACGCAGTGGCGAAGGCCGAGCCCGATGGCACGACGATCGGCATCTCGATCGGCGGGCCGCTCGCCATCAATACGCTGCTGTTTTCCAAGCTGCCCTACGACCCGCACAAGGACATCGCGCCGATCACCCAGCTCGTTTCGCAACCGAGCCTGCTGGCGGTCAACCCGTCGCTCGGCGCCAATACCGTCGCCGAACTGGTCGCGCTGCTGAAGAAGGAGCCCGGCAAGTACAATTTCTCCTCGATCGGCAACGGCTCGCTGTCGCATCTCGCGATGGAGGCGGTGGCGCTCAAGGCCGGCGCCACGCTGGTGCATGTGCCCTATCCGGCCTCGCCGGCCGCGATCACCGCGGTCATCCGCAACGACACCCAGATGGCCTGCCTGCCGGCGATCTCGGTGACGCCGCAGGCCGCAGCCGGCGCGGTGAAGATCGTGGCAGTGTCGACCGCCAAACGCTCCCCCTTCCTGCCGGACGTGCCGACCCTCAAGGAGAGCGGGATCGACGTCGAGGCCGACGCATGGAACGGGCTGATCGCGCCCGGCGGCACGCCACAGCCGATCATCGAGGCCATCAACAAGGAAGTCATCGCGATCATCAAGCTTCCCGCGGTCCGCGAAAAGCTCGCCACCCAGTTGATGGAGCCGGTCGGCTCGACGCCGGAGGAATTCCGCGCGCTGATCGACAACGAGATCGCGCGCTGGCGTCCGGTGATTCAGGCAGCCGACCTCAAGGTGAATTGACGAAGACGGGTCAGGCGGATTTCTTCACGTCCTTGATGTCGGTGAAGACGAGGCCGGGCGAACGCTCGCGCGTGTAATCGAGAATGAACTGGTTGCGCGCCATGAAAACGCGGTCGCCGTCGAGGTCTTCCGCGATGCTCGAATAATTGGCCGTCACGAAATCCTCGAGCTTCTTCGGCTCGTCGGCCGCGATCCAGCGTGCTAACTGGAATTCCGGCGTCTCGTAGTCGATGTCGAGCCCGTATTCGGCCGACAGCCGCGCCTTGAGCACGTCGAGTTGGAGCGGGCCGACCACGCCGACCAGCGCCGGCGCACCGTCGAGCGGGTGGAACACCTGCACCACGCCCTCCTCCGCCATCTGCTGCAGCGCCTCTTTCAGTTTCTTCGCCTTCATCGGGTCGCCGAGCCGCACGCGGCGCAGGATTTCAGGCGCGAAATTCGGCACGCCGACGAATTCAAGCTGCTCGCCTTCGGTCAGGGTATCGCCGATCCGCAACGTGCCGTGATTGGGGATGCCGACGACGTCGCCGGCATAGGCCTCGTCGGCCACCGAACGGTCCTGCGCGAAGAAGAACTGCGGCGCCGACAAAGTCATCGGCTTGCCGGTGCGGATCAGCTTGACCTTCATGCCGCGGTCGAGCTTGCCGGAGCACAGCCGCGCGAACGCAATTCGGTCGCGGTGATTGGGGTCCATGTTGGCCTGGATCTTGAACACGAACGCGGTCATGCGGGGCTCTTCCGCCTTGACCAGGCGCTTGTCAGATTGCTGGGCACGCGGCGCCGGCGCATAGGCACCGAGCGCGTCGAGCAGGTCGCCGACGCCGAAATTCTTCAGCGCCGAGCCGAAGAATACCGGGGTCAGATGGCCTTCGCGAAACGCCGCCAGGTCGAACGAGTTGCAGGCTTCCTGGGCGAGCGACAGCTCCTCGGCGAGGTCCGCCATTTCGAACGCCGGATTGAGCGCGGCGATCTGGTCGAGGCTCATTTCCTGCGCCGCGCCGGTCTTGGGGCCGTCGCCCTCGAGCAGCCGGACGCGGCCGGTTTCGAGCTCGTAGGTGCCGGCAAAATCCCGGCCGCGGCCGATCGGCCAGGTGACGGGCGCGGTATCGAGCGCCAAAGTCTTTTCGATCTCGTCCAGCAGCTCGAGCGGGTCGCGGCTCTCGCGATCCATCTTGTTGATGAAAGTGAGAATCGGAATGTCGCGCAGCCGGCACACCTCGAACAGCTTGCGGGTGCGCGCCTCGATGCCCTTGGCGGCGTCGATCACCATGACCGCGCTGTCGACCGCGGTGAGCGTGCGATAGGTGTCCTCCGAAAAGTCCTCGTGACCCGGCGTGTCGAGCAGATTGAAGACATGGCCGTTGAAATCGAAGGTCATCACCGAGGTAACCACCGAAATGCCGCGCTCGCGCTCGATCGCCATCCAGTCCGAGCGAGTCGAGCGGCGGTCGCGCTTGGCCTTGACCTGGCCGGCCAGATTGATGGCGCCGCCGAACAGCAACAGCTTTTCGGTCAAAGTGGTCTTACCGGCGTCGGGATGCGAGATGATCGCGAAGGTGCGACGTCGCGCGACTTCCGCCGCCAGCGGCGTTTTGGCCTCGCCCGGCTTCGACTCGGTGGCTGCCAGCGGCTCGTGCATCCGGCGCATGTGGCAAGAAAGCGCCTTAAAATCAAGCACAGTCGCCGGAAATGAACCCCTCGCGCGGTCGCCCGTTAACTCGCGATGCCAGAGCGCAGCCAACCTTGGGATTGCCTGATCATCGGCGGCGGGCCGGCAGGCCTGACGGCGGCGATCTATCTCGCCCGTTTTCGCCGCCGCGCGCTGGTGATCGACGCCGGCAGCAGCCGCGCCGCGCTGATCCCGCGCAGCCGGAATTATCCGGGCTTTCGCGACGGCATCAGCGGCCCCGATCTGCTCAAGACGCTGCGCGCGCAGGTCGAGAAATATGGCGGACAGTTACGCTCAGGCACGGTCGAGGCGCTGGAACGCGACGGCGCGATGTTCACGGCCGCCGTCGAAGGCTCGCGCATCCAGGCCCGCACCGTCCTGCTCGCGACCGGCATTGTCGACGTCAGCCCGTCCCTGCCGGGCCTGCGCGACGCGATCTACGAAGGGGCGCTGCGCTACTGCCCGGTCTGCGACGGCTATGAGGCGACCGACCGCAAGATCGGCGTGGTCGGCGCCGCGGCGCAGGCCCGCGGCAAGGCGATGTTCCTGCGCAGCTTCAGCCGCTACGTCACTCTGTTCGCGACCGATGGCGCCGAGGCGCTCGACCGGGCGGCGCGCGACGAGATCAAGAGTGCGGGCATTGTCGTGCCGGAGGAAGCGGCGGTCGATGTCGAGCGCGACGGCGACAAGATCGCGGTGGTGCTGGCGGGCGGCGCGACCATCGACGTCGATGTGCTCTACCCGGCGTTGGGCTGCCATGTCCATTCCGGCCTCGCCGCCCGGCTCGGCGCCACCTGCGACGACGTCGGTTGTCTCAAGGTCGACGACCGGCAGATGACCACGATCCCGGGGCTCTACGCGGCCGGCGATGTCGTGACCGACCTGCACCAGATCACGGTGGCGACCGGGCATGCCGCAATCGCCGCCACGCGCATCCACCACGAGCTGCCGGCCAATCCGCGCTGACGCCTTGCGGGCGTGCGAAAGCGGCCCTGTTATTTGCGACGCGGGCGCGTCGTCGTGCCTTCCTCCCGTTCCGTCCTGCCCCTCGAGAAAGAGGGCGCGCGGAACGCCGGGCGTCAGCCACGCCCGCGGCCCCGTGTGGTGGTGTTTGGAAAACCACACGAGCCTCTTCGCCTCGGGAGCGCCGATAACCCGGCGTCCCGCGCGCGATGTGCTCCAGGGCTGCTCCGCGTCTACCCCGATGGGCTGACCCCCATCGCTTCGCCGGCGGCATGAGCCAGCGGGCCGCGACCTTGACCCCGTCCGCCGCGCGTTCGCGTCATGAGGGCGCGCCGGCCATCGCATCCCGCCCCGCGTCTCATGACGCTGATCAGACGCCCCTCGTAACGGGGCGGGACAAACTACCACAAATGTCAGGTCCCTGGTTCCCGCCCGCATGCAATCGCCCCAAAAGACGGCTAGCGTTCCGCGAGATGGAGGACATCATGGACAAAATCAGCCCGTGCCTGTGGTTCGACGGCAAGGCCGAACAGGCCGCGAAATTCTACGTCTCGCTCTTTCCCGACAGCCGCGTCGGTGCGGTGCTGCGCTGGCCCGCCGACGGCACCGGCCCCAATAGCGGCGCGCTCAAGGGCGACGTTCTGGCGGTCGATTTCACGCTCAATGGACGTTCGTTCAAGGGGCTCAATGGCGGGGCGCAATTCCCGTTCACCGAGGCGATTTCGATGTCGGTCGATTGCAAGGACCAGGCCGAGGTCGACAAATATTGGGACGCGCTGCTCAAGGATGGCGGCAAAGCGGTCGCCTGCGGATGGCTCAAGGACAAATTCGGCCTGTCCTGGCAGATCGTGCCGCGCCGCCTGGCGGAATTGATCCTTGATCCCGACACCGCCAAGGCCAGCCGGGTGATGGCGGCGATGATGCAGATGGTGAAGATCGACGTCGCCAAAATCGAAGCCGCGGCGAAAGGCTGATCGGAATACTCAAAGGAATTAACGGCGATGAAAGTCATGGTGATCGTGCGCGCGACCAAGGACAGCGAAGCCGGCCTGATGCCGACCGGCGAGATGTTCGAGGCGATGGGCAAGTACAACGAAGAGCTGGTGAACGCCGGCATCATGAAGCTCGGCGATGGGCTCAAGCCATCTTCGGCCGGCAAGCGCGTGCGGTTCGACGGCGACAAGCGCACCGTCACGGACGGCCCGTTCCCCGCCAACGAGCTGGTGGCTGGATATTGGATCTGGGAGGTCAAGGACGTGGCGGAAGCGGTGGCGTGGGTGAAGCGCTGCCCCAATCCGATGCCGGGACCGAGCGACATCGAGATCCGCCCGCATTACGAAATGGCGGATTTCGCCGAGACCATGACGCCGGAAGGCGCGGCCGTGCACGAGCGCCTGCGGCAGATGCTGGTCGGCAGCTAGCCGAGCCTGGCGTAATCCTCCGGCCGGAAGCCGACCAGCAATTTGCCGCCGGTTTCCAGCACCGGGCGCTTGATCATCGAGGGCTGCGCCAGCATCAGCGCGACCGCCTTCTTCTCGGTGATGTTCGCTTTGTCCTTGTCGGGCAATTTGAGGAACGTGGTGCCGGCGCGGTTGAGCAACGTCTCCCAGCCGGCTTTCTTCACCCAGGCTTCAAGCTTGGCCCGCTCGATGCCCTTGGCCTTGTAGTCATGGAAGTCGTAGGCGACGCGCTTCTTGTCGAGCGCGGCGCGCGCCTTCTTCATGGTGTCGCAGTTCTTGATGCCGTAGATGGTGATGGTCATAAACGCTCAGCGTTGTGCCTCAAGTCCGTGGCACCTTAGCCGCAGTTTCAATGCAACCGGAACGCAGCCACAAGCGTTTTAAACAGGCTGGGATCTGAAGGAGCGCCCATGGACGCCCACACCCTGAAACCGGCCCCCACCCTCGCGAAGCTGGCCAAGACGCCGTTCCCCGGCGCGAGCGCGGAATATCGCAAGGCGCGCGAGGCGCTGGTGGCCGAGGAGATCGAATTCCCCCGCCACATGGGCCGGCTGACCGAACAGCGCTGCCGCCGGGCCCGGTGATCGAGAAGAATTACCGCTTCAAGGATGCCAATGGCGCCGAGCTTGGCTTGCTCGATCTGTTCGGCAAGCACGATGCGCTGGTGACCTATTTCTGGATGTTCGGGCCGCAGCGCGAGCGGCCCTGCCCGATGTGCACCAACTGGCTCGACGCGGTGAGTGGCAATGCCGCCGATATCAAGCAGCGCGTCACGTTCAAAGTGCTCGGCCGCTCGCCGGTGCCGCGCCAGCTCGCATTCGCGCAGGAGCGCGGCTGGCAGGACCTCGATTTCGTGCAGCCGCCGGCGACGACTACGCGCGGGACATCGGCGCCCTGAAGGACGACGGCTCGGAATGGGCCGCCATCATCGTATTCAAGCGCGACGGCGACAAAGTGCGGCTGTTCTGGGCGGCCGAGATGACGCCGGAGAAGGCCGATCCGGGCGAGGACCCGCGCCTGGCGCCCGACATCGCCGCGCTATGGTCGATCCTCGACCTCACGCCGGGCGGACGCGGCAAGGACTGGTATCCGAAGCTGAGTTATTGAGGCGGAAGCGTCTCACTCCCACTCGATGGTGCCGGGCGGCTTGCTCGTCACGTCATAGACGACGCGGTTGACGCCCTTGACCTCGTTGATGATGCGGGTCGCGACATGGCCGATGAAGGCCATGTCGAACGGATAGAAATCCGCCGTCATGCCGTCGGTCGAGGTCACGGCGCGCAAGCCCACCACGAAATCGTAGGTGCGGCCGTCGCCCATCACGCCGACGGTCTTGACCGGCAGCAGCACCGCGAAAGCCTGCCAGATATTGTCGTACAGCCCGGCGCGGCGGATCTCCTCGATATAGATCTCGTCGGCGAGCCGCAGGATGTCGCATTTCTCGCGCGTGACGTCGCCGGGGATGCGGATCGCGAGGCCGGGGCCGGGGAACGGATGGCGGCCGACGAAAGCCTCCGGCAGGCCAAGCTCGCGGCCGAGCGCCCTCACCTCGTCCTTGAACAATTCGCGCAGCGGCTCGACCAGCTTCATGTTCATGCGCTCGGGCAGTCCGCCGACATTGTGGTGCGACTTGATGGTGACCGACGGCCCGCCGGTGAACGACACGCTCTCGATCACGTCGGGATAGAGCGTGCCCTGCGCCAGGAATTGCGCGCCACCGATTTTTTTCGCCTCGGCCTCGAACACGTCGATGAACAGCCGGCCGATGGTCTTGCGCTTCTGCTCGGGATCGCTGACGCCGGCCAGCGCCTTCAGGAATTGCGCCTCGGCGTTCACATGGACGAGCGGGATGTTGTAGCTGTCGCGAAACAGCGCGACGACCTTTTGCGCCTCGGCCAGCCGCAGCAGGCCATGATCGACGAACACGCAGGTGAGTTGCTCGCCGATCGCCTCATGAATGAGCACCGCGGCGACCGCCGAGTCGACGCCGCCCGACAGGCCGCAGATCACTTTGCCTTTGCCGACCTGCTTGCGGATCTTCTCGATCGCCTCGTTTTTGAAGGCGCGCATCGTCCAGTCGCCGCGCGCGCCGGAAATCTTGCGCACGAAATTGCGCAGCAGCGCCGCGCCGTGCGGGGTGTGGACGACCTCCGGGTGAAACTGCATGGCGTAGAACTTACGGGTCTCGTCGCCGATCATCGCGATCGGCGAATTCGGCGCCGTGCCGAGCACGTGGAAGCCCGCCGGCAGCTTGGTGACGCGGTCGCCGTGGCTCATCCAGACCGGATATTTCTCGCCCTTCTTCCAGACGCCCTCGAACAGCGCGCTGTCCTCGGTGACCTCGACCTCGGCGCGGCCGAATTCGCGGTGATGGCCGCCCTCGACCTGGCCGCCGAGCTGCATCGCCATGGTCTGCTCGCCGTAGCAGATGCCGAGCACCGGGACGCCGGCCTTGAAGATGGCGTCAGGCGCCGAGGGGGCGCCGGGATCGAGCGTCGAGGCGGGGCCGCCCGACAGGATGACGCCCTTCGGCCGCATCGCCCGGAAGGCTTCCGCGGCCTTCTGGTACGGCACGATCTCGCAATAGACCTTTTCCTCGCGCACGCGGCGCGCGATCAGCTGCGTCACCTGCGAGCCGAAATCGACGATCAGGATCTTGTCGTGGGCAGGGTGATTTTCGGCCGGATTTGCCGTCATTTGCCGTGGTGTGGAGGCAGCGGCAGGCGGGGTCAAGTTTAACGTCCTTGGTCAGCGGCGGTTAACTACACGCCATTTCGCCTTCTCCAGATAACCCTCCGTTAGCCCGTGCGTGAGAGATAAAGCGCAGATTTTCGTAATTTCCACACGTTTGGAGCCCGCTTTGGCCTTCCATGCCGACCGAATGACGTTGGCTGCGCCGCTTGAGCGTCCTGGTGACGAGCCTGGCGACGGTCTTGGCCGCCGCGACGCGCTGTTTCGTGAAACGCCGCTCGAGGTCCTCGAGCGCTGGGCGCTGGGCACCGCCTGGGCGCTCAAGCCGCCACGCTACAAGGCGCTGCCGGCATTGACCCGGCTGTGGCTCACCGACCTGATGGCCCCCGACGCCGCCCTGCCCGATCCGGAAGCCGATCTGCACGACGGGCTTGCCGGCATCGTGCACGACCTGTCGGTGCCGACTTTGGCGGCGGCGACGGCGCGCGGGCTTTACCCGTTCGCGCATATCGGCCCGGCCAAATGGTGGTCGCCGGCGCAACGCTCGCTGCTGTTGTTCGGCCACGCCCATCTCAGCAAAAGCCTGCGGCGTGAATTGCGCCGCGCCCACTACAAGGTCACCTTCGACCGCGATTTCGAGGGGGTCATCAAAGCCTGCGCCGCGCGCCGTCCCGGCAAGCTGCATGTCACCTGGATCACGCCGCGCATCATGCGAGCTTACGCCGCGGCGTTCGACGCCGGCCTCGCTCATTCCTTCGAAGTGTGGAACGAAGCGGGTGAACTCGTGGGCGGCGGCTACGGCCTCGCGCTCGGGGGCATGTTTGTGACCGAGTCGCAATTCTCGCGAGAGAACAATACATCGAAGATCGGCTTCACGGTCCTCAACTACCATCTCGCGCAATGGGACTACGCCTTCAACGACGGCAAGCGCATGACACCGACCACAGGCGAGATGGGCTTTCGCGAAATCCCGCGCGCCGACTTTCTCCGCCGCCTCGATGCGGCGGTGCGCCTGCCCGGCAAAAGCGGACGCTGGCAGGTCGAGTTCGACGCCGCGGCGGTCGCCGGCTGGCATCCCGGCAAGAACAAACAGCAGAGCTAACGCCGCGCGGTTCCGCGGCCTGTGCAAATTAACCACCGCCGCGTCTTAACCGAGACGGCGGCAGCGAGCCGCCGCATTCTGCCGGTCCGTCATGGCCGGCTCAACACCGGCCATCCGCAACTCAGCGTGTATCCAGTCGGGGTTGCGGGTGCCCGCGCGAAAGCGCGGGCATGACGGCACCGCATCGCCCGCATAACCTCCCTCGTCAGTTCAAGCCTATTGCGCGTTGACGCCCGTTTTGGGAATCGAGCCGGGCGGCACCGGATGGTCCGGCTTTCGAGCCGGGGCCGCTTGCACCAAGGCCGGCACCACAACCGGCGGCGGCATGGCCGGCGCCGGTTCGGACAGGGGCTCGGCCGCCTGCGGATGGGCGGCGCTGTCCTGCAAGGCCTGCCGCACGGCAGCCAACCACTTGGCGTCGACTTCGGCGCGCTCGCCAGCTGGTGTCGCTTCCACCTTCGCCACCTCCGGCAATTTTTCGCGGTCGGTTTTGACCGGCGCCGCAGCCTCGACTTTCTTCGGCGTGGCGGCCGGCTTTGCGACGGTCGGCTCGGCTTTCGCCGCGGCTTCGGCCTGGGCCGGCGCTTCCACCTTCGCGGCAGCCTCGAGCCTCGCCGGTGGTTCGATCTTGACCGCCCGCTCCGGCTTCACTGTTTCAGCCTTGGCGGTTCCCGGTTTGGCGGTCTCGCTCTTAGCGGTTTCGCTTTTGCCCGGCGTTTCGACGCGGCGCGCCGGCGGCGTGCGCTCGGCGGTCAGCAGATTCTTGAACGCAGCGACGGCGTCCGGGTCGACCGCGCCGCAATCGCGCTCGAAGTTGACGATGTCGCGGTGAACCAGGCTGCGCAGCGTCGAGGCGTCGGCGTTCTTGTCGAGCATGGTGACGATATTGGCGCGCAGCGACTGGCAGCTCGCTTCCGCCGAGAAATTGGCGCGATAGACCGAGTAGCCGCTGGCGAGCGCGAGCGGGATGCCGATCAGCGAGCCGATCAACTGGAGGGCGCTGGTGACGTGCGACAACCGGGATCGCGGCGGGACGCCCTGCCCAGGCGCCGCAGCCGGCGGTAAATGCCGGCCGTTCGGGCGCAGCTCGTGATCGCGTGTCGCCACCAACATATGCAGAAATCCCCCGGCAAGGCCGAAAGCGCCAGTCACGAAAACATCGCGGAGAAATTTGGCCCGGATTGCGGCGCAATCGGGGAAATCGCTTTAATACAAGGCTAAACGGGGCGCCGCAGCAGGCTGACGAAAAATCCGTCGGTGCCGGTGGTGCGCGGCGTCATCAGCACGCCCTCGCCCGTCAGCCGCGCCGCCTTGGCGAAATCCGCCGCCTTGCCACCGAGCGCCGCGATCACCTGCGACGGCGGCACCACGGCCAACTCCGGATGGCCGGCGAGGAAGGCTCGAACCCGGGCGCCATTCTCCTCGTCGAGCACCGAGCAAGTAACATAGGCGATCCGTCCGCCATCCTTGACCAGCGGCACCGCGCGCTCGAGCACCTCGGCCTGCTCCTTGCTGCGCTGCTCGAGCGCGCCGGGCCGCACCCGCCATTTGGCGTCCGGATTCCGGCGCCAGGCGCCGGTGCCGGTGCACGGCGCGTCGATCAGAACGAGGTCGAGACGTCCCGCCAGATCGGCGATCTCGCCGCCGACCGATTTGGGCGTCCGCACCTGGACGTTGCGCGCGCCGGAGCGCGCCAGCCGGTCGTGGATCGGCGCCAACCGCCGCTTGTCGTCGTCGGTCGCGTAAAGCTGGCCTTTGTTCTCCATCATCGCCGCGAGCGCCAATGTCTTGCCGCCGGCCCCTGCGCAAAGGTCGAGCACCTGCTCGCCGGCCTTGGCCGCTGAAAACAGCGCGGCGAGCTGCGAGCCTTCGTCCTGCAGCTCGATCATGCCCTTGATGAAGGCCGGTTCGGCATGCACCGCCGGGGCCTTGGCGTCCGGCGCGAACTGCGCGCGCAGCCCCCACGGCGACCATGCGGCCGGCTGCATCGCAAGATCGAGCGCGGACAGCGCCTGCTCGCGGCTGGCCTTCAAAGTATTGACGCGCAGGTCGAGCGGGGCGCGCGAGGCGAGCGCCGCGCCCTCCCCAACACGGTCGGCGCCGAACGTCTTTTCGAGCGAAGCATCCAGCCATTCCGGGTAGTCGCCTTCGACATGGGAAGGCGCGCCGTGAAGATCGGCGGCATCGAGGCGCTTGCGCTCGTCCTCGGTCAGGGCCGCCGGTCCGTATTGCGAACCGTCGGCCAGCCTGGCGATCGCTTCGCTGTCGAGCGCGCGCTCGCGCTTGAGCATGCCGAGCAGCACGGCGCGCGGCGTGTCGGCGCCCATCAGCCAGGCGCTGGAGGACTTGCGCCGCAGCGCGTCATAGACGAGCCCGGCGACGGCGGCGCGGTCGCCGGACCCGGCGAAGCGATGCGCGAGGCCCCAGCCTTTGAGGGCGTCGGGCGCCGGCCGGCGCTCGGTCTCGATCGTGCCGAAGATTTCGATCGCGGCGGCGAGCCGCGCAGCCGGTGTCATCAGGGCAGGCCGGCGAGGATGCGGACCATGAAGATCACCCACATGGCCAGCAGCACGATGGCGCCGATGCCGAAAAACGCGCCGCGCAGGTGAATGACGTTGTTGGTGATGTGGACGTAGGCCTGCGCGAGCCGCGACAGCACGAAGATCCAGGCCAGCACCAGGTAGATGACATCGGCGTGCCGCGTGATGATCGACAGGATCGTCAGGACGTAAAACAGCACCGGCAATTCGAACTGGTTGCTGAACGCGTAGGACGCCTGCATCGTGCGCCGCGGCCAGTTCGGCTCACGCAGCGAGATGGACGCGGGCTGCACCGCGCCGGATTTGAAATCGCGCCGCCGCAGCTCGGCGAGCCAAAGGCCAAGGACGAGCGTCAGCGTGACCTGAACAAACAGCGGCAGCAGGACGAATTGGATCGGCATCAGGAGAACCCTTCAATGAATGTCGCGCGCAGATAGTCATACTTCGGCACAGACCGCCAGCGGTTCAGGCGCCGGCGGGCGTGGTTTCAGAACCACCCGATGCCGAGCGCATGGCCCAGCGAATAGGCGCCGCTGCCGAGCAGCGCCTGAACCAGCAGCGCCACCGCCCAGAACGCCGGGAATTCCCAGCCGCCGCCCTGATTGGAGAACATCCAGCCGTTCTTGCCGTGCACCAGGACGATCGTGCCGAGGATCAAGGGAATCAGCGCCAGCGCGACAGCGAGGTGCCGATGCCGAGGATCAGCAGGACGCCGCCGGCGGTCTCGGCCGCCATCGTCAGATAGTCGACGAACCCGGGCAGGCCGAGCGATTCAAAATATTTGGCGGTGCCGGCCGGCGTGAAGACCGCAAATTTTACCCAGACGTGGGCGAGAAAGAGCACGCCCAGCGACACGCGCAACAGCAAGCGGCATAGCGGATCAGATCGGCACGGGACATTGGCGCACCTCTCGATTATCGCTTCAGATCCACATCAGAAATCGGCGCCGGCAGCCGCTCATACCCGGCTGGGATAGTTCGGGCTCTCGCGCGTAATGGTCACGTCATGAACGTGGCTTTCGCGCAGCCCCGCATTGGAGATCCGCACGAACTCCGCCTTCTTGTGCAATTCGTCGAGGTTCTTCGCCCCGACATAGCCCATCGCGGCGCGCAAGCCGCCGGCGAGCTGATGCAGCACGGTCGCCGCGGCGCCCTTGTAGGGCACCTGGCCCTCGACGCCTTCCGGCACCAGCTTGAGCGCGTCCTTGATGTCCTGCTGGAAGTAGCGGTCGGCCGAGCCGCGCGCCATCGCGCCGACCGAGCCCATGCCACGATAGGTCTTGTAGGACCGGCCCTGGTAGAGAAACACCTCGCCCGGCGTCTCGTCGGTGCCAGCCAACAGCGAGCCGATCATCGCGCAGTCGGCGCCCGCCGCGAGCGCCTTGGCGAGGTCGCCGGAATATTTGATGCCGCCATCGGCGATCACCGGGATGCCGGTCTTGCGCGCCTCGTTGACGCAATCCATCACCGCGGTGAGTTGCGGCACGCCGACGCCGGCGACGATGCGCGTCGTGCAGATCGAGCCGGGCCCGATGCCGACCTTGATGCAATCGGCACCGTTATCGATCAGCGCCTTGGCGCCCTCGCCGGTCGCGACATTGCCGGCGACGACCTGAACCTTGTTCGACATCCGCTTGATGCGGTTGACCGCCTCGAGCACCATGCGTGAATGTCCGTGCGCGGTGTCGACCACGACCAGGTCGACCCCGGCGGCAATCAGCGCCTCGGTGCGCGCGAAACCCTTGTCGCCGACGGTGGTGGCGGCGGCGACGCGCAGCCGGCCCTGCTCGTCCTTGCAGGCGTTCGGATTGGTGATCGCCTTTTCCATGTCCTTGACGGTGATGAGACCGACGCAGCGATACTGGTCGTCGACCACCAGCAGCTTCTCGATGCGATGCTGATGCAGCAGACGCTTGGCTTCGTCCTGGCTGACGCCCTCGCGCACCGTGATGAGCTTGTCCTTGGTCATCAATTCAGCGACACGTTGCAGCGGATTGGTGGCGAAACGCACGTCGCGGTTGGTCAGGATGCCGACCAGCTTGCCCGGCGATTTCTGGCCGGATTTGTCCGCGCCGCCGCCTTCCACCACCGGCACGCCGGAAATGCGGTTGTCGGCCATCAACTGCAGTGCGTCGGCGAGCGTCGCGTCGGGATTGATGGTGAGCGGGTTCACCACCATGCCGGACTCGAATTTCTTGACCTGGCGCACCTGAGCCGCCTGCTCGTGGGGCTCGAGGTTGCGATGGATGACGCCGATGCCGCCGGCCTGCGCCATGGCGATCGCCATCTGCGCCTCGGTGACGGTGTCCATCGCCGAGGCGATGATCGGGATATTGACGGTGATCGAACGGGTGATGCGCGAGCGGATGTCGACGTCCGACGGCATCGTTTCGGACAGGCCGGGCCTGATCAGCACATCGTCGAAGGTGAGCGCTTCGCTCGGGCTGCCGTTGTTCTTCGCCATCCGCCAACTCCATTCGACCCAACGGTCAGCCGGACCGCTGAAAAGGCTTAAAAGTTAGCCCCGGCGAGGTTTCCCCCGCCCGTTACGGCCCGCTGTTTGGGTTGGCGTGGGTCGATATCATGACTGGGGCGCGATTCCTAGAGCTATTGCGGGCCTAGCGCGACTGCCTGTTATGAACCGGCCGCAGCCGCTTCCTTCGCCCGGCGCCCGGGGGCATGAAGGTGAGAACCTTTGGCCGCCGCCCCCCGTTTATACCGCATGGCTCTCCGCAAAGACCGTATCGTCCCGCTGATCGTCGCGGTCGCGCTGTTCATGGAGAACATGGACTCCACCGTGATCGCCACCTCGTTGCCGGCGATCGCCGCCGACATCGGCAGCAATCCGCTGGCGCTCAAGCTCGCGGTGACCTCCTATCTGCTGTCGCTCGCGGTGTTCATCCCGGCGAGCGGCTGGACCGCCGACCGGTTCGGCGCCTGCGTGGTGTTTCGCGCCGCAATCGCCGTGTTCGTGATCGGCTCGATCGGTTGCGCGTTGTCGAGCTCGCTGACCGATTTCGTGATCGCGCGCATCCTGCAAGGGCTCGGCGGCGCGATGATGACGCCGGTCGGCCGCATGGTGCTGGTACGCACCATCCCCAAGCGCGATTTCGTCAACGCGATGGCCTGGGTCACGGCGCCGGCCCTGATCGGCCCCGTGATGGGGCCGCCGGTCGGCGGTTTCATCACGACCTATGCGAGCTGGCACTGGATCTTCCTGATCAACGTGCCGATCGGGATCGTCGGCATCGTGCTGGCCAGCCGTTTCATCCCGAACGTGCATGGCGAAAAGCGCGAGCGCTTCGACGTGCTCGGCATGCTGCTGGCCGGCCTCGGCATCGGCGGGCTCGCGTTCGGCCTATCGATCGCCGGCCTGAATTTCCTGCCATGGAGCGTGGTGGCGGCGCTAGTCGCGTTCGGCAGCGTTTTCACCGTGGCTTACCTCGTTCACGCCAGGCATACGCCGAACCCGGCGCTCGATCTCAAGCTGTTTCGCATCCGCACCTTCCAGGCCAGCGTGATCGGCGGCTTCATGTTCCGGCTCGGCATCGGCGCGCTCGCATTCCTGTTGCCGCTCATGCTGCAGATCGGCTTCGGCAAGACGCCGTTCGAGTCCGGCCTTATCACCTTTGCGACGGCGTTCGGCGCCATGGGGATGAAGATCGCTACCACCAGCATCCTGCGCTGGTGCGGATTCCGCCATGTGTTGATCTTCAACGCGCTGATCAGCACGGCCTTCCTCGGCGCCTGCGCCGCCTTCACGCCGATGACGCCCGTGTTCTTGATGCTGCTCGTGCTGGTTGCCGGCGGATTCTTCCGGTCCCTGCAATTCACCTGCATCAACACATTGGCTTACGCCGACATCGAGCCGGCGCGGGCCGGCCGCGCAACATCGCTGGTCACGGTCGCCCAGCAGCTGGCGGTGTCGGCGGGCGTGGCGATCGGTGCGTTCGCGGTCGAGATGACGTTGGCGGTGCGCGGCCACGACACCTTGCAGGCCGCCGACTTCCCGCCGGCCTTCATCGTGGTGTCGGTGATCTCCGCATTGTCGGTCCTGATGTTCATCCGGCTGCCGCACGACGCCGGCGCGGAACTCGCCAACCGGCTGCCGAGCGAAACGCCCGCCGCGGAAACCAGCGACCAGAAGGTCGCTTAGCGCTCGACCGGTAAAATTTTAGACGAAGTTTAAGCGCCGCCATTAACCATGTTGCCTGATACGCGCGGAACTCGTTAACTAACCAGGACCTTGAGACGCTTGAGTAAGTTAGGATTTTAGCGCGTCTGAGCGTGGGTTTGTAAACGAGTACGGTTAATGCGCGTGCCCGCCTGCGGGGCTCCACTGGTGTTTGCGTTGGGCTTGCTCGCCGTCCCCTTGTTCGCAAGCGGACCGGCGGCGGCGCTCGATAGTGTGCGTGGCTGCGCCAACCAGGTCGTCGAGCAGGCCGCCGAGCGGATCGCCGCCTGCACAGGCCTCATTCAGTCGCCGCGCGTGAAGGGCAAGCCTGCCGGCGTCGCTTACGCCTTGCGCGGCCTCGCCTATCTCGATCGCGGTGACGTGCCTCACGCCATCGCCGATCTCGACCGCGCCGTCGAGCTCGCCCCGGATTTCGCACCCGCCTACCAGAACCGCGGCAACGCCTGGTACGCGCGCGGCAATTATGGCCGCGCCATCGCGGACTACGACATGGCGATCAAGCTCGATCCGGCGAGCGCCTCGCCCTACATCAACCGCGCCACCGTGCGGCGCGATCTCGGCAACACCGACGGCGCGCAGGCGGATTACGCCAAGGCGATCTCGCTCGGCGCGCATCGGGCGAGCGTCTATGGCGGCCGGGGCGAGATGTATCTGCGCGGCGGCGACACCGGCCGGGCCATCACCGACTTCAACGAGGCGGTGCGGCACGACCCCAACGCGGCGAATTACATCCTGCGCGCGCAGGCGCGCGAGAGGGCCGGCGATCTCGACCGCGCGCTGGCTGATTACGCGGAAGCGGCGCGGCTCGAGCCGGCGAACCAGATCGCGCTGATTGCGCAGGGCAATGTCTGGAAGCGCAAGGGCGACTATGAACGCTCGATTGCCGCCTACGACCGCGCGGTGACGGCCGACCCGAACCAGCCCGCGCCCTACAAGATGCGCGCGCAGGCCTATGCCGGCAAAGGCGACCGCAAGCGGGCGTTGAAGGACATCGACCGCGTGCTGAAGTTCACCTGGGAGACCGATGCGCTGAAAATGCGGGCGCAGTGGCGCATCGAGGATGGCGACCTCGACGGCGCGCTGTCGGACGCCAACCACATCGCCAAGCTCGATGCCGAAGACGCCATGGCGGCGGGGGTGCGCGGCATCGTCGCGGCGCGACGCAAGGATTACGCCCGCGCGATGCCCGATCTGGACAAGGCGCTGCAGGCCGACGCCAACAACGCCTTCGTGCTCGGCGAACGCGGCCTGATCTATGCCGCGCGATCCGATAACGAGCGCGCGTTGGGCGATCTCAGCCGCGCGATTTCGCTCGGCGCCGGCAATGCCGGCCTCTATCGCACCCGCGCGGCGATCTACAAGGCCAAGGGCGACAGCGCCAAGGCGATCGAAGATTACGGCCAGACGATCCGCCGCGACCCGTCCGATGCCGGTGCCTATCTGCAGCGCGCCGGCCTGCGCCAGGGCCGCGGCGAAAGCGAACTCGCCATCGCCGACCTGACGAAGGTGGTCACGCTCGATCCCAAAAATGTCCCGGCCTATTACCAGCGCGCGCAGATTTACGAGCGTCTGAAAAAACGCCCGAAGGCGGCGGAGGACCTGCGCAAGATCCTGGCGCTCGATCCGAAACACGCCGACGCGCGCAAGGCGTTGGCGCGACTCGGGCCGGAATTCCGCGAGAAAGCACCTGTCGAGAAAGCGGACGTCGCGGCGAAGCCGGACACCGCCAAAGACGGAGTGAAGGACGGCGCGAAAGACAGCGGCGATATGCCGACCGGGCAGATCAAAGCCGAGCCCGCGCCGGCCCCCGCAGCCGAGCCGACAAAGACCGCCGTCAAAACCGCGGCAACGCCCCCGGCAAAACCGGAGGCGGCTGCGCCGGTGCCGCAAACGCCCAAGTCAGAGCCGAAAGATAACAAAGCCGGCCAGCCTCGCGCGCCACGAGCGGAAACCAGCACGGCCGAACGGCGGCCGGTACGCGCGCAGCCCGTGCAGCAGCGCAAGCAGGTCCAGAGCGGACCGCAACGCTACCGGCCGACACAATTCACCGACATCTTCCGCGACGCGCGGCGCTAGGCGTTTTTTCGGAATCCGGTCGCCAGCAGATAGAGCTCGGCGGAATCCGTCCGGCTCGCCGCCGGCTTGACGTGCCGCACCGTGGCGAAGTCGCGCTTGAGGTCGGCGAGCAGCGCGGGCTCGGTGCCGCCCTGGATCACCTTGGCCAGAAAAGCGCCGCCCGGCTTGAGCACCTCGCGGGCGAATTCGGCCGCCGCCTCGACTATCGCGACGATCTTGATGTGGTCGGTCTTACGGTGACCGGTGGCGTTGGCCGCCATGTCGGATAAGACCACGTCGGCTTCGCCGCCGAGCATGGCCTTGAGCTTGGCCGGCGCGGTGGCGTCGAAAAAATCCAGCGTGACAAAATCGACGCCCGCGATCGGGTCCATCTCGAGCACATCGATGCCGACGACGTGGCCGGACGGCCCGACCCGCTGCATCGCGACTTGGCTCCAGCCGCCCGGCGCCGCGCCGAGGTCGATGACCCGCGCGCCTTTCCTGAGCACACGATATTTGTCGTCGATCTCGGCGAGCTTGAAGGCGGCGCGCGAGCGAAAGCCTTCGCGGCGCGCGCGAGCGACGTAAGGATCGTTGAGCTGGCGCTCGAGCCAGAGCTTCGACGACAGCTTGCGGCCCTTGCCGGTCTTGACCCGCACCTTCAGCGGGCGCGTGTCCTTGTCCCGCTCGGTCATGAGGTGACCCGCTGATCCCACACGCCGTCGGCGCGCATCATCTCGACCAGCATGCCCTCGCGCAGGCCGCGGTCGGCGACCCGCAGCCGCGGGCATGGGAAAGCGCGCCGGATCGCGTCGAGGATGGCGCAGCCGGCCAGCACGAGATCGGCGCGTTCGGCGCCGATGCAGGGGCTCGCGATCCGCTCCTCGTAACTCATGGCCAGCAGGCGCTCGTTGACTGCGGCGATCTCGCCCGACGTCATCCAGACACCGTCGATGCGATTGCGGTCATAGCGCTTAAGCTCGAGGTGGACGCCGGCGATCGTCGTCACCGTGCCGGAGGTGCCGAGCAGGTCGACGCCGGCAATATCGCCATGCTTTGCGGCGAACGGCGCGACCAGCGCGGCGATTTCCCCGATCATCGCTTCATAGGTGTCGCGGCTTACCGTGGTGCCGCCATAGCGTTCGGCCAGGGTCACGACGCCGTGCGGCAGCGAAACCCAACCCTGGATTTTGGGCGGCGGCGGGCCTTCACGGGTCCTCGCCGAACGCTCGAGCCGCACCAGCTCCGACGAGCCGCCGCCGATGTCGAACAGGACAACCCCTGCGGCGCGGGGATCGATCAACGGCGTGCAGCCGGTGGCGGCCAGGGTCGCCTCGATGTCGCGGCCGATGATCTCGAGCTCAAGCCCGACTTCCTTGGCGATCCGCTCGCGAAATTCCACGCCGTTCGCCGCGGCGCGGCAGGCCTCGGTCGCGATCAGGCGCGCGCGCGTGACCCCGCGGTTTTTCATCTTGTCGCGGCAGATCGCGAGCGCGTCGATCGCGCGCAGGATCGCGGCTTCGCTGAGGCGGCCGGTTGCGCCGATGCCTTCGCCAAGCCGGATGATCCGCGAGAACGCATCGACCACGCGAAAGCTGTCCGCGGTCGGGCGGGCAACCAGCAGGCGGCAATTGTTGGTGCCGAGGTCGAGCGCGGCATAGGTCGCGCCGCCGCGGTCGTGCCCGCTGCGGTTGCCGGAGTGCCCTGGCCCATCCCGGCCCCACCGCACGCGCGCCGGCGCGCGCCCAACGGCAGGACCGGGGCCAGGGTTGGCCCTCGCCCCGCCACTCATGCGAAACCTCCTGCCGCGCCGTCAGGACCCTCCGGTCCGGTCGCGGCTCATTCGCGTTCTACGATCGAGATCGAGTCTATTCAGCGCATGCGGCCTGCGCAACCCGGCGTCTTGGCATGCGTTCTTGTGCAACCTCCGGGCCTCCTTTATTGAGACAGGCCGCCACCCACAATCCAAAGCCCGCATGAACGATCGAACAAACGACGCAGCCAAGCTCGCGCTGATGAAATTCGGCATCGGCCAGCCGGTGCGGCGTACCGAGGATCCGACTTTGGTGCGCGGCCATGGCCGCTACACCGACGACGTCGATCTCGATGGCCAGGCCCATGCGGTAATAGTGCGAAGCCGCGAACCGCACGGCGTCATTCGCGGCATCGATACCACCGCCGCCAAGGCGATGCCCGGCGTGCTCGCGGTTTATACCGCCGCCAACCTGAAGACCTATGGCCCGCTCAAATGCGCGCTGCCCCTCAAGAACCGCGACGGCTCGCCCCTGAAGGCGCCGCCGCGCCCAGCGCTCGCCGCGGACCGCGTGCGTTTCGTCGGCGATCCGGTTGCCGTGGTGGTGGCGCAAACGATCGCGCAGGCGAAGGACGCCGCCGAAACCGTTGCGCTGGACATCGAGCCGCTGCCGGCCGTCGTCAAGGCGAGCGAAGCCGTCAAGGCCGGCGCGACGCAGCTTTACGACGACGTCGCCGGCAACGTGGCGCTCGACTATCACTATGGCGACAGCGCCAAGACCGCAGCCGCCTTCGCCAGCGCGGCGCACACCGTCAAGCTCGATTTGGTCAACACGCGGCTGGTGGTGGCGGCGATGGAGCCGCGCTCGGCGATCGGCTCGTTCGACAAGGCCCATCACAAATGGACGCTGCATTCGTGTAGCCAAGGCGCGTTCGGCATGAAAACCGGCCTGATGGACGTGCTCGGCGCGACCGCCGACAAAGTGCGCGTCATCACCGGCAATGTCGGCGGCTCGTTCGGCATGAAGGCGGCGGTCTATCCGGAATATATCTGCATTCTGCACGCCGCCCGCGCGCTCGGGCGTCCGGTCAAATGGACCGACGACCGCTCCGGCTCATTCGTGTCGGATCACCATGGTCGCGACCATGAGATGACCGGCGAGCTCGCGCTCGACAAAGATGGCCACTTCCTGGCCTTGCGCTTCACCGGGTTTGGCAATGCCGGCGCCTATCTCGGCCCGGTGGCGCCGCTGATGGCGACGCTCAATTGCGTGAAGAACTCGGCGAGCATCTACAAGACGCCGCTGATCGAGGTTTCGAGCCGGATCGTTTTCACCAACACGACGTTCGTGTCTGCCTATCGCGGCGCCGGCCGCCCGGAAGGCAACTATTACGTCGAACGGCTGATCGATCGCGCCGCCCATGCGACCGGGATCGACCGTATCGAGCTGCGCCGGCGCAATCTGATCCGGCCGCGCGAAATGCCTTACGACGCGGCCTCCGGCATGACCTACGACAGCGGCGACTTCCCGGCGGTGCTCAAGCACGCCGTCGAACTGTCCGACCTCAAGGGCTTCGGCCGGCGCAAGCGCGAAAGCAAGAAGCGCGGCAAGTTGCGTGGCCTCGGCGTCGGCTGCTTTCTCGAAGTGACCGCGCCGCCCAACAAGGAAATGGGCGGCATCCGCTTCGAGCCGAACGGCGACGTCACCATCGTCACCGGCACGCTTGATTACGGACAGGGCCACGCCGCGCCTTACGCGCAGGTGCTGGCGGACCGGCTCGGCGTGCCGTTCGAGCGCATCAGGCTGCTGCAAGGCGACAGCGACGAATTGATCGCGGGCGGTGGCACCGGCGGCTCGCGCTCGATCACCGCCAGCGGCACGGCGATCGTCGAGGCGTCGGCGAAAGTGATCGCGAACGGCAAGCAGATCGCGGCGCACGTGCTCGAAGCATCCGCCGACGACATCGAATTCGACAAAGGGCGTTTTGTCATCGCCGGCACCGACCGCGCGATCGGCATCATGGAACTGGCGGCGAATTTGCGCGGCGGCCTCAAGCTGCCGGACGGCGTGCCCTCCTCGCTCGACGTCAAGCACGCCAGCGAGCCGGTCCCCTCTGCGTTTCCGAACGGCTGTCATGTCGCCGAGGTCGAAATCGACCCGCAGACCGGCGTGACGGAAGTGGTGAAATACTCCGCCGTCAACGATTTCGGCACCGTGATCAATCCGCTGCTGGTTGACGGCCAGATTCACGGCGGCGTCCTGCAAGGCATCGGCCAGGCCCTGATGGAGATCACGGTCTACGACGCCGATGGCCAGTTGGTATCGGGCTCGTTCATGGATTACGCGATGCCGCGCGCCCACGATGCGCCGGACTTCGTCACCGAAAGCCATCCGGTGCCGGCCAAGAGCAATCCGCTCGGCACCAAAGGCTGCGGCGAAGCGGGCTGTGCCGGCGCGCTCGGCTCGGTGATGAACGCGGTCGTCGATGCGCTGTCGGAATACGGCATCCGCCATCTCGACATGCCGGCTTCGGCGCCGCGCGTCTGGCAGGCGATCCAGGACGCGCAGCGCAAGAGCGCGTAACCTTTGCCGGCGCGGACTTGTCAAAAATGACAATTTGTCCCATGTGTGGAGCGCGGCGCGCGGGCGCCGGGCCCCATGCTGATGGGGGATCGTCCAATGGTAGGACAGCGGACTCTGACTCCGTTAATCTAGGTTCGAATCCTAGTCCCCCAGCCAACATGCTCCTCGTCAAAACCTATCTCGACCGAAGCGCGATCCACGGCCTTGGCGTGTTCGCCGGGGAATTCATCCGCAAGGGCGCCAAAGTCTGGCGCTTCGTCGAAGGCTACGACCGCTTCTACTCGCCCAAGGAATTCCTCAAGTTGCCGAAGCCGGCGCGGGAGTTCATTTCGTTTTACGGCTACCGGGTCGATGGAGAAATCCTGCTGACCATCGATCACGACCGCCACATGAACCATTCGGAAAAGGCCAATACCGGCTGGCGCAGCGGGCATATCGTCGCCACCCGCGACATCCCGAAGGGCGTCGAAATCACCAACAATTATCGGCTGTTCGACGCCGCGTTCTGCGCCGCCTTCCTGAAGAAAAAGAAGTAGCCCCGATGGCTGCAAATATCCGCGGCATGATCGCGGTCGACAAGATCGGCTGCAAGATCCTGTTTCTCAATCCTTCGACTTTCGCGACCGAAACCGTGCTGGAAGGCTTTCAGCGCACCGTTCACGAATTGCTGGTGGTGCCCGAGGCCGGCATCGCCTACGTCCCGATCTTCGGCGACGGCATTCATGGCCGCAATCCCAATCCCGGCCACACGCTTTGCGTGATCGATCTCCTCAAGCGCCGGCGGCTCGCGGACATCGACCTGTCGCCCTACAGCGCGCCGCATACGGTGCGGCTCGGCGCCGACGGCCTCGTCTACATCACCTGCGAGAACAGCGCGGTGGTGGCGGTGATCGACCCCAGACAACAGAAGATGATCGGCGCCATCCCGTCCGGCTCGACCAATGGCCACCGGTTGGCCATCACGGAGGACGGCACGCGGCTCTATACCGACAACGAGGAGGACGCCACGGTTTCGGTGATCGACCTGCCGAACCGCAAGCTGCTCGGCAAGATCGCGACACCGCAAAAGCTGGCCGGCATCGCGGTTTCCGGTGACGGCCGCATTGTGGTGGTGGTCAGCGATGAAGCGCCCGTGGTGTTCCTGATCGACACCGCTGCCGGCAAGGTCGCGCGCGAGGTGCGGCTCGAAGGCGTGCCCAAAGCGGCGCAGATCGCGCGTTATTCGCCCGACAACCGCCTCGTCGCCATCACCAGCCTCAACAGCAATACGGTCAGCCTGATCGATCCATCGTTCGAGAAGCAGACGGCGGTTGCGGTCGGCAAGGAGCCGATGGATGTCGCATTTCGCGGCGGCGAATTATTCGTCGCCTGCCAGGGCGACGGCTCGATCCACGTCGTCGACATCGGCGCAGGCAAGACCGCGCACAGCTTTGCGGCTGGGACCGGCTGCGAATCCGTCGGATTCTTTTAAAGCCCGCTCTACTTCACGGACAGCTTGATCAACGCGGTCGAGGCACGGCCCTGCGAATCCTTGAGATCGACCCGCAGGACATGATTGCCGGACGGCACTTCGGCCTTATCCATCACGATGCCATCCGTCGTCAGATGCGACTTCAACCGGGCCGTCAAATCGACCGAGGGGGTTCGCACGTACGTCACCTTGACGCTGTCCTTGTCGATCTCGGCATTGTTGCGGGCGGTGAACTTGACCTTGAGCGAAAGCGGCGAAGCGAGGTTTTGCGCGTCCGGCTGCGGCTCGACCTGCTCGATCGCGGGACCGCGCGTAATGCCGCGCAAAGTCAGTCCGGAATCCGGCGGCACCGGCAGTGCGGCTTCCGCCGGCGTAATGAGCTGCTCGGCATAAGCGACGCCAAGCGCCGACAAACCACCTAAGCCCAAGCCGAGGCCGAACAGCATCGTCACAACAGGCCGTTGCATCGGTATCCCCCTTGCCAATCCTGGCCAGTTACGCGGGCAGACTTGAACCTTCAATGAATGAGACCGGAGAGCCCGGTATAGATTGAAACGGCCACCGAACCCGCAGCGATCGCGCCCGAAACCAAAGTCTCGATCTTCTTGACCTTTTCGTCGATAGCGTCTTTCGGGGCGTCGTCATCGTCGTCATCGCCTTTGCCCTTCATCTTCTTCGCGATGAAGCGCGCGATCAATTCGACCAGGAAGCTCACTTTTGGCGATGGCGAGCGCGCGACCATCAGCCCGTGCCGCAACACGCAACCCGTGAAGAAGCCGAAGCCGATGCTGGCTGCGTATTCAGCATATTCGCGCCAGCCTTGAACGTCGGTCGGCAACAGCGGGACGCCGTCGGCCTGCGCGACGACGGCCGACATCCCGAGAATAGAGACGACCGCCAGTGCAAGCCCGGTGCCGAGATCCCAGAACAGCCAGCGATCGAGCGACTTGCGGTAGAGAAACCCGAACACGAGCGGCACCGCGATCGACACGATGCGCAAGTAAATGAGCGGCAGGTCGAGCGCAACGATGATGATGAAATGGGCCGCGAGCAGAATCGCGACCACAAGCACCAACGTCGCCCGTGGGGGAAGCGTGGGAATTCCGGTATCGAGCGTCGTCGCGATCGACGCGGTCCGCTGCACGACGAGGCCGGGGCTTGGCGCCGCCGGTTGATCGGAATCCGGATCAATGCCGGCAGCGGCCAGCCGTTTCTCGAGTGTTTTGATGCGCTTGCCGGCGTCCTTGAGCTTCGCCAGCAGCGGCTGGATGACGAAAAAATCGCGATTGCAGTAGCGGCAGGCAATCGCGCCGTCCTTGATCGTCTCCGCGCAGTAAGGGCAGTTCATGTCATCCGCCGTCGCCGATGATCGAATAGGGCGCCCAGAACAGCGGATGCGCGTAGGCGAACACTGGCTCGCCCTTGTCGTCGAGGAAGCCCTTGCCGTCGATCAGCGCCACCATGGCCTGGCGCAGCGCCTCGCCGCGCGACAGTTTGGCTTCCGCCGCTTGCCGGCGGAACAGGTCGGTCACCAGTTCGCGCGCCGATTGGGAATGCACCGACCAGTTGGTCACCAGAATGGCGCGCGTGCCGGCGTAAAAGAACGCACGGCCGAGACCGGAAGCGGCCTCCGCCCCTGCGCCCGCGCCCGCCCCGGTATTGCAGGCCGACAGCACCACCCAGTCGGCGTCGAGCTTGAGGGTGAGGATTTCTTCCATCGTCAGCAGGCCGTCGCCGCCGACACCGGCGACTTGCGGCGCCGACAGTGCAAGCGCCGGCTGCGTCAGTCCGTTGAGGTCGCCCGGCACCAGGCCGTGGGTGGCGAAGGCCACCACTTTGTAGCCTGACAGGTCGATCGCTTTTACATTTTGCTCGTTGGCGGCCTTGCCGAGGTAGAGCGTCTTGGCCGGGTCGGCTTCAAGCGCCAGCGCGATCGAGCGCAATTCGTCGGCGGTGTCGGGCAGCCGCGGCAGTTGCGCGAGTTCGGCGCTGTCGACACCCTGCGTTTGCGGGCTGGAACGGCGCTGGAGCGGCACACCGCGCATCACCGCGGCGGCCGGATCCGCCGATGCGACCACGACTTTGCCCTCGGCCTCGGCGGCCTGCTTCTCGCTGAAATACGGATCGCCAAAGGCGATCAGATTGCCGCGGGTCGGCCGCCCTGCCGGCAAGGCCCGCAAGGTGCGCAGCGCCGCCCCCGACGGCACCATCGTCACCGCGTGACTGCGCGCCAGCCACGGCACGTCGCGATAGGCGGCAAACAACGGCCCGGCACTCTCCTTGAGCACGACGGGCGCCGTCGGCAGCAGCGACAACGGCAGCAGGCCGAGCGCGCCATTTGTGACGACGACCAGCGATTTCGCCGGTTTCCAGCCGGCCTCGACCGGCTTGAGCAATGCCGAATAAAGCTCGTAGCCAAGTGCCAGATCGAATGGCGGGATTTCCGACACCATGGTCGCCTGTGGCTCGAGTGCGTCGCGCAATTGGCGCACTTTCACCTCCAGCTCGAGCGCGGTGCCCGGCACCGCGGAGAAGGCAACCGTGCCTTCCTTCGGCACCGCCCACACGAAGCTGGCGTCGCGGCCGAAATAGAATGACAGCAGCGCTTCGCCCGGCCGCAGCGCTGCCTTGATCTGCTCGACCGATGGCGGCTTGGGATCAACCAAATCGCCATAAGCAGGAAACCGTCGATTAATGTCCTGACGCGCCTTGTTGCGGTCGGTGCGCAGCTTTTCGATCGCGGCATTGATGGCCCGCACGCCATTTTCGTCACGCTCGCTCGACGGCAGCGACAGGATGTTGTTGAGGGTGCCGAGTTGGGCGTTGATCTGCTTGCCGAAGTCCTGTTCGGCGCGAACCAGCTCAGCCAAGGCCGGGTCGGTGAGAGTCATGCGCGCGCTGGATGCGGTCAATGCCTGCTGAACGGAACGGCCGCGGATCGAGTCGGCAAGCGCGAAGGTTTCAACCGCGCTGTCCTTGCCGGCGTTGCGGGCGAGCACGCCGATATAGGCCTCGACCACGATTTGCAGCGACTGGCTGCGCGCCGCGATCACCGTGGTGTCGTCATCTTCGGCGTTCTCGCGCGACGCCGTCATCATGACCGGGATCGCCGCCTTGAATTCCTTGATTGCGTCGGCGTCACGCCCGGCGCGGGCATAACCGACCGCCAACGTGCCGCGCGCCGAGGCGGTATCGAAATGGTTTTCGCCGGTGCGGGCCGCCTGCCGCTTAACAAGCGTTTGCGCCACCGCAATGCCGTCCGCGATACGGCCCGCTGAGTAAAGCGCGGAGATGCGCGAGCTGTTGAGCAGGAATACGTCGCGGCGCTGCTCGTCCCACTTGGCAATGGCTTTTTCGAGCTGAGCGTAAATCTCAACGGCGTCCTTGTCCTTGCGCTGGAGCGTCAGCACGCCGCCAAGCTGCGACAGGATCACGGCGCTGGTCGGAGAATCGTCGGCGATGCCGAGCGTGCGCTGCACCTCCAGCGCTGAGCGCGCTAGTTTCTCCGCTTCGGCGTAACGTCCCTGTTCGACCAGAATGCTGGCAAAGCCGTTCACGAAGGTCGGCGTCGAGGCGTGATATTTACCGATGGTCTTGAGAACGCTCAGCAGCGCGCGTCGCGCGTCGGCCTCCGATTCGCTCAAGCGGCCCTGTTTGGCTTTCACCCTTGCGATTGACATCATCAAATGGTCGGCGCCGATGATGACTTGCCCGACCGGCGGCGGAAAATCGAATTTCGGCACGTCCTTGATCGAGGCACGGCGGAACGCCTCGGCGCGGGTATAGGCGGCTTCGGCTTCCTTGTACTGGCCGCGCACCTCGAAGATCAGCGCACGCGCGGTATCGGCATCGGACTCCCAGGAGTTACCGTATCTCGCATATGTTTCCCGCCACATCGGATGGGGGCTGCCGCGCGCCTCCTGGACCCGTGACGCTACGCGCCGCGCGAAAGCATCGGCCTGGGTGACGTCGCCCATCGACACCAGCACTTGCGCGATGTTGCGCGCCGAATTGATCAGGCTGCCGCGTACGCCGGGCTGGTCGGCGTTGTTGACGATGTCCTGGAACGTCGCCATCGCCTGCTTGGGATCGCCGAGCGCCTGATATTGGAGGGCGACGAACTGGCGAATCCGCACCAGCTGCCGGGGCTCAATCGCGCCCTTGCCGACCTCCAACGCTTTTTTCCCGTCGTCCAACGCTTCCTGATTGCGCGCCAGAAAACTGCGGGCATTGCCGCGGTCATAATAAAATTGCGTCAGCTTGGCTGCGCTCGAGCCAGCGGGCAGCGTGGCATCCGCCGCGGCCTTTGCCTTGGCAATTTTGGCCGAGTCGGGCTTTTCCTGATCGAGGATCGCCGTGATGTCGGCGATGGTGCGCGGGGGTGCAACGAACACCGCGGGCGCCAGCGAAGCGTCAACCGGGGCCCCGGTATCCGCCTTCGGTGCGGAGGCCGGCGCGGCCTTGCCGGCTGCGATTTTCTGTTCTGCGCTCATCACACATGCGCGCACCTGCGGCGTGGCTTTCTTGCGGCATTCTTCGAGGGCACCGCTGTCGCCGCGCCGACCTCCCATGCACGCCTGCACGATCGGACGGCCGACGGATTGCCGACAGGATTCGACGATTTCATCGTGGGTGGCCGCCGCGACGAGACCCGGCGCTGCGGGGGTCATGGCGCAGCAAAATAGCGCGCCGATAATCAGTTGGCGGCGACAATCGCGCATCGAGCCCCCCAGCTTCCCCAAGGCGGTCCCGGCCCGCTCGGGTTTTGCCGATATTCGGCCATGACCGCGGCTCCCGCAAGCCGGCAGCCGCCTCCGATCGACAAAACACTTCGTAAATTCGCGCCAAACGGCAAAAATCGGCCGCCTAGGAAGGCGGCCGATCCAAGCAAATGCAACGCTACAAAACGAAGTTTTAGCGGGCCGGCTGAAGCTCGAGGCCGGCAACGCCGACAGCGAGGTTGAGGCCGGCTTGGCCCTGCACCGAAATCGGCTGCAGCGCGACAGTACGGTTTGAGCCGCCGACCAGCACGTTGGCGCCGAGACCGGCGCCGACGGTCGCCTCGGCGCTGGCGCCGGCATAATTGCCGGCGAGCACGCCGCGGCCCCGCGTGCTGGGCGCGAACACGCCCCACACCATCTCGCCGCCCGATGTTGCGCCGATGTCGAGGCCGAACTTGGTGATGGAGCCGACATACACTTCGCGCTCGCCGGATTGTCCGGGCGTAAAGATGCAGCTCACCGACTTCTTGGAGCCGATAATCATGCCGATGCCCCCGGAAATATCGCAGGTCAGCGTCCCGACTTTGGTGCGGTTGGCCTGCGCCGAGGCCGGCGCCTGCCCGGCCGCCGTCAGCAGCACGGCAGCCGCTATCGTGTAGATGACCTTGTTCATTGCCGTTCCCTCCGGGTTCATCCCGCGCCGTAGCATCGCGCAGGGGAACTTGTGTTGCTAGAGGGCTGCCTGTCTTGAATTACGCGACGCACCGGCTGGCATAATTGAGCCGGGCCGAGGCAGACAGCGGACTAAAGGCCGGATCGCAGCCTTCCGGGACCTGACGCCGAGCCGGCGTAACGAACGGCACGTCGCGGACCGTCTGGTCGAGCACCCTGCGGCCCGTCCCGTTCAACCGGTCGGACTTCGCGTCCCGATTGACGTTCTGCTGCAGCCGGGGCGTGCCCATCTCAACACTGGGCCAACGCTCCGAACCCGCGGTCGGAACCACGAAATCGAGCGCCATGGTGATGGCGAAAGCTGCGAGAATATATGAGGCAAGACTACGCATGACCCTCTCCGTTACCGAATCCAACGGCGAGCCCTGCGATATGTTCCTGACATAGAACGGGTGGTTCTCAGCGCCGGGCGACCAATTGGGCGGCCGGAATGTCGATTTCGCAGCGGACGCCCTCTGTTTCGAAGGTCCAGTTCACATCCGCGTTAAGTGCGCGCACGAGGTTGTGTTCGATCACCAGAGTTCCAAAGCCGCTTTTGCCCCGCGGTTTGACGCGAGGGCCGCTCCGCTCGCACCAGATCAGCTTGACGCCGGAACCGCCGGTGACCGTCCAGGTCACCGAAATGTCCCCCTCGCCCGCCGACAGCGCGCCATATTTGACCGCATTGGCCGCCAGTTCGTGCAACGCCAGCCCGAGGCCCTGGGCAGCTTCAGGCGTCAGCATAATAGCGGGACCCTCAATGGTGACAGGGTGTAGTCTGGCCAGGTAAGGCGCCAACTGGGATTCTGCGAGGCTCCGCAGCGACGCCCCGTACCAGCTTTCGCGCACCAACAGGTCGTGTGATGCCGCCAGCGCCTGCAGGCGGGCGTTGAATTGCTCGAGGAAGGTGTCGATCGAACCCGCATGATGCGCGGTTTGCCGCGCCATGGCCTGGATCACTGCGAGCAAATTTTTCGAACGGTGGGTCAGCTCGCGCATCAAAAGCCGCAGATGGGCTTCGCCTTCCTTGCGTTCGGTGATGTCGACCGACACGCCCCCGATGCCGACAACATCGCCGGCGCCGTTGCCCTCGCTCAGCAGCGGCTCAAGGTGAATGTCGTACCAGCGTAACGCGTCGCCTTCGCCGACACAGACTTCGGCCTGGCGCGGTTGACCGCTGCTGAGAACGTCGCGCTTGAGAGCGACAATGGGCCCGCGATTCTTGGCCGACAGCACGGCTTCGTCGTCGTGTCCGAGAATTTCCTGCGGCGCCTTACCGAAAATCGGCCCGCTGATCGCGTTGTAACGCAGCGCCGGATCCTGCGTGAAAACCGCGACATGCGAGCCGCGCAAGGCACGTTCATAGGCCGCCGATCGGGCGCGCAACTGGATGGTTTGCTTGTCGTCGGCGACGCGCTGTGACGCAGCGGTGTCGTCCGGGACCGCAACACTGGGATTAATCCGCGACATGGCATAGGCCAACGCAGAACTAGTGCGGGCGTTCAGTGCAGATTTTGCGGCATGTTAGGAACCACATCGCGGCGGGCGCATTAACGAAACGACCGGCCGTTTCCCCCTCCCCCTCGTGCAAGGCCGGCCAATTAGGGCGTAGCTGGTTAACACTAGCTACGCCTTTTTCTTCTTTACTCTGCGCTCGAGGCCTTTCTTTGCCGGCGAGACCGCGGGAACTTTCCGCCTCGGGCCCACGTTGATATCACATACAGCGAGGGTACCGATGCCGACACGTCAATCTCCCAGGGCCGACACCGCCGGTGCCAATGGTGTGCCGCGCTCGCGCGGTGGGAGCGAGGTCTTCACGCTGCTCGACGAAGTCGAGCGGCGCGCCATCGCGATGCTTGCGGCAGCCGCGGCTACTGGCCCTGCTTCCGGCTTGTCGAACCGGCGTTGAAGGCTGGGGCCATGCGGCTCAATCAACTTGCGACATCGGCGATCATCGCCATCAACCAGGTGTTCAGCTGGGTGCTGTGGCGCGCGCTCGGTTATGCGTTGATCGGTCTGTTTGCGCTTCTGGCGCTCTACCATTTTACGGCGGCCGGCACGTTGCTGCTGGAAGCGTGGGTGGGCGCTCTGTATGCGCGGCTGATATTGGCTGCGCTCTTCACTGTCGCGGCCGTTGTCATATTCGGGATGTTGGCGTGGATGCGGACGAATTCGCTGCGTCAGCCGAAGCGCGGCACGCTGTCCGAGCACCGCCCCATGCAGCTCGCCATGCTGCTAGAAGCCCTGATCCTCGGCTTCAGCTCGGTGCGAAAGAAGCCGCCGACTCGCTAGAACATTGCCGCAGAATATGGCGACCTAAGCGCTGGCGCGCCGGTCGCGGCGCTTGGCATTGCGCTCGAAGAACAGCGCCTGACTCAACACCGCCGACACCGTCGAAGGCTGGAACGGCTTGGCGATCAGGAACGCCGGCTCCGGTCGCTCGCCGGTCAGGAAGCGTTCCGGATAGGCGGTGATGAAGATCACCGGCACTTCGAACGAACGCAGCATTTCGTTGACGGCATCGAGACCCGAACTGCCATCGGCAAGCTGGATGTCGGCGAGGATGAGGCCCGGACGCTTGTTCTTGGCGAGCGCCACCGCTTCGGCATGGGTGCGGGCGACGCCGAGCACTTTATGGCCGAGGCCTTCGACCAGACCTTCCAGGTCGAGGGCGATGAAAGTCTCATCCTCAATGATCAGAACGTCGGTAGCGATCTCGGCGGCCAACTCCTTGCCGGAATCCTCGACGAGCTTGCGCAATTCCGGCACGTCGACGTCGAGCACCTTGGCGGCGTCGTCTTCCGAAAGTCCTTCAAGGGCGACCAGCAGGAAGGCCTGACGCGGCTTCGGCGTGATCTGCGCGAGGCGCTTTTCGACCGGCATGTTCTGGTCGGCGGGGCCGGCTTTGGAGTTGATGCCGACGGAATTCCAGATCTTGGTGAAGAGCTTGTAGAGCCCGACTCGCGTCGAGGCGCCAGCGTCCAGCGTTGACGGATCGGCAATCAGCGCTTCCAGCGTTGCCGCCACATAAGCGTCTCCGGAGCCCTGATCGCCCGCCAGAGCGCGGGCGTAGCGCCGCAGATACGGCAAGTGCTGGGCAACTGTTTGTGATGTCGACAAAAAACCCTCCCGCGGCCATTCGGCCGGATCGTACCGGGGTCGCGCCCCGGTCGTCCCTGACTATCGTGGTTCGTATCAAGGTTGCCAACCCGGCGCTCAAAAAAAAGTTCCATATACTTCGGAACCATCTGCGCGGGCGATTGTTTCCGCCTTGTACCACCGGGGAATGCGCAGCGTGCCAAGGCGCAGGGGAGGACTACTTCATGAACGAGGGTGACAAGCCCGGTGGGCCCAGGAAAGCAATGGAAACCTCCTCCTCCCGCAGCAAAAAGCAGACCGCAAAGCTCAGCCGCGACGTGCAGGCCAAGCTCGGTCAGCAGCTCCGCGCCATGTACGACGACGTCCTGAGCCAAGGCGTGCCCGACCGTTTTGCCGATCTGCTCACCCGTCTCGACGGTAATGGAAATAAGGATAAGCACTAATGCCGATCGATGAGTCGGTTAAACAAGCTGTCCTGAATGCGGTGCCGAGCCTTCGCGCGTTCGCCATTTCGTTGTGCGGGAACGTCGACCGCGCCGACGATCTGGTGCAGGAGACCCTGCTGCGCGCCCTGGCCAACATCAATTCATTCCAACCCGGCACCAACATGTCGGCCTGGCTGTTCACGATCCTGCGCAATCACTTCCGCTCGGAATACCGCAAGCGCCGCCGCGAGGTTGAAGACGCCGACGGCAGCTACGCCGAAACCCTGAAGTCGCATCCCGAGCAGCACGGCCGCATGGAATTCTCCGAGTTCAAGACCGCGCTCCAGCAGTTGCCGTCCGACCAGCGCGAAGCCTTGATCCTGGTCGGCGCGTCGGGATTTTCCTACGAAGAAGCAGCGCACATCTGCGGCTGCGCGGTCGGCACCATCAAATCGCGCGTCAATCGCGCCCGCACCCGCCTCGCCGAATTGATGGCGATCGACGGCGTCGACGATTTCGGCCCGGACCGCACGACGCGCGCCGTGCTCGCCGGCAACGACCGCTGACGCATTACGAATTCAGTCACCCCGTCGCTTGGCATCGCCGGCGGTGTTTTTATTTTATCGTGCCACTCAAAATAAAAACCACGCGCCGCGGGGAGCGGCACGGGGTGTTTTGACTGTTCGAAATGTTACGGAACGGTCGGGGTGCGTCCGCGCACCATGGCGACCACTGCCGAAATCAAGAACAGGATGACCGCGACGAAGAATACGAGTTTGGCAGCTTCGATGGCAACGCCCGCGATTCCGCCGAAACCCAGCACCGCCGCGATCAAGGCGATAATGAGAAATGTCACAGCCCAGCCAATCATGACATGTCCTTTCCTAAAGTTAGCCGCTTGCGAAACCAACGCGAGTTCCACATGATTGTTCCCAGAGCTAAGCAGTTGCGGAACATGGGTTTTGCGCCTGCGTTCACCTAGTCATCGCGTCTCTGGAGGGGTTTGATCATGGCACCGCGTCCGAACTGGAAAGGCTTCCTGAAGCTGTCCTTGGTCTCGTGTTCGGTGGCCATGTACACGGCGACCTCGACCAGCCAGCGCGTGCGCTTCAACATCATCAACAAGAAGACCGGCAACCGCATTCGCAATGAAGTGGTGGATTCCGAAACCGGCGATCCGGTCGATCAGGACGACCGCGTCAAGGGCTACAAGCTCGAGGGCAACGACTATCTCTTGCTCGAGGACGACGAGCTCGACAACGTCGCGCTCACCAGCACGCATACCATCGACATCGAGGAATTCGTGCCGCTCGACGAGGTCGACCGCATCTATCTCGACGAGTCGTTCTATCTGGTGCCGCAGGACGACGTCGCCCAGGATGCTTTCGCGGTGATCCGCGACGCGATGGAGAAGGAAAAGCTCGCCGGGCTCGGCCGCGTCGTGGTTTACCGCCGCGAGCGCCTGCTGCTGTTGCAACCGCGCGGCAAGGGCATCATGGCGACGGCGCTGCGGTACAAAAACGAAGTGCGGGACGAGACGGAATACTTCGACGATATTCCCAAGACGAAAGTGCCGGCGGACATGCTCAAACTAGCCGTGCATATCCTCGAATCGAAAAAGGGCCATTTCCAACCGGCCAAATTCGACGACCGCTATGAAGACGCCGTCAAGGACCTGATCGATGCCAAACGCGCCGGCAAGAAGCCGCCGATCGTTCACGAAGAGCGGTCGAGCAATGTCATCAATTTGATGGATGCGTTGCGCAAGAGCGCGCGCGGCGACACGAGCGAGGGCGGCAAATCGAAAGCGCCGGCGCGAAAGGCGAAAAAAGCCGCAGCTTCGCGCAAGCGCCCGGCGGCCAAGCGGCGCAAGGCGGGCTGACAGGGTGTGGCGACGATGGCCGGGCTGAAGACCTACAACGCCAAGCGCCGGTTCGACGTGACCGCCGAGCCACCCGGCAAGGCCAGCGCGCGGCGCGGCCACGCCTTCGTCATCCAGCAGCACGCCGCGACAAGACTGCATTACGATCTGCGGCTGGAACTTGACGGCGTGATGAAGAGCTGGGCGGTGACGCGCGGCCCAAGCCTCGTTCCCGGCGAAAAGCGGCTGGCCGTCGAGGTCGAGGATCATCCGATCGAATACAACAAGTTCGAAGGCACGATCCCGAAAGGCCAATACGGCGGCGGCACCGTGATGATCTGGGACAAAGGCGCGTGGCAGCCGGAGTACGATCCGCACAAGGGACTTCAGAAAGGCCACCTTTCCTTTCGCCTCGACGGCGAGAAGCTGCAAGGCGGCTGGCACCTGGTGCGCATGCACCGGCGTCCCGGCGAAAAGCGCAACAACTGGCTGCTGATCAAGCAGACCGACGACGCAGCGCGAAAACCCCGCGACAAGGACATCCTCGAGGAAATGCCGCGCTCGGTGACGACCGACCGCACGATGGATGAAATCACGCAAGGCGCGGCCCGGCACAAACCGGGCAAGGCGAAATCCGTCGCGAAACAACCCGGCAAGAAAAAAACTCCCGCCAAGGCCCGCACCAAGAAAAAATCCACCGCGTTGCGGGCCAAGGAGCCAGTCCGGCGCTCGAAATCCGGCACCGCGCCGCTGCCGGATTTCGTCGAGCCGGCGCTGGCCACGCTTGCCGGCAAGGCGCCGGCGTCGGATGGCTGGATTCACGAAATCAAGTTCGACGGCTACCGCCTGCAGGCACGGCTCGATCACGGTAAGGTCAGGCTGCTGACCCGCCGCGGCCTCGACTGGACCAGCAAGTTCAAGGCCGTCGCCGAACGTGTCGCCCGCCTCAACGCCCAGACTGCTCTGATCGACGGCGAACTCGTGTCGGAAGACGACACGGGCGTCTCCAGCTTCTCGCTGCTGCAACAGGACATCAAAGCGGGCCGCAGCGACCGCATGAAGATCTACGCATTCGACCTGCTGCATCTCAACGGCAAGGACCTCCGGAATTTTCCGGTCGGCGAGCGCAAGGCGCAGCTCACCGCCCTGCTCGGGCGCGAGAGCAAAACCGGCCTGCTGCGGCTATCGGAATCGCTCGACGAAAGCGGGCCAGTCCTTCACAAGCACGCGTGCCGGCTCGGCCTCGAAGGCATCATTTCCAAGCGCAGCGACGCGCCCTATCGCTCCGGGCGCGGCCAAGATTGGCTCAAGATCAAGTGCTCCGACCGCCAGGAGTTCGTGGTGGCTGGCTACGCTCCCTCGACGGCGGATCCACAGGCGATCGGCGCCCTCGTGCTCGGCTATTACGAGGCCGGCAAGCTGCATTACGCGGGGCGCGTCGGCACCGGTTACAGCCACAAGGTGGCGCGCGAACTGTTCAAGCGCCTGAAGGCGCTGCGGGTCGCCAAGGCGCCGTTCGCCGCCGTTCCGGCGGAAGAGCGTGGCAAGAACGGCGCGCTTTGGGTCGAGCCCAAAACGGTGGTCGAGGTCGAATTCCGCGGCTGGACCCATGGCGATCGCGTGCGACAGGCGTCGTTCCAGGGCGTGCGGGAAGACAAAGCGGCCAAGGAAGTGGTGCGCGAGCGCAAGGTGGCGGCCGCTGCCGTCAAAAGTCCGCCCGCCAAACGCTCGGCGGCGCCGGCCAAAAAAGCCAACAAAGCCAAAACCGAGGAAATGGTGGGCGGCGTTCGCCTCACCCATCCCGAACGGGTCTATTGGGAAGATGCCGGCGTGACCAAGCGCGATCTCGCCGATTACTACACCCGGGTATGGAAGTGGATGGCGCCGCATCTGGTGTCGCGGGTGATCGCGATCGTTCGCTGCCCGGAAGGCTCCGCCGGGCAATGTTTTTTCCAGAAACATGCCTCGGCCGGCGTCGAAGCCAGATTTCTCACTCTGGTGCCAGAGCCGGACGGCGACAAGGCGATCGCCGTCAAGGACATCGATGGCCTGGTCGCGCTGGCGCAGTCGGGCGCGCTCGAGATCCACGTCCGCGGCTCGTCGACCGCCAAGCTCGAGCATGCCGACCGCCTGGTGTTCGATCTCGATCCGGGGCCCGGCACCCGATGGCCGGACATCGTCAATGCGGCGCGCGACGTGCGCGCGCGCCTCGCCGGCCTCAAGCTCACCAGCTTCGTCAAGACGTCGGGCGGCAAGGGATTGCACGTCGTGCTGCCGATCAAGCCGACGCCGTGGGCGGAGGCCAAGGCATTCTGCCGCGCCTTCGCCGAGGCGATGACCGCCGATCACCCCGACAAATATCTCGCCACCGCGACCAAGGCGAAACGGCCGGGCCACATCTTTATCGATTATCTGCGCAACAGCCGCGAGGCGACGGCGGTGGCACCCTATTCGACCCGCGCGCGTCCCGGCGCTCCGGTCGCAACGCCGGTCGAGTGGTCCGAACTCGGCAAGCTCAAGAGCGCCGACCAATACACGGTGCTCAACGTGCTGGGGCGGCTCTCGAAACTGCGCAAGGATCCCTGGGCGGCGATGGGCCGCTTAAAGCAAAAATTGCCCGGAGCAAAAACGCTCCGCTGACCGAGTGCAGGAACGAGTTCCCCTGCCGCGCGTTTTTGTCGCGCGGCCAGCACGAGCCGCATCCCAGGACGAGACATGGCACGAAAACCCGCCGCCGCGGCCAAGAGAACTTTGGCTTCCAGACTGCACGAAAAGTTCAGCAACTTCTCGCAGACCACGGCGCATCTGACCGGACATCCGGTCGCTTTCATGCTCGCCTTTGTCGTCATCGTCGTGTGGGCCGTGACGGGCCCGATGTTCCATTACAGCGACACCTGGCAGCTCGTCATCAATGCCGGGACGACCATCGTCACGTTCCTCATGGTCTTCCTGATTCAAAACACGCAAAACCGCGACACGCTCGCCTTGCAACTCAAGCTCTCCGAATTGGTGCTCGCCGTCGAAGACGCAAGAACAGTTTTGCAGCGATCGAGGACATGTCTGATGAGGACTTGGAAAGGCTGCATAGAGAGAGCCGCAAGCGCGTCGAGGCGGTGATCAGCGAACGCACCGGCCGGCGAACGCAAGCACGCGCGGGCCTGAGGAACTCGGGAGCAGGCCAACCAACTTCTTCGGCGCAGCGCGCCCGTTCCAGGAACTAACTGCCGAAGCCAGTGTTGGATATCAAACGCGCGTGCTGCGGAGAAATCCCTCGATGCCGCCGTTGATTCAAAATCGTTAGGAAAGCTGGGCTATACTTGCGTGGCTTTCCGCGACGTTCCGAGGGCCCATGCGCCTCTTAACATTCGCATCCGGTGCGGCACTGGTGGCTCTCGCCGCCGGAATGGCCCACGCGGGCGCGGTAACCCAATCCCTGTCCGGTAAGGCCTCCTATTACGACCGCAACCACCACGGCCGGGTCGCCTCCGGGGCGGCCTACGATCCCGAGAAACTCACCGCCGCGCACAAAACCTTGCCGTTTGGCACCAGATTGCGGGTAACCGACCAGCGCACCGGCCGCAGCGTAATCGTGATCGTCAACGACCGCGGCCCCTTCACCAAAGGCCGTATCCTCGACCTGTCCTATGCTGCAGCCGTCGAACTGCGCATGACCGGCCGCGGCGTCATTCTGGTCAACGCCGAGGGGCTATAGGCCCGCGCGCCCTTTCGGGCTGCCGCGCGCTTCCGCTATTCTAGGCGCCACTGCCCCGCCGCCATCAAGGACCCCGTCATGCCCGCCGCCAAGCGCCCGAATGCGCGCCCGTCGCCACGCGTTCCGATCCTGATCGAAGAGCAAATGAACCCGCCGCAGCGCGCGTTGATGGACGCCATGCGCTCCGGTCCGCGCGGCAAGACGCTGACCGTGCGCGGGCCATTCGCCGCCTGGCTGCACGCGCCGGCATTCGGCGACCTCGCGCAGCAGCTTGGCGCCCACTGCCGCTACAAGACGACGCTGCCGCCGCGGCTGTCCGAATTCGCGATCCTGTGCACCGCGCGGCTGTGGCGCGCGCAGTTCGAATGGTACGCGCACGCGCCAATGGCGGAAAAGGCCGGGGTTTCGCTCAAGACGATCGTGGCGCTGCGCGCCGGCCGCGTACCGAAGGCCGCACCAAAGGACGAGCGCGCGATCTACGATTTCATCCAAGAGCTCTACAAGACCAAGCGCGTGCGCGACAGCACCTACGCCAAGGTGCATGCGTTCTTGAACGACGAAGGCATGGTCGAGCTGGTTGGCATCCTCGGCTATTACGTGATGATCTCGTTCACGCTCAATGTGTTTCGCATGCTGCCGCCCGACGATGCGGAGCTGGCATTCGCGGAGACTACTAAAGCGAGCTGGCCGGCTTAGTGCTTCATCCCGCCCATCGCAGGCGCGGTGCCGGACGTGGCGCCGCCGGCGCTTTGCGCGCCGATCGCCGCCACCGGATAGTCGACCTCGACTTTGCCGGCCTTCTCGAACTGCAAGGTGACCTTGACGATTTGGCCCTGCGCGAGCGGCGCCTTCAGGCCGACGAACATCACATGAAGCCCGCCCGGTTGCAGCGTGACGGTGGCGCCGGGCTTGATCTCGAGGCCGCCGGATTTGGCGTGCATCTTCATCACGCTGCCGTCCATGGCCATGTCATGGACCTCGAAGCGGTCGGACGCCGTGCTGGCGCCGTCGATCAGGCGGTCGGAAGCCGTTCCGGTATTGGTAATCGTCATGTAACCGGCGCCAACGCTGGCGCCTTTCGGCGTGGCGCGCGCCCACGGCGCGGAAATCGTCAGCGTTCCCGCCGTGACATCCGCCGCTTGCGCGGGCAGCGCCGATACCAGGCCAAGCATGGCCGACAGAATAAACACGTGCCTCATATGACGAATCTCCAACGCGCGCCCCGGCGCAATCTAGGCGCGCAAGCCGGCGGCGTCCACGGAGAGGTCAGGCAGAAGCCGGATAACGGCGGATCAACGCATTCTGGCGCCACAGGCTGGTCACGAACTCGCCGATGCCGGTCGGACGAAAGCCCCGCGCGCGGTTGCGCTCGCCGATCAGGAACAGGAGCCGCTGTTGGTCGGTCGGCCGCCGGTAGACTTCAACGACCGAAAGTCGTGCATCCCAGGCGTCGATCGCCTCACCGCCAATGCCGTTGATCTCGACGATCGAGAAGTCCTCGCCACGCATCAGCGCGTCGACCGACTCGAAACGAATGTCGAAGCGGCCGTAGTGAAATTCCTTCATGCTGCAGGCGATCGCGTCGAACCGCGATTCCAGCGCATTGCTGATATGGCACCGTCCGTCGCGATAAAGCGCGCCGGCGCGCTGGTTGCCGATCAGCGCGATGCGCACGACTTCGCCGGCGTCGGGCACCCGCTTGAGGTCCACGATCCCGGTATGAGAGCGGTCGACCCCCAGGTGAAGGCCGGCTTTCCAATTCGCCCGCTCGTCTTGCATAATCAACTCGCGCAGCGTCGAGCGGCCGTCGCCGATGACATGCGGGAAATAACGCAAGGTGAGCGAAAGGATACGGCCGCTGGATTGTCCCGGCAGCCGTGCATAAAGCACCGCCGCTTCGGCGGCATATGGCACCATGCGTTGCAGCAGCAGCGTCGCTCCGGCCGGAAAGCCGGAAATATAGAGCGCAAGGTTCGCCGCGTTGTCGATGCGGCGCACGCCGTGGCCGTGCCAGCCGATATCCGGCTTGGCGATCAGCGGATAGGCGAGGCCTGCCGCGCCGAGCGCGCTCGCCGCGCGTTCACAATCCTCCTGCAGGCTGGCCGTGCCGCCATTGCGCTTGACCGCCACGAAGTCGGCAATCCATTTGCGCTGGCTGGCCTCAACATCGAAGAAATACGAGCTCTTGGATTCGCCCCACATCCCGCCGGTGAAGATATGCGGGTTCGCCGCGGTCGGCAGCGTCAGCGAGCGATGGCGAAGCCCCAGCCTGATCCAGTTGAATACCAGCGGCAGGTAGAACAAGGTGGGCGGAATGCGCTCGGCCAGCGCGACGACCCGGTCGCAGCGCGCCAGAGCCGGCATGCCAGCGCAGACTTCCGGAATAGGGAGACGCGCGTCGTAAACCGGAGAACGCGCTCCCTTGCCGAACGCGAACACGCGCTTTCTGGCGAATGCCGTCGCAGCGAACGCCAAAAACAACATCGGCCAAGCCCAATAGCCGACATGCTCGTCGAGCGCGTCGCCGAACACGATCACGAGGTACAGCATCAACGGCAGGTACAGTGCCAAAACGATCAGGCTCGCGGCGGCGAAACGCGCCAGCGACACCCGCGCCCATCCGCACGTCACGAAAGCGACAAACACCACGCCCGGCACCACCCGGCACAGCGCCACCAGCCCGAACACGTTGCGCTTGAGAACGTCGCCAAATCCAAGGACGCGGCCGTCAATGGCGAACCGGCCCAGCCACGGCAGCCGACGCGCCCCGGCGCCGAGACCGTAGAGCGCCAAATCGCTCAGGACCATGCCGCTATAAAGGCACAGCGCGACGAGCGCGGTCGGCATCAGATCGTTGACGATAAGATAGCCGCCCAGAATGACGGCGAGATCTTCATGAGCGAACGGCAACACGGTCAGCAAAGCCAGCTGCGCCAGCCAAGCCAGATCCGCCAGCGAATTGCCGAACGCAGCAAGCCCTCGCATCACGAGCGCCCACTCCTCCTCCACAATGCCGCCCCATCAGGGGGAGCACAACCTTTCATCCGTCGCGGGTTCACCCCGCGCTCGCAAGCCGGTCTGGAACAAACCGATGAAAGATGAGTGATGTCCTACTCGATCCGAGTTTGGCCTATTGCCGCCACAGGGACAAGAAACAAAATTGTGGCGGCGAAATAAAATGTAACGCGTGATAGACTCGGGGCGCGATGAAAGACGATCGTTCCAACGAGGGCCGGCTGCTGCGTTTCCGTCACCGCCGAAGCAGCGACGTGCCGGGCGCGCAAACGCCGGTTGAAGACCTCACCAAGTTCCAGCGCGCCGACGAGCCCGACGATTACCGTCAGCGCATGCTGATGAATGTGGCAGCGCTCGCATTTATCGTGGCGCTGATCGGGGCGGGTCTCTGGCTCGCCGATACGATGGCTGCCATTCGCAAAAATCAGGATTGCGTGCTGTCCGGAAGGCGCAATTGCGCCCCCGTTTCGGTCGACCCGCGGCCCCGCTGGTAAGCGATTCGGGACGAATCTGGACACAAAAGCAGTCGCTTGCGCTGGAGGCGCACCGGCATTGAACTTGAGGCCCTGCTTCGCTATACGCTTCGCACCACACGCGGGCGGAAGGCCGGGTCCGGGGGTCCTTGTGCGCGCACCGCACCTGTCCCGAATCGCCTGTACCCCCAATCAATCAGAGAGTTCCGATGTCTTCGACCTTCGACACCGTTGCGAATATTATCGCCGAAACCTGCGATATCCCGCGTGAAACCATTAAGCCGGAAAGCCACGCCATCGACGACCTCGGCATCGACAGTCTCGACTTCCTGGATATTGCGTTCGCAATCGACAAGGCGTTCGGAATTAAAATGCCGCTCGAGCAGTGGACGTCCGAGGTCAACGAAGGCAAGGCGACCACCGAGCAGTATTTCGTGCTGAAGAATCTGAGCGCCCGTATCGACGAACTGGTGGCGGCCAAAAGCGCCTAAAGGCGCGGCCGCAACGCCATGCGCCTTGAGTATTTCCAGCTGATCGACCGGATCGTTGAGATCAACGCGGCCGAAACCACGATCCGCGTCGAAGCCATCGTTCCGGCCACCAGCACGATATTCGAGGGTCACTTCCCGGGCTTTCCGTTGATGCCGGGTGTGCTGCTGACGGAAGCGATGGCGCAAACATCGGGCTGGCTGGTGATTGCCCTGCAAAAGTTCAAACGGATGCCGTTTCTCGCCGGACTGAAGGAAGTGAAATTCCGCGACTTCGTCAAACCGGGCGAAACACTGGCGATCGGGGCCAAACTTCTGCATGACGGTTCGGGCTTTGCGGTCACCGAAGCGCAGGTCGAACGCGACGGAAAGCTTGTCTGCAATGCGACTATTACTTTTCGCGTCGTCGAATTTCCCAATGCGCAGTTCGTCACCTACATGCGCGACTTCGCCAAGACGATCCAATTCCCGGCCGAGCTCATGCCATGACTGATCGCGCACGCGAAGCCTGCATCACAGGGATCGGCATCATCTCCTCGCTCGGAGAAGGCGCGGACGTGACCTGGCAGAAGCTGATGGCGGGCGAAACGAATGTCGACGAGAAGAGCTACGCGCCTTATTCGGTGCACCCGCTCGCAGTCCTCGACTTCGACAAGCAAATTCCGAAGAAAGGCGACCAGCGCCAGATGGAAGCCTGGCAACGCATCGGCACCTACGCCGCCGGCCTCGCGCTGGATTCGGCCGGCCTCAAGGGCGACGCGGCCATCCTGTCGCGCACCGACATGATCGTTGCGGCGGGCGGCGGCGAACGCGATGCCGCCGCCGACACCAACATTCTTTCCGCGATCCCCAATGCTGCCGACGCCGACGCTTTCCTCAACGAAAAGCTGATGAGCGACATTCGGCCTACTCTGTTTCTGGCGCAGTTGTCGAACCTGCTCGCCGGCAACATCTCGATCGTGCACGGCGTCACCGGTTCGTCGCGCACGTTCATGGGCGAGGAAGCCTCGGCCGTCAACGCGGTCCGCATCGCGGTCGCGCGGGTCAATGCCGGGCAAAGCGAAATTGCGCTGGTCGGGGGCTCGTACAATGCCGAGCGCAAGGACCTGCTGATGCTCTACGAGTTCGGCTCGGCGCTGTTGCGCGGTGGCTACGCGCCGGTGTGGGAGCGCAGCAAGCGCGGCGGTCTGGTCACCGGCTCGCACGGTGCTTTTCTGGTGATCGAATCCCGCGCCCACGCGGAAAAACGCGGCGCCAAGATACTCGCGCGCATTTCCGACGTTCTGGCGGAGCGGCCGAATCGCGCGAAGCAATCGCCAAAGGCGACGCTCCACAAGATGTGGCAGCGCATCGCCGCCAAGATCGACCGCAAACACGCCGCTGTGCTGTCCGGCGCAACCGGCGCAGAACCGGCGACGGGCGAGGAACGCGCATTTCTCGAAGGCCTCGACGGGCTTCCGGTTCGCGCCAGCGGCACCTATATCGGGCACGGGCTGGAGCCGCAGTTTGCCGTCAATGTCGCAATTGCGGCGATTGCGGTGGGGCATGGTAGTTTATTCCCACCGCACGACAGCTCGGGCCTCGAGCAGCCGATGACCGCGCCGCTCACGCAGGTGGTGGTCACCAGCGTCGGTTACTGGCGGGGCGAAGGTCTCGCCTTGATTGAAGCACCGTAAGGAGACGCGACATGGCAGCAAGCCGCGATAAAGCCAGAAGACCGGTCGTCGTCGTCACCGGAATGGGCGTTGTCACCTCGCTTGGCGCCGGCAAGGCCGAAAACTGGAAAAAGCTGACCACCGGCGAGTCCGGTATCCGTGACATCACCCGCTTCTCGACGGCGGGACTGAAGACCACGATCGCCGGCACGGTAGATTTCCTCGACGTCGACATCGTCTGCGCGCCGGCGCTGTCGACCGCGCTGGCCGACCTCGCGGTCGAGGAAGCGGTGAGCCAGTCCGGCCTCGGCAGCAAGGGCGAGTTTCCGGGTCCCCTGTTCCTCGCCGTCGCGCCGGTCGAGATCGAATGGCAGCAGCGCACCGAGCTGGCCAAGGCTTCCGGCGCCAATGGTGCGGTGAGCTACGATGACCTCGTTCGCGCGGCCGGCACGGGGCAATTCACCAAATTCAACGAGCTTTTCATGTTCGGCGGCGTCGCCGACGCGATCGCCGACAAATACGGCACCCAGGGCTCGCCGATCTCGCTATCGACCGCTTGCGCCTCAGGCGCAAGCGCGATCCAGCTTGGCGTCGAGGCGATCCGGCGCGGCGAAGCCGATGCCGCGCTGTGTGTCGGAACCGATGGCTCGGTCAATGCGGAATCGCTGATCCGGTTTTCGCTGCTGTCCGCGCTTTCGACCTCCAATAGCGCGCCGGAAGCCGCATCCAAGCCGTTCTCGAAGAACCGAGACGGTTTCGTGATGGCGGAAGGCGCCGGCGCGCTGGTTCTGGAAAGCCTCGAAAGTGCGCAAGCGCGCGGCGCCAGAATCCTCGGCGTGCTGGCCGGTGCCGGCGAAATGGCGGACGCTTTCCACCGCACCCGTTCGAGCCCGGATGGCAAGCCGATTATCGGCGCGATCCGCAATGCGCTCGACGATGCCGGGATCACGCCGGACGCCATCGACTACATCAACCCGCATGGCACCGGAACGCCCGAAAACGACAAGATGGAAGCGCTCGGGGTCACCGCCGTGTTCGGCGAGCGCGCCAAGAGCATCCCGATGTCGTCCAACAAATCGATGGTCGGCCACACTCTGTCGGCGGCGGGCGCCGTCGAGGCGGTATTCACGCTGCTCACCATGGAAAACAGTCGGCTGCCGCCGACCATCAACTACGAAGTGCCGGATCCTGCGATCGTGATGGACGTGGTGCCCAACGTCGCCCGCGACGCGCAGGTGCGCTACGCGATCTCCAATTCGTTCGGATTCGGCGGCCAAAACGTCTCCCTGGTCATGGCGCGCGAGCCGGCGTGACGGGGACGATGCGCGCCCTCACGCTGATCGGCGACCGCCAACTCGAACTGCGCGACGTGGCCGAACCGCCCTCGCCCGGCGCCGGCGAGGTGCAGGTTCGCGTCAAGGCCGTGGCGCTCAACCATCTCGACCTTTGGGGCTTTCGCGGCATGGCGTTCGCCAAGCGGCAGATGCCGCTGGTGGTGGGCGTCGAGGCCGCGGGCGAAATCGCTGCGGTCGGCGCCGGCGTCACCGGCTTCAAGGCCGGCGATCCGGTCGTGATGTATGGCGCCAAGACCTGCGGGGTCTGCAAGGCGTGCCGCGAAGGCCACGACAATCTCTGCGAGAACGTCGGCGGCATCATGGGCTTTCACATCGACGGCTTTGCCCGCGATCTCCTCAACATCGAGGTCCGGCTCGTCATACCGGTGCCGAAAGGCGTCGCGATGCGCGACGCCGCCTGCGCGCCGGTCGCATTTGCCACCGTCGAGCATATGCTGTTCGACAACGCGAAGCTGCAGCCCGGCGAAACGATCCTGGTGCAGGCCGGCGGCTCCGGTATCGGCACCGTGGCGATCAAGATGGCAAAGGCGATCGGCTGCACGGTGATCACCACCGTCGGCGACGACACCAAAGCGGAGAAGGCCAAAGCGATCGGCGCCGATCACGTCATCAATTACAAGACGCAAAGGTTCGAGACCCTGACCCGCAAGCTCACCGGCAAGAGAGGCGTCGACGTCGTGTTCGAGCATGTCGGCGGCGAAGGTTTCAACGGCTCGCTGCTGGTGCTCAAGCGCGGCGGCCGGCTCGTCACCTGCGGCTCGACCGCAGGGCCGAGCGTGCAATTCAACCTGATGCAGCTTTTCCAGCAGCAATACAAAATATTCGGGTCGTTTGGCGCCTCGATGCGCAATATCCGCGACAGCCTTGCCAAGATGGCGAACGGGCTGCTGCCGGTGATCGATCTCGAGATCCCGGTTGTGGAATTCGAGCGCGGCCTGGCGCGGATCGAGAGCCGCCAGGTATTCGGAAAGATCGTCGTTCACTTCTAAGGCCGCCATGCCGCAACGCCGCCTGCGCCAGCGACTTCTGGGCCTGCTCGACGCGGCGGCCGGCGCCGTCACCGTCGTGATTCTGATGCTGTTGCGGCTGCCCAACCGCAAGATGATGGCGAACTTCTGCGGTTGGTTCATGCGCATGATCGGGCCGTGGCTGCGCGAGCACCGCACCGCCCGCGCCCAGTTAAAGGCCGCGTTCCCGGAAAAAGCCGACGCCGAGATCGAGACGATCCTGGCCGGGGTCTGGGACAATCTCGGACGTTTCACCGCGGAATTCGCCCAGCTCGACCGCATCGTCACCAAGGACGTCGACGAACCAGGACCGACCGACGTCGAATATACGCGCGAGGTCTACGACCGCTTCCAGCAACTGCGGGTCGACGGAAAGCCGGCGCTGATCTTTGCCGCGCATCTCGCCAATTGGGAGCTCAGCGCGCAGGTCGCCAAGCAGCACCGTCTCGACACCATCGTTCTGTACCGCCGCCCCAATCTCGGCGCTGTCGCCGATGCGGTGACGCAGATCCGCGCCGGCAGCATGGGCGAAATGCTGGCGACCGGCCTCGACGCCCCGGTACGGCTTGCGCGCGAACTGGCGGCCGGCCGCCACGTCGCCATGCTGGTCGACCAATATTACACCCGCGGCGCCGAGGTGACGTTCTTTGGCCGCCGGACGCTGGCCAACCCGCTGATCGCCCGCCTCGCCCGCCAGGTCGAGGCGCCGATTCATGGCGTGCGGATCATCAGGCTTCCCAACCATCGTTTCCGCGTCGAGCTCAGCAAGGAGATCGCGCCGGTGCGCGACGCCGACGGCAAGATCGACATCGCCGGCACCATGCAGGCCATCATGACGGTGATCGAGGGCTGGATTCGCGAATATCCCGACCAGTGGCTCTGGCTGCACCGCCGCTGGCGCTAACGCCCGGTCTTGATCCTGGTCCATAGCCGGTTGATCAGGCGCTGGGTCTTGATGTCGTGCGCATGAATGACATAGAGCCGCGCCATCGCGGTGGCATCGGGATAGACGCCGGCATCGTTGAGCACGCCGGGATCGATCAGCTTCTGACTCGGCAGATTGCCGTTCGCATAAGCGACGAGACTGCTGTTTTTGGCCGCCACCTCGGGCCGCAGCAGATAATCGATGAAGGCGTGTGCCTCCGCCACGTGCTTGGCATCCTTCGGAATGGCGAGGTTGTCGAACCACATCTGCGCGCCTTCTCTGGGAATCGCGTAACCGATCTCGATGCCGTTTTTGGCCTCCACCGCGCGCTTCTGCGCCTGCTTGATGTCGCCGGACCAGCCGACGACGAAGCAGATTTCGCCGCTCGCGAGCGCATTGAGATATTCCGATGAGTGGAATTTGCGCACCAGCGGCCGCACTTTGGCGACGACATCGGCGGCTTTTTCCAGCTCCTTCGGTTCCGACGAATCCGGATCAAGCCCGAGGTAATGCAGCGCCGTCGTGAGAATGTCGTCTGGGGAATCCAGCATATGGACTCCGCAGTCTTTCAGCCTGGCGAGCTTGTCCGGATTGAAGGCGTCGTCCCAGCTATCGATCTTCGCACCCGCGCCGACCCGGTCTCGTATCGCCCTGACGTTGTAGCCGATCCCGGTGGTGCCCCACATGTAGTTGACGGCATATTGGTTGCCGGGGTCGTAGGACGCGAGCCGGCTCGCGATGTCGGGCCACGCATTGACGAGATTCGGCAGCTTCGACTTGTCGAGTTTCTGGAACACGCCGGCCTTGATCTGGCGTTCGAGAAAAAAAACACTCGGCACCACGACGTCGTAGCCGGACTGTCCGGCCAGAAGCTTGGTCTCCAGCGTGTCATTGGAATCGAAGGTGTCGTATTGCACCTTGATGCCGGTTTCCTTCGTGAACCCTTCCAGCACGGCAGGATCGATGTAGTCCGACCAGTTGTAGACATTGAGGACGCGTTCGCCTTTGGGCTGCGCGACAGCCGGCCCCGCACACAAAACGGCAAGCGCGACTGCGATCAGCAGCGAACCGCGGCGAACAACGGCGATCATCATCCGCTCTTGGTCGGGAAGCCGACAGCCTTCCATCCGATAATGCCGCCGGCGAGATGGCTGTCATACGGAAAGCCCTGCTCCTGCGCGGCGAGCGAGGCGGTGACCGAGCGCTTGCCGGACCGGCAGGCAAACACCACCCGTCTGCCTCGCGGATCCGGAATCGAAGCGGGGTCGAACGCCGATAAGGGCACCACGGCGGCGTCGGGATAGCTTTCGATCGCCGTTTCGTTCAACTCGCGCACATCGACCAGCAAGATGCGGTCTTGCGCCAAGCCCTGCGCCACTTCTTCGGGGGTGAGGTCGTGGACCTGCCTCTCGCCGCCTTCCGCCATGGCACTCTCCTCAGGCGAATCGACTTTAAACGGTGACCTGGGTGCCGACCTCGACGACGCGGCCGGTCGGTATCTGGAAGAAGTCGGTAGCATCGCTCGCCGAACGGGCCAACGCGATGAACAGCCGATCTTGCCAGCGCGGCATGAAGGAGTGTGCGGCGGGCCGCAGCGAGCGGCGGGACAGGAAGAACGACGTCGACATGATGTCGAAGGTCCAGCCGAGCTTGCGCGCGACCGCCAAGGCCTTCGGGACGTTGGGGGCTTCCATATAGCCGAACTTAAGCGAGACCTTGCTGAAATGCGCGGACATTGGGGTGATCCGCACCCGCTCGTCCTCGGGCACGCGCGGCGTGTCGGCGGTGATGATGGTGAGGATCACGTTGTTCTCGTGCAGAACCTTGTTGTGCTTGAGGTTATGCAGCAACGCTGTCGGCGCGAAATCGGGATCGCTGGTCAGAAACACCGCCGTGCCCGGCACGGTATGCGGCGGCTTCTTGGCCAGACTGCGGAACAAGGTATCGATCGGCACTTCGGTTCGGCGCGTCTTCTCGTACAGAATCCGCGTGCCACGCCGCCAGGTCAGAATGAGGAGAACCATCCCGGCACCGAACAGCAGCGGCGCCCAGGCGCCCTCGAACAGCTTGAGGAAATTGGCGGAAAAAAAGGTGACGTCGACAATGACGAGCGGAAGGATCACCAGCGCCGTCTGCCACAACTTCCATTGCCACAGCTTCCAGATCACAATGAAGGCGAGCAAGCCGTCCACCACCATCGTGGTTGCCACTGCGATGCCGTAGGCCGACGCCAGCGCGCTCGATGTGTGGAACAGGCCGACCAGCAGCAGCACGCCGATCAGCAGCGCCACCGTCACACGCGGGATGTAGATTTGACCGACGTGCGAGGCCGACGTGTGCAGAATGGCGAGGCGCGGCAGCAGGCCGAGCTGGATCGCCTGATGCACCAGCGAATAGGCGCCGGTGATGACGGCCTGGCTGGCGATCACAGTCGCCGCCGTCGCCAGCACGACCATCGGCAGCAGCAAGGCGTCCGGCACCAGCCGGAAAAACGGACTCTCGATCGCGGTCGGATCCGCCAGAACCTTGGCGCCCTGACCGAAATAATTGATCACCAGCGAAGGCAGCACGAGACAGAGCCACGCGGTCTGGATGGGCTTGCGGCCGAAATGGCCAAGGTCGGCATAGAGCGCCTCGCCGCCGGTCACGCACAGGAACACCGCGCCCAAAGTCACCAGCCCGATCGTGCCGTGATCGAACAGGAAGCGCACGCCATAGAACGGATTTATGGCGAGCAGGACGTGGGGGTCCTCGTGGATGTGGAGCAAGCCCGCAATCGCGATCGAGACGAACCAGACCACCATCACCGGGCCAAACAACGCGGCCACCTTGGCGGTGCCGCGGCTCTGCGCGGCGAACAGCACGATCAGGATAACGACCGCGAGCGGCACGACGTATTCGCTCATGCCCGGGTTGATGAGCTTGAGGCCTTCGACCGCCGACAGCACCGAGATCGCCGGGGTGATGACGCTGTCGCCGAGGAACATCGCGGCGCCGATCACACCGAGCACAAACACGAAAGTGGTACGGCGCCCGAGCGCGCGAGACGCCAGCGCCGTCAGCGAGAGCGTGCCGCCCTCCCCGTTATTGTCGGCGCGCAGCAGAATAAGGACGTATTTGATCGTGACCGTGACGATCAGCGCCCACAGGATAAGGGAGAGGACGCCGAACACGATCTCACGCGAGACGACATTGGTTCCAGCGCTCGCGGCGATGGCGGCCTCGCGAAACGCATAAAGCGGACTAGTGCCAATGTCGCCGTAGACGACGCCGACGCTGCCAAGCGCGAGCGCGATCAATTTTGGCGGTGCCTCGACGCCAGTGGCGGCGCCGCCGGCTTCGGGCGCTGCAGCCTGATCCTTGACGCTCTCACTCATAAAGAAGTCGTCCGCGCCTGCGTGAAGGCGGGCCTTATAACACGGCCCCGGCTCCGGGATACCGGCCTAGTCCGAGGAAATATTGTTGTGGAACAATGCTTTGCGGAGCTGGATCAGGGCTTGAAGTCGGCCGGGATCGGCGGCTCCTCACGCATCAGCGTGATGGTAACCCGGCGGTTGGGCGCCATGTAGGGATTGTCGGCGAACAACGGCTCGGTAGCGGGAAACGGATCAGGGTGGCTGCGAACGAGCCGCCGAAGATGACGATCGCGGCGTGAAGGTCGGCGAACATCCGCAGGTCGCCGCCCATCATGATGAGCGCGCAGAGCACGACGCCGCCGGCGGCAAGGCCCAAGCCAGTTGAAATGTCCATGAAACAACCCCACGCAACCACGAAGGCCACGCACCACGGCGGCACGCCCCGCCTCGACCCTAGACGGAGCGGCTTAAAGAGCCGTAAAGGCTAACCGAGTGTGAAGGCACACGAGCTTGCAGGCCCGCCAAAACCTGCAAAAATCGAGCAAAACAGGCGGGCAACATAGCCGCGGCGAACACCGGGAGAGTACGTCATGCGCGAAATCGGCCACTTTATCGGGGGCGAAATCGTCAAGGGCGGTTCGGGCCGCCAGGGCGACGTGTTCAACCCCAACACCGGTGAAGTGCAGGCCAAGGTCGCGCTCGCATCGAAGTCCGAGGTCGAACAAGCCATCGCCAATGCCGAGGCGGCGCAGCCGGAATGGGCCGCCACCAATCCGCAGCGCCGCGCGCGGGTGATGTTCAAATTCCTCGAATTGATCCAGAAGGAATTCGACGATCTCTCCCGGCTGCTGTCGTCCGAGCATGGCAAGACCTTCCCCGACGCGAAAGGCGACATCCAGCGCGGTGTCGAGGTGGTGGAATTCGCCTGCGGCATCCCGCATCTGATGAAGGGCGAATACACCGACAGCGCCGGCTCGGGCACCGATCTTTATTCGGTACGCCAGCCGCTCGGCGTGGTCGCCGGCATCACGCCCTTCAATTTCCCGGCGATGATCCCGTTGTGGAAATGCGCGCCCGCCATTGCCTGCGGCAACGCCTTCATCCTCAAACCGTCCGAGCGCAATCCGAGCGTGCCGATACGCATCGCCGAACTGTTCATCAAAGCGGGCCTGCCGCCCGGCATCCTGAATGTCGTCAACGGCGGCAAGGAAGCGGTGGATACGCTGCTCACCGACCCGCGCGTCAAGGCGATTGGATTCGTCGGCTCGTCCGATATCGCGCAATACATCTATTCGAGCGGCGCGGCGCACGGAAAGCGCGTGCAATGCTTCGGCGGCGCCAAAAACCACATGGTGGTGATGCCGGACGCCGATATCGATCAGGCCGTCGATGCATTGATCGGCGCCGGCTATGGCTCGGCCGGTGAGCGCTGCATGGCGATCTCTGTTGCGGTGCCGGTCGGCGAGAAAACCGCTGACATTCTGGTCAAGAAACTCATCCCGCGGGTCGAGAGCCTCAAGATCGGCCCCTCGAGCGACACGCAGGCCGATTACGGCCCGATGGTGACCAAGGAATTGCTCTGCAAGGTGCGTGGCTATATCGACAGTGGCGTCAAGGAGGGCGCCAAGCTCGTGGTCGATGGCCGTGGCTTCAAGTTGCAGGGCTACGAGAATGGCAACTTCATCGGCGGCTGCCTGTTCGACGAGGTCACGCCGGACATGAAGATATACAAGGAAGAGATTTTCGGTCCGGTGCTGTCGGTGGTGCGCGCCAAGGACTACGAGGAAGCGGTGCGCCTGCCGTCCGAGCATGAATACGGCAACGGCGTCTCGATCTTCACCCGCGACGGCGACACCGCGCGCGATTTTGCCCATCGCGTCCAGGTCGGCATGGTCGGGGTCAATTTCGCGATTCCCGTTCCGCTCGCCTATCACACTTTCGGCGGCTGGAAGCGCTCCGGATTCGGCGACCTCAATCAGCACGGACCGGATTCGATCCGCTTCTACACCAAGACCAAGACGGTGACGCAGCGCTGGCCTTCGGGCACCAAGGAGGGCGCGGAATTCGTCATCCCCACCATGAAGTGATGCGTGTGGCGGGACGTCTGCTCGCTGTTGGTGTGATGTTGCCCGCGCTGGCCGGTTGCGCAGGTGGCCTGCCCGGCACGCTGACGGAAAACGACGGCGCAAAATTCACCCTCGGCGGCCGCTGGATGCTCTCAGCGCCGAGCGGGCCGCCATGCGGGGTGACGCTCGCCGAGAACAGCCCGTCACAAGGGCGGATCACGCCGGACGGCGGCTGTCCCGGCGCATTTTTCCGCAGCCGGCGCTGGGCATTCGAGCAGAATACGCTGACGATCAAGGACGATGCCGACGAACCGCTCGGCCGGTTGACGTTCGACGGCGCTCAATTCAAAGGTACCGCCGTGACCGGAACGCCGCTCCGCCTGACCCGCCCCGTTGTGCCAACCCAGTAGGTTCTTCCCAATGCCCGACTATCAGCTTGTCTGCTTTGCCCAGTCCGGCAACGCGTATCGCGCCGCGTTGATGCTCAATCTGATCGGTGCCAAATGGAAACCGGTGTGGGTGGATTTCTTCGCCAAGGGCGTTCAACGCTCCCACGAATTTCGCACCGACATCAACGAAATGGGTGAAGTGCCGGTGCTGATCGACGGCGCAAGGAAACTCAGCCAGTCAGGCGTGATCCTGACGTATCTGGCGCGCCGGAGCGGCAAATTCCTGCCGCAAGGCGAGGACGAGGAGTTTGAGGCGCTGCGCTGGATGATTTTCGACAATCAGAAGACCAACGGTTTTCTCGGTCCCTATCGCTTCATCAACAATTGGGCCAACCCGCGGCCCGATGAGGCGGTCTTCAAATTTCTCAAAAGCCGCATCGATGGCAATCTCGTCATCGTCAACAAGCGGCTCGAAAAGCGATCGTTTCTGCTCGGCGAACGGCCCACCATCGCCGACATCTCGATGTGCGCTTATCTTTTCTATCCGGCCGAGGAGTTCGGGTTCGATATTCGAAAGGACCATCCGGCGATTGCCGCGTTTCTCGACCGCGTCAAGGCACTGCCGGGCTGGGCGCACCCTTACGACCTGATGCCGGGATTTCCGTTCGGCACGCAACTTCTCAACGGCAAGCCGACCGTCTAGTTCAGCCGCGGCGGCGGCTCGTTCTGCGCCGCGGGTACCTCGCCCGGCAACGGAGCGCTCTGCTCTGGCGTCGAACCCGGCGCCGTTTCCGCGACGACCGCGTCCTTGCGCAGGTATTGCTGGTACGACCACCATCCGGCTGGGAGCGCGCAGAGATAAGCCAACGTCCCGACCGACAGCGTCTCCCACGGATAGCTGACCAGCACGGCGAAGAACAACACCACAAAGACGAATACCGGCAGCACCAATTCCGGCGCGACACGCTTGCCGACGCGCTTGCCGGAAAACACCGGAAGCTTCGATACCATCATCATCGCGATGAAGAGCGTGTAGAGGAACGAGAACCAGATCACCGGCATGCCCGCAGGCAGGCCGAGGAAATTGAGATAGATCGGCAACAACACCGTGATCGCGCCGGCCGGCGCTGGAATGCCGGTAAAGAAATTTCCGGCCCAGGCCGGCTTACCCGGATCGTCGATCATCACGTTGAAACGCGCCAGGCGCAGCGCCGAGCAGATCGCAAATACAAGCGCGGCGATCCAGCCGATCGACTTGAGCTCATGCAAGCCCCAGAAATAGATGATCAATGCCGGCGCGACGCCGAAATTGACAAAGTCGGCCAGGCTGTCGAGCTCCGCGCCGAACTTCGAGGTGCCCTTGAGCATGCGTGCGACGCGGCCATCGATGCCGTCGAGCAGCGCCGCGAAGACGATGGCTCCCAGCGCGAGGTCGAGCTTCGCCTCGAACGCCATCCGGATCGCGGTCAGGCCGGCGCAAAGCGCCAGCAGCGTGATGAGGTTCGGCAGCAAGGTACGGACCGGCACCGGCTTGAAGCGGCGGCGCTTTTCCGCGGCGCGGGTCGGATCGAACGGTGGGAAAACCATGGCTGGTTATAACCCGTTGTAGAACGCAGCGTCGCTTGTTGCGCTGCATATAGAGCGGCATAATTAATGTGCATTTGCGCCAAAAATGTGCGCTTGGCCCTGCCGCCTTTCCCCTATCCTGCCTAGTCTAATCGTTCCAGTCGGCCTCGCGCCGGCTGGTCCGCGATTTGCTTTGCATACTTAAGAAACGTCCGGTTTTTCCTCAGGGGGTTGTCATGTCAGCAGTTTCATCGCGCGCGGGGGCGGCATCGAGTTCGTCTACGCGCTGGATCCAGCTCGTTCTTGGCCTCGTCGCCATGGCGTCCATTTCCAGCCCGCAATACGTCTGGACGCTTTTCACCAAGCCGTTCCAGGACGCGTTAAGCGTGCCGCTCTCCGCGGTGCAGGTCACGCTGACGATCCTGATCGTGTTGCAAACCTGGCTTTCGCCGGCGCAGGGCTGGTTGGTCGACAGATTCGGCCCGCGATTTCTGATCGCCGTCGGCTGCGTGCTGTCCGGCCTCGGCTGGGTGACATCGGCCTATGTGTCCAGCCTGTGGGGTCTCTACCTCACCTACGGCCTGTTCTGCGGCGTCGGCACCGGCATCGTCTATATCGGCATCATCGGCCTGATGGTGCGCTGGTTCCCGGATCGGCGCGGCTTTGCCACCGGCATGGTCGCCGCCGGCTACGGCTTCGGCGCGATCGCAACCACCTTCCCAATCGACACGATGCTCAAGGGTGCGGGTTACCAGCACACGCTGGTGGTGTTTGGCATCGGCATGGGAATCGTAGGCGCGCTCGCCGCGCTGATGATGCGGCCGCCGAACTCCAGCGACGTGCTTCCGCCACCGGCTGTCATGACGTCAAGCAAGAGCGTGGCGCCGCAGGAGATGCTCAGGACAAAAGTGTTCTGGTTGATGTTCTTCATGATGAGCATGATGTCGACCGGCGGACTGATGGTCATCCTGAACTTCGCGGCATTTTCCCGTTCGTTCGGCGTTGCCAACGTCATGGTCTGGGGTCTGGCCGCCTTGCCGCTTGCGCTCACGGTCGACCGCATCACCAATGGCCTGACAAGACCGTTCTTCGGCTGGGTATCCGACCGCATCGGCCGCGAGAACACCATGGGGATCGCCTTCCTGTTCGAAGCGGCGGCAATCCTCGGCCTGGTTCTGGTGCGCGACAACGCCATGATGTTCGTCATCCTGTCCGCAGTCGTGTTTTTCGGCTGGGGCGAGATCTTCTCGCTGTTCCCCTCGACGCTGACCGATACGTTCGGGACCAAGAACGCGACGACGAATTACGGCTTCCTCTATATGGCGCAAGGCGTCGGCTCGGTGCTCGGAGGCCCGCTGGCAGCGTTGCTGTTCGAAACGACGGGAAGTTGGCTGCCGGTGTTCGGCATCATCATCACGATGGATGTACTGACCGGGCTGCTGGCGTTGTTCGTGCTCAAGCCCATGCGCCGGGCTTACGCGACGTCCAAATAGCGCAAAAACCCGGGCCGGCTTAGCCGGCCCGGAATGCGCGTCCGGCGTCCGGCACCCGCAGGTTAGCAAGCACGGTTTCGCCAGCGATCGAAGTCTGTCCAACGGCCACCTGTGGTACGACGCCTTCGGGCAGGTAAATATCGAGCCGCGATCCGAACCGGATCATGCCGAAACGCTCGCCCGCGGCGATGGTCTGACCCTCGCGCACGTAACAGACGATACGACGCGCCACCAGGCCCGCGATCTGCACGACCGCGATGCGCGCATTGGCCGAACCGATCACCAGCGAATTGCGCTCGTTGTCCGCACTCGCCTTGTCGAGATCGGCGTTGAGGAAGACCCCTGGCTGGTAAACAATGCGTTCGATGCGGCCGGCGAGCGGACTGCGGTTGATATGGCAGTCGAACACGCTCATGAAGATCGAGACACGCGGCAACAGCCTGTCGCCGAGGCCGAGCTCGTGCGGCGGAGCCGACGAGGTCACCATGCTGACCCGGCCGTCGGCCGGCGACACGACGATGCCGTCGCGTACCGGCGTTACGCGGGGCGGATCGCGAAAGAACAGCAGGCACCACAGCGTCAGCGCCGTTCCAATCCAGCCGAGCGGCGTCCACAGCCAGAACAGGATCAGGCTCACAAAGGCGAATGCGCCGATAAAGGGGTAGCCCTCCGGCGTGATGGGCACCCATTGCGAGCGGATCGAATTGATGATCGACATTGAGCGTTCTCATTCCGCCGCGTCGGCGGCCGTCTCCGGCGTTATCGCCGAAGTTTCCACCGCCGCGCTGATCGCGTCTTCCAGCGGCGGTGGATTGCGATTCGGCGCCGCCACGCTGGCTTCCCCGATCAGGGCGAGCTTCTCGCGCGCGGCTTCCGCCTCGCGCTGGCGATTCCACATGCTGGCATAAAGCCCGTCTTTGGCAAGCAGGCTTTGATGGCTGCCGCGCTCGACGATAGCGCCCTGGTCCAGCACGATGATCTCATCGGCGCTGATAATGGTAGACAAACGATGCGCGATCACCAAGGTCGTGCGGCCGCGCGATACGCGCTCTAGCGCGTCCTGAATCTCTTTTTCCGTATGGCTGTCGAGCGCCGAAGTGGCCTCGTCGAGCAGCAGGATCGGCGGCGCCTTCAAGATGGTGCGCGCGATCGCCACACGCTGTTTCTCGCCGCCGGACAGCTTGAGCCCTCGCTCGCCGACCTCGGTTTCATAGCCTTTCGGCGACAGGCGGATGAAGCCGTCGATCTGGGCGAGCTGCGCGGCTTGTTCCACATCGGCGTCGCTGGCTTCCCAGCGCCCATAGCGGATGTTGTAGCGGATTGTATCGTTGAACAGCACGGTATCCTGCGGAACCATGCCGATCGCGTCGCGCAGCGACTTTTGGGTGACCTTGCTAATGTCCTGGCCGTCGATGGTGATCCGGCCACCGGACAGATCGTAGAACCGAAAGATCAACCGCGAGATGGTCGACTTTCCGGCCCCGGACGGGCCGACCACCGCAACCGTGCGGCCGGCCGGCACCTCGAAGCTGATGCCCTTGAGAATCTCGCGACCCGGTTCGTAGGCGAACCGCACATTCTCGAAACAAATCTCACCCTTGGGGATATGGATCGGCGGAGCGCCCGGCACATCCTTGATTTCCGCGGGCCGTGACAAAATCGAGAACATCGTCTCGATGTCGATTAGCGCCTGTTTGATCTCGCGGTAGACCATGCCCATGAAATTCAGCGGCTGGTAAAGCTGGATCATCATGGCGTTGATCAGGACGAAATCACCGACCGTGTTGGTGCCGTTCTTGATGCCCAACGCGCACATCACCATCGCGACGCCAAGGCCGACGCTGAAAATCGCGGCCTGTCCGGCATTGAGGACGGCGAGCGAAGTGTAGGCTTTGACGCTGGCATCCTCGTAACGCGCCATCGAGCGGTCGTAGCGCGACGCCTCGCGCTCTTCGGCGCCGAAATATTTGACGGTTTCGTAGTTCAGCAGCGAGTCGACCGCCTTCACATTTGCGTCGTTGTCGCTGTCGTTCATCTTGCGGCGAATGCCGATGCGCCACTCGGTCGCCTTATAGGTGTAGATCATGTAGATCGCGACGGTGACCAAAATCGCCACCACATAACGCCAGTCGAACTGCCACATCAGCACGCCGACGACCATGAGCAACTCGATGATGGTCGGAATAAGCTGCACGATCACCATGCGCACGATGGTTTCGATGGCGTTGCGGCCGCGCTCGAGCACCCGAGTCAGGCCGCCGGTCTTGCGTTCGAGATGGAAGCGCAGCGACAGCTCGTGCATGTGGACGAAGGTGCGATAGGCCAGCCGGCGCACCGCGTGCATCGAGACTTTCGCGAAGATGCCGTCGCGCAACTGCGTCAGCGCGCCCATCAGGATGCGCATCCCCGCATAGGCGATGGTCATGGCGACCGGGGCAGCCAGCGCCCATACCAACCAGTCATCGGCTGCAATGGGGGCCGACCCCTGCCCGGTCAGCGCGTCGGTCGCCCACTTGAAGGTGAATGGGGTCGCCATCGTCGCGATCTTGGCGATCAGCAGCAGACCGAAGGCGCCCAGCACCCGCAACTTGAGGTCGCGCCGATCGCTCGGCCAGATCGATGGCCACAGATTGACGAGCGTGGTGAGCAGCGCGCCGCTCTCGGCAGAAACGCGCAGATTCGGATTGGGGGGAGCGTGCGGGGAACCGGCAGTCATTGCGGACCTTGATATAGGCGTTTTCGCCCGCGTTATCACCCCAGGGTGACGAGAAAGCCGATTTCGGCGGATTTCGCCGCGGGTCTTGACGCTGCGGGGCTCGTCCTCCACATCGGGCCCATGACAAATACTTCAGCCAACAAAATCAAAAAAATCTGCGTTTATTGCGGCTCCGGGCCAGGCACTAATCCGGCCTTCATCCGCGCGGCGCGCGAATTCGGCGAAACGCTCGCGCGCAACGGTATCGGCCTCGTCTTTGGCGGCGGTTCGGTCGGCATGATGGGCGAAGTCGCCCGGGCCGTTCTAGACAATGGCGGGGACGTGACGGGAATCATTCCGGAATTTCTCGTCCAGCGCGAACATGCCAAGCGCGACGTCGATAACCTGATCGTCACGCGCGACATGCATGAGCGCAAACGCAAGATGTTCGAAATGGCCGACGCCTTCGTCGCGTTGCCCGGCGGGATCGGGACGCTCGAGGAGCTCGTCGAGCAGCTGACCTGGGTCCAGCTCGGCCGCCACAAGAAGCCAGTGCTGCTCGCAAACGTGGAAGGATTCTGGGACCCGCTTTGCGCATTGATCGATCACATGAAGCAGCTCGAGTTCATCCGGAACGACCTCAACTTCGACCTGCTGGTGGCCGATCAGGTCAAGGACATCCTGCCGATGCTGCAAAAGGCGATCGCGCCGGTGACCGAGCCTCAGAAAAAGCTGACCGGCGCGCAAGCCGATCAGCTTTGAACCTCAGCGCGAAACGTCGACGAACGTCACCGCCTCGATTCGGTTGCCGTCGAGGTCGCGGATAAACGCCGCATAGTAGCCGGCGTTGTATTCGGCGCGCAGCCCAGGCGCCCCGTCAGAGCTGCCGCCGGCGGCAAGCGCGGCCGCGTGGAACGCATCGACCGCCGCCGTCTCCCGCGCGCGCAGGCAAATATGCACGCCGCTGTCTTGCGGCAGATCGTCCATCTCCGGCCGCGCGTTGATCCAGAACTCAGGGTAGCCTTTGCCGTAGCCAACCGCGGCGTCCGGCCACTCCCGCACCTTGGCCATGCCGAGCGGGGCAAGCAACGCCGTGTAAAAGCGTTCCGACGCCTTCAGGTCGCGCACTGCCAGCGAGATGTGGTCGATCATTCGCGGGGCACGCCACCGTCTGTGGCGTCCGGACCAAAATACATGCGTTCGATGTGCGCCTGCGCGGTGGCATGCTTACAATCCGAGCATGGGCGCGAGGTTGAATACAGTACACAGTCAGTCAAGTCGTCGCGGTTGAGCTTGATTTGCGCGTCACGAATGGCTTCACGCTCCGCATGCGCGGTCGAGTCCTTGTTGACGACGACGCGGCTTGGGCCCCAGCCGATGATGTCGCCGTTGCGAACGACGACCGCGCCGAACGGCTGATCGCCATTGTCGACCGCTATTTTTTTCATGGCGAAGGCCTGTCGCACGAAGCCGGCGTGACGCGGGTCCGGCTCGGCGACGGCGCGGCCGCTCAGGGCCATGCCAAGGCCGGCCAGTATGGTCAGGATCGAGCGGCGGCTGTGAGAGCACATGGCGGATTGCCTCGCCGCAGAATATTAAACCGGCGCGGCGGATTTCACCAGCTTGTAGACAATGGAATCCATCAGCGCCTGAAACGAGGCATCGATAATGTTGGGCGAGACGCCGACCGTGATCCAGTGCTCGCCTGTTTCGTCGCGGCTCTCGATCAGAACGCGCGTCACCGCTTCGGTGCCGCCGTTGAGGATCCGCACGCGATAGTCGGTGAGCTCGAGCCCGGCGATGTATTTCTGGTACTTGCCGAGATCCTTGCGCAACGCGAGGTCGAGCGCGTTGACCGGCCCATTGCCTTCCGCCGCGGATATCACCGTGTCGCCGCCGACCTTCAGCTTGACCACGGCCTGCGACACCGTCACTCGCTGGCCGAGCGCATTCTCGCGCTGCTCGACATTGACGTCGAATTTGTCGACCTCGAAGTAATCCGGCACCTTGCCCAGCACGCGCCGCGCCAGCAGATCGAACGAGGCATCGGCCGTCTCGTAGGCATAACCCTGGGCCTCGCGCTCCTTGACGACCTCGAGCAGCCGCGCGATCCGCGGGTCGTCTTTGTTCACGCTGATGCCGATGCGCTCCAGCTCGGCGAGCAAATTCGATCTGCCGGCCTGGTCGGACACCAGCAACCTGCGGCGGTTGCCGACTCTTTCCGGCATGACGTGCTCATAGGTCGCCGGATCCTTCATGATAGCGGAAGCATGGATGCCAGCCTTGGTCGCGAAAGCGCTTTCGCCGACATAGGGCGCGTGACGGTTGGGTGCGCGATTGAGCATCTCGTCGAGTGCGTGGGACACTTGCGCAAGTTTCTTCAACTGGGCATCCGAAATGCCGATCTCGAACCGGTCCGCATATTCCGGCTTGAGCTTCAAGGTCGGAATGAGGGAAACCAGATTGGCGTTGCCGCAGCGCTCGCCGAGGCCGTTCAACGTGCCCTGAATTTGCCGCGCACCGGCGCGCACGGCCGCCAGCGAGATCGCCACCGCCTGCTCGGTGTCGTTGTGGGCGTGGATGCCGACATGGCCGCCGGGAATCGTCTTGCAGACGTCGGCGACGATCTTCTCGACCTCATGCGGCAGCGTTCCACCATTGGTGTCACACAGGACGACCCAGCGCGCGCCCTCGTCATAGGCCGCCTTGGCGCAGGCCAGCGCGTATTTCGGATTTGCCTTGTAGCCCTCGAAGAAATGCTCGCAGTCGAGCAATACTTCCCGGCCTTTGGCCCTGGCGGCGCGCACGCTGTCGCGAATCGAGGCGATATTCTCTTCATCCGTGGTCTCGAGCGCGACCTTGACGTGATAGTCCCAGGACTTCGCGACAAAGCAGATCGCTCCGGCTTTGGCTTCAAGCAATGCAGCCAGACCGGGATCGTTCGAAGCCGAGCGCCCGGGCCGGCGCGTCATGCCGAAGGCGGTGAAGGTCGCATGCGTCAAACCTCGGTCGGCCGAGAACAATTCAGTGTCGGTCGGATTGGCGCCGGGGTAGCCGCCTTCGACGTAATCAACGCCGAGAGCGTCGAGCATCGCCGCGATCGCGAGCTTGTCGGCGAGCGTGAAATCGACGCCATTCGTCTGCGCCCCGTCGCGCAACGTCGTGTCGAACAGATACAGGCGCTCGCGAGCCATCCCTACCACTCGTACAGGGTGTAAAACACGTAGAGCGCGGCTAGCACGCCAACCACGAGCACGCCGTATTTTAGCACGATGTAGTAGAGCCAATGGCGCGGGAATGGCGTGTCCGGCCTGGTCATGACGCCTCCTTGTTGTCGCTCGCCAGCGGTTTTTGCATGGTCGTATTGGCGAACCATTCGCCGTTGAGCAGGACCGAGTTGCGCTGCTGCGCGACATAGCCGCGCGCCGCGAAAAAGTCGCGCGCCGTATCGCTGGCATCGACCGTCAGCTTGGCGGCGCTGCGGCCTTTCGCCAGTTTCTCCAGCGCGTCCGTGAGTAGCGTCGCGGCACCCTGCCCGATTGCGCCGGGATACACGTAAAGCATGTCGATTCTGTCGGCGCCGGCGAGGGAGATAAAGCCGATCGGCGAGCCGTCCAGGGTCGCAATCAAGGTCAACGTGCCGAGGCGCTTGGCGAATGCAGCCTCGTCCTCGACGACAGCCGCCCAGGCATCCTGTTGCGCGCTCGTGTAATCGTCACCGGTCAATTCGATGACGCTGGCGCGCAGGATCTCGGCCAGCAGCGGCGTATCGGCGGCCAGCATCGGGCGTAGCGCGAGCTTCGGATTGGCGGACGCGCTCATCGCGCGACCTCCCAGGTGGTGCCGTCCTTGGAGTCCTTGAGCACGACGCCCATCTTGGCGAGTTCATCGCGGATGCGGTCGGATTCCTTGAAGTCTTTCTTGGCGCGTGCGGTGTTGCGCATCTCGATCAGGCCATTCACGCGGGTTTCATCGACGCTCACCCGAGAAACGGGGCGCTTCTTGAAACCGAGAGCGCGCAATGTCGAGGCCAACGACGGCAAATCTCGCCGCGCATGCAGTCCGTGGATTTCGGTGATCGCCTTCGGGGTATTCAGATCGTCGCACAGGGCATCGAGCACTTCGGGCGCTAACCTCTCTTCAGACGCCCGTTCAAACTCGGCGAAGTCAGTCCAGGATAAAAGTGTTTGCTCGCTTTCCTTGAGACCCTTGACGGTCCAATCCATCGGCTGGCGATAGTGCGTCCGCATCATGTTGAGACGGACAACCTCGCCCGGCCAATCTTCCAGCAACTCATGAATCGTGACAAAATTGCCGGCGGACTTCGCCATCTTCTCGCCTTCGACCTGCAGGAAGCCGTTGTGCAGCCAGTAATTGGCCATCACGCCGGTGTGGAACGCGCAGCGTGACTGAGCGATCTCGTTCTCGTGGTGCGGGAACACCAGATCAATGCCGCCGCCGTGGATGTCCAAGGTCTCGCCGAGATGCTTCCATGACATCGCCGAGCATTCGATATGCCAGCCGGGGCGGCCGGGCGTCTTGATTCCGCAGGGCGACGGCCAGCCCGGCTCGTTATCTTTCGACGGCTTCCACAGCACGAAGTCGGTCTGATCCTTCTTGTAGGGTGCGACTTCCACGCGGGCGCCGGCGATCATCTCGTCGAGCGAACGGTTCGACAGCCGGCCGTAGTCCGGCATCGACGGCACCGAGAACAGGACGTGATCCTGCGCGACATAGGCATGCCCGCCGGCGACCAGTCTCTCGATCAGCACCTTCATCTCGTCGATGTGCTCGGTGGCGCGCGGCTCCACGGTCGGCGGCAGGCAGCCGAGCGCCGTCACGTCCGTCTTGAAATTCGCATAAGTCGCTTCGGTCAAATCCCGGATCGAGATGCCGCGCTCGGCCGCCCGCGCGTTGATCTTGTCGTCGACGTCGGTGATGTTGCGGACGTATTTGACGCGGCCCTCGCCCGGGTAAAGGTGGCGCAGCAGCCGGAACAGCATGTCGAACACGATGACAGGGCGCGCGTTGCCGATATGCGCATAGTCATAGACCGTCGGCCCGCACACATACATGCGAACGCGCGCAGGATCGATCGGGCGAAACACCCGTTTCTCGCGCCTCAGCGTGTCGTACAGCTTGAGTTCCATCGTCTTCCTTTTACGTCAGCGTCGCGAACGACGCGACGCGGGCGCGGGACCTGCTGGCCCGGGCGTTTTTATCTCGATGGAGAAAAGACGGCCGCAGCCAGCGTGGTGCGCTAGCGAATAATCTCGCGGCAAATGCCGCAGATATGGTTAAGGCCGTTCATCGTGCGGCAGAATGAGCAAGCACGCGGGCGTCGTCAAGGCCGGACGGCAGGCACGTCCAGCTTACCCGTTAAACGCGGGCGCCATTCCCAGACCGGTTAACGGCGGCTTAACGGTTTTGCACGCATTGTCGGCTTTCGCGCCATTTCCGGCTGGACCTGAGAGTGAGTGATCCCATGCGTTATGTGCTGGCCACCCTTTTCGCCGCCGCCGTCGTTTGTGCCGCGAGTTTCGCGCAGGCCGAACGCCGGATGTTCATCATCGCCAACAATGCCGACGGCTACGGTGTCGACCGCTGTCTCGCCAGCGGCGAGAAGTGCGGCGCTGCTGTCGCCCAGGCTTATTGCAAGTCGCACGAATTCGCGGAAGCCGCCTCGTTCCGTAAGATCGACCGCGACGACATCACGGGCTCGATCCCGACCAGCGGGCCCGGCGCCTGCCGCGGCGGCAAGTGCGACGAGTTCGTCGCGATCGTCTGCACGCGCTGAGCGGCTAGCACTTTCCGCAAATCGCGGGCGGCTTCGCGCCGCCCATCGCGTCGTGCTAGATAACGGCACGATATTCCTTGCCGGAAAGGGATCGCCGTGAAGCTCTACTCGTTTTTCCGTTCATCCGCGGCCTATCGCGTCCGGATTGCGCTCAATCTGAAAAACATTCCCTACCAGACGGCCGCCATCCACCTCAGCAAGGACGGCGGGATGAACAGGAAGTCGGAATTTCGCGCCGTCAACCCGCAGATGCGCGTGCCGGCCCTTGTCGACTCCAGCGGCGAGATCCTCATTCAATCTCTGGCGATCATCGAATATCTCGACGAAATTTTTCCCGAGCCGCCGCTGTTGCCGGCCGATGCGATGGAACGCGCGCAGGTCCGCGCCATCGCGCAACTAATCGCTTGCGACATCCATCCGCTCAACAACACGGCGCCGCTGCGCTACCTCAAACATCAGCTCAAGCATGAGCAGGCCGAAATCAACGCGTGGTATCATCACTGGGTCGCCGAAGGCTTCGAAGCGCTCGAAGCCATGATCGAGCCGGCGCCGTATGTCTGCGGTTCCCGGGTGACCCTCGCGGACCTCTGCCTGGTGCCGCAAGTCTACAACGCCCGGCGCCTCAAGGTTCCGCTCGATAAATTTCCGCGCATTGTCGCGGCCGATGCAGCCTGCATGAAGCTGCCCGCGTTCGATAAAGCGCGGCCGGAGAATCAGCCCGATGCCGAGTGACGGGCGACGGCGCGCCTGCTAGACCAGCGCGGCTTCGTTTTGCCACTCGCCGAAAGCCATCGTGGACAATAGCAAGCTTGCCCGCGTCGTCCTTTGGATGGTCGGCGCCCTCCTGTCGTTTTCGGTGATGGCGGTCTCGATCCGTTCGCTGGCGAGCCACGGCCTGAGTATTTTCGAGATCCTGACGATCCGCAGCGCGGTCGCACTGGTGGTGCTGGTCTTCCTGGTCGCGATCCGGCCCGAGCTGCGTTCGTATGTGCGGCCGCGGCGCATGAAGCTCAACCTCTTGCGCAACGGTGTGCACTACGCCTCGCAGTACTGCTGGGCGCTGAGCATTACGATGTTGCCGCTCGCGACGGTGTTCGCATTGGAGTTCACGATGCCGGCGTGGACCGCGCTGCTCGCCGCCTGGCTTCTGCGCGAACGCCTGACGCACAGCCGCATCGGCGTCGTGGTGCTTGGGTTGATTGGAGTCCTGGTGATCCTGCGGCCTGGATTGGCCAGCATCAATCCAGCCGCCTTTCTCGTGCTGAGCGCCGCGTTCGGCTACGCCATCACCATGATCGCCACGAAAAAACTGACCGCGACGGAAACTACGTTCGGCATCGTGTTCTGGATGGCCGCGATGCAGCTTCCGCTATCGCTGCTGGGCAGCGATCCGGCCGTATTCCTGCACATGGGTACGATTCACGTCGTTCCGGCCGTCGGCGTCGGGATTGCGGGCTTAACGTCGCATTACTGCCTCAGCAACGCCTTTCGCGCCGGCGACGCGACGTTGGTGGTGCCGCTGGATTTCATGCGCATCCCCCTGATTGCCGTGGTCGGCTGGGCGTTTTACAGTGAGCGACTCGATATTTTCGTGCTGATCGGCGCGCTCATCATCATCGCCGGCGTGCTCTGGAACCTGCGGTCGGAAACGCGAGGATCAAGGCTCGCGCGCGCCGTGTCGGAAGGCTAGACTGACAATCATGAACCGCCGGACGCTCACGCTCGCCGCCGCGGCTACCCTTGCGCTCGTCGCAAGCGCGGCGGCGCAATCGGCCAATCCCGCGTGCCAGCGGCTTGAAACGCAATTGGCTTCGCTCGACCGCGGCAATGACGACCCGCAGCGGGCCGACGTCATCCGGAAGGCCGAAGAGGCCACAAACCGGCAACAATTCGAAGTCGATCGCTTGGTCGCCCAGGCACGCCGCACCGGCTGCGAAAGCTCGGGCTTCTTTTCAATCTTCAGCACGCCGCCGCCGCAATGCGGCGCACTCAACGGACAGGTCGCGCAGGCGCGCACCGCGCTCGAGCGGCTCCAGAACCAATTAGAGCGACTGCACGGCGGGACTACCGAACGGGGGGCACAACGGCGATCGATCCTGATTGCGCTCAGCGACAATGGCTGCGGCAGCCAATACCGTCAGGCTTCCGTTCAGCAAGGCGGGACATTCCTGGAACGGCTATTCAGCCCCAACAACACGCCGTTCTTTTCCACGCCGGAGCAAGGCGGCACGTTCCGCACCATCTGCGTACGCACATGCGACGGCTACTATTTCCCGATTTCGTTCTCCGCCTCGGCCGCGAAATTTCAGGATGACCAGGCGACATGCCAGCGCATGTGTCCTGCGCAACAGGTGGAGCTCTACACCTATCGTAACCCGGGCGAGGAAGTGAGCCAGGCGACCTCGATCAATGGCGGCTCACCCTACACGGCGCTGCCCAGTGCGTTCCGCTATCGAACCGCTGTCGACGCCGCGTGCAGTTGCCGTAAGGCCGGGCAAAGCTGGGCGGAGACGCTCAAGGCGACGGGCGCCGACACTACCATCGCGCCGGGTGACGTCGTCGTCACGGACCAGAATGCCAAGCGGCTGTCGCAGGCACCCGGCACTAAGCCAGCTCCGAAGCCTCCCGCAGGCGGGCCGGCCGCACAACCCACGGTCGGTCAGGACTTGCCGGAGCCGCCGAAGGGCCAAGTCCGCACTGTCGGCCCGAATTTTTATCCGGTCCGCTGACGAATTCTAGAAATCGATCGCGTCCGTCTTCACCGTCATGCCGGTGATCAGCGACACGTCCGGCGCAGGCGGCGGCGTACCGGGATCGCGAAAGCGATTGGTGATTGGATAGCGGCGGTCGCGGCCGAAATTCTTCAGGGTAACTTTGACCCCGGGCGCGGCCTGGCGGCGCTTGTATTCGGCCAGGTTCAGAAGCCGCTCGACCTTCATCACCACCTCCCGATCGTAACCCGCGGCGACGATCGCAGAAATCGGCTCTTCGCGCTCGACCAGCCGTTCAAGCACGGCATCCAGCACCGCATAAGGCGGCAACGAATCCTCGTCTTTCTGGTTGTCCCGCAGCTCGGCGGTCGGCGGACGGATGATGATGCTGTCGGGAATGACCGTACCGTCCGGTCCCTTGGCATCTTCCGGCTTCCAGCGGTTGCGCAGTCGCGACAGGCGGAACACCTCGGTCTTGTAGAGATCCTTGAGCGGATTGAAGCCGCCGTTCATATCGCCATACAGCGTCGCGTAGCCGACCGACATCTCGGACTTGTTGCCGGTCGTCACCACCATTAGGTTGAACTTGTTGGAGACCGCCATCAGCAAAGTGCCGCGCGCACGGGCCTGGAGATTTTCCTCGGTGACGTCGCGGCGCAAATCGGCGAACAGCGGCTTGAGCGCGGCTTCCAGCCCCTCAACCGCCGTTGCGATCGGCAAGATTTCGTAGGCGACGCCGAGCGCTTTCGCGCAGGCCGCGGCGTCATTCAGCGATATTTGTGATGTGAATTTGTATGGCAACATGATGCAGCGGACGCGCTCTTTGCCGAGGGCATCGACGGCTATCGCCGCGCACAGCGCGGAATCGATACCACCCGACAGTCCCAGAACGACCCCCTTGAAGCCATTCTTGTCGACATAGTCGCGCAGCCCCATGACGCAGGCGGCATAGTCGGCCTGATCGTCCTCGATCGCCGGCCGATTGGGACCGCCGTCGCAGCGCCACGTGCCATCCGCGCGCCGCCAAACGGTTGTGATGATCTCCTCACGAAAGCCCGACAGGTGAAATGCAAGTGAGCAATCGGCGTGCAGACCGAACGAAACGCCATCGAAAACCAGCTCGTCTTGACCACCGACTTGATTGACGTAGAACATCGGCAGCTTCTGCTCGGTGACGCGCGCGACGGCAATGTTGAGCCTGACGTCGTTCTTGTCCCGCCAGTACGGCGAGCCGTTTGGCACTACGAGCAGTTCCGCGCCGGTCTCGGCCAGGCATTCGATGACCTCCGCGCCCCAGATATCCTCACAGATCGGAATCCCGAGGCGCACGCCGCGGAAATTCACGGGGCCCGGCAACGGGCCGGGAGCGAATACCCGCTTTTCGTCGAACACGCCGTAGTTCGGCAGGTCTACCTTGAAACGCAACGCCGCAACAGAGCCGCCTTCGAGCAGGGCGACGGCATTGTGCAGCTTGCCATTGTCGACCCACGGCGTCCCGACAATCAGCGCCGGGCCGGCATCTTTGGTTTCGCGCGCGAGTTTCTCGATTTCCGCCCGGCAAGCTGCCTGAAATGCCGGCTTGAGTACCAGATCTTCCGGCGGATAGCCTGAGATGAACATTTCGGGAAATACGACTAGGTCGGCGCCTTGTGCGGCCGCTTCCTTGCGCGCGCGCCGTACTTTACCGGCATTGCCGGCGACGTCGCCAACCGTGGAATTAAGCTGCGCGGCGGCGATCGCAAGCTTGTCGGCAGGGCGGGCATTCATGCCACTGATCTAACGCCTGCCCCGCCCGACAGCAATCGGGTGCCGGCATGGCTGATCCCTGCGCATCGGCGATCAGTTCACCAGTGCGGCCGGTAACGTGCCCTTGCGAAGCGCGGGGGTCACCGGCGGTTGACCGGTCTGCAGCAGAATGGCCTGACCCTCGGCAGACAGGATGAAGTGCACGAATTCGGTCGCTTCTTTTGGATTCTTGGCATTGGCCGGCACGGTGGCTGCATTCTGAATGGCGTTGCTCAGGTTGACGTCCGCCGGAAACCGGACGATTTCCACGTCATTTCTGGCGGCAACGGCAGCGGAATAATAGACGACTCCCGCAGTGGCTTTGCCTTCCTTCACCGCACGCACGGTGTCCGGCACTGAATTGTGTTTGGTCGGGTCGACCGCCGCCGCGTCGATAATCTTTTGCGCCAGCTCCGGCTTGCCTTCGGTTGCGGTGGCCCGCTTGAGAAATTCGATGGTGCGCCCGGTTCCAAGGTCCTGCTCGCCGGTGATGCGAACGAAGGTCACGCCGGATTTAGCGAGATCGGCGATCTGGCGAATGCCTTGCGGATTTCCTTTGACGGTGATGACGACCATCTCGTTGGCCGAGAATACAACCGACCAGGCTGCGGCGTTTTTGCTCACGAGCTCGTCGGCGACCGCCGGCGACGATGGCGCAAACACGTCGCAACTCTCGCCGGCGAGGATGCGGTCGGCCAGTTGCCGCGAGGTGCCCGAGGTAAAATTGATGGTGGCGGAGGGATTTTTCGCTTCGAACGCCTTCTTGAGTTCGCGCATCGGGCCAGCCAACGAATCCGCGTGAAATACTTCGATCGTGCCCGCCAGCGCCCCGGCGGCGGACATGACAACTCCTAGGACGCATGCGGTGATCCCGACGCAGCGCCTGGTCGCACTTACGTTTGTCATCTGCGGTTCCTCCGTCCTATGCCGATCGAGCTCGACTTCTATTACCGGGTAGGATGAAGCGCCGCGGCGTATACGGCAAGTCAGCGATGGCGGTTAAAGTCCGGCGGCAGCCGGCAGCGGCTTGGCCTGGCCCACGCGCTCCTTCTTGAGCAATTCGGCCAACAGGAACGCAAGATCGATCGACTGTTCCGCATTGAGGCGCGGATCGCAAACCGTATGGTACCGGTCGTTGAGGTCCGCATCGGTGATGGCCCGCGCACCGCCGGTGCACTCTGTAACATTCTGGCCGGTCATCTCGAGATGAACGCCGCCAGCATAGCTGCCTTCGGTGGCATGCACCTCGAAGAAGCTTCGAACTTCTTTCAAGATGAGATCAAACGGGCGCGTCTTGTAGCCGGACGCCGACGTGATGGTGTTGCCGTGCATCGGGTCACACGACCAGATCACGGCCTTCCCCTCGCGGTGCGTAGCACGCACCAGCGCCGGAAGGAGCTCACCCACTTTCTCGGCGCCGAACCTGCCGATCAAGGTCAGCCGCCCGGCTTCGTTGTCGGGGTTGAGCACGTCGATCAGTCGCAACAGATCGTCGGCCTTGAGCGACGGGCCGCATTTCAGGCCGATCGGATTCTTGATCCCGCGCGCATATTCGATGTGCGCGTGGTCGAGTTGCCGGGTGCGATCGCCGATCCAGATCATATGGCCGGAAGTCGCATACCAGTCGCCCGTGGTCGAGTCGACGCGCGTGAACGCTTCCTCGTAGCCGAGCAGCAGCGCTTCATGGCTGGTGTAGAAATCCGTGGTTCGTAATTCAGGATGGCCTTCGAGATCGAGCCCGCAAGCCTGCATGAAGCCGAGCGCTTCCGAGATGCGGTCGGACAGTTCGACATAACGGCGCGACTGCGGACTATCCTTGACGAAACCCAGCATCCATTGCCGCACGCTCGCCAGATTGGCGTAGCCGCCTTGCGCGAAAGCGCGCAGCAGATTGAGCGTTGCCGCCGATTGCCGGTACGCCTCGACCTGGCGGCGCGGATCCGGACGGCGTGCCTCTTCGGTGAAGGCGGAATCGTTGACGATGTCGCCGCGATAGCTCGGCAGCTCCTTGCCATCGCGCTCCTCGGTCAGCGACGAGCGCGGTTTGGCGAACTGGCCGGCGATGCGGCCGACCTTCACCACCGGCGAGGCCGCCGCATAAGTGAGCACAACCGCCATCTGCAGGAACATCCGGAAAAAGTCGCGAATGTTGTTGGCGCCGTGCTCGGCAAAGCTTTCGGCGCAATCGCCGCCTTGCAGGAGGAACGCCTCGCCCTTTGCGACTCGGGCAAGCGCTTTTTTCAAGTTGCGCGCCTCGCCGGCAAAAACTAACGGCGGAAAGGTCGCAAGTTGCTTTTCGACGTCGGCCAGCGCACGCGCGTCCGGATAATCCGGAACTTGCACGACGGGTTTCTTGCGCCAGCTATCAGGCGACCAGCGGTCGGCCATTGCACGCTCCAAAAACTGGCGGCGTTATACACGAAGGCCGTGCAAAAATGCCAGCAGTTCCGGAAAAACGCAGGCCGTTCCGGCTATTCCGCCGCGGCGCGGCCGTAGCTCATGGCCTTCTCGCGCATCGTCACTAATTCTTCGGCGGCGGTCGGATGCACGGCCATCGTGGCGTCGAAGTCGGCCTTGGTGGCGCCCATCTTTACCGCAATTCCGACGAGCTGGATCATTTCGCCGGCATCCGGCCCCACGATGTGACAACCGACAACCCGATCCGTGCTGCCATCGACCACCAGCTTCATGAAGGTCCGGGTATCGCGCGCCGCCATCGCCATCTTCATCGTGCGGAAATCGGTTTTGTAAATATCGACAATGGACAGCCGCTTGACCGCCTGCGCCTCGGTAAGCCCGATCGCGCCGACCTCAGGTTCGGAAAATACCGCGCTCGGCACGTTGAGGTGGTCGACCGCCGTCGGCTTGCCGCCGAACACCGTATCAGCGAACGCTTGACCTTCGCGGATCGCGACCGGCGTCAGATTGATCCGGTTGGTGACGTCGCCGACCGCGTAGATGTTCTCGACCGACGTCTTCGAATATTCGTCGACCGCAATACCGCCGGTCTCGGCCAATCCGATCCCCAAGCCTTCGAGCCCCAGGCCCGTGACGTTTGGGTGGCGGCCGGTCGCGAACATCACCTTATCAACCATGATCGACTCGTGGTCGGACAACGCGACACAATAGCCCGTGTCGACCTTCTCGACCGATGCAACGGTCTGCTTGGTAATGATTTTGATGTCGCGCTTCTCCATTTCCGCGCGCAGATGCGCGCGCACATCGTCGTCGAAACCGCGCAGGATATTGTCGCCACGATAGATCAAGCTGACTTGCGACCCGAGGCCCGCGAAAATGCAGGCGAACTCCACCGCGATATAGCCGCCGCCCTGGATCAGAATGCGCTTGGGAAATTCCTTGAGATGGAATGCCTCATTCGAGGAAATCACATGCTCGAGGCCGGCGATCCTTCCGCCCATTTGCGGCGCGCCGCCGGTTGAAACGAGGATGTATTCCGCCCGCACGCGCGCCCCGTTCGCCAGCAACCGGACGGTATGCGCGTCTTCGAGCACCGCTCGGCTTTTGGCAGTCTTCACGTTGCAGCGATCGAGCGTCGACGTGTAGGCGGCCTCCAACCGATCGATCTCGCGATCCTTGTTGGCAATCAAGGTAGACCAATCGAACGAGCGGTTTGGCACCGACCATCCATAGCCAGCAGCGTCCTCGAAATCGTGTGCGTAGCGGGAGGCATAGACCAGAATTTTCTTAGGAACGCAGCCGCGAATGACGCAGGTCCCGCCAACGCGATACTCCTCGGCAACCATCACACGCGCGCCATGGCTCGACGCGATCCGCGCCGCGCGCACGCCGCCGGAGCCGGCGCCTATTACAAAAAGATCGACGTCGTAGTCAGACATGCGTCGCCATCAGGGAAGACAGCTTCAGAGGGCGTGACCTTTTTTCTTCAGCTCGGCGCGCATGCGCGCCAGCACTTCTTCCGAGAATTTTATCGCCCAGTCCTGACCGGACCGCATACCCTTATCGATCGCCTCCGGCTCCAGGCTAGTCATCTTTTGACCGACCGGTGACTTGTAGAAAGCCAGCAAATCCTTGAGCTCCTGCTCGGTGAAATATCCGGCAAAAACCGTGGCGAATTGCGTCAGCACGTCGGTGAGCCGCGGCGCATATTCGACACGCAGCTGGTCTCCGATCTCGTTGGCGTCTTTTTGCAGGCCGGGATTTTGCGCGACGATCGTGTTTTTGGCCTCCGCGATCACGCCGGGAATCACCGCCTCAAAGATCTTTCCGGCGCCCTTGATGACGATCAACTCGCGGGCAAGGGCGATTTGGGCCGGCGTCGGGGCGGCTTTTTGCTGAGCGGCGGCCGGAAGCGCCGAGAGCGCAACAGTCGCGGCGAGAGCGAGCATACCCATCATGCCATACCAGGTCTTTGTCGAATTCATTCGCTGTCACTCCAATTCGGGTTTAGGCGCGTTCGATCACGCGTATGCCGTCCGACCCGGCCAAGATCACGATGGTGGCGAGACCAACGAACAGGCCGTGTTCCATGACGCCAGGAATTGCCGCAAGCTTTTGCGCCAATATGCCGGGGTCCGCAATCCGGCCCGCCGCCACGTCAATGATCCAGTGGCCGCCATCCGTGACGAAAGGATGGCCATTGCTGCGTTTTCTTACGGTCAGCGACGCTTGGGCTCCAACCGATTTCATGGCCTTTTCGATGGCGAGCCGCGTCGCGCCCAGACCAAACGGCATGACTTCGATCGGCAGAGGAAACCTCCCGAGCGTGCCGACCCATTTCGATTCGTCGGCGATGACCACCATGCGGGCGGACGCCGCCGCGACTATCTTCTCGCGCAACAGCGCGCCGCCGCCGCCTTTGATGAGGCTCAAATCCGGAGCAATCTCGTCGGCGCCGTCGATCGTGAGATCGAGCTCCGGCGCGTCATCGAGCGTCGTCAGTTTGATGCCGCAACGTTGGGCGTCGGCGCGCGTGACTTCTGAGGTAGGCACTCCCACCACGTTCAGGCCGCTTCTTACGCGTTCGCCTAGCAGTTCGACGAAATGCTTGGCAGTCGAGCCGGTGCCGAGGCCAAGCCGCATTCCGGGTTCGACCAATTCGATCGCGCGGGCTGCCGCGGCGCGTTTTTGGACGTCGGGGTTCATCGGACGATAGATCGTTTGTTGACCGGAACGGGCAAGGGCGACCTCCAAAGGGTCTATCTAGCCTCGATCAGAAACCTAGCATAGCCGGTCGCATGCCCGCCCGGAGTGACGGTCCATGGCCGTGGCGGCCTTGCGCTCTGGCCCGACGGCGGTTAGCGCTCTCTCCATGCCGCAATCTTGCGCGACCCCAACTATCGTGTTCGATCTCGACGGTACGCTGGTCGATACCGCGCCCGATCTCATTGCAACGCTCAACGTGGTCTTTGCCCAGGAAGGCCTGCCGCCGGCCCCTTATGATCGGGCACGGCTGGCGATCGGGGGCGGCGCCAAAACCATGATCGTGCGCGGCCTTGAGGCAGAAGGCCGGCCAGTAACTCCCGAACTGGTGGAGCGTCTGTTCAACAACTTTATCGACTATTACAGCGCGCACATCGCCGATCACTCCCGGCCCTTTCCCGGTCTGGAACAAACACTCGACGAACTCGCGGCGCGCAAATTCAGGCTGGCCGTCTGCACCAACAAGCTCGAAGGGCTATCGATTCAACTGTTACGCGCGCTTGGGTTGGCGGGCCGGTTTTCGGCAATTTGCGGCCAAGACACATTCGGCATCCAAAAGCCGGACCCGAGAATATTGCGCCTGACAATCGAGAAGGCTGGCGGCGATGGGACACATGCGATCATGGTCGGCGACTCCGAAACCGATATCCTCACCGCGCGCGCCGCTGCCCTTCCAATCGTCGCGGTAGATTTCGGCTATAGCCATCCGCCGGTCGCGACATTTCGGCCAGATCGTTTGATCGGTCATTTCGCCGACCTGACGACAGCACTCGCGGAACTTTTGCCGAAAAAATAAGGCAGCCGCGGCTATTATGGTTAATCCGGTAAGGTTAACGGCTCGCGCGGGTTGCGTGGCTTACCCCTCCAATTCTATTGTCGGGTCGGGACGGCCGCCCATTGGCGGCCTGCGCGGGAACGGAATCGATCGATGTACCGAGTTGTCACGATTATCGTCAGTGGCTTGCTTTTGACTGCCTGTGCATCTTCCTCACCAAGCTGGTTTGATGCCATGAAGCCAGCGGCGCAGACGGACGTCGTGCAGTTTGAATCAGAACCGCCAGGCGCCGAGGCCAAAACCTCCACGGGTCAGACCTGCCGCACCCCCTGCTCGCTCTCGCTTAGTTCAGAAGCGCCGGTCACCGCGACATTCACGCTCAACGGCTATCTGCCGGCGAGCGAACAGATTGAAGTGGTTGCCGATGGCGGGGCTACCCGGCTGCGCCCCAATCCGGTGATGGTCGAACTCTCGGCGGCACCGGCTGGCGCCAAAAAGCCGGCGCCGAAAAAGCCAGCCAAACGAGCCGCGAGGAAGCCGGTGGTCAGCGCTAAGCCTGCCCCAGCGCAGCCGCAGGCGGCCGCTCCCTGGCCGGCGCAGCGCTAACACTTTCAAGTCGCTGCGCAATCCCGTCGGCTATCGAACGCGCGATCGCAAAACCTGACCCACCGCGGCTTCGGTGGGTTTGTTTTGCCAAAAGCTCGCCTTGCGCCAGCCGTGGTCGTTGCAGGCTGGCACTTTGACTGATCTGCCCCCTTTGAAGTGGTCCTCCCTGAGGTATGTTTTTGCCAGAGGAGGATATGGAGATGGGAAGGAAGAGGCATACGGCAGAAGAGATTGTTTCGAAGCTTCGCCAGGTTGATGTTTTGACGGCACAGGGCCAT
>JBBRAN010000003.1:0-153881 GCA_038206695.1 Hyphomicrobiales bacterium | reverse complement strand
CGGGCGGGCCCCCCCCCCCCGCCCCCTTCTTTGACACCGCATTTCATACGATTGGATCGAAAAGCGCGCTGCAACCGGCCTTGGTCCGGGATTTGCTAGATCTACGATACTCGTCGGATCGTCGAGAACGGGACAAACCCGTTCCGCCAACAGGGGAAGTTCAATGAAGTCATTCGTCACTGCAGCCATTGCTGCGGCGATCTCGGTTTGCGCGGCAAGCTCCGTCCAGGCCCAGACCAACACCCTCGCCCAGGTCAAGAACCGCGGCATCCTGCACTGCGGCTCCGGCACCGGCCTCGCCGGTTTTGGTCTCCCCGATGCTCAGGGCAACTGGACCGGCATCGACGTCGATCTTTGCCGTGCGGTCGCCGCGGCGATCTTCAACGATCCGACCAAGGTCAAGTTCATCCCGCTGTCGGCGAAGGACCGTTTCACGTCGCTGCAGTCGGGCGAGGTCGATTTGCTCTCGCGCACCACGACCTGGACGATGTCGCGCGACACCTCGCTCGGCCTCAATTTCGCGGGCGTGAACTACTACGATGGCCAGGCTTTCATGGTCCGCAAGAAGCTCGGCGTCGATTCCGTGCTCAAGCTCGCCGGCGCGTCGATCTGCACCCAGCAGGGCACCACCACCGAACTCAACCTCGCCGACTATTTCCGCGCCAACAACATGAAGCTCAAGTCGGTGACATTCGCGACAGCTAACGAAGCGGTGAAGGCATACGATTCCGGCCGCTGCGACGCGTTCACCACCGACGCATCCGGCCTGTTTTCGGAGCGGCTGCGCCTCGCCGGTCCCGACGATCACATCGTGCTACCCGAAATCATCTCGAAAGAGCCGCTGGGGCCTTCGGTGCGTCACGGCGACGACCAGTGGTTCGACATCGTCAAGTGGGTGCATTACGCGCAGATCAACGCTGAAGAGCTCGGCATTTCGACCAAGACGCTCGACGAGTCGATGAAATCGACCAACCCGGACATCAAGCGGCTGTTGGGCAGCGAAGGCAATTACGGCGAACAGCTCGGGTTGGGCAAAGACTGGGCCGTCAACATCATCAAGCAGGTCGGCAATTACGGTGAGATCTACGACCGCAACGTCGGCGACGGCTCGCCCCTCAAGATCGCGCGCGGCCTCAACCGGCTTTGGAACAAGGGCGGCATCCAGTACGCACCGCCGGTTCGCTGAACGGATTTGAGCTGAGACGGCCGCGGGAGTTCGCCCGCGGCCGGTGAGGGGCGGCGTCCCGCCTCGCGGGTTCGCCGGAGAGGGGACGATGACGGTCGAGTTACCGGCGGAGCAGCGTCCGGAGCGGGTCGTGTTCTACAACGACCCCAAGATCCGGAGCGTGATCTACCAGGTCGTGTTGTGCGCCTTCGTGGTGCTGTTGGTGTACGGCGCGGCGCGCAACGCGATCGACAATCTGCAGCGCGCCCATATCGCGTCGGGCTTCGGTTTCTGGCATCAGACGGCCGGCTTCGACATTTCGCAGACGCTGATCTCGTTCTCCTCCAGCACGTCGACCTACGGCCGCGCGTTCTGGGTCGGGTTGCTCAACACGCTGCTGGTGGCCGGACTCGGCATCGTGTTCGCCACCATTCTGGGATTCACGGTCGGCATCTGCCGGCTATCGAAGAACTGGCTGCTGGCGCGCGTCGCGGCCGGCTATGTCGAACTCATCCGTAACGTGCCGCTGCTGTTGCAATTGCTGTTCTGGTACAACGCCGTGCTTAAGGCGCTGCCGGATCTGCGCGACAGCGTGGCGCTGTGGGGCGGCGCCTATCTCAACAACCGCGGCCTGTTTTTGCCCGAGCCGGTGGCGAAGGCGGGCCTCGAAATCGTCGGCGGCGTGCTGCTGGCCGGCATCGTCGGCGCCATCGTTTATCAGCGCTGGGCGCGGCGGCGGCAGATGCAGACCGGTCAGCAGGACCCGGTCGGCTGGGTGGCGCTCGCTCTGGTGATCGGCGTGCCGCTTGTCGTCTTCATCGCGGCGGGGTCGCCCCTCGAATTCCTGTATCCCGACAAGGGCCGTTTTAATATCCGCGGCGGTCTCGAAGTGGTGCCGGAATTTGCCGCGCTGCTCGTCGGTCTTGTGATCTACACCGCCGCCTTCATCGCCGAGGTGGTGCGCGCCGGCATTCTCGCGGTGTCACGCGGCCAGACCGAGGCCGCCTATTCGCTCGGGCTGCGGCCGCGGCCGACCTTGCGGCTCATCATCGTGCCGCAGGCGATGCGGGTGATCATTCCGCCGCTGACCAGCCAATACCTCAACCTCGTCAAGAACTCCTCGCTGGCCGTCGCGATCGGTTATCCCGACCTGGTTCAGGTGTTCACCGGTACCGTGCTCAACCAGACCGGGCAGGCGGTCGAAGTCGTCGCCATCACCATGGCGGTCTATCTCACCATCAGCCTCGTCACCTCGCTGGCGATGAACGTCTATAATTCGCGCATCGCGCTGGTAGAACGGTGAGGGCGTGGTCATGACGATGTCGGAAGGCGATCTCGCCGTCGCGGAAATCCGGTTCCTGCAGCGCGAGCCGATTGCCGAGCAGGCGCCGCCGGCGATGCACACCGGCGCGATCGGCTGGGTGCGCGCCAACCTGCTGTCGACGCCGTTCAACATCGGGCTGACGATCATCACCGCTCTGCTGCTGATCTGGCTGGTACCCGAGATCCTGCGCTTCGTCCTGATCGACGCGGTGTGGACCGGCGCGGATCGCGAGGCCTGCATCTATACCGCGCAGCGCCCGGAAGTCGGCGCCTGCTGGCCCTTCGTGTGGGACCGCCTGTCCTACTTCATCTATGGCTCATATCCCATCCCGGAGCGCTGGCGGGTCGATATCTTCTTCGTGCTGCTGGCGGTGGGCGTGACGTGGATGCTGTGGCTTAACGCCCCCCGCCGCGAAATTGGTATCGTCTATTTCTTCATCGTACTGCCGATCGCGTCGTTCATCCTGCTCAGCGGCTTCGAACTGGTTGGGCTTCGCAGCGTCGATACCAGCCTGTGGGGCGGCGCGCTGGTCACCATCGTGGTCGCTTCGGTTGGAATCGTCGTGTCGTTGCCGCTCGGCGTGCTGCTGGCGCTCGGCCGCCGCTCGAATATGCCGACGGTCAAGACCCTCTCGGTCATTTTCATCGAGTTTGTGCGCGGCGTGCCGCTGATCACCGTTCTGTTCATGGCCAGCGTGATGCTGCCGCTGTTCGTGCCGGAACAATATTCGCCGGACAAGTTGGTGCGCGCGCTGGTGGGCATCGCGTTGTTTGCGTCCGCCTACATGGCCGAAGTGGTGCGCGCTGGGTTGGCCGCTATTCCAAAGGGCCAGTATGAAGGCGCGCAGGCGGTGGGGCTCGGCTACTGGCAGATGATGCGCTTCATCATCCTGCCGCAGGCCCTCAAAATCACGATCCCGAACATCGTCAACACCTATATCGGCCTGTTCAAGGACACGACGCTGGTTTTCATTGTCGGCATCTTCGATCTGCTCAAGACCATCGAGGTGTCGCGGATCGATCCGAAATGGGCAGCGCCGACCACTTCGACGACAGGCTATGTGGTCGCCGGGATTTTCTATTTCGTGTTTTGCTACGGCATGTCGCGTTACGCGCGCATAACCGAGGCGCGGCTATCGAAGGCCGAGAAACGGTGAGGGTAATGCGATGACGAGTACCGACACGGCGCGGCCCGCCGGGCTAAAGCCCACGGCGCTCAACAATGCAGTCGCCGTCGAATTGATCGGCATGAACAAGTGGTATGGCGATTTTCACGTTCTGCGCGACATCAACATGCGCGTGATGAAGGGCGAACGCATCGTCATCTGCGGTCCGTCCGGTTCCGGCAAGTCGACCATGATCCGCTGCATCAACCGGCTGGAAGAACATCAGAAGGGCCGTATCATCGTCGACGGCGTCGAACTGACCAATGATCTCAAAAAGATCGATGAGATCCGCCGCGACGTCGGCATGGTGTTCCAGCATTTCAATCTGTTTCCGCATCTCACCGTGCTGGAAAACTGCACCTTGGCACCGATCTGGGTGCGCAAGATGGCGAAGAAGGACGCCGACGAGGTCGCCCTGCATTATCTTAAACGGGTGAAGATCCCGGAGCAGGCCGCCAAATATCCGGGCCAGTTGTCTGGCGGCCAACAGCAGCGCGTCGCGATCGCGCGCGCTTTATGCATGAGCCCGAAGATCATGTTGTTCGACGAGCCAACCTCGGCGCTCGACCCGGAAATGGTCAAGGAGGTGCTCGACACCATGGTCGGGCTTGCGCAGGACGGCATGACGATGCTCTGCGTCACGCACGAAATGGGCTTCGCGCGCCAGGTCGCCAATCGTGTCGTCTTCATGGATGTCGGCCAAATCGTCGAGGCCAACACGCCGGACGAGTTCTTCGCGCATCCCCAGCACGAACGCACCAAGCTGTTCCTGAGCCAGATTCTGCACTAGGACAGCGCTAGAGCGCGTTGACCGGAATTTTGAGATAAGAACGGCCGTTCGCCTCCGGCGGCGGCAGCCGGCCGCCGCGCAGGTTGAATTGCAGGGCGTGAAGGATTTGTCGCGGCATCCCCAGCGTCTTGTCGCGCGCGCGGCGGACGGCCGCGTATTGCTCGCAACTTGGTTTGCCCCGGAAATGAATGTTCTCACGCTTTTGCCGGGCGACGGTCGACTCCCATTCCGGCGGGCGTCCGCCCTGACAATAACCGTGACCGGTGAAGAGGCGCGTATCGTCCGGTAAAGCGAGGATCGACATGATCGACCGGTATAAAATGTCGGCGTCACCCCCCGGAAAGTCGGTGCGCGCGGAGCCGCTGTCCGGCTGAAACAAAGTGTCGTTGATAAAGGCGGCGTCGCCGATCACGTAGGTGACCGAGGCGGGTGTGTGGCCGGGCGTGAGCATGACGCGGCCCGCAATCTCGCCGACTTTGAATGTCGCGCCGTCGGCAAACAAACGATCCCACTGGCTGCCATCGCAGGGAAAATCGGGTTCGTTATAGATATCGCGCCAGGTTTTCTGCACCTCGACGATCTTTTCGCCAATTCCAGTTGGCGCGCTGAGTTGGTCCTTGAGATAGGCGATAGCGGACAGATGATCGGCATGCGGATGGGTATCGAGCACCCAGTCGACCTTCAGTTTCCGGGCTTGTATGTCGGCGAGCATCGCATCGGGAGTCGTGTAAGAGATGCGCGCGGCCTTCTCGTCGTAATCGAGGACGGGATCGATGATGGCAGCGTGTCCGCTCGCTGGATCGGCGACGACATAACCGATGCCGCCGCTCGGTTTGTCATAAAAGCCGCGTACGTCCGACCGTGATGGTGTCATGCCGCAAGTATGCCGGAGGCGGGACGTGCCGTAAATCAGTCCGATTGCTGCGGATCAGTCCTTCACGACCGGCGTGTCGGGGCGCGCGCCCCATTCGGCCCACGATCCGTCATAGATGCGGCCCGGCTTTTTGCCGAGGGCGTCGAGCCCGAGCGTCAGGATCGCGGCGGTGACGCCGGAGCCGCAACTGGTGATGATCGGTTGATCGGTATCGACGCCGGCCTGCTTGAATGCGGCGGCGATGCGGTCCGGCGACACCAGCCGGCCGTTCTCGATGATCTTTTCGTAGGGGAGGTTCAGCGCGCCCGGCATGTGGCCGCCGCGCAATCCCTTGCGCGGCTCGGGCTCGCGGCCGGCGAAGCGTCCGGCCGAGCGGGCGTCAACGACCTGAACCTTCTTGTCGTTGAGTGCCATCTGGACGTCGCCATGCATCGCGACCGAACCGGTGTCCATTTCCGCGTTGAACTTCTTCGCCGCGCGCGTGGACTCGCCCGCTTCGGTCTTTCGGTGTTCCGCTTTCCATTTCGGCATGCCGCCGTCGAGAATGAACACATTCTTGGCGCCGAAGATGCGGAAGGTCCACCACACCCGCGGCGCCGAATAAAGCCCCGATCCGTCGTAGACGACGATCGTGTCGGTTTCCGAGATGCCGAGCTTGCCCACCATCTCTCCGAACTGGTCGGGCCCCGGCAACATGTGAGGCAGATCGGTCGAACTATCGGCGATGGCATTGATGTCGAAAAACACCGCGCCGGGTATGTGGGCCTGCCGGTATTCCTCGCGTGCGTTGCGGTTTTGCGTCGACAGGTAATAGGAGCCGTCGACCAAGACGACATTCGGATTGCCGAGCTTGCCGGCAAGCCAGTCCGTCGACTTAAGCCAGCGGCTTACGGGAGTGTCGGTCATGGTCGGCTCCTGAGGGAAGGGGCGGCAGAGTGTGTGATCCGCCCGCCATGTCAACCGCTTGAAACGCTAGAAGTTTCACCAGGCGCGTTGACCATAGACATCAGGTCACCATACAAGGAGGGACGAGGTGCAACCATGAAAACCACGCCCGTCACTCCCGCCGACCTGTCCGCTTCCGTTCTGTCAGTGCCGCCGTTGGCACGCCGCGCCGATTTCACCATCGACGCCGCGCAAAACGGCCGGCTGCTCGATCATTTGCGCTCCGGCGGGGTGCGGACCTTCATGTATGGCGGTAACGCCAATCTCTACAATATGGGCGCGAGCGAGCTGCGGACGCTGGCCGATCTCCTGATCAAGCTGTCGCGCGATGGCGACTGGATCATTCCTTCGGTCGGGAGCGATTACGGCAAGGCGCACGATGAGGCGCTGATGATGCGCGATTACCCGTTCCCGACCATCATGGTTCTTCCGCACAAGGCGCAGTCGACGCCGGCCGGCGTAGCGACCGGCATCCGCAGGCTCGCCGACGCTTACGGCAAGCCGGTGATCGCCTATGTGAAGGACGAGGGCTATGTCGAAGCTGCCGACATGGGGCGGCTGGCCAAGGACGGTGCGATCTGCGCCATTAAATACGCAATCGTGCGCGACGATCCGTCGAACGATCCGTTCCTCGGCGAACTGGTGAGCAATGTCGATCGCAGCCTGGTCATCAGCGGGATCGGCGAGCGTCCGGCCATCGACCATCTGACAAAATTCGGCCTGCAGGCCTTCACCTCCGGCAGCGTCTGCGTCGCGCCCGGCCTGTCGATGTCGCTGTTGCGCGCGATCAAGCGCGGCGATCTGGCGGAGGCACAACGGCTGCGCGCGCGGTTCATTGGGCTGGAGGATCAGCGCGACCAACATTCGCCGATCCGGGTGTTGCACGATGCGGTGCGGCTCGCCGGCATCTGCGATACCGGACCGATGCTGCCGTACTTCTCGAACTTCACCGAGCCGGCGATCCTGGCCAGCATCGAAAAAGCAGCGAAGGAGCTGCTGGCGGCCGAGCGGGCCGCGGTTGCCAAGGCCGCTTAAGCCAAAGCCAGCCGCACGCGCCGGTTCAGCTTGCCCTTCTTCTCGATCTGCGTGACGCGCACGGCGCCGACCTCGCCGGTCTTGCGCACATGAGTGCCGCCGCAAGGTTGAAGGTCGAGCCCGGCAATCTCGATCAGCCGGACGCGGCCGGTGCCCATCGGCGGTTTCACCGACATAGTTTTGATGAGGCCCGGATTGGCGGCGAGCTCGTCGTCGGTGATCCAGCGGCTCGAGACGGCGGCGTTCGCCTCCACCATGCCGGTTACTTTGGCGGTGATCTCGTCCTTGTCAAGACCGCCTTCGGGAATATCGAAATCGAGCCGGCTTTCGGCCTCGCCGACCGAACCGCCGGTCACCGCATAGGGCAACGCGGCCGACAACAGATGAAGCGCGGTATGCATGCGCATGCACGCGTAACGCTTGTCCCAATCGAGCGCCGCGACGACGCTGTCGCCGGCTTGCAGCGCTGCCGAGCCGGGGGCGGGAACGTGGGCGATCTCGCTTTTGCCCTTGTCGAGAAAGATCACATTGGCGATGGGAATCCGCAGTCCACTCGCGGTCTGCAAGTGGCCGGTGTCGTTCGGCTGACCGCCCGATGTCGCGTAAAGCACCGTGCGGTCGAGCACGATGCCTTGCTCGTTCATTGCGATGACGCGCGCCTCGCACTCACGCAGGTAGCTGTCGTCGCGAAACAGGCAGTCCGTCGGCATAACGCACTCAACTCTTTTCGAGCGGCGGCTTGATGGTGGACTGGCGCTCCAGCCAGGCCGGCACCGGCAGGTCCTTCGAGCGCAGGAACGCCGGATCGAACAGCTTCGACTGGTAGCGCGTGCCGTAGTCGCACAGCACCGTGACGATGGTCTTGCCGGGGCCAAGCTCCTTGGCGAGCCGGATTGCGCCCGCGACATTGATGCCGCTCGAGCCGCCGAGGCAGAGCCCCTCGTGCTCGAGCAGATCGAAGATGATCGGCACCGCTTCCTCGTCGGGGATGAGATAGGCCTTGTCGACCTTGATGTCTTCGATGATGGATGTCACGCGGCCAAGGCCGATCCCTTCGGTGATCGAGCCGCCTTCGGTGGCGTCCGCTTTGCCGTGCTTGAAGAGATTGTACATCGCGGCGCCGCGCGGGTCGGCGACCCCGATCACGATGTCTTTCTTCTTCTCGCGCAGGAAAGTCGAAGTGCCGGCGATTGTGCCGCCGGTACCGATCGAACAGATGAAACCGTCCACCTTGCCGCCCGTCTGTTCCCAGATCTCCGGACCGGTCGAAACGTAATGCGCTTTGCGGTTATCGAGGTTGTTCCATTGATCGGCGAAAATCACGCCGTGGCTTTCGGTCTTCTTCAGTTGCTCAGCGAGACGGCGGCCGACGTGCTGGTAATTGTTCGGATTGGAAAATGGTAGCGCGGCGACCTCGACCAGCTCGGCGCCGAACAAGCGCAGCGTGTCTTTCTTCTCCTGGGATTGCGTCTGCGGAATGACGATCAAAGTGCGGTAACCCCGCGCGCTGGCGACCACCGCGAGGCCGATGCCGGTATTGCCGGCGGTCGACTCGACGACGAGGCCGCCGGGCTTAAGCTCGCCGCGCTTCTCCGCTTCGAGGATCATCTGGCGGCCCGCGCGGTCTTTCACCGACTGACCCGGGTTCATGAATTCGGCTTTTCCCAAAATGGTGCAGCCGGTCATCTCGGACGCGCGCTTGAGCTTGATGAGCGGTGTATTGCCGATCGCTTCAACGATACCGTCGCGGATTCCCATAGAAAGACCCAGCGATTTCCAGGAGTTTGGACCCTAGTTCAGGCGTTTCGCACCGACAAGGCCGCCGCCTTGGCGGCGTTGCAGTGAAAAAAACGTGCTGCGAAACCGCGCTACCTCAGAGCAATCCCGGCGTTTGGCGCATCGCGGCGGCACATTATTCGAAGCCGATGCACCGCGGTAAGGTTTTCGAAACCATCATGCTGCATTCGCGAACGCGGCCCGGTTCCATTCACCTGTCGTTTGCAGCCTACGGCTTAGTCCTGAAGGCGATAGGGGCCGCAGGCAACGACAGCGATGAATCTCGACGTCAACACGCTCTTTATGGTCACGGTTTATGTCGAGGCCATACTCGGGCTGTTGCTGCTGTTTGCGTGGGTGCAGAACACCGCGCTGACCGCGGTGGCATGGTGGGGCTTTGCCCACCTGTTGCGCGCCGGCTCGATCGTGCTGTTCGGCATGTACGGCTCGGTGCCGGACCTCGTTTCGATCGACCTCGCCAATGCGCTGCTGTTCACCGCTTTCGCAGTGACGTGGACCGGCGCCCGGGTGTTCGACGGCCGGCCCGCGGAGCCCGTCTACCTCGTCACCGGTGCCGTGTTGTGGCTGCTGGTCTGCCGCTTGCCGGTGCTGACGGAATCCGTCGAGGCGCGGGTGTTGGTCGCTTCGGCCATTATCACGGCTTACACCTGGCTCACCGCCTATGAGTTCTGGCAGGGCCGCGCGGAACAGCTGGTGTCGCGCTGGCCGGCGATCTTCATGCTGTTCGCGCACGGCGCGTTGTTCCTGATGCGCACCCCGCTGGCTTCGGTGTTGCCATGGTCGCCCGTCACTGACCACGTGCTCGGCAGCGTATGGCTGACGGTGCTCAGCTTCGAGGCGCTGCTGTTCACGATCTCGATCGCCTTTATCCTGCTGGCGATGGCGAAGGAGCGCATCGAGTTGCGTCACCGGACCGCGGCGCTGGTTGATTCGCTGACGGGCCTGCCTAATCGGCGCGCGTTCTTGCAGGACGCCGCGCAGCTTTCGAAGCGGCACATGGGCAGCCCGCAGCCCGGCGTGGTCATGCTCATGGACCTCGACCATTTCAAAATGATCAACGATCGCTTCGGCCACGCGGTCGGCGACCGCGTGCTGGAAATATTCGCGGCGACCGCGCAACAGACATTGCCGTCCCGCGATCTGGTCGGCCGCCTTGGCGGTGAGGAATTCGCGGCAATCCTGAGTGACCTGCCGCAGGACCGGGCGCTTGCGTTCGCCGAACGGTTGCGTACGAATTTTGCCGAAGCAGGCCGGGACGTCGACGGCCGCCCCACCGCGGCAACCGTCAGTATCGGCCTGGTGTATTACGACGGGCCGCTGCTCGATGTACCCGGGTTGCTTGCGCAAGCGGACCAGGCGCTTTATTTCGCGAAGGAGCGCGGCCGCAACCGCGTCGAGGTCGCATCGCTCGATCTCGTGCTCGATCGCCGCACGCTCGATGTGGCGCCTGCGGGCATCAGGTCCGCCGCCCAAAACGCGGCCTAAGCGTCTTAACTCAGTATGGCGGCGTCGGCCTCCTGCGCCAGCGTGTGAAGCGCATCGCCGATCGCGACGTGATAACGCGCCTCCGGATCGAGCGCGCGCACTTGCGGCGGCAGCGCCGCCAGGTTCTTGTGCGCGGTAGCGCGCATGACGTCGAACGCGGGCGCGGCCGTGACACGCTTGCCGGCTATCATGGCGGCCTGGATCAACGGTTCCCCCGGCTGCTTGTCGTCTTCGATCGAGACGGTGTCGTCCGTCATCGTGCCGCCGGCGGCGAAATTCCGCCAAACCTGCTTGCGCCCCGGCCAGGTCTGCTTGCCTTCGGATAATTTGCGCCGAGGTTTGCCGTCATATTCCTGCAGCTTGTAGGCGCAATCGAGCGTCGGCGCGTCCTGCGATGTCGTCAGGTTCGCGCCGATGCCGTAACCATCGATGGGCGCGCCGGTAGCGGCCAGGCGCAAAATCTCGTCTTCGTTGATGCCGCCGCTCACCAGAATGACGGTGTCGTTGAGTCCGCCGCCGTCGAGAATGGCGCGAACTTTTTTCGACATGACGGCGAGGTCGCCGGAGTCGATGCGCACGCCACGGATCGCGATGCCGTCTGCTTTCAGGCGAGGCGCGAGATCGACGACTTTGCGCGCGCCAGCCTCGGTGTCGTAAGTGTCGATCAGCAGGATGACGTTGTCGGGCCGGGCGCGGGCGAATTGCTCGAGCGCAGCCATCTCGTCGCCATGCACCTGCACGAAAGAGTGCGCCATGGTGCCGACGATCGGGATGCCGAACCGCTCGCCGGCCAGCACGTTGGCGGCGCCGCTGAATCCCGCGATATAGCTGGCACGGGCCGCCATCAAGCCGGCTTCGGCGCCATGCGCGGAGCGCAGCCCGAAATCGGCCAAGGACTTATCGCCGGCTGCGAGCACCATGCGCGCGGCCTTCGAGGCAATCATGGATTGAAAATGCAGAATGTTGATGAGACGTGTCTCGATCAACTGGGCCTGCGGCAGCGGGGCGGTGACGCGAAGGATCGGTTCATGCGGGAAGAACACTGTTCCTTCCTGCATGGCATGGATGTCGCCGGTGAACTGGAAATCGCCCAGCCAGTCGAGCAAATTGTGGCGGAAGCGGCCGCTCTTCTTGAGCCAATTGAGTTCCGGCGGGGTAAACCGCAGCGTCTCGATGAAGTCGAGTGCCGTTTCGAGCCCGGCCGCCATCAGAAACGAACGTCGCGCCGGCAGTTTGCGGACGAAAAACTCGAAAACGGCAAGCTTGCTCTCGCCGCGGTCCAGATAGGCCTGAACCATGTTGAGTTCGTAGAGGTCGGTGGAGAGCGCGCTCGTCATCATGTCCGGCGGCGCCTTGTCGCTGCGAGCAGAACCCTAGGATCGCGCGCGGAGAGTGGCTCCCTGGGCTGGGATCGAACCAGCGACATTTCGATTAACAGTCGAACGCTCTACCGCTGAGCTACCAGGGAACAACGCGTTTGTTCGCAGCGGCCTATAACAAAGGCCCAAGTCTTTGCAAAGCGCGAAGCAGCCGGAGTTCCGCGGGATGCCTCGGTTTTTCCAGCAAGGTCGCAGCCAAGCTTAAGGGCATGGCCACCAAACGTTTCGCGAAGGCGGGTGGAGGCCACGCCCGGAATTGAACCGGGGTACGCGGATTTGCAGTCCGCTGCGTCACCACTCCGCCACGTGGCCATGCGCTGCCCGCGGGCGGCGCGAGCACAGGCTATATAGGAGTGATGTGGCCTTCACAACCGGCGCAAGCCCTTCGTGTCCTTGCCTTTTCCGAAGGCATGCAGCACAAGAACCTTGGTTTTCTGACATCAGAATCACTCAGTTGGACGCGATGACTGACTTTGCCGCTGCCCGGCGCATGATGGTTGACGGTCAAGTACGGACCGCCGATGTCACCGACCTGCGTCTGCTCGCGGCGATGCAGGACACTCCGCGTGAGCGCTTCTTGCCGGCCAGTCTCGCCGCCGTCGCTTATCTCGACTTCGACGCCCCGGCGAGCGAGAGCGGTTCGCGACGACTTCTCAAACCGATGGTGCTTGCTAAGCTGATCCAGGCGGCGGAAATTGGCAAAGCCGACCGCGTGCTCGATGTCGGTTGCGCGACCGGTTATTCGACAGCCGTTCTTTCCGAACTGGCGGGCGAGGTGTTCGCGCTAGAGGAAGATTCGAGCCTTGCCCGGCGGGCGATGGAAGCGCTGCGCGGATTGCGACACGTCACTGTCGTCACTGGCGAACTGTCGGCCGGCTGGCCCGAGGGCGGGCCTTATGATGCCGTCGTCGTCAATGGGGCGGTGGAGGTCGCGCCGCGCGAATTATGCAAACAGCTCAAGGATGGCGGGCGGTTGGTCTGTGTGTCGGGCACCGGCCCTGCAGGCAAGGCCTTGCTTTATCGCCGGAGTGGAGGGGAGGTCGCCAGCCGGTCTATCTTTGATGCTAGCGCGCCGCTATTGCCGGGCTTCGCCAAAGCCCCGGCCTTCGCCTTTTGACCGGAAGTTCTTGAGATGAAAGCACTTAGGCCGGTAATCTTTCTGTGGCTTGGGCTTGTTGAGGGTTTAAATGCCCGGGACTCGCTGCCTATAGTTCGGCGCTCTGGGGGCGCTCGCATGCGATTCTGTGCGCTGGCGACGGTTGAGCATGTCGCGTAAGAGCATCTCACCAAAGCGGAGTGGGATCGTCCTCGCATTGCTCGCGGGCGTCGCTATTTTTCCGGGCGATGCCTCGGCCGAGTCGCTCGAAGCCGCGCTGATGAGGGCCTACCAAAGCAATCCATCGCTCAATTCGCAGCGGGCGGGTGTACGCGCCGTCGATGAAGGCGTGCCGCAGGCGCTTGCCGGCTATCGGCCGCGCGTGACGATGACCGCTTCAGTCGGTGAACAGTATACCGACACCCGCACCAAGCTCTCGTCGGGCAGCAATCCCTATCTCACACTGGCGGGCATTTATGCGCCCAGTTCGCTGGGTGTGACCAGCACGCAGACTTTGTTCAACGGTTTTCAGACTGCCAACCGGACGCGGCAGGCGGAAGGCCAGGTGTTTGCGGCACGCGAGACGCTGCGCACGACCGAGCAAAACGTTCTGCTCAGCGCGGTTACCGCCTATATGAACCTGTTGCGCGACAGCGCGGTCTTTGACCTGCAGAGACGCAACGTCGAGGTTCTCCAGGAACAGCTGCGCCAAATCCGGGACCGCTTCAACGTCGGCGAAGTCACGAGAACCGACGTGGCGCAATCGGAATCGCGCATCGCCGCCGGCCGCTCGCAGGTGCTGACCGCGGAAGCTAACTTCAAGACGTCCGGTGCGATCTACCGGCAGGTCATTGGCAACGAAGCCGGCAGGCTGCTGGCTGGAACGCCGGTTGACCGTTTCTCGCCGGGAAGCCTGATCGGCGCCATCGATGCCGCCAATGCCTTGCATCCGACCGTGTCGGCGGCGCAATACAACGTCGATATCGCCGAGTCCCAGGTCAAGGTTGCGGAGGGGGCATTGCTGCCGACGGTGTCGCTGCAAACCAACGTGTCAAAATCATACCAGCCGAGCCAGTCCACGCTGGAATCCATTACCGCTTCGGTGATCGGTCAGGTCAGCGTGCCGATCTATCAGGGCGGCTCCGAATATTCGGTGATCCGTCAGGCTAAGGAAACCTTGGGTCAGCGCCGCATCGATCTCGACACCGCGCGCGACCAGGCACGGCAGACGGTTGTGCAGGCCTGGGGACTTCTCGAAGCTGCCAAGGGCAATATGTTAGCGACGCAGTCGCAGGTGCAGGCGGCCGAAGTCGCGCTCAATGGCGTTCGCGAAGAGGCGCGGGTCGGGCAGCGCACCACCCTCGACGTCCTCAACGGGCAGCAGGAACTCGTCAATGCCCGGGTGGCCTTGGTCGGCGCGCAGCGCGACCGTGTGGTTGCGTCCTACACGCTCCTTGCAGCCGTCGGTCGGCTGTCGCCCCAGGTGCTGGGGCTTCGCGTGCCGACTTATGACGCGCAGGTGCACTACCATCAGGTCCGCGACAGCTGGACCGGCGTTCGCACCCCGGATGGCCGCTGACAACTGCCCTTTCCACAGGCCGCGCCGCTTGCGCGGATTCCTGCTGCCTGAGGGGGGGTCTACTGGCATATAAAGCAGCGGTGCGATTCGATTCTTGAGTCGCAGCGGTTCATCGCGACAAGGGACGGGCAATGGCTCAACCTGCGAAGGCACAAGAGCCCTCGATGGAGGAGATCCTCGCCTCGATCCGGCGGATCATCGCCGACGACGACGCTCACAAGTCGACCAAACCGCCCGAACCCGCGCCACCACCGCCGGCGATGCCGGCGCAGCCGTCAATGGATCAAGCCGCGGTCGATGCGATGCTGGCCGACCTCGACGGTCCCGCCAAGCCGCCGCCGGCGCCACCCGCCGACATTCTCGACCTGACCGAAGCGCAAGCGACACCCAATCCGGCGCCGAATTTCCGCACCATCGATGGCGCATCCGACGTCGTGTTCGCGGAACGGACGGCCGAGAAGCCGCCGGAGCCGGTTACGCGCACCGTCGACGAAGCGCGCCGACAGTTCGTTCAAACAGCGCCGGACCGCGGCTTGCTGTCGAGCTCGGCGGCGACCGCAGTCGACAGCGCCTTCAACTCTCTCGCGCATACCGTGCTCGGCAACAACGCGCGCACGCTGGAAGATCTGGTGAAGGAAATGCTGCGGCCGATGCTAAAGGCCTGGCTCGACGACAATCTGCCGGGTCTGGTCGAGCGCATTGTGCGCGCTGAAATCGAGCGGGTTGCGCGCGGACGTCCCTAAAGTTCGCGACCGCGCAATTTGCGCCAGATCGCGAGCGCCAAAACCGGCCACAACATCGCGGCAACCACGAACACTGGGACCGCGCCGCTGCGGTCGAACACCCAGCCCGCGAGCGCGATGCCGGCGCTTTGACCCAGGAACAGCGCTGAGGAAAACGCGGCGACCGCCGTACCGCGCGCCTGCGGCAGCATCTGCGTTGCGTTGGTCTGCAACGTATTGTGCAGCATGTAGTAACCAAAGCCGAGCGTGGCCGCGGCGAATGGCGCGACCTGCCAGCTCCACTCCGCCGCGAGCGCAAGATAGCCCGCCATGACCACGATCCCGCTGCCGAGCACCAGCCCGTTTTCACCCAGCGAGGCGATGAGCCGCCGCACGCTGCCGGCGTAAGCCAGGCTGCCCACGCCGAACCCGGCAACGACGAGACCGATCATCGAATAGCTCAGGCCGAAGCGGACATTGAGATCGGCGGCGACGTAGGTGAAGGCGCCGAAAAAGACCGCGCCCTCGACGAACACGGCCACCATGATGAAACGCGTCCACGGCGTGACCGCCAGCAGACGGTATTCCTTGGCCAGACTCAATTTGTGTTCCGGCGGAGGGCGCATCGGCCGTGTCCAACGGTTGCCGGCGAGTTGGCTCGCCAGTGCGGCGCCGGCCAGCGCGAAGACACCGGCGAGGACCCGGAAGACCGTGCGCCAGCCGAAGTGATCACCGATTACGCCGCCGGCAATCTGGCCGGCGATCATCCCCATCATTTGCCCGGCGATAAAGCGCGCCAGCGCGGTCTGGCGCTGCGCGTAGGGCACGACGTCGCCGACATAGGCCATGCCGAGAGGCACGATAATCGCCGCGGCCGGCGCGGCGATGAAGCGTGCGAGCGTCAATTGCGGCAGCGATTGCGCGAACGCGGACAGCAGAACGAGCATGCCTGACACTACGCAGGCGCCGACCACGGCCTGGCACTTGCCGAATTTATCCCCGAAGGCGCCGGCGAGCGCCTGCATTAGGCCGTAAGGAATGGCGTAGGCCGTGACGATGGCGGCGGCCTGGCCGACACTGCTCGCGAAATCGAGCGCGATCTGCGGCAGCAGCGGGTCCGATACGCGCAGCGAAAAGCCGCTGGCGAAGGCGGCGAATGCCATCAGTGCGATCACGAACGTCAGCGCGCGATCTTGTCGTTTCGGGCTTGTTGGCACGTTGACTCCCGGCGGGGCGGCAGGTTGTTTAGCGCGGGCCCCGTGGTAAGCAAACCGCAATGATCGACAAGACCTATCAGCCTTCGCAGGTCGAAGGCCGCATTTACCAGGCGTGGGAAAAGGCTGGCGCGTTCCGTGCCGGACGGCCCGAGCGCGCCGGCGCTAAGCCGTATTCCATTGTCATCCCGCCGCCCAACGTCACCGGCTCATTGCATATGGGCCATGCACTCAACAGCACGCTGCAGGATATCCTCGCGCGGTTCGAGCGCATGCGCGGCCGCGACGTGCTGTGGCAGCCGGGCACCGACCATGCCGGCATCGCGACGCAGATGGTGGTCGAGCGCCAACTGATGGAGCGCCAGCAGCCCGGCCGGCGCAAGATGGGCCGCGCCGAATTCCTCAAACGCGTCTGGGCGTGGAAAGAAGAATCCGGCGGGACGATTATCAATCAGCTCAAGCGGCTCGGCGCCTCGTGCGACTGGTCGCGCGAGCGCTTCACGATGGACGAGGGGCTTTCCAGGGCCGTCCTGAAGGTATTCGTCGACCTCTACCGCGAGGGCCTGATCTACAAGGACAAGCGGCTGGTCAACTGGGACCCCAAGCTGCTGACCGCGATTTCCGACCTCGAGGTCGTTCAGGTCGAGACCCGCGGCCATCTTTGGCACCTGCGCTATCCGCTCGAGGGCAAGACGTTCGATCCGGCCGATCCGTCGACTTTCATTGTCGTCGCCACCACGCGGCCGGAGACGATGCTCGGCGACACCGCGGTCGCGGTGCATCCGGACGATGAGCGCTACAAGAAACTGGTCGGCCAGAACGTCATTCTGCCTTTGGTCGGCCGCAAGATTCCGATCATCGCCGATGACTATTCCGATCCCGAGAAGGGCTCCGGCGCGGTGAAGATCACGCCGGCCCACGACTTCAACGATTTCGAGGTCGGCAAGCGGCATAACTTGCCGCAGGTCAATGTCCTCACCGTCGAAGCCAAGATCACTTTCGCCGATGAGGCATTTGCCGGGCAGGGCGGTGCCGATTTTGCAGAGACGAAAAAACTCGAAGGCACCGACCGCTTTGCCGCCCGCAAGCAAATCGTGGCGCGGCTTGAAGAGAAAAGCCTGATCGACAAGATCGAGCCGCACGGCCACGTCGTCCCGCACGGCGACCGCTCCAATGTAGTGATCGAGCCGTTCCTGACCGACCAGTGGTATGTCAATGCGCGAGAGCTGGCGAAGCCGGCGATTGCCGCCGTGCGCGACGGCAAGACGACCTTCATCCCGAAGAACTGGGAGACGACCTATTTCAACTGGATGGAAAACATCCAGCCGTGGTGCATCTCGCGGCAGTTGTGGTGGGGCCACCAGATTCCCGCGTGGTACGGACCGGACGGCAAGGTGTTCGTCGCGCTGACCGAAACCGAGGCGCAGGCGGCGGCGGAAAAACACTATGGCAAAGCGACGCCGCTGACGCGCGACGAAGACGTGCTCGACACCTGGTTCTCGTCGGCGCTGTGGCCGTTCTCGACTTTGGGCTGGCCCGACCGGACGCCGGAGCTGTCGCGGTTCTATCCGACCTCGGCGCTGGTCACCGGCTTCGACATCATCTTCTTCTGGGTCGCGCGCATGATGATGATGGGCCTCTACTTCATGAAAGAGGTGCCGTTCCAGGACGTCTATATCCATCGCCTGGTTCGCGACGCCAGCGGCGCCAAGATGTCGAAGTCGAAGGGCAATGTGGTCGACCCGCTCGGCGTCATCGATCAATACGGCGCCGATGCGCTGCGCTTTACGCTGGCGCGCAACGTCGCGCCGGGCCACGACATCCGGCTCGGGCCGCCTGACGTCGAGAACAACCGCAACTTTGCGACCAAGCTGTGGAACGCGGCGCGCTTCGCCGAGATGAACGAGGCGGCGAGCGTCGCGGGCTTCGACCCGAAAGCGGCGAAAGAAACGCTCAACCGCTGGATCGCGCACGAGACCGCCAAGGCGGCGCGCGAGATCACCGAGGCGATCGAAAGCTATAAATTCAGCGAAGCCGCCGGCGCCGCCTATCGCTTCGTCTGGAACATCTACTGCGACTGGTATCTCGAACTGGCCAAGCCCGTTCTGCTCGGCGCCGACGGCGCGGCCAAAACCGAAACGCGCGCGATGATGTGCTGGGCGCGCGACGAGATCCTGAAAATCCTGCACCCCTTCATGCCCTTCATAACCGAGGAATTGTGGGGCGTGACGGCCAAGCGCGACGCGCTGCTCGCTGTGTCGCAATGGCCGAAGCTCGAGGGCCTCGCCGACGACAAGGCCGACGCCGAGATCGGCTGGGTGATCGACCTCGTCACCGCGATCCGCTCGGTGCGCGCCGAGATGAACATCAACGCCAATATTCCGCTGGTGCTGGCCGGCGGATCAGCCGCGAGCAAGACAGCCGAGCGGTGGGCGGAGTTCATCAAGCGGCTCGCCCGGGTTTCCGAAATCTCGTCGGCGACCTCGGCGCCGCAAGGCTCGGTGCAGCTCGTGGTGCGCGGCGAAGTGGCGGCGCTGCCGCTCAAGGGCGTGATCGACCTTGCCGCCGAGCGCGCCCGGCTCGACAAGGAAATGGCGAAGGCCGATGCCGACATCAAGCGTGTCGATGCCAAGCTCTCGAACGAGAAATTTGTCGCCAACGCGAAAGAAGAGATCGTCGAGGAAGAAAAAGAAAAGCGCGAGGAGGCGGCCGCCCGCAAGGCGAAGATCGCCGAAGCGCTCGAGCGGCTGAAGGGCGTCTAATCGCGAAACGGCCGGCTCACGAATCGCGAGCCCTTGAGCCCATAGCGCCACGGATGCGCGACCGCCTTGGTAATGCCGATCCGCACCCCGCGTACGATATCGACGCCGCCGGCGCGTGCCCGCAATTCGAACGGCGCCTGATCGACCCGCAAGCCATTGTGCTTTGCCGTGATGCCGAGTGCCTCGCATAATTTTCCCGGTCCCGAGCACAGCATCCGCTCGTCCGCGACACCGCGGCGGCGCCGCATCGCGGCAAGGCCTTGCGTCGGCAACAGGGCGCGGATCAATACGGCGCTGGCACTGCCTTGCGCCTCGCAGACGAAATTCACGCACCAGTGGATGCCGTAGGAGCGGTAGACGTAAACGCGGCCCTGCGGCCCGAACATCACGGCGTTGCGCGGGGTCTGCCCGCCATAGCTGTGCGCCGCCGGATCGGTGTGGTGATAGGCCTCGACCTCGACTATGACGCCGCCGATGCCGGCCACGGTTAGCGTTGCCCCGATCAAATCCGGCGCCACGGCGTGGACCGAACGGCTGAAAAACGAAGGACCGAGCGTCTTTGGAACAGTCATGGCGAGCGGCGCGCCGTTGTGGCTTGGCGGCAACAGGTTTTGAACATTTCAAGCTTTGGCCCGCATGATCTCTGCCGCGCCGCGATTTGGCCATACCCTTTGCCGAAATCGGAGGCCTCGCAAGCCGTTGCGAGGCTTCTGTTTTGCGGCCCGGGCCAAGCCCCGTCCAGCAAGGGAAACGTTCAAAACGGCCAATGCGAAACGGGGGGCGGGGGCCCTGAAAGTCGAATGGACGCCAAGACCAGTTTGAAATCGCGGTTGCCGAGCCGCCACGTCACCGAAGGCCCGGCGCGTGCCCCGCACCGTTCCTACTATTACGCGATGGGTCTGACCAAAGAGCAGATCCATCAGCCTTTCGTCGGCGTCGCAAGCTGCTGGAACGAAGCCGCGCCCTGCAACATTTCGCTGATGCGTCAGGCCCAGGCCGTCAAGAAGGGCGTCGCGTCGGCGGGCGGCACCCCGCGCGAGTTCTGCACGATCACGGTTACAGACGGCATCGCGATGGGACATGCCGGCATGTATTCGTCGCTGCCATCGCGCGAGGTCATCGCGGATTCCGTCGAATTGACGATGCGCGGCCACGGCTATGACGCGATTGTCGGGCTCGCCGGCTGCGACAAGTCGCTACCCGGCATGATGATGGCGATGGTGCGCCTCAATGTGCCGTCGATCTTCATTTATGGCGGCTCGATCCTGCCCGGCTCGTTCCGCGGCCAGCCCGTGACCGTTCAGGACATGTTTGAAGCCGTCGGCCGGAATTCGGTCGGCGCGCTGTCGGATGAAGACCTTGACGAAATGGAACAGGTAGCGTGCCCGTCGGCCGGCGCCTGCGGCGCGCAGTTCACCGCCAATATGATGGCGACCGTGTCGGAAGCAATTGGCTTGGCGCTGCCCTATTCGGCGGGGGCCCCGGCGCCTTACGAGATTCGCGACAAGTTCTGCACTTTGGCTGGCGAGATGATCATGGAACTCGTCGCCAAGAATATCCGCCCTCGCGACATCGTCACCCGCAAGGCGCTGGAAAATGCCGCGGCCGTCGTGGCCGCGAGCGGTGGCTCGACCAATGCCGCGCTGCATCTGCCGGCGATCGCCCACGAATGTGGCATCGAATTCACTTTGTTCGACGTCGCCGAAATCTTCAAAAAGACTCCTTATGTCGCAGATTTGAAACCGGGTGGCCGTTATGTCGCCAAAGACATGTTCGAGGTTGGCGGCATTCCATTGCTCATGAAAACGCTGCTCGACCACGGTTTCCTGCATGGTGACTGTTTGACCGTCACCGGCCGCACCATTGCAGACAACATGAAGCCGGTGAAATGGAACCCGAACCAGGACGTCGTGCGGTCGGCCGACAAACCGCTGACCAAGACCGGCGGCGTAGTAGGGCTCAAGGGCAATCTGGCGCCCGACGGCGCGATCGTGAAGGTCGCCGGCATGAGCGAGCTCAGGTTCAGCGGCCCGGCGCGCTGTTTCGATGGCGAGGAAGCCTGCTTCGAGGCGGTCCGCAAGAAGACTTACAAGGAAGGCGAAGTTCTGGTCATTCGGTATGAAGGACCGCGGGGCGGCCCCGGCATGCGCGAGATGCTCTCGACCACGTCGGCGCTATACGGCCAAGGCATGGGCGGCAAAGTCGCGCTCATCACCGACGGACGGTTTTCCGGCGCGACACGGGGCTTCTGCATCGGCCATGTCGGCCCGGAAGCGGCGCTCGGCGGCCCGATCGGGTTGCTTAAGGATGGCGACATCATTTCGATCGATGCTGTGGCCGGAACGATCGAGGTCAAGCTCTCTGCCGACGAACTCAACAAACGTAAAGCCGCATGGAGGCCGCGCGAGAACAATTTCGCTTCGGGCTATCTCTGGAAATACGCGCAGCAGGTCGGTCCGGCCGTCAATGGCGCGGTGACGCATCCTGGCGGCGCCGCGGAGAAGGAATGCTATGCGGATAGCTGACGGCATCCTTCGCATCGCTGCGGGTGTCGCGCTTGCCGTCATGGCTGCGCCGGCTGTTGCGCTCGACGGCACCAAGTCGCCGAACCAGCCGACGCCGGTCGAGGCGTTTCGCGTCGGCACGCAGGCCCTGCGCACAGGCGAGAAGGAAAAGGCGCTGCCATCCCTCGAATACGCGGCCGAGAAGGGACACGCGCTGGCGCAATGGAAGCTCGGTCGCATGTATGCCGAAGGCGACGGCGTGCCGCGCGACGACCTGCGCGCCTTCGAATACTTCCGCAGCATCGCCGACAATCACGCCGACGACAGCCCCGGCACGCCGCAGGCGCGTTTCGTCGCCAACGCATTCGTCGCGCTAGGCCATTATTACCTCGATGGCATTCCCAAGACCGCGATCAAGGCCGACCCGGTTCGCGCGCGCGAGATGTTTTCCTACGCCGCTTCGTATTTCGGCGATGCGGAAGCGCAGTATTATCTCGGCCGCATCTATCTCGACGGCACCGGCGCCTCGCGCGACCCGAAGCAGGCGGCGCGCTGGCTCGGTCTTGCCGCCCACAAGGGCCAGTATCAGGCTCAAGCCATGCTTGGCGCGATGCTATTTTCCGGCGAGTACGTGCCGCGCCAGGCCGCGCGCGGTCTGATGTGGCTGACACTGGCGAAGGACGGCTGCCCCACCGATCAGCAGCCTTGGGTGAACAAGCTCTATGACGCCGCGATCGCGCAGGCCAATGAAGACGAGCGTGCGCTGGGGCTTTATTATCTCCAGCGCTGGATCGGCGGCCATCGCGACTGATGGATCCGGCGCGCTGGCTAGCGCGTGGCGATGTCGAGGTCGACATAGACCGGCACGTGATCCGACGGTTTCTCCCAGCCCCGCACATGACGGTCGATCCCGACGTCAATCAGGCGGTCGGCGGCAGGCGGCGAGAGCATGATGTGGTCGATCCGGATGCCGTTGTCGCGCTGCCAGGCGCCGGCCTGATAATCCCAGAACGTAAATAGCTGGTCGCTGTCGCTGACCGCCCGCAACGCATCGGTGAGGCCCAGATTGCCGAGGGTGCGGAATTTCTCCTGTGTCTGCGGGAGGAAAAGCGCATCCCCCGTCCAGGCGGCGGGATTTTTCGCGTCAGCGGCGGCGGGAATGACGTTGAAATCGCCGCATAAAACGAGCGGCTCTTCTAGTTTAAGTCGCTTATGTGAAAAATGAATAAGCCGATCCATCCATTTGATTTTGTAGTCGTATTTCTCCGTTTCCGGTGGATTTCCATTCGGCAGGTAAAGGCTGACGACCCGCATGACCCCGCCCTTGGTTGAAATCACCGCCTCCAGGAATCTGGCCTGCACGTCGCTTTCATCGCCATGAAGCCGGGGGGTGACGTCCTCAAAGGGCAGTTTGGACAGCAGTGCGACCCCGTTAAAGCCTTTCTGGCCGTGAACGGCGGCGTTGTATCCAGCCTGCTCGAATGCCTCGCGCGGAAACGCCTCGTCGACGCATTTGATTTCCTGCAGGCAGACGATGTCGGGATTGCGCTCCTTGAGCCAGGCCAGGATCGCCTCGACCCGCAACCGCACCGAATTAACATTCCAGGTTGCGATCCGCATTCGCGTGCCTCCACGGCCTTCCTGTGAAAAGACCAAAAACCCTCAAATCAAGCCGGTCCCGTAGCGAGAACCCGCAGGGATATGCCGTAACGGCGGTTATATGCTAGAAGGCCGTCCAACGCGGGCGGCTTGTGACTGGAGCGGGCCATTAAATCACACCGCGCAATGAGGGAACGCTTGGGCGGAGTTTTTGCGGCCTGGGACCCGGGCAAATCGTGGATGGCACAGCGAAAGTGGCTCATCGGGGCAACGGCCGTTGCCCTCATCGTTCTTTTCGTGCTCGTGCGCGGCCTGTGGACCAGCGACAGCGGGGCGCAAAGCCGTGCCGCGGTGCGGGCGGTCCCAGTCGAGGTCGTCACCGTCGAACGCAAGACTGTCCCGGTGCGCGTCGAGTCGCTCGGCAATGTAAGCCCGATCGCCAGCGTCGCCATCAAGCCGCGGATCGATACCACCATCATTGGCGTGCATTTCCGCGACGGCGCGCGGGTCGAGCAGGGCCAGTTGCTGTTCACCCTCGATGGCCGCGCGCTCGAAGCGCAGATCGCCCAGACCCAGGGCATGGTGGCGCGCGACAACGCGCAGCTTGCCGGCGCCGAGCGGGACGTCGCGCGCTACACTGATCTGGTCGCCAAGAATGCGACCCCCATCGTCAACCTCGACAATGCCAAGACGCAGGCCGACGTGTTCCGTGCCGCCATCAAATCTGACGAAGCGCTGCTCGACAATCTCAAGGTCCAGCTCAGCTATTGCAGGATCACCGCGCCGATTACCGGACGCATCAGCGCCGCATCGTTCAAGGTCGGCAACTTCGTGCGCCAGGCCGATGCCCCGCCGATGGCCACGATCAATCAAATGGCGCCAGTCTATATCAGCTTCACCGTCCCGCAAAACGTATTGCCGGACATCCGAAGAGCGCTCGCCGCGGAAACCGCGACTGTCGAAGCGCTGATCCCTGGTTCGACCGAGCGGGCCAATGGTCAGGTGACGATGATCGAGAATACAGTCGATTCCGCAACCGGCATGGCGACGGTGCGTGCGACCATGCCGAATGAAGGCGAAGTTCTGTGGCCCGGCACGCTGGTGACAACCGAGGTGACGTTGCGCAACGAAGAGGCGGTCGTCGTGCCGTCGTCGGCGGTGCAGGTTAGCCAGACCGGCAATTTCGTGTTTGTGGTCGCTGACGGCAAGGCCAAGGTGCAAACTGTCAAGGTCGAACGAACGGTCGGCACCGATTCGGTGATCGGTAGCGGACTATCCGGTGGCGAAACGGTGGTGACCGAGGGTCAATTGCTGCTCTCGAGGGGGGCAGCGGTGAATATCCGAAGCAGTTCGAAAGCGGCCGGAAGCTGACATGAATCTCTCCGAACTCTGCATCCGGCGTCCGGTTCTCACCACGTTGATAACGGCATCGCTGATCGTATTCGGGGCGTTCGGCTATCGCCTTTTGCCCGTGGCCGCGTTGCCTGCGGTCGACTTCCCGACCATCCAGATTACGGCACAATTGCCGGGCGCCAGCCCCGAGACAATGGCGGCGTCGGTCGCTTCCCCGATCGAGCGCCAACTCTCGACGATTGCCGGCATCTCATCGATGAGTTCGTCGTCGGCGCTCGGCACGACGCAGATCACCGTGCAATTCGACCTTGGCCGCAACATCGATGGCGCCGCGCTTGACGTGCAGACCGCGCTAGCAACCGCTGCCCGCCTGTTGCCGGTCGAAATGACCACGCCGCCGTTCTTCCGCAAGGTCAATCCGGGCGATTTCCCGGTGCTCTATATCAGCCTGCGTTCCGACACGATGCCGCTGTCGGCGATCGACGACTACGCCGAGACGGTGCTGGCGCCGCAGATTTCCCAGCTGCCGGGAATTGCGCAAGTGCTGGTTTACGGCGCACAGAAATTCGCGGTCCGTGTCCAGGTCGATCCGGTGCAGGCCGCCGCACGCAATATTTCGCTCGACGACATTCGTACTGTCGTCGCCAAAACCAACTCGTCGACTCCGGTCGGCACGCTCAACGGTCCGAAGCAGGCCGTCACGCTGCTTGCGACCGGCGCGATCGAGCGCGCGGCAGATTATCGCGACGTGGTGGTCGCCTATCGCAACGGCGCGCCCGTCAAGCTCAGTGAAATTGCGACCGTGATCGACAGCGTCGAGAACAACAGGATCGCGACCTACTTTAACGACGCGCGCGCCATCGTGCTGGCGATCCAGCGCCAGCCCGACGCCAACACCGTCGAGGTCGTCGACATGGTGCGCGGCAAGCTGCCGGCGATGCGCGCGCAGGTGCCGCCGGCGATCCAGATGCAGCCGCTGTTCGACCGTTCGATCTCGATCCGCGCGGCGGTGGTCGACGTTCAGGAGACGCTGGTCATCGCCGTTTGCCTGGTCATCATGGTGATCTTCCTGTTCCTGCGCAAAGTCTCGGCCACCATCATTCCGGCGCTCGCCGTTCCTGTGTCGCTGATCGGCACTTGCGCCGCGATGTACGCCTTCGGCTTCTCGATCAACAACATGACGCTGCTGGCGTTGACGTTGTCGGTCGGCTTCGTGGTCGACGACGCCATCGTGATGCTGGAAAATATCGTGCGCCACATCGAAGGCGGCATGAAGCCGTTCGAGGCGGCCCTCAAGGGCTCGCGCGAGATCGGCTTTACCATCGTATCGATCACGTTCTCGCTGATCGCGGTTTTCATTCCGGTGCTGCTGATGGGCGGCATGGTCGGCCGCGTATTCCGCGAATTTGCGGTATCGATCGCGGTGGCGATCATCGTGTCCGGCTTCGTGTCGCTGACGCTGACGCCGATGCTGTGCGCGCGCGTCCTCAAAAGTTACCGCCACGACGAAAAGCAGAACATCGTGCTGCGCGCGTTCGAGGCGCTGTTTGAAAAGATGCTGCGGACCTATGAATTGACGCTCGATTACATCCTGGCCCGCAAGCAAATCATGCTGTTTGTGACGCTTGCGACGTTCGTCGCCACGATCTGGCTCTATGTAATCGCGCCTAAGGGCTTCTTCCCGAGCGAGGATACGGGCTATCTCGTCGGCATCACCGAAGGCGCCACCGATGTGTCGTTCCCATCGATGTCCGAGCTGCAGCGAAAAGTCGCCGACCTCGTGCGCCAGGACAAGGGGGTCGACTATGTGAACTCGACGGTCGGCATCGGCGGCCCCAATTCGGTCGGCAACAGCGGGCGCATGCTTGTCGCGCTCAAGCCGCGCAAGGAACGCGACAGCGCCGACGTGATCGTGCGCCGGCTGCGCCAGAACGTGAATGTCGTTCCCGGCATCCAGATCTTTTTTCAATCGATCCAGAACATCAATCTCGGCGGCAAGCTGCAGAAGAGCATGTATCAGTACACGCTGCAGTCGAACGAGGCCGATACGCTCTATCGCGTCGCGCCGGAGATGCGCGAAAAAATGTCGAAGCTGCCCGAGCTGACCGACGTCACGACCGATCTGTTCGTTAAAAATCCGCAGGTGTCGATCCAGGTCGATCGCGAAAGGGCGGCGGTCTACGGCGTCAGCGTCGATGCGATCCGTCAGGAGTTGTACAACGCGTTCGGCACGCGGCAGGTCTCGACGATCTATTCCCCCGTCAATACCTATCAGGTCATTCTGGAGAGCCTGCCGAAATTCCAGACGGGGCCCGACGATCTTTCGCGCATATTCGTGAAGACAACCAACGGCACGACGATCCCGCTCAGCGCCGTCACAAAATTCGTGCCCACGGTCGGGCCGCTGCAGGTCAATCACCAGGGCCAGCAGCCGGCGGTCACCATCTCGTTCAATCTCGCTTCCGGCACGTCGCTCGGTCAGGCCGTCGACGCGGTCACGCAACTCGAGCGTGACGAACGGCTGCCGGCGACCGTCACGACCGGCTTCCAGGGCACGGCTCAGGTGTTCCAGGATTCATTGCGCGGGCAGGGCGTGCTGATCCTTGCCGCGATTTTCGCGGCCTACGTCGTGCTCGGCATCCTCTACGAAAGTTTCATCCATCCGATCACCATTATTTCCGGTCTGCCGTCGGCCGGCATCGGCGCCATCCTGACATTGATGCTCTTCAAGATGGACGTCTCGGTGATCGCGATGATCGGCATCGTGATGCTGGTCGGCATCGTCAAGAAGAACGCGATCATGATGATCGATTTCGCGATCGAGCGCCGTCGCGTCGGCCTGTCGGCCGAAGCCGCGATCCGCGAGGCCTGTCTGCTGCGGTTCCGGCCGATCATGATGACGACCTTCGCCGCGATCTTCGGAACGCTGCCGATCGCGCTCGGCACCGGCGCGGGCGCCGAGCTGCGCCAGCCGCTTGGCGTCGCGGTTGTGGGCGGCCTGGTGCTCAGCCAGTTGCTGACGCTTTACATCACGCCCGTGGTCTACCTGTACCTCGACCGCTTCGACCGCATGCTCAAGCGCCGCCTCAATCCGCCGCAGGATGAGGATGTGCCGTCGGTGCCCACCGCGGTCGCGGCGGAATAGCCGGGAATCAGAGCGAGAAGCTCGTGCCGCAGCCGCAGGACGCGGTCGCTTTTGGATTCTTCACCTTGAACGAAGCGCCGATCAGGTCGTCGACGAAATCGATCTGCGAGCCCGCCATATAGCCGACCGAGACCGGATCGATCAGCACCACGGCGCCGTTCCGCGTGAGGACGAGATCATCGGCGGCCTTGGCGCGCTCCATGTCGAACTTGTACTGGAAGCCCGAGCAGCCGCCGCCCTCGACGCTGACGCGCAGCATGGTGCCAGGCGGCTCACTTTTGAGGATCTCGCCGATCCTCTTGGCGGCGCGCTCGCTGACTGTGACGCTTTCGATCATCGTGATCCTGCGAATCCCGTCGTAAGCCTATTGGCAGAGGGACTGACGGATAGTTAAGTGCGCTCGCCCGCAAGGTCAATCAGCGGCGGCAGGCCCAATATCGCGTAAACCGGCCGCGAAAGGGTCGAAACTTGGCGCAAAGCTATGGCAATTGAGGCGGGTTGCGGACGTGCGCGCTATGCTGCCGATCCGGGGCAGAGCCGCGGCCGGCTGTTTGCAGAGCCGGCGAGTCCGACCCGCAACGCCTTCCGGCGCGATTGCGACCGGCTCATTCACGCCAGCGCGTTCCGGCGTCTCGCGCACAAGACGCAGGTGTTCGTGTTTCACGAGGGTGACCATTTTCGCACGCGTCTGACCCACACGCTCGAAGTGGTGCAGATCGCGCGCTCGCTGGCGCGCGCGCTGGGCCTCGATGAAGATCTGAGCGAAGCGCTCGCGCTGGCGCACGACCTCGGGCATTCGCCGTTCGGCCACGCCGGCGAGCGCGCGCTCGACGAATGCCTGGCCGCCTTTGGCGGGTTCGACCACAACGCGCAGGCGCTGCGCATCGTGACCGATCTCGAGCGCCGCTATCCGGATTTCGACGGGCTCAATCTGAGCTGGGAGACGCTGGAGGGACTGGTCAAGCATAACGGCCCGCTGACCGACCGCGTCGGTGCGGCGATCGGGCGCTATCAGGCCCGCGGCTTGCCGGCGGCTATCCTTGCCTACAACGCGACGCAGGATCTCGAGCTCTGGAGCTTCGCCAGCGCCGAGGCGCAAGCCGCGGCGATCGCCGACGATATCGCCTATGACGCCCACGACATTGATGACGGATTGCGGGCGGATCTCTTCACGCTCGCCGACATTTCCGTGGTGCCGGTGATCGGCGGCATTCTGAAAGAGATTAATGAAGACCATCCGAAGCTGGATCAGGGACGCCGTGCGCACGAAATCGTGCGGGGACTGATCACGCGGATGATCGAGGATGTCATCGCTGAAACGGCACGCCGCGCCGCGGCGCTTTCGCCGCAATCGAGCGCCGCGGTGCGCGCCGCCGATCGCCCGCTAGTCGGGTTCTCGGCGGCGATGGAGGAGGCGGATAAAAACATCAAGAACTTCCTCTATCCACGGATGTACCGGCACCCCCGCGTGATGCGGATCATGGCGGACGCCGAAGTCGTGGTGCGCGACCTGTTCGGTCACTTCATCAAGCATCCGGCCGATCTGCCGGCCGATTGGGCCGCCGGCCTTGCGGCCCGCGACGAGCGTGGCCTCGCTTTGCGGATCGCCGATTATCTCGCCGGCATGACCGACCGCTTCGCCCTTATCGAGCACGCCCGCCATTTTGACTCGACACCGGAATTACGTTAGCCGCAGCGCATAATGACCGAACTCACGCAAAATCTTTTTGCCGACATGCTCGAGCGCGTGCGTGCCGTGAACGGCGCGCTGCTCGGCGCCGGGATCGATCAGTCGCGCGTGGTGGTCGAGCCGCCGCGCGATGCCAGCCATGGCGACATGGCGACGAACGCGGCAATGGTGCTGGCGAAAGATACGGGCAAAAAGCCGCGCGAGCTTGCCGACGCGATCGCCGAGCGGTTGCGGGCCGACGCACTGGTCGAGAAAGTCGACGTCGCTGGCCCCGGCTTCATCAACATGACCCTGAAGCCGCAGGCCTGGACCGCGGCGTTGCGCACGGCGATCGAGGCCGGCCCGGCTTACGGGCGGAGCGGCATCGGCCAGCGCGAGAAGGTCAACGTCGAATACGTTTCGGCCAATCCGACCGGGCCGATGCATGTCGGTCATGGCCGCGGCGCGGTGTTCGGCGACGCGCTCGCCACGCTGCTGGCGTTCACGGGGTTTGAGGTGACGCGTGAGTATTATGTCAACGATGCCGGTGCCCAGGTCGACGTGCTGGCGCGTTCGGCTTACTTGCGTTATCGCGAGGCGCTTGGCGAAACGATCTCAATTCCCGACGGACTTTATCCCGGCGATTATCTCAAGCCGGCCGGCGAAGCGCTGGCGAAGAAGCACGGCGCCAAACTGAAGGATCAAGCCGAAGCGCAGTGGCTGCCGCTGGTGCGGGCCGAGGCGATCGCCTTGATGCTCGAGATGATCCGCGCCGATCTTGCCGCGCTCAACGTCAAACACGACGTGTTCTTCTCGGAACGGTCGTTGATCGACGGCGGCAAAGACCAGGTCGGCGCCACCATCGAAGCATTGCGCACGAGCGGCGAGGTGTACGAGGGCCGACTGCCGCCGCCCAAGGGCGCCCCAGTCGAGGACTGGGAGGACCGCGAGCAGACTCTGTTCCGCTCGACCGAGTTCGGCGACGACGTCGATCGGCCGCTGAAAAAATCGGACGGCAGCTACACCTACTTCGCTTCCGACATCACCTATCACAAGTCGAAATACGACCGTGGCTTCCGCAACATGATCGACGTGTGGGGCGCCGACCATGGCGGCTACATCAAGCGCGTGCAGGCCGCGGTAAAGGCGGTGAGTGGCGGCAAGGCCGCGCTCGACGTCAAGATCGTCCAACTGGTGCGGCTGTTGCGCGCCGGCGAGCCCGTCAAGATGTCGAAACGTTCCGGCGATTTTGTCACGCTGCGCGAAGTCGTCGACGAGGTCGGCCGCGACGCCGTCCGCTTCATGATGCTCTACCGCAAGAACGACGCGGTGCTCGACTTCGATCTCGCCAAGGTCATCGAACAGTCGCGCGACAATCCGGTATTTTACGTGCAGTACGGCCATGCCCGGGCGCAATCGGTGTTCCGCAATGCGCGCGCCGAAGTGCCCGAGCTTCCGGCTGACGATACCGCGCGCGCGGCGTTGCTCGCGCGGGCGCCGCTCGAGCGACTCGGCGACCCGATGGAACTCGTTTTAATGCGCCGGGTCGCGCAATTTCCCCGGCTGGTCGAAAGCGCCGCGCTCGCCCATGAGCCGCACCGGGTCGCATTCTATCTGTATGAACTTACAAGTGAATTCCACGCGCTCTGGACGCGGGGAAAAGACTTGCCTCATTTACGCTTCATTATCCAGAATGATCGAGAAACGACTGCGGCGCGTCTTGCTCTGGTGCAGGGGATTTCGACCGTCATCGCTTCCGGGCTGGCGCTGCTCGGTGTGACGGCGCCTGCGGAAATGAGATAATCGCTGCGTTCGTTTCACAAAGGCGCATGATCGGGCCGCGCACGCCTGTACCGGGGAAGTAATGGCGGACGATAATTTCGGAAAATATCGCGCTCGGGAGCCGTACGGACGTGCGGGCGAGGTCCCCGCTGCCGGCAACGATCCGCTCGCCGAACTCGCGCGCCTGATCGGGCAGACCGATCAGTTTTCCGAATTCCGCCGCCTGTCGGGAGCGCCACCGCAACAGCCCCGTCTGCCGACGACGCTGGCGCGGGGCGCGCCGCCCTCACAGAATTACGGCACCGACCCGCGCGCCACCGGTCACGGTTACGATGCCCCGTCTTTCGCGCCGCCGTTTGGTCCCGCTTCGGAGACCTATCGCGGCGAATTCGAGAACCCGCCGGCCGGACAACATGCGCCGCCGAATTATGACGCCAACGCCTATTACCAGGATCCGGCTGGCTCGGCGCATCGCGACGACATCTATGATGACGAGCCGCCAGTGCGCCGTCGCATCAGCGTGCTGATGATCGCCGGCATTTTCGCGCTGGCGATCATCGGGACGGCCGGGGCGTTTGGCTACCGCGCGTTGTTCGGCTCGTCAGGCTCCAGTCCGCCGCCGGTGATCAAGGCCGACGCGACGCCGAGCAAAATCGTGCCGGCGACGGCCAATGCTTCGGGCAAGCAGATCACCGATCGGCTCGGCGCGCCCAGCGAACGGCTGGTGTCGCGTGAAGAACAGCCGATCGATCTCAAGGAAAAAGCGCCGCAACCGGTGTTTCCGAATCCGCCAAGCCCGTCGACGACTTCCAGCGCGCCGGCTGCGCCCGGAGCGAGTGCCCCCGGCGAGCCGAAGAAAATCCGCACCATCGCGATCAGGCCGGACCAGCTTGGCGGCACAGAAGCGGCTCCGGCTCCTGCAACGCCGAGCCGCAGCGCCGCTGGTGCCGCGGCCAAGCCAGCCGCCGCGCCACGCGCCGCCGCCGACGTCGACACCGCCGCGGGCCCAAGCCCGATCCGGCCAACGCCGACGCGCCAGACCGCGAGTTCGCCCAATGCGCCGCTGTCGCTGAACCCCGATGCCGACCAGCCGCCTGCCGCGCCTGCGCCGGCTCGTGCCGCGCGCGCCGTCGCGGCAGCTCCCGCCGCCGCCCCCGGCGCAGCGGCATATCCGTCCGGCAGCTATCTTGTGCAGGTTTCCTCCCAGCGCAGCGAAGCCGATGCGCAGTCGGCCTTCCGTTCCTTGCAAGGCAAGTTTCCGACCCAGCTCGGCAGCCGCCAAGCCGTCATTCGCCGCGCCGACCTCGGCGACAAAGGCACGTTCTACCGCGCCATGGTGGGCCCGTTCGCCAATGGCAGCGAGGCCAGCGAGCTCTGCAACAGCCTGAAGTCGGCTGGTGGCAGCTGCGTGATCCAGCGCAATTAGCCGCCTACAACCGCCCGACCTGACTTGACCCCTTGACGCCGGCGCGGGCAAATCGCCCGCACATGGCGCCGCGCGCTTTCATCACCGGTGTTTCCGGCCCCCGCCTGACTTCGGACGAACTCCGCTTCCTTCGCGAAGCCGATCCGTGGGGCCTGATCCTGTTCAAGCGAAATATCAACACCCCGGAACAAGTCATTGCGCTGACTCAATCATTTCGGGACACGCTCGGCCGTGATGCGCCGGTGCTGGTCGACCAGGAAGGCGGCCGGGTGCAACGGCTCGGCCCGCCGCATTGGCCGGCCTACCCGGCGGGGGCGCGCTATGGCGCCCTCTACGATCATGACCGAGGGCCAGGTTTGGCCGCGGCCCGGCTCGCCGGCCAACTGATCGCCTCCGACCTCCGGCAGGTCGGGATCGACATCGACTGCCTGCCGCTTGCCGATGTCCCGACGCCCGAAGGCGACCCGGTGATCGGGGATAGGGCCTACGGCACGGAGCCGGCCAAGGTGGCGGCGCTGGCGGGGGCGATCGCGGAGGGGTTGCTGGCTGGCGGCGTCCTCCCGGTTCTCAAACATCTGCCCGGCCATGGCCGGGCGGCCGCCGACAGCCATAAGGAGCTTCCGGTGGTCGCGGCAGACCGCAAGACCTTGGAAGCGACCGATTTTGCCGCGTTCCGGCCACTGGCCGGGCTGCCGCTGGGGATGACGGCCCATGTTGTGTTTTCGGCCATCGACCCCGACAAACCGGCCACGACTTCGGCCACAATAGTGCGCGAAGTGATTCGCGGATCGATCGGCTTTCGGGGCCTCTTGATGACGGACGACTTGGGTATGGGCGCGCTGAGCGGCTCGCTGAGGGAGCGGGTCCGCGATGCATTGGCCGCGGGCTGCGACGTCGTCCTGCATTGCGACGGAGACCTCGCGGCGATGGCCGAAGTGGCGGCGGCGGCGCCGGCGCTGGCGGGCGAGGCGGTGAAGCGGGCCGACGCTGCGCTCAAGGCGCGCCGGGTTGCGGCGACGCTCGACCTGATGGCCGCGCGGGAGCAATTTCGCGGGATGATGACGGCATGAAGCCCGACGAAATCGCCACTACGCTGAACCCCAATTTCGGCGACGAGCGCGCCAGCGACGAGCCGGCGATGATGGTCGACGTCGAAGGCTTCGAAGGCCCGCTCGACCTGCTGCTCAGTCTGGCGCGCCAGCAGAAGGTCGACCTATCCAAGATTTCGATCTTGGCGCTCGCCGATCAGTATCTCGCCTTCATCGAGGCGGCGCGCAAACTGCGCCTCGAGCTCGCCGCCGACTATCTGGTGATGGCCGCCTGGCTCGCTTACCTCAAATCGCGGCTGCTGCTGCCGGACGACTCGCCCGTTGAAGGCCAGAGCGCGGAAGACATGGCACTCGCGCTCGCCAACCGGCTGCGGCGGCTGGAAGCGTTCCGCAACGTGGCGCAGCAGCTGATGTCGCGCCCGCAGCTCAACCGCGATATTTTCCCGCGCGGCGCGCCGGAACCGATTGCCACCGTCAAGCAGCCGGAATGGACGGCGACGCTCTACGACCTGCTGACGGCCTATACGTCGCAGCGCCAGCAGACCGTGCTCAGCCGCGTGCGCTTCGCCAAGCGCTCGGTATGGTCGCTGTCCGAAGCGCGCGCCGCGCTCGAGCGCATGATCGGGCAATCGTCGGACTGGACGCGGATCGATCAATTCCTGATCGCCTATCTGGTCGAGCCGGCGATGGCGGCGACCGTGTTCGCGTCGTCGTTCGCCTCGGCGCTCGAAATGGTGCGCGAAGGCGAGGCGGAAATCCATCAGAAGCAGGCATTCGCGCCGTTGTTCATGCGTAAACGGGTCGGCGTGGGCGCCGGTGAAAGCGTCACTGGCGATTCCGCCGCGCCTGGCGTGGAAGGCAACGCATGAACATGAAAAGGGGGAGTGCATGCCAAGCGTGGCGAAGAAACTCGTGGTCGTAAGGAACGACGATCCTCCTCCGGAGCCGGGCGCCCGCGCCGAGGAGCTCAGGCTGCTCGAAGCGCTGCTGTTCGCCAGTTCCGCGCCGCTGGACGAGGCGACGTTGGCGAAGCAATTGCCGCAGGGCGTCAACGTGCGCGACGCGCTCGAGCGGCTGAAAATCGAATACGCCTCGCGCGGCGTCAACCTGATGAAGATCGGCAAGCGCTGGGCGTTTCGCACAGCGGCCGATCTGTCGTGGTTGATGACCAAGAACGTCGTCGAGCCGCGCAAATTGTCGCGCGCCGCGATCGAGACCCTGGCGATCATCGCGTATCACCAGCCGGTCACGCGCGCCGAGATCGAGGAGATCCGCGGCGTCGTCACCTCGGCCGGCACCGTCGATGTGCTGCTCGAAACCGGCTGGATCCGCCTGCGCGGGCGGCGCAAGGCGCCGGGCCGGCCGCTGACTTACGGCACCACCGAGGCATTTCTCGCCCAGTTCGACCTCGAGGAAGTCGGCGATCTGCCGGGTCTCGACGAGCTACGCGGCGCGGGCATGATCGACGGCCGCCTGCCGCCCGATTTCGCGATGCCGCTGCCGAGCGATGACGCGGCGCTGCGCGAGGACGAGGATCCGCTCGATCCGGGCGATCTCGAGCTCGATCTCGGGCTGGCGCCGCCGCCGGAGCGCGGCGAGAAGTGATTTCGCCACGCATGGTCAATGGCGAGGCTTCATAGGGCGCAAAAGCGCGACATTCGGCCCGTCCGATACGCGGCTAAGTCCTTGTTTTTGCCGCTTCGCAAGCCTAATTTCCAAGCCAAATCAAAAGGCGGGACGAGCACGAGCGCGCGTCGCTGCGGAGGACTTGCCGATGGGTTCGTTTAGTCTCTGGCACTGGATCATCGTCGCCGTCGTGGTGATGCTGCTGTTTGGCGGCCGTGGAAAGATTTCCTCGCTGATGGGCGACTTCGCGCAGGGCATCAAGGCCTTCAAGAAGGGCATGTCGGAGGACGAGAAGACGGCCGACACCAAGACCGAGCCCTCCAAGCTCGGCCATAATCCGGGCGACGACCTCAAGGCGCGGGCCGAGACCGAGCGCAAGGTCGAAGGCTCGATGTCCTGACGCGCGGACGGCGTGCGTGCCGTGGCGGCTCCGCCGCACGCGTGACTGGAGTGTTTCTTTAATGTTCGACATCGGTTGGGGCGAGCTCGTCGTCATAGGCGTCGTCGCGCTGATCGCGATTGGCCCGAAGGAATTGCCCGGCGTGCTGCGGACGCTCGGGCAGGGCATGGCCAAGATCCGGCGCATGGCGGCGGAATTCCAGGGCCAGTTCCAGGAGGCGATGCGCGAGGCGGAGGTCGCCGACCTCAAGAAAAGCGTCGACGATCTGAAAAATACCGCGACCGGCTTCAGCAATTTCGATCCGCTCGGTGACACCAAAAAAGACATCGAGAAGGCATTCGACGATAAGCCTCCGGCCGAAACGGCGCCACCTTCGGCCGGCGAGCCGAACGCGGCGCCGCTGCCGCAGATCGACGTGCCACTGCCCGATCCGCCGCCGGCGCTGACCGCCGACGATTTCCGTCCGCCGCCGGTCCCGAGCCCGGTTGAAACGCCCGCTGCGCCGCCGAGCGCCGAGCCCGGCGCGAAACAGGCCGGGACATCGACATGACGCACGAGGACATCGAAGCCACCAAGGCGCCGCTGATGGAGCATCTGGTCGAGTTGCGCGCGCGGCTGATCAAGGCGCTGATCGCGTTCGCTATTACTTTCGGCTTCTGCTTCATTTTCGCCAAGACGATCTACAACATCCTGGTGTGGCCGTTCGTGTTCGTGGCCGGGCCGGAGAACTCGAAATTCATCTACACGGCGCTGCTCGAATATTTCGTCACCCAGCTCAAGCTCGCGATGTTCGGAGCCGCGTTCCTGTCGTTCCCGATCGTCGCCGCGCAAATCTATAAATTCGTCGCGCCCGGGCTTTACCGCCACGAGCGCAAGGCGTTCCTGCCGTATCTCATTGCGACGCCGTTCTTCTTCGCGCTCGGCGCGGCGGTGGTGTATTTCCTGGTGCTGCCGATGCTGATCCGCTTCTCGCTCGGCATGCAGCAGTTCGGCAGCGAAAATGAAGCGTCGATCCAGCTGCTGCCGAAGGTCGGTGAATATCTCTCGCTGATGATGTCATTGGTGCTCGCCTTCGGCGTCGCGTTCCAGTTGCCGGTGATTTTGACGCTCCTCGGCCGGATCGGCGTCCTCACTTCGCAGCAGCTCAAGGAGAAGCGGCGCTATTTCATTGTCGGCGCCTTTATTCTTGCCGCGGTGCTAACGCCGCCCGACGTCATCAGCCAAATGTCGCTCGCGGTGCCGCTCCTCATCCTCTACGAGGGCTCGATCTGGTCGGTACGCGTGGTGGAAAAGAAGAAGGCGGCCGCGGATGCCGCCGATGCGGCCGGGGCCAACGCCAAGCCTGCGGAATAATGCCGGCGCGATGGCACCGCTTCGCGGTGACGTGCTAAAAGCCCGGCCATGTACGACATCAAATGGATTCGGGAGCATTCCCACGCGTTCGACCGCGGCCTGAAGCGGCGCGGGCTCGATCCGCTGTCCGGTAAACTGATCGCGCTCGACGAGAAGCGCCGCGCCGCCATCACCAAATTTGAGCAGGCGCAGGCGCGCCGCAACGCGGCCTCCAAGGATGTCGGCGAGGCGAAGAAGGCGAAAGACGAGGCGAAGGCGGCGGCGCTGATGGCGGAGGTCGCGGCGCTCAAGACCGACATGCCGGCGATGGAGGCCGAGCAGAACGCGCTAGGCGCCGAGCTCGACAAGGAAATGGCGCAAATCCCCAATCTGCCGCTCGACGACGTGCCGGATGGCGCCAACGCCACCGGCAATGTCGAATACCGCGCGTGGGGCAAGAAGCGCGCATTGTCCTTCACGCCGAAGCAGCATTTCGAACTGGGCGAAGCGCTCGGCATGATGGATTTCGAACTCGCCGCCAAATTATCTGGCGCGCGCTTCGTCGTGTTGCAGAAAGGTGTGGCGCGGCTCGAGCGTGCGCTTGGGCAATTCTTTTTGGACATCCACACCGGCGACAAGCACGGCTATACGGAGGTCACCCCGCCGCTGCTGGTGCGCGACGCCACGATGTTCGGCACCGCGCAACTGCCGAAATTCGCCGACGATCAATTTCGCGCCACCATGGATTTGTGGCTCATCCCGACCGCCGAGGTGCCGCTGACCAATCTGGTGCGTGAGTCGATCGTCGACGAAGACAAATTGCCGATGCGGCTGACCGCCTGCACGCCTTGCTTCCGCGCCGAAGCGGGCGCCGCCGGCAAGGACACCCGCGGCATGATCCGCCAGCACCAGTTCACCAAGGTCGAGCTGGTCTCGATCACGACGCCGGAGCAATCGAACGCCGAGCACGAACGGATGCTGACCTGCGCCGAGGAAGTGCTGAAGCAACTCGATCTGCACTACCGCGTCGTCACGCTCTGTACCGGCGACATGGGCTTCGCCGCGCAGAAGACCTACGACATCGAAGTGTGGCTGCCGGGCCAGAACATGTATCGCGAAATCTCGTCCTGCTCGGTGTGCGGCGAGTTCCAGGCACGCCGCATGAATGCGCGGCTGCGCGGCAAGGACGGCAAGGTGCGCCATGTCCACACCCTCAACGGCTCCGGAGTCGCGGTCGGCCGTGCGCTGATCGCGGTGATGGAAAACTACCAGCAGGCCGACGGCTCGATTGCGGTGCCCGACGCTTTGGCGCCCTATATGGGCGGCCTCAAGACCGTCACCAAAGCCTGAAAGCAACAATGCGCATCCTGGTTACCAACGACGACGGCATCCACGGGCCGGGCCTGAAAACCTGCGAGGAGATCGCGCGCCAGATCTCCGATGACGTGTGGGTCGTCGCGCCGGAGATGGACCAGTCCGGCGTGTCGCACTCGCTGTCGCTCAATGATCCGCTGCGGCTGCGCGAGATCGACGAGCGCCACTTCGCGGTGCGCGGCACCCCGACCGATTGCGTCATCATGGGCGCGCGTCATCTCATGAAGGAGATGCCGCAGCTCGTTCTGTCCGGCGTCAATCGCGGCCGCAACGTCGCCGAGGACGTTAGCTATTCCGGCACGGTGGCCGGCGCGATCGAAGGCACCGTGCTCGGCATTCCCTCGATTGCCTTGTCGCAGGCCTACGCGGCGGCGACCAAGCAGCCGCCGCATTGGGACACCGCGATCAAATTCGCGCCCGGCATGATCCGCAAAATCCTGAAGCAGGGCATGCCGCCTGGCATCCTGGTCAACGTCAATTTTCCCGATTGCCCGCCCGGCGAAGTCGCCGGCATCGCGGTGGCGCAGCAGGGCACGCGAAACCAGGAATTGCTGCGCATCGAGGCGCGCCACGACGGCCGCGGCAATCCGTATTACTGGATTGCGTTCGGCCGCGGCCCGATCGAGGAAGCCGGGCACGGCACAGACCTCCGCGCGCTGGTCGAGAAGAAAATTTCGGTGACGCCGCTGCGGCTCGACATGACCGACGAGCCGTTCATGACGCAGCTCGCCGTGGTGTTCGACAAAGACGACTGACTGGACGCCCAACCCGACGCGCCATCAGACCGGGGCGAGCGCCGCCAAAGTGGTCTTGAGATCCTCGATCTGGAACGGTTTCTGCAAGGTCGGGCGGCCGCGATAGGCCTCGGGCAGGCCGTGGCCGCCATAGCCGGTGACGAACACGAACGGCTTGCCGCGCTTCGCGAGGATGTCGGCGACCGGAAAAACTTCCTCGCCGTCGATATTGACGTCGAGAATGGCGAGATCGAGCTCGGTGCCGGTCGCAAGATCGCGTGCTTCGCTGAGATTGCCGGCTGCCGCCGCGACCGCATAGCCGAGGTCGGCCAGCATGTCCTCGAGCAGCATGCGGATGAGGTATTCATCCTCGACCACCAAGATGCGCGGCCGCGCGTCTTTGGATGCGGGAGAGTTCATGGCTTGGCCTCTTTGGTCAGCGGCAAATCGAATGTCGCGATCACGCCGTCACGGGCAAAATCGATGTCGACTTTTCCGGCGGCGTCCTCTGATAGCCCGCGGATCAGCCGCGTGCCAAATCCTTTCCGGCTCGGCGGCATGACCGGCGGTCCGCCGGTTTCCTGCCAGGTCATCGCAAGGCGCCGCTCGTCGCCTTCGCGCAGCGTCCAGCCGACGTCGACATGGCCGCTTGGCTGGGACAGCGCGCCGTACTTGGCGGCATTGGTGGCGAGTTCGTTGAGCGCCATCACCAGCGCGACCGCCGTCTTCGGCCCGACCCGAATGTCGCCGCCGCTGAAGGTGTAGCGCGCGCCGTTCGGGCCCTGATAGGGGTCGAGCACGCGCCCCACCATCGCGCGCAGCGACGCGCCCTCCCAGTTGCTGTCGGTCAGCAGATTGTGCGCTTCGGCCAGCGCCATGATCCGGGTCTCGAAACCGTGGCGGAACGCTTCCGCCGAACCGGAGTGCCGCAAAGTCTGCGTTGCGATCGACATCACGATCGCCAGCGTATTCTTGACGCGATGGTTGAGCTCGGCGAGCAGCAATTCCTGATGCCGCTCGATGCGCCGCCGCTCCGCCAGTTCGTTCTGCGCTTCCTGAAACAGCCGCGCATTGTCCATCGCGATCGCGGCTTGCGCGGCGATGCCGCCGACGATGCGCTCGACGCGGGGCGTGAACACGCCGGGCTTTTCGTGGCCGAAGAGCAGCCCACCGAGCACTTCGCCGGCGCGCGAGATCACCGGCACGGCGAGATAGCTGGCGACCGGGAGATGGCCCTTCGGCATGCCGAAGTGCGGGCCGGTTTTGCCGTATCGCGAATCCTTGGTGATGTCGTCGGAGCGGATGATGCCGGTGCCCTGAAAGGTCGGGTTGAACACCGCGGTGTTGCGCGGCATGTCGAATTTCGAGAACGCCTCGCGCGGCGCGCCCGACAGCGTATAGAGCATGTAGGACTCGCCTTTGTCGTTCGTCACGTTGTGGAAGAACGCGCCGAACTGTGCGCCCGACAATTGCGTCGCCGCGTCGGTCACCGCCTGTACGATGCGCTGGAGGTCGAAGTCGCCGGCCAGCGCGACCCCGACATTGTGCAGGACTTCCAGCGTGTGGGTTTCCTCGCGCAGCGTTTCCTCGACGCGTTTGCGGTCGGTGATGTCGAGCGAGATGCCGGCCATGCGAACCGGCTTGCCGGCGTCGTCGTACAGTGCGTGCCCGCGCACGCGCAGCCAGTGCACGCTGCCGTCCGGCCAGATGTTGCGGTATTCGACGTCGAGGTTGCCGCGCGTCACCAGCGCCTGGTCGACGGCGGCCTCGTGCATCGCGAGGTCGTCGGGATGCACCGCCGCGCGCACGGTCTCGTAACTGAACGGTTCGTCCGGCTTGCGGCCCCAATTGGCCTTGTAGATGTCAGAGCCGGACAGCGAGCGCGTGACCGGGTCCATCTCCCAGTAACCGGTGCCGGAAGCCGCGAGCGCGAACTCGAGCCGCGCTTCGCTCTGGGCCAGCGCCGCGATCGGTTTTGCAGATGCAGATGCTGCTGCCGGTCCCGGCGTCGTCTTGGTTCTGGCCATGTCCAACGTGCAAACCCCCGCTTCAAACGCGGCACCGGACGTTTCGTTCCATCGGATGCCGGCCGCGAAACGTGCTAAAATCGCCGAAAGGAAGCAACTTTGAGCGATTCAGACGACCAAACCGGCGTCGGCCGCATGGAATTTCTACTGACGCTGCGCCGCCGCGGGATCGGTGACAAGGCCGTGCTGCGCGCGATGGACGGGGTGCCGCGCCGCGAGTTCGTCGGCGACGCGTTCGGTGGCATCGCCTATGCGGACCAAGCGCTGCCGATCTGTTGCGGGCAGACCATCAGCCAGCCTTATGTCGTCGCCTACATGACCGAACAGCTCGACCTCAAGCCGAACTATCGCGTGCTCGAGATCGGAACCGGCTCCGGCTATCAGGCTGCCGTGCTGTCGCGGCTAGCGCGCGAGGTAGTCAGCATTGAGCGCTACCGCACGCTGGCGGAGGAGGCGCGCACCCGGCTGCAGACGCTCGGGTATAATAATGTGGAGGTGATCGTCGGCGACGGCGTCGCCGGCGCAGCGAACCGCGCGCCATTCGATCGCATCATCGTCACCGCCGCCGCCGAGCAAGTTCCGCCGGCCTTGCTCGAGCAACTCGCGGAGGAGGGCGTCCTGCTGATCCCGCTGGGGCCCCATAGCGAAACGCAACACATTGTAAAGTATACCCGGACAAAGTCCGGCATGACCCGAGACACGCTGATTGCCGTGCGTTTCGTGCCGTTATTGCCGGGACAGGCCCGCGAACTGTAGCCGCACTGTGACATTTGTGCACGGTGTAGAGCCTGGGACTCGATGGCGCAGCGCTGCACCGCCGAGTCTTAAAACCTTATTTACTCGGTGAGTGTTTATTCAACTCCTACGTTTGTAGCGTCGGGGTGAGTAACCAAATGCCGGGCTTCATGGTGCCGATTTCCTCGCGCGTATGGCTGCAAGCGGCTACGGTCTCCTTCCTCGCAATCTCGGCCGCCGGCTGCTCGAATTCCGGTCGCGGCTTCGATTTCACCTCGATCACGTCGAACAAGGGCGCGGCGTCGTCCGAGACCACCGGTTCGGTCGCGGCGAAACCCGCGCCGTCCGGCAAGATTGAATCGCAGGCTCTGCCCGCGCCCAACAAGCCTGAAACCGTTCCAGCCCACGGCGGGGTCGCGCAGGGCGCGCAGGGGCTCGGCGCCTATCGGCCGCCCTCCGACGTGACCGGCTCGGTGGCTGCGCAACGTCCGGCGCCGCCTGCCGGCCATTGGACCTGGGAAGGCGGCACTCCGGTGACCGTCGGCAGCGGCGAGAGCATCGAAACGATTGCGCGCAAGTACGGCGTGCCGATGTCGGCACTGATGCAGACCAACAATATCGCCAACGCGGCCGACGTGCGTACCGGCCAGCGTCTGGTCATTCCGCGCTACAGCGTCGCCAGCGCCGCTCCGCAGAGCGCGCCGCCGCCGGTTGCAGCGCCGGCCGTCACCGCGCCGCGGGTCGTCACGCCAACCACCAAGTCCGGCGAAAACGTCCACACGGTCGAGCGGGGCGAGAGCCTGATCGGCATTTCGCGCACCTACAACATTCCGATCCACACGCTCGCCAAGGCCAACAACCTGCTGCCTTACGCCAAGGTCAATGCCGGCGACCGCCTGAAAATTCCGGGGAGCCAAGCCGCGCCGCAACAGCACGCCAGCACCGCGCCGGCGCCGGCCCTTGCGCGCACCAGCGTGGCGCAACAGCCGGCGACCGAGAACGCCCGCATGGTGACGCCGGCCCCCGCCAAGGAAGAGCCCGGCGCCGTCAAGAGCGCTGAAGCGACCGGCGCGTTGCCGTCGTTCCGCTGGCCAGTCAAGGGCCGCGTCATCACCGCGTTCGGCGCCAAGCCGAACGGGCAACAAAACGACGGCATCAATATCGCGGTGCCAGAAGGCACGCAGATCAAGGCCGCCGAGGACGGCGTCGTGGCTTACGCCGGCAACGAGCTCAAGGGTTACGGCAATCTGGTGCTGGTGCGTCACTCGAACGGTTACGTGTCGGCCTACGCCCACGCCAGCGAGCTGGCGGTCAAGCGCGGCGATACCATCAAGCGCGGACAGTTGATCGGCCGCGCCGGGCAGACCGGCAACGTCACCTCGCCGCAGTTGCATTTCGAAATCCGCAAGGGCTCGACCCCGGTCGACCCCGCGCAATTCCTCGGCGCTCAAGGCTAAGCGGCTGGCGATCGGCTAAAGGGCGCTAGTCCTTCAGGACCACGCCCAGCCGGCCGGCCAGATCCTGCACGAACTGCCAGGCGACGCGGCCGGAGCGTGAGCCCCGGGTCGTCGCCCATTCCAGCGCGTCATGCCGCAGCCCCTCGGCGTCGGCCGGGACTTTGTAGTGGGCGACATAGCTCTCCACCATCGCCAGATATTCGTCCTGGCTGCAGCGGTGAAAGCCGAGCCACAGCCCGAACCGGTCTGACAGCGACACTTTCTCCTCGACGGTTTCGCCTGGATTGATCGCGGTTGAGCGTTCGTTTTCCATCATGTCGCGCGACAGCAGGTGACGGCGGTTCGACGTCGCGTAAAAGATCACATTGTCGGGCCGGCCCTCGATGCCGCCTTCCAGCACTGCCTTGAGCGACTTGTATGACGTGTCGTCGTTGTCGAACGACAGGTCGTCGCAGAACACGATAAAGCGGTAGGACGACGGCCGGGTGATCGACATCAGCTCCGGCAGGCTTTCGATATCCTCGCGGTGGATCTCGATCAGCTTGAGCGCCTTGTTGCCTTCGCGCTTGAGCGCAGCGCTGACGCCGGCGTGTGCGGCCTTCACCAGCGACGATTTTCCCATGCCGCGCGCGCCCCAGAGCAGCGCGTTGTTGGCCGGCAGAGCGCGGGCGAACCGCTCGGTGTTTTCGACCAGGACGTCGCGCACGCGATCGATGCCCTTGAGCAGCGACATCTCGACGCGGTTGACGCGCGGCACCGCGACCAGCCGACCATCGGGATGCCAGACGAAGGCGTCGGCGCCGTCGAGGTCGGCCGCGGCGTCCTGTCGCGGCGCGAGACGCTCGAGCGCATTCGCGATGCGTTCAAGCACGTCGCCGTCGGTGCCGTTGCATTCGCCGGCGCCTTTCGCCTTCTTGATCGGCTTGCTTTTCGATTTGGCCATGAATGTTATTTGCGTCGTGTCTGTCGTCCGGCGCTGCTCTTAGCGGGGGGTGCGCGGGCTCGCAAGCCGCGCCCGCCGACGCCTTGTTTGCCCCGGTTTTGCCGGGCTTCGCGGCGTTGCAATTGGGCCCACGGTGGCTATAGTCCGCGCAAATTCGACACTAATGCGCGATCGGGCAACCCGCATCGAGCCGCCGAAAATCGAGGAGCGACGAGAATGCTGACGACGCCCGCATTTGCGCAGGGGATTCCGGGATTCGGCGGCGACGGCGGGATGATCACGCAGCTGCTGCCGTTCGTTCTCATTTTCGTCATCATGTATTTCCTGATCCTGCGCCCGCAGCAAAAGCGGGTGAAGCTGCATCAGGAAATGGTCAAGAACGTGCGCCGCGGCGACACCGTCGTCACCAATGGCGGCCTGATCGGCAAAGTCACCAAGGTGGTGGACGAGGGCGAGATCGAGATCGAGATCGCCGATGAGGTGCGCATCCGCCAGATGCGTTCGATGATTGCCGAGGTTCGCGCCAAAGGCGAGCCGGTCAAGGAAGCTGCGGCGAGCTGATCGCGCGGCGTTTTAAGTCCACCGGGATCGAGACGGTATGCTTTATTTCACGCGGTGGAAGGCGGCGGCTATCCTGCTCACGGCCTTCATCGTGTGCGCCTGCGCTATTCCGAACTTCTTTCCAACCAAAACCGTCGAAAGCTGGCCGAAATGGGCGCAACGCCATGTCGTGCTCGGCCTCGATCTGCAGGGCGGTTCGCACATTCTGCTAGAGGTCGACGCCAACGCGGTGCGTAAGGACAAGCTCGAGGCGCTGCGCGACGACGTGCGGCGCGTCTTGCGCGACGCGCGCATCGGCTACACCGGCCTCGCAGTGCGCGGCAACAACGGCGTTGAAGTTCGAATCCGCGAAGGCGCCAGCCCGCAGCAGGCTGCCACCAAGTTGCAGGAATTGTCGCAGCCGCTCGGCGGCATTCTCGGCACCACCGGCCAGCGCAGCGTCGACATCACGACCGACAATAGCGGCCTCATTCGCTTGACGCTGACCGACCCCGCGATCGTCGAGCGGGTGCGTCAGGCGGTCGAGCAGTCGATTCAGATCATCGAGCGCCGCGTCAACGAGCTCGGCACTGTCGAGCCGCTGATTCAGCGCCAGGGCGTCGACCGCGTCCTGGTGCAGGTGCCGGGCCTGCAGGACCCGACCCGTCTCAAGGAATTGCTCGGCAAGACCGCCAAGCTCGATTTCCGGATGGTCGACACCAATGCCTCGACCGAGCAGGCGGTGCAGGGGCGCGCGCCCGCCGAAGACGACCTGCTGTACAGCTCGACTTCACCGAAGCAGCCTTACCTGATCGAAAAGCGCGTGGTGGTTTCGGGCGGCGATCTCACCGACGCACAGCCCGGCTTCGACCAGCGCACCAGCGAGCCCATCGTCAGTTTCCGTTTCAACACGTCGGGCGCCCGAAAATTTGCGCAGGCGACGCAGGAAAACGTCGGCAAGCCGTTCGCGATCGTGCTCGACAACGAGGTGATCTCGGCGCCGGTGATCCGCGAGCCGATCCTCGGCGGCTCCGGCCAGATTTCCGGCAGCTTCACCGTGCAAGGCGCCAACGATCTCGCCATCTTGCTGCGGGCTGGCGCTTTGCCGGCGCCGCTTACCATCATCGAGGAGCGCACCGTCGGTCCCGGCCTCGGTCAGGATTCGATCGAGAAGGGCAAGCTGTCGTCCTATGTCGGCGCGGCCATGGTGGTGGCCTTCATGCTCGCCACCTACGGGCTGTTCGGCCTGTTCGCCAACATCGCGGTGGCGATCAACGTCGCGATGATTTTCGGCGTGTTGTCGCTGCTTAACGCTACGCTGACCTTGCCCGGCATCGCCGGTATCGTGTTGACGGTCGGTATCGCGGTCGACAGCAACGTGCTGATCTACGAGCGCATCCGCGAGGAGGTGAGGGGCGGCCGCACCCCGATCAACGCGATCGACGCCGGCTTTAGCCGCGCGCTTGCGACTATTCTCGATTCCAACATTACCACATTCATCGCGGCGGCGGTGTTGTTCTATATCGGCACCGGGCCGGTGCGCGGCTTCGCCGTCACCCTCGGCATCGGCATTATCACCACGGTATTCACCGCCTTTACGCTGACGCGGCTGATCGTGGCCTCCTGGGTGCGCTGGCGGCGTCCGCAGCGCGTACCGATCTAACGCGCATGGTCATGCGCAAAATGAAAAAGTGATTCATGCGCCTGCTTCGCATCGTCCCGGACGACACGAAATTCGACTTCATGCGCTTCCGGCGCATCAGCTTTCCCGTGTCGGCCTTGCTATCGATGCTGGCGATCGTGCTGTTCTTCACCCATGGCTTGAATTTCGGTATCGACTTCCGCGGCGGCACCTTGATGGAGGTCCAGTCGAAATCCGGCCCGGCCGATCTCGCCAAGATGCGCGCTACGCTGGCGAGCCTCGGTCTCGGCGAGGTTCAGCTCCAGCAATTCGGCGCGCCGACCGACGTTCTGATCCGCGTCGCCGAGCAGCCGGGCGGCGACGCCGCCCAGCAGGTCGCGGTGCAGAAGGTGCGCAACGCGCTCGGCGATCAGGTCGACTATCGTCGGGTCGAGGTGGTCGGCCCGCGGGTTTCCGGCGAGCTGCTGTCCTACGGTATCATCGGATTGCTGCTCGCGATCGTCGCCATCCTGATCTACCTGTGGTTCAGATTCGAATGGCAGTTTGCGCTCGGCGCCATGATCGCCAACGTGCACGATCTCGTGCTCACCATCGGCTTCATGTCGATCACGCAGATCGATTTCGACCTGACGTCGATCGCGGCGCTGCTGACCATTCTCGGCTATTCGCTCAACGATACCGTCGTGATCTATGACCTGATCCGCGAGATGCTGCGCCGCTACAAGAAGCTGCCGATGCCCGATCTGCTCAATGCCTCGGTCAACCAGACCCTGTCGCGCTCCGTCATCACCCACGTCACTGTGTCGCTCGCCTTGCTGGCGCTGCTGCTGTTCGGGGGCCAGGCCATCCACTCGTTCACCGCGACCATGATGTTCGGCGTAGTTCTGGTCGGCACCTACACGTCGGTGTTCATCGCCTCTCCGATCCTGATCTATCTCGGGGTCGGCACCGGCCGCGACGCGCTGTCGGCGGCGCCGAGCGTCGAGCCGAAGTCCTGACCGATGGCGGCGGCTCAGAACGCGCCGCACTTGCCACGAGCCGCGATCGTCGAAGCCTATGGCCAAGGCGGCTTTCGCTTCGCCGGCATGTCGCATCGCGGTTCGCTGCTGTGCCTGCCTGACGGTATCTGGGCCTGGCCGATCCGCCGCAAGGAAGACATCGACGAAACCGCGGTCGCCGGCGTGCTGGCGCGCTCCGATGCCATCGATATTTTCCTGCTCGGCGCCGGTCCCGATCCGTGGCCGCTGCCGCAGCGCCTGCGCGCCTTGTTCGCCGATCACGGCATCTCCGCCGATGCGATGGCGACCGGCCCCGCGGTCAGCACCTGGAACATCCTGCTCGAGGAAGGCCGCCGGGTCGCTGCCGGGCTGATCGCGGTCTGACCGTGACGGACGACGACCAGATCGCGCAAGCCTATCGTCATTGCGAGAACCTGGTGCGCGCCAACGACAAGGACCGTTATCTGGCGAGCCTGTTCGCGCCCGCCGCGCGCCGGCTTTATCTCCATACGCTCTACGCCTTCGACATCGAAACCGCGCGGGTGCGCGACGCCGTCAGCGAGCCGATGGCTGGCATGATCCGCTTACAATGGTGGCTCGAGGCGGTGAACGGCCTGCGGGCTGGCGAAGCGGCGGCGAGCCCGGTGATGATCGCGCTGCTGGATGCCAGCCGCACGACCGGCGTCGCTCTCGCGCCGCTGGCGGGCGCGCTCGAAGCGCGCCAGGCCGAGCTGTCCGGCGAGCCGGCGCTTCCCGCCGTTGCTGGTGTGATGAAAATGGCCGCGCGTTTCCTGGGCGTCGACAGCGAGCTGGTGGCCGCCGCGGCGCACGACGCCGCCATCGCATTGCTCCATGCGGCGGAGGGGGGTGACGCTACGGCGGCGCGCGCGGGGTATCGCGCGTTTCGCGCCACGCTCGGCCAACTGCCACAGGAAGCGCTGCCGGCGTTCCTGCCGGCTGCCTTGGTGCCGCTGCGGCTGAAAAATCCGCGAGCCGCGCAATGGCGGCGGCAGATCGCGCTCGCTCACGCCGCGTATTTCGGATTCCCGAAGCTCTAGAAGCTGAAGCGGTCGCGCAAATTGCGGCGCCCGGTGACGATCGTCGCGATGGTGCTGCGCTCGCGCTCGTTCTCGATCAACGGCTCAATCAGATCGATCTGGTTCATCGCGATCAGTTGCAGGATTTCGCTACGCGCCGTGCCGTCGGCGCGCCGCGGCAGGCTGTCGATCACCTGCATGCGTTCGGCGGCGGGCGCGCCACCCAGCTTGAGGAATTCGGCGAGCGCGATCTCCAACACGCCACTCGCCTGGACGAAAGCATAGAGCCCGGTGCCGGCGCGGCGGTCCGGGTAGGCGACAACCACCGCGTCGCGCACGTTGGGATGCTCTTTGAGCCGCGTCACGATGCGCGGCGCGTCCTGCGTCAGCCGCGTGCCGCCGCCTTCGCGGTCGGTGAAATTGAACAGCCCGCGCGTGACCGCGTAATAGACCTTCTTGCCGGTCGCCATCCACACTTTGGTGATCGCGCTCTTGTTGGCGAGGATGAGCTTTTCGCGCGGCGTCAGCGCCGCCGGCAAATAGCGCCGCTTGTGCTTGAGCAGATGGCGCACGTCCTCGTAGGCCAGCACGCGAAACAGCTTGCTGCGGCGGGCAAACAGCGCGGCAAGCTGAAAGTCGGTCAATACGGCGCGGCCGTCCGGCGTGCGCAGCCAATTTTGCTCCTTGGCGAGGTCGTTGTGGGTGATGCGGGCGCGATGCAGCGCGTAGAGCGCCGTCTTGGCCGAGCGGAAATAGCCGGCGTCGCCGTGCGGCTTCGCCAGATGCAGCGGCACGCCGCCGATGAAGCCGCGCACCAGCCGGTCGGTGCCGCGCCACAGCAGCGGCGGGCCGATGCCAGACGGCGCTGTCGCGAGCGCGCGCGCCTCGCGTCGGAACAGGTGGCCGGCCAGCGGCCGCGACCACCACGGCACGCCGTCGATGCGCCGCAGCACGGCGTCGACCTCGCGCCCGTCATCGGTGGTGAAGTGGCCGCGCTCGATGGTCGAGAACACGTCGCGCTTGAGCACGACGTCGCAGCGCCAGCGCTCGCCCAATTCGGTCATTCCGCCGCCTGCGCGGTGCCGCTGGCGATCCAGCGCTCGAGATCGGCGAGCGCGCGCGCGCTCAACGCGCTCTTGCGCGCCATGTTTTTGGCCGAGCCGCGGCCGAACTTGCGGCCCTGCGGATCGAACGCCACGCTCTCATGCAACGGCGGGAACAGACCGAAATTGACGTTCATCGGCTGGTAGGACGGCGGCCCGGCATCGATCGTCTCGATATGGCCGCCGGTGATGTGGGCGAGCAGGGCGCCATGCGCTGTGGTCGGTGGCGGCGCGACGATCGGCTCGCCATGGCGCTCGGCCGCCGTGAAACGTCCCGCCAGCAGGCCAACCGCCGCCGACTCGACATAACCTTCGCAGCCGGTGATCTGTCCGGCAAAGCGCAGCCGCGGCTCGCTCTTCAATCGCAGCGTGTCGTCGAGCAGCCGGGGTGAATTCAGGAACGTGTTGCGATGCAGTCCGCCGAGCCGCGCGAATTCCGCGCGCGCCAGGCCCGGAATGGTGCGGAAGATGCGCACCTGCTCGGCATGCTTGAGCTTGGTCTGGAAGCCGACCATGTTGTAGAGCGTGCCCAGTTTGTTGTCCTGGCGCAGTTGCACGACGGCGTAGGCCTTGGTCTGCGGATCGTGCGGATTGGTCAGCCCGAACGGCTTCATCGGGCCGTGACGCAAGGTCTCGCGTCCGCGCTCCGCCATCACCTCGATCGGCAGGCAGCCGTCGAAATACGGCGTCGCCGCTTCCCACTCGTGGAACGTCGTTTTGTCGCCGCCGAGCAGCGCGTCGATGAAGCCGTCATATTGCTCGCGCGTCATCGGGCAATTGATGTAATCGGCGCCGGAGCCGCCCGGTCCGGTCTTGTCGTAGCGCGACTGCATCCAGGCGACGTCCATATCGACGCTGTCGCGATGCACGATCGGCGCGATTGCGTCGAAAAAAGCGAGCGCGTCCTCGCCGCTGCGTGCGCGGATATAGGCAGCCAACTCAGGCGAGGTCAGCGGGCCGGTCGCCACGATCGCGCTGTCCCAGTCCGGCGGCGGCGGCGCGACCTCTTCTCGCACGATCGTGATCAGGGGATGGGCTTCGAGCGCCGCGGTGACCGCCGCGGAAAAGCCGTCGCGGTCGACCGCGAGCGCGCCCCCGGCCGGCACCTGGTTTTGCCCGGCGGCCCGCATGATCAGCGAGCCGAGCCGGCGCATTTCCTCATGTAGCAGCCCGACCGCGTTTTGCGCCGCGTCGTCGGAGCGGAACGAGTTGGAGCAAACCAGCTCGGCCAAGGCTTCGGTTTTATGGGCGGCGGTGGTGCGCAGCGGCCGCATTTCGTGGATCACCGCGGCCACGCCCCGCTGGGCCAGTTGCCAGGCCGCTTCCGAGCCGGCGAGGCCGCCGCCGACGATATGGACCGGGTTTTCCGTCATGGCGGCAACCTAGGTGGGCCGGCCGATACCGGCAACCGCGCGCAGCCGCCAAAAACGAAAACGCCCGCCATGCGGCGGGCGCTTTCCGTAAGAAATACGGGTCTTACGCTTTTTGCGAGGACTGCCAGGCAACCCGGGCGATATCCGAACGGCTGATGCCGATATCGGAAAGTTCGCGGTCGCCGAGCCGGCTGAGCTCGTAGAGGTTTTGGTTGTAGCGCTTCCAGGCGCGGATGAAGCGGACGACGGAGGTGAACATAGCTTGGTTCTTTCTTGAGTAGGTCGGCACGAAACCGAATGATTCAACATCCGCAACATAGTGGCCTGTGTTTCCGGCACCAGCGTTTATGTTGCGGTGCAGCTAACCGCTGCGCGCATGCCTTAAGACATTGATTGTTAAGGAATAAGAAAAAGACGCGCGATCCGCGAGACGTCAGGTGGGTTGTCCGCTATTGGCCGTGGTCCGTCTTCGCCATTGTCGTCTCCTGTCTCCCGGTTTTTTCCGAATTCGGCGCAGAAAATAGGGTCATTCGCCGTTCGGATCGACCAAAACTCCTAAATTCGCGCGTTTTGACATGCGTTAATTGCATGGGTTGGGCTATTGACCCGTCCGACGAAGCCGACTGTGCTGGCCCCGTCATGCTGGCCCTGCGCACTCTGTATTTCGAGGATTTGTCGGTCGGGCTGAGCGAACGGCTGGCCAAGACGGTATCGGCCTCCGATGTCGTCGGCTTTGCCGAGATCAGCGGCGATCGCAATCCGATCCATTTGTCCGAGCATTTCGCGGCGAAGACCTCGTTTGGTACCCGCATCGCCCACGGCCTCTACACCGCGAGCCTGATCTCCGCGGTGCTCGGCACCCGGCTGCCGGGGCCGGGCGCCGTCTATATTTCCCAGACCTTAAATTTTCGCGCGCCGGTCAAGATCGGCGACACCGTCGACGTCGAAGTCACCGTCACCGAATCGTTCCCCGAAAAACTGCGGGCGCGCCTGTCCTGCATCTGCATGGTGGAGGGCGAAACGGTTCTGGACGGCGAAGCCCCGGTCAAGGTGCCGTCAAATCAGTCCGGTGAGCGGCCGCTGCCGCGGCTCTAGTCAGAGGCTCGGCTTAAGCCCAAACACGCAACGCCGCGTGCCGTCGTTCCTTCGACAGACCGTGACCTGGCCGTCCGGCGGCGCGACCGGCATCGCTTCGTCATAGGGGACGAGCTCGCCGTCCAGCATCCACCCGGTCGGAACCGAGACTGCCTTGTCGTAGGCTTTGCAATCGTAGGCGCCGCAGCACCATTCACCGGCGGCATTCTTGTAACCGCCGTTGTTGACCCAGTTGTCATGCGCCAATGCGGCGCCCGAAAGCAGCAGGAAGGCGACTGAAACAGGCAGTGAGCGTACCAGCGTTCGCACCATCGGTGGCCTCCTCGGTTGGGCCGGCGTGGCGTTGACACAGCGCTCCTAGTCTGGCGTTCCTTCGTTTTTTTGGCGTACTCGGTGGCCGGCCGCTTACCGAACGAATCGAGCGGTCCCGCGATTTTATCATTCAACCACTTTTGCAATCCATTTGGACCGCCGTTTCCCTGCCGACCGGCAACGAATGCGCCGGCGTCGTTGTTTTTGCAGCACACCGCGGCAAAACGGCGTAATTCCTCGACTTGCGTTCGGTCATCCGGCGAACACATGCTAGGCGCAGGCAGAGGGTATCGATGGCGAGTGCCGGCAAGCGATTTTGGCAAATGTGGCGCGACCGGCGCGACCGCGTCTCGGCGCTGCGCATCGGCACGCTCGGCGTGCTGCTGTTTCCTTTGCTGAAGGCGCTCATCGACCGCAGCGAAATCCTGCACGGCGCGCGTCCGCTCAACGACCTGATCCATCGCGCCGGATTTTGGGCGCTGGTGTTTCTGGGGCTGGCGCTGGCGGTGACGCCGCTGCGCCGCATCGCACGATACGGCGCGCTGATCGACGTGCGGCGGATGATCGGCGTCGCTGCGTTCTGTTACATCGCGCTGCATCTCGTCCTTTATATCGCCGACCAGAGCTTCGATCTCGGCAGGGTATTCAGCGAGATCACGCGGCGGGTCTATCTCATCATCGGCGCGCTGGCCTGGCTCGGTCTTCTTTTGCTGGCGCTGACCTCGACCGACGCCATGACGCGCCGTCTTGGCGGCCGGCGGTGGCGGCGGCTGCATCAAGCGGTCTATGCCATCGCACTGTTGGCGCTGATTCATTATTTCCAGCAGACCAAAGCCGACGTCAGCGTGCCGACCTTCGCCGCCGGCCTGTTCACCTGGCTGATGGGCTATCGCCTGCTGGCGTGGCGGCTAAAAAACAGCATCGGAACGGACGAGCTATCGACTTCGTGGTTGCTGGCGCTTGCCGTCACGACCGCCGTGCTGACTTTCGTTGGCGAGGCGGTCGGCATCGGCATCGTGTTCAACGTTTCGCCGCGGCGTATTCTCGAGACCGCGTTCGACTTCGACATCGGCATCCGGCCCGGTTGGCTGGTTCTGGCGGCCGGGCTGTGCGTCGCCGCGCTCGACGCGGTGCGTTCGCGCATGCGACACGCGACGCCGCCGCGGCCGGTCGCGGCGGCGTAGGAGCGGGGGAGTGGCAACATTCGTCGTGGCGCACGGCGCCTGGTCGGCCGGCTGGGCCTGGAAGAAAATGCGCCCGCTGATGGCGGCGCGCGGCCACCGGCTCGTAACGCCGACCATGACCGGGCTCGGCGAGCGCTCGCATCTCGCCACCGCGGCGATTGATCTCGACATCCACATCGCCGATATCGTCAATGTGCTGGCTTATGAGGAGTTCGGCGGCGTGAACCTGATCGGCCACAGTTACGGCGGCATGGTCGCAACAGGGGTGGCCGACCGCGCCCGGCCGCGCATCGCGAAACTGATCTATCTCGACGCCTTCGCGCCGCGCAACGGCGACAGCGCATTCACTTTGCTGCCGGAGGCAACGCGCGCGCAACGCGAGGGCGGCGCGGCGACGAGCGGCTTCATCCCGCCCGGCTCGATGCCGCTCGACACCGCGCCCGAGGACGTCGCCTGGTGCACGCCGAAACGCGCTCCGCAGCCGCTCAAGACCTTCGAGCAGGCTATCGCCTTGCGCGAGGATTTCACCGGCGAGCGGCATTATATTTATTGCGCGCGCCATCCGCCCGACGACCGGTTTCGTGTGTTTTACGAGCGCGCGCAACGCGAGCGGTGGGCCGGCACGCACTCGCTCGACGCCAGCCATAATCCGCACATCACTGCGCCGGACGCGCTTGCCGCGCTGCTCGACACCATCGCGCGCTAGATCTTGCGGCTGTCATAGGCCCAGTGCAGCAGAGCCTGGCGCTGGCGCGGCCGGCAATGCGGGTCGCCCGGCTCGCAGCTCTTCTGGATTTGCCGCACATGGCGGACCATCGCTTTCCAGCGGCCGATCTGCCGGGCGTCTTCCAGCGGCATGCGGCGGCCGAGGTAGTAGCGGCAGTACCATTGAAACCAGCCGCGCGGGTCGTCCGGATGGAGCCAGCCTTTGCGCTTCCATTCGGACAGCGGCTGGCTGGCATCGACGCCGAAATAGTTCAGGGTTTTATCGCGCGCGCCGGACGCGAGCTTGGCGCGGCGGAACCAGTCCGGCGGAAATTCCTTGCGGCAGTCGGTCAGGTATTTGCCGGCGAACACGCCGAGCGCCAGCATCTGCTTCGGCGTCAGTTGCGGCTTGAACTCCGTCGCGAAGCCACGACTGGGCGCCGCCGCCAGCGTGTAGCGGTAGCCTTTCTGCATCTTGTCGTTGACGGTGACTGTGCGTTTGCGCGTCACGCGACAAGGTCGCCATATTCCGGATGCCGGGCGATATAGGCGCGCACGAAGCCGCACAGCGGCGCGATCCGCGCGCCTTCGGCCCAGATGATGTCGAGCATGCCGTGCACCAGTTGCGAGCCCAGGCCGCGGCCTTCGAGCGCGCGCGGCACTTCGGTATGCATGACGCGATAGACGGCGCCGTCGCGCCGGTAATTGGCGACGGCGGTGCCGGCCTCGGTATCCATCTCGAACCGATGGCGGGCGGGGTTATCGCGAACAGGCGTGGATAGTGGCATGGTCATGGGGTCTCAACGCGCCATACAGATAGTTTGCCCGTCCCCCGAGTTCCATCATGGCCGATCATCGAAACACAGGGAACTTGGGGCTTGGCCGGCGCCGCAGTGGCGAAATTGCGGCGGCGCAATCGCGACAATTCGCCACGTATTGCGAATAATTTGGCCAGTTCCATCAGGAACGATGCCGGACTTTTCGCGTTCGCCCCATACCTGACACTGTCGCGCGTCAAAGCGCCTGCGGCGTTGCGCGCGTACGGTAAGAAAAAGGAGTTTCTGATGAACCATCTCATTAAAGGCGCGGTCATCGCGTCGGCGCTGCTTGCTGTCGGCCCGGCCTTCGCTCAGTCCGGCGCCCAGGGCGGCGCGGCTTCCGGTGCGGTAACCGGTGCAGTCGGCGGCGCGCTGGTTGGCGGCCCGGTCGGCGCGGCGGTTGGCGCCGTTGTCGGCGGCACCACCGGTGCTGCGGTCGGCTCGCTGTCCGACCAGGACCGTATTTACGTCAAGAGCTACGTCGTGAAGCAGAAGGTCGATCCGGTCACGGTGCAGGAGCGCATCGTTGTCGGCCAACCGCTGCCCGGCACGGTGAAGACCTACACGATCGAAGGCAACCCGAACCTGGCGAGCTACCGCTATGCCTACATCAACAACCAGTATTACCTGGTTGACGGCGGCGGCCGCGTGGTCACCACGATCGAGCGTTAATTCGACCGTTAGTACAGGAGTCGCGTAACGCGAAACGCCCGGCAGCAATGCCGGGCGTTTTGTCGCGCTCAATCCGCAGGCGGTCAGGCCGGCAGGCGCCGCAGCTCGCGAAACGAGATCAGCCGCTCGCGCGCCTCGTCCCACAGGGTCAGCCGCACGCAATGCAGGCTCTCGAGCAGCCCGATGCGCCCGATCTCGGCCAGCCGTGGATGCTCGCGCAGCGCGCGCGGCAGCCGGTAATACGGAATGCCGCTGCACAGGTGATGGACGTGGTGGATGCCGATATTGGCGGTGAACCACGCCAGCACGCGCGGCAGCGCGTAATGCGACGAGCCGTGCAGCGCCGCCTCGTGGCGGTCCCAGCCCGGCGTCGTTTCCCACGAGGTGTGCTCGAACTGGTGCTGGACGTAGAACAGCCACACCCCGATCGAGGCGGCCAACACCATGATCGGCAGATGCACCAGCGCGAACGGTCCGACCCCGATCAGCCAGATCAGCACCGCGGCGGCGGCGGCGATCGCCGCATTGGTCAGCATGGTGGAGAGCCACGGTGTCCGGCCGTCGCGCATCTGCCCGACCGGCAGCCGGTGCTGCAGCAAAAACAGATAAGCCGGGCCGAGCCCGAACATTACCGCCGGATGGCGGTAGAGCCGGTAGCTGAGCCGGCCCAGCCGCGAGCGCGCCAGATATTCGCGCACCGTCAGCGTGTCGATGTCGCCGATGCCGCGGCGGTCGAGATTGCCGGAGGTGGCGTGGTGGATGGCGTGGCTGCGCCGCCAGAAATCGTACGGCGTCAGCGTCAGCACGCCGAGCGCGCGGCCGGTCCAGTCGTTGAGCGCGCGCTGGCGGAAGAACGCGCCGTGGCCGCAGTCGTGCTGGATCATGAACAGCCGCACCAGGAAGCCTGCCGCCGGCACCGCGATCAGCAGCGACAGCCACCACAGGCCGGCGTGATAGGCGAACCAGGCGGCGGCCCACAGAGCGGCGAGCGGGGCGGCGGTGATGGCGAGCTCGGTGATGCTGCGCGCGGTATTGGGCTCGCGATAGCGCGCGAGGATCTGGCTCCAGCCGCGCGCAGGGGCGGCCGGAAGCGGTGTGTCGGGGAAGGTCAAAGCCTGTCCAGTTCTGGTCGGGGGTGGCGGGCCGGATCTGGCCGGCCGTCTGTGTATTATATCGAACATTGCGCCGGAATTGCGGGCGACTGTTCAGCCCTTCCAGTTGGTGACGATCTGCCGGATCGACCAGTCCTTGCCGTCGATCGTGCCGCGGATGTCGTCGATCGCCCAGTGCTTCTTGCCGAGCACCGAGCCCTGCCAGACCATGTCGTACAGCACGGTCTGGCGCTTCGGCGCTTCGCCCCAGCCGACGAACGACACGCTGACCAGCGCGCTGCCGGTGTCGCGCCGCCGCACCGTGACCTTCGGCGCTCGCACGCCGCCGTCCTGCGAATTGCTGACCGGGTCGAAGCCGGGCGGGGCCTGGTCGCCTTTCGCGGTTTTCGCGGCGGCCTTGTTCCACTGCCGCGCTAGGTCGCGCGACAGCCAGCGCGCGCGGTCGGCGCGCTTGAGCCAGACGAATTGCCCGCCGCGGCCGCCGCCGGATGCGCGCTCATAAATCGCAGCGATCGGCACAGCCGGGTCGTCGTCGGCGGCCCAGGCAAACGAGACGAGGGCGGGGGAGACGAGCAGGGCGTTTGCGAGAGACAGACAAAGAGTGCGGCGGTCAAACATGCCGCGAGCTTATCACACGGCGTCACCGCCGGGAATTGGCCCGCGGGTTCGATTTGAGTCCGGGAGTGTAGTGCGCTCAAGCGCAGGGTTCTTTTTCAAAAAATGGTTAAGTTCGCGCTGGTAGACCTTCACGATCCTTTCCGTCATTTCAATCTTCTTCACTTGTTCCGGCTTGTAACTTTCCAGTTTGCGTTTCCAATCTACAAATGATTTGGCAAGGCGACGGGTGATGCGTTTTGGTTAGTCCATACGTTTGATGCGCAAACGTTGCGCAAAAAAACGCCAGTAACGACATAAGGAAGGCGTTTGCTCCCTCGCCCATAAACATCACACTCGCTTCCGCAAGAGGGATCGATCCGCATAGTGTTAGCAATTCCTGCTGAAGAACGTCTTGGGCCTCCGCCGGAGAAGGCGAGGCGGGATCGTACAAAGAGTAGAATCGTTCCAGCAGAGCGTTGGCAGCTTGCTGATTTACTCGGGGATAAGGACAAGCCCTGCACCCAAGGCGTAGGCGTAATTAGCGGCAATGACCTGCGCTACCTCCATTGGGCTTCACGCTCAGCCACCAATTTAGCGCGCCAATAATGGAGAAAGGCTCACTCCGCCGCTTGCTGGCCCTTCTTGCACTTGTTCTCGCGCCGCTCCAGCACCGGCTTCAGGAACTGCCCGGTATAGCTGCGCTTGACCTTGGCGATGTCCTCCGGCGTGCCGGTCGCGACGATCTCGCCGCCGCCGTCGCCGCCTTCCGGCCCGAGGTCGATCACCCAGTCCGCCGTCTTGATGACTTCGAGATTGTGCTCGATGACGACGACGGTGTTGCCGGTGTCGGTCAGTTCGTGCAGCACTTCCAGTAGCTTCGCCACGTCGTGGAAATGGAGGCCGGTGGTCGGCTCGTCGAGGATGTAGAGCGTGCGCCCGGTGGCACGTTTCGACAATTCCTTGGCCAGCTTGACGCGCTGCGCCTCGCCGCCCGACAAGGTCGTGGCCTGCTGGCCGACATGGATGTAGTCGAGCCCGACGCGATGCAGCAGCGCGAGCACGTCGCGCACCCGCGGCACCGCCTTGAAGAATTCCAGCGCTTCCTCGACCGTCATGTCGAGCACGTCGGCGATCGACTTGCCCTTGAACAGCACTTCGAGCGTCTCGCGGTTGTAGCGCTTGCCCTTGCAGATGTCGCAGGTGACATAGACGTCGGGCAGAAAGTGCATCTCGATCTTGATGACGCCGTCGCCCTGGCAGGCCTCGCAGCGGCCGCCTTTGACGTTGAAGCTGAACCGGCCCGGCTCGTAGCCGCGCGTCTTCGCCTCCGGCAGTCCCGCGAACCATTCGCGGATCGGCGTGAATGCGCCCGTGTATGTTGCCGGGTTGGAGCGCGGCGTGCGGCCGATCGGCGACTGGTCGATGTCGATGATCTTGTCGATGAGCTCGAGTCCTTCGATGCGGTCGTGCGGGGCAGGGGCGAGCGAGGCGCTGTTCAGTTTGCGCGCCACCGAGTTGTAGAGCGTGTCGATCAGTAACGTCGACTTGCCGCCGCCGGACACGCCGGTGACGCAGGTGAACAGGCCGAGCGGGATCTCGGCCGAGATGTTCTTGAGGTTGTTGCCGCGCGCATTGACGACCTTGATGGTGCGCCTTTTGTTGACCGCGCGGCGCTCCGGCACCGGCACGCTGAGTTCGCCGCTGAGATATTTGCCGGTCCACGACTTCGGCGCCGCGATCAGGTCGCCGACGCCGCCTTCGGCGATGATGTTGCCGCCGTGGATGCCGGCGCCCGGCCCGATGTCGAGCACATGGTCGGCGGCGCGGATCGCGTCCTCGTCATGCTCGACCACGATCACGGTGTTGCCGAGGTCACGCAGCCGCTTCAGGGTTTCGAGCAGCCGCGCATTGTCGCGCTGGTGTAAACCGATGGAGGGCTCGTCGAGCACGTACAACACGCCGGTCAGCCCGGAGCCGATCTGGGAGGCGAGCCGGATGCGCTGGCTCTCGCCGCCCGACAACGTGCCGGAGGCGCGGGCGAGGGTGAGGTAATCGAGCCCGACATCGACCAGGAACTTGAGCCGCTCGCGGATTTCTTTCAGCACGCGGCCGGCGATCTCGTTCTGCTTTTTGGTCAGGTGCTCCGGCAGCGCGGTGAACCATTCGCCGGCCTTGCGCACCGACAGCTCGGCGGCCTGCGAGATGTGCTGGCCGGCGATCTTGACACTGAGCGCTTCCGGCTTGAGCCGCGCGCCGTGGCAGGCGTCGCACGGCACGTCGGTGAAATATTTCTGCAGGTCCTCGCGCGCCCAGTCGGATTCGGTTTCCTCGTAGCGGCGCTCGAGATTGGTGATGACGCCCTCGAACGGCTTTTTCGTCGTGTAGCCGCGCAGGCCGTCGTCATAGACGAACTTGATGTCCTCATCGCCCGAACCGTATAGGATGGCGTCCTGCGTCTTCTTCGGCAGGTCCTTCCATTTGGTGTCGAGCGAGAAGCGGTAGTGCTTGCCGAGCGCTTCCAGCGTTTGCAGGTAATAGGGCGAGGTCGATTTCGTCCATGGCGCGATGGCGCCCTTGCGCAAGGTGTGGTCCTTGTCGGTGATCACCAGCTCGGCGTCGACCTCTTCCATCACGCCGAGCCCGCCGCATTCCGGGCAGGCGCCGAACGGGTTGTTGAAAGAAAAGAGTCTGGGCTCGATCTCGGAGATCGTGAAGCCGGACACCGGGCAGGCGAACTTCTCCGAGAACATCATGCGCTCGGCGTTCTCGTTGCGGCCTTTGTTGGCTTTGGCGCCGGACGCCACCGTGTCGGCCAATTCGACCACCGCGAGGCCGTCGGCCAGCCGCAGGCTCTGCTCGAGCGAATCCGCCAGCCGCGCGCCGATGTCGCCACGCACCACCAGGCGGTCGACCACGACGTCGATGTCGTGAGTGAATTTCTTGTCGAGCGGCTTGACCTCGGCGATTTCGTAGAACGCGCCGTCGATCTTGACGCGCTGGTAGCCCTTCTTCAGGAACTCGGCGAGCTCCTTCTTGTATTCGCCCTTGCGGCCGCGCACGACCGGCGCCAGCACGTAGATGCGGGTGCCTTCCTTGAGTGCCAGCACGCGGTCGACCATCTGCGAGATGGTCTGGCTCTCGATCGGCAGGCCGGTGGCCGGCGAATAGGGCACGCCGATGCGCGCCCACAGCAGCCGCATGTAGTCGTAGATCTCGGTGACGGTGCCGACCGTCGAGCGCGGGTTCTTCGAGGTGGTCTTCTGCTCGATCGAGATGGCGGGCGACAGGCCGTCGATCTGGTCGACGTCCGGCTTCTGCATCATTTCGAGGAATTGGCGGGCGTAAGCCGACAGCGACTCGACGTAGCGGCGCTGGCCCTCGGCGTAGATCGTGTCGAACGCGAGCGACGACTTGCCGGAGCCGGACAGGCCGGTGAACACGACGAGCTGGTCGCGCGGGATCTCGACGTCGATGTTCTTGAGGTTGTGCTCGCGCGCGCCGCGGATGGCGATGACGCGGGAGTCGCGGGCGGAATTCGGTTTCGGCGGGGCCATGGCGTTTCGTGAGCGTCCGGGATGGTGGGCCGGCGATCAAACGCCGAGGAATTGCGACAACGGGCGATATAGGGTCGGAACGTAGGCAGAACAATGCCGTATATCCAGACACAGCGCCGATGTAACCCCGGTTTCCCCCGCCAAAACGAAAGGGCCGGCGCGAGGCCGGCCCCTGATCTTGGTGGTAGCGGCAAAGGGCCGGCACAATGGTCGGCCCTTCTATCGAGTTGAATCAGAAGCGGTAATTCAGTCCGAGCCGCAGCAGGTTGGTGCGGAACTTGACGTCGGTCGACACCGGGCAGACCGCCGTCGAGCAGTTCGAGGTGCCCAAATCGGCGTAGAGATATTCCAGCTTCGCCGACCACGCACTCATAAATGCCCATTCCACGCCACCGCCCAGCGCCCAGCCGAACTTGGTGTCGGTTTCGGAGGGCCCGCCCGCCGGCGTCATTTTCACGCCGCCAAACGCCGCACCGCCCGTCACGAACGGGAGGAAACGGTCCATCGCATAGCCGATCCGGCCGCGCGCGGTGCCGAGCCAGGTGTTGCGGGTTTCGCAGCCCACACCGGTGCAGCCGGGAATAGCCGCGGTCGTGGTCCCCTTGATATTGCTATAATCGATATCGCCTTCGATACCGAAGACCCAGACCCCGGTTTGCAGGTTGTAGCCAAGCGTGCCGCCGATGACGTAACCCGTGGCATTGAAGTCACCGGTCGCGCCGCCGACATTGGTCCAGTTCGATCGCCCCCATCCGTAGCCGCCATTCAAACCGACATAAAAGCCGGACCAGCTAAAGGCTGGGGCGACATAGATAGGCGCCTTATAGGCCGGTCGTGGCAGGTCAGCCGCGAGCGATGGCGCAGCCATCGCCACAGCCAGCAGGCCGCCCCACGCCGCTAGTGTCAGACGCTTCATTTTGTTGTTCTCCTGAGATTTCAGCCGAGACAACGCGACTGTGGAAAACCTCTATATCTTGTGGGCGATTCGAGCCGTGACTTTAAAGTCACAGCCATTTTGAAATTAGCCCGGCGAATCATTGCCTTAGCTTGCCAAATTGATTAAGAACAAATTAAGAACTCAACAGGTGGTGCCCCCGAAAGGGCGTTTGACAGTCGAATAGCTGTGCGGATCGATGGATTGCCGCCTTGTCGGGCTCCGGCCCGGCATTAGGGTGGCCCTAGGCCCAACAAATTAATCAACGTGAGTTGTGCGGAGGTAAATCATGGCGGGTAGCGTCAACAAGGTGATCCTAATCGGCAACCTCGGCGCCGATCCCGAAATTCGCCGCACCCAGGACGGACGACCGATCGCAAATCTGCGCGTCGCAACGTCGGAAAGTTGGCGCGACAAGACGACCGGCGAACGCCGAGAAAAAACCGAATGGCACCGGGTCGTCATCTTCAACGAGGGCCTCTGCAAGATTGTCGAGCAGTATTTGAAAAAAGGCTCCAAGGTCTATCTCGAAGGCGCGCTGCAAACGCGCAAGTGGACCGACAAGGAAGGTCACGAGAAATATTCGACCGAGGTGGTGCTGCAGGGATTCAACTCGTCGCTCACGATGCTCGATGGCCGCGGCGGCGGCGCCTCTGGCGGCGCCAGCGACAGCTCCGAAGATTTTGGTTCGAGCGGGGCCTCGGTGTCGCGCGAACGCAAACCGGCGATGGCCGGCGGCGGTAAACGCGACGACATGGACGACGAAATTCCGTTCTAGCGGCCGAACCACACTCGAAGGCCATCGACGACGAATTGCACCGCAAGCGCGGCGAGCAACACGCCGAGCAGTCGTGACAGCACGAGATTCCCTGTGACGCCGATCCACCGCGCGATCGGCGTGCTCAGCGTGAAAACCACAAAACAGATCGCAAATACCGCGACCACGACGGCGAGCAAGATTGCATTCAGCAGTGCGTCGCCGGAAGCGCGGCCTGCCAACAGCACGGTCGCGGTGATGGCGCCGGGGCCGGCCATGAGCGGAATTGCTAGCGGGAAAGCCGCGATGTTGGGGACTTGCTCTTCCAGGGCCTGTTCGGCAGCCCGTGACTGACGCTCGATCCGCACGCCGAACACCATTTCGAACGCGATGGAGAACAGCAGCAAGCCGCCCGCGATCCGGAAAGCCGGCAGCGAGATTGCAAGCGTGCGCAACAGCCATTCGCCGAGGAGGGCTGAACCGGCCAGGACCAGCGCGGCGATCAGGCTCGCGCGCCAAGCCACCGAGCGCCGCGCCGCGTCCGGCATTCCGTGCGTGACTGCCGCAAAAGTCGGAACCAGGCCGATCGGGTCGACCACGACAAGAAGCGTTACTAATGCTGAAACCAGAAATTCGGTCATAATGACGGCCTAGCGAGTCGCGAATTCCCGGGCAAATTTTTGCCGCAGAATATTCGCCATCCGGAACCGCTTTGGTACCGGAAATGCCCCCAGGCCATTGAAATGATGGGCCTTAATCCAGTGTATCAAGGGTCGTTTCGGGTGGCGTGGGGGACCTGAATCGGCTAAAAAATCGGGCGTCTTTCGCGCGGAATACGAGCTCCTTTTGTCAGACATTGAAAACCCGAAATCGGGGGACAGCGGTCCCACCGACGTGAAGCCTGTCTCGATTACCGACGAGATGAAGCGCAGCTATCTCGATTACGCGATGAGCGTGATCGTGTCGCGCGCGCTGCCCGATGCGCGCGACGGCCTCAAGCCGGTGCATCGCCGCATTCTCTATTCGATGAACGAGCAGGGCCACACGCCCGACAAGAAATACGTGAAGTCGGCGCGCATCGTCGGCGACGTGATGGGCAAATATCACCCGCACGGCGATCAGGCGATCTATGACTCGCTGGTGCGCATGGCGCAGGATTTTTCCATGCGCCTCCCGCTGATCGACGGGCAAGGCAATTTCGGGTCGGTCGACGGCGACCCTCCGGCGGCGATGCGCTACACGGAGTCTCGTCTTGCCGAAGCGGCGCTGGCTTTGCTCGAAGATCTCGACAAGGACACTGTTGCTTTCCAGGACAATTACGACAATTCCGAGCGCGAACCGGCGGTGCTGCCGGCGCGCTTTCCGAATTTGCTGGTGAACGGCGCCGGCGGCATCGCCGTCGGCATGGCGACGAATATTCCGCCGCACAATCTTGGCGAGATCGTCGATGCCTGTGTTGCGCTGATCGAGGACCCCGCACTGTCGATCGACGATCTGATCAAATACGTGCCTGGTCCCGATTTTCCGACCGGTGGCATCATCCTGGGCCGCGCCGGCATTCACAGCGCCTACAAGGAAGGCCGCGGCTCGATCGTCCTGCGCGGCAAGGTCGCAACCGAGACCATTCGCAAGGAACGCGAAGCATTTGTCATCACCGAGATCCCCTATCAGGTGAACAAGGCGACCATGGTCGAGCGTATCGCCGAACTGGTGCGCGAGAAAAAGATCGACGGCGTCGCCGATTTGCGTGACGAAAGCGACCGCGACGGTTTCCGTGTCGTGATCGAGCTCAAGCGTGACGCGGTACCCGACGTCGTGCTCAACCAGCTCTACCGGTTCACTCCGCTGCAATCGACATTCGGCGCCAACGTGGTGGCGCTCGACGGCGGTCGCCCGCTGGTGATGACACTCAAGGACTTGCTAGTGAGCTTCATCGCGTTCCGCGAAGAAGTCGTGTCGCGGCGCACCAAATTCTTGCTCGGCAAGGCCCGCGACCGGGCCCACATCCTGGTCGGCCTTGCCATCGCGGTCGCCAACATCGACGAGGTGATCAAGCTCATTCGCGCCGCCAAAGACGCCAACGAGGCGCGAGACGCGCTGATGGCGCGCGAATGGCCGGCGACCACGGCCGCGTCACTGATCGCGCTGATCGACGATCCGCGCCACCGCGTCAGCAGCAAGGGGACCGCGCGACTCACGGCCGAGCAAGCCAAGGCCATCCTGGATCTGCGCCTGCAGCGCCTCACGGCGCTGGGCCGCGACGAGATCAAGGATGAACTTGACAAGCTGGCGGCGGAAATCGGCGACTATCTGGAGATCCTGCGGTCGCGGGCGCGGGTGCAGGGGATCATCAAGACCGAACTCGCCGCGATCAAGAAGGAGTTCGCCACGCCGCGCCGCACCGTCATTGCGGAAGACACCGGCATCGTCGATGAGGAAGATCTCATTACACGCGAAGACATGGTCGTCACCGTGTCGCATCAAGGCTACATCAAGCGCGTCCCGCTTTCGACCTACCGTGCGCAACGTCGCGGCGGCAAAGGCCGCGCCGGCATGCAGACGCGTGAAGAAGATTTCGTCGCGCGACTGTTCGTCGCCTCGACGCATGCGCCGGTTCTGTATTTCTCCTCGCGCGGCAAGGTCTACAAGGAAAAAGTCTGGCGGCTGCCGATTGCTGCGCCCCAGGCGCGCGGCAAGGCATTGATCAACATCCTGCCGCTTCAGGAAGGTGAGACAATCACCACCATCATGCCGCTGCCTGAAGACGAGAAGTCCTGGAGCGAGCTCGACGTGATGTTCGCGACGACGAGCGGCAATGTCCGGCGTAACAAACTGTCCGACTTCGAGAAGATACGCCCCTCCGGCATTATTGCGATGAAGCTCGACGAAGGCGACGGCATCGTCGATGTGCAGATCTGCACCGAACGTGACGATGTCCTGCTGACGGCGAACGGCGGCCAGTGCATCCGCTTCCCGGTGCCTGAGGTGCGCGTGTTCGCCGGGCGCCAGTCCGACGGCGTGCGAGGCATTAGCCTCGCCAAGGGCGATCGGCTGATTTCGATGTCGATCCTGCGCCACATCGAAACAACCGCCGACGAGCGGGTGACGTACTTGAAACGGGCCAATGCGGTGCGCCGCGGCGGCGATGAAGAGGTTATCGAGGCGGACGACGAGACGGATGCCGAGGAGACGGGCGTCGCCATCGAGCTCGGCGAGAAGCGTTACGTCGAGATGTCGGCCGCCGAGCAGTTTGTCCTGACGATTTCCGAAAAAGGCTACGGCAAGCGCACCTCCTCGTACGAATATCGGATCACCAGCCGGGGCGGAAAGGGCATCGTCGCGATGTCGGTGCTCGAGGGTAAAAAAGGCGCCAAGACGATCCGCGAGAAGACTGGGCGCCTGGTGGCATCGTTCCCGGTAGAGGAGACCGACCAGATCATGCTGGTCACGGACGGCGGCAAGCTCATTCGCACCGCCGTCAACGGCATCCGAATTGCCGGCCGTTCGACGCAGGGCGTTATCGTGTTCCACACCGCGGAAGACGAGAAGGTCGTTTCAGTCGAGCGGCTGTCCGAGGACGAGGCGGAGTGATGAACTGGCAGTTGTTTTCGGCCTTTCTCGTCATCACCGTCATCTTGTTTCTCACCCCTGGCCCGATCGTGACGCTGGTCGTCACGACCGGCGCGCGCCGCGGCATCCGCCCCGCTTTGTTAACGGTGGCGGGCGCAACCGCGGGCAATGCGCTGCTGATCGCTTGCATCGCCTTTGGGTTGAGCTGGATCCTGAAAACCTCGGCTGAAATTTTCGAGGTGATGCGCTGGGCGGGCGCGGCATATCTGCTGTGGCTTGGTATCCAGGCTTGGCGCCACGCCGGCGCTCCGAGCGAAAGCCTCCCTCCTGGCGGTCACGTCCACGCCTGGCGCGGTTTCATTGTCGCGATCACCAACCCAAAATCGATCGCGTTCTTTACGGCATTCCTGCCGCAATTCATCGACGCGACGTTATCGGTCGAGCGTCAGCTCGTCGTCATGTGCACGACGTCCGTGGTGATTGGCGCGGTGCTGGATTCCGGATGGGGCGTTACGGCGGGTTTGGGGCGGGCTTGGTTCTTGAAACCGAAGCACAATCGTCTGCTCGACCGCATCTCGGGAACGGTGTTGATCGGCGGCGGCATTTGGCTATCGCTGGCGCGTCGGCCGGTCTGAGCGCGCTATTGCGCGCCGGCCGCTTCGAGAATTTGGACCATCTTCGTGTAGCCCCGGCCTTTCGCGAGTTTAAGCGGGGACGTCCCGCCCCGATCAGCGATGTTGACGTTGGCGCCGGCCCTCACCAGGGCTTCGAGCGTGTCGGTGTGGTTTTTGCCGCCATTGCCGAGCACGATCGACTCGATCAGCGCGGTCCAGCCGAGATTGTTGACATGATCGAGCGGTGCTTTGGCGGCGATCAATAGGCGCACCACCTCGGCGTGACCGAGGTGCGCGGCGGCGATCAGGGCCGTCCCGTCGTAAGGGCTGGTGATATTGGTGGCGCGACACCCGCCTTCGATGGCGAGTTTGAGCATTTCGACGTCATTGGCGACGGCTGCGATGGTGATGATGTCGTAGCGTTGCGCATCGAGCGCGTTGGGATCCGCGCCGCGCCGGAGCAACGCTCGAGCGACGTCGCCTTTGTGCATGAAGACTGCGACGTGCAGCGGCGTGCGTCCGTTGCGGTCGGTGACGTCAGGCTTCTCGCCGGCGCCAATGCCGCGCTCGATCGCCCCCACGTCCCCGGTGGCTGCAGCTACATGGAGGCCTGTGTAACTTTTGAGCTCGGCCGGGGTGGGGGGCGTTTGCGCAACTGCGGCCTGCAGCGTGATCAGCCATAGCCACGTCCATAACAGCCGCATGATCCGTCCCTCGATCTCGGACGTATATCAGCGGCGACGCGGCGATCAATAAAGCCGGTCGGTGGTAATGAGGCGCACGGTCGTGGTGGCCGCGCTTAAGCAGTCCCGGTAAGGCCAGCCGCGGTGCGGGCAGGTCGCAGCCGGAATGGGAGCGGGGTCGGAGGTGGCCGAAACCGGGCCGACCAAATCATGACCCCCCGTCATGAATCCGGCCACATCAGAACCCCCGGTCGTGAATCCGGCTACGGCGGCGGCAAAGGCGATGGCGGCAAAGGTCTTCAGCATGGCCAGACCCCCTGAGAGACAAGCGAAGCTCTGACGCAAAGACGCGCGAGCGGGCAAAAGGTTCGGTAACAGGGCCGTGTAGCCGTCTTGCAGGCGTGTTGTAGGCGCCGGTGTAGGCGTCTTGCAGGGCCGGAACTGCCGCGGTAGACCCCGGGATGGCGCGAACCGCCCTTTATGCCGGTTCTTTCGACCCGGTCACCAACGGCCATCTCGACGTCGTGCGCCAAGCCGTGCGTTTGGCCGACAAACTCGTGCTGGCCATCGGGGTACACCCCGGAAAAGCGCCGTTGTTCTCGGTCGCCGACCGGCTCGACATGCTGGAACAGAACTGCGGGCCGATTGCGCGTCGGGCAGGATGCAAGCTGTCCTGCATCACGTTTTCCGATCTGGTGGTGACGACCGCGAAAAAGGTCGGGGCCAGCATTCTGGTGCGCGGTCTGCGCGATGCGACCGACTTCGACTATGAGATGCAGATGTCGGGCATGAACGCCGAGATGGCGCCCAAGCTCCAGACCGTCTTTCTGCCGGCATCGCCGTCGGTTCGCCCGATCACCGCCACACTTGTACGCCAGATCGCCGGGATGGGCGGCGACGTGTCCGCCTTTGTGCCGGCGCCGGTCGCGGCGCGGCTCAAGAAAAAATTCGCCAAATAGCCAACCGACTCCCGGGAGACGTAATGATCCGCATAACCGTTATCGTATTGGCGCTGCTTTGCGCGCTTCCGGCCTTGGCCCAGGCGCCGCAACTGCCGGCCGGCGTCGATCCGCAAAACGCGCTGGTGGTCGACACCACCAAAGGGCGCATCGTGATCAAGCTGCGCAACGATCTCGCGCCGCAGCACGCCGCGCGGCTCAAGCAACTGGCGCGCGAGGGCTATTACAACAACGTGCCGTTCCATCGGGTGATGGACGGCTTCATGGCGCAGACCGGCGATGGCGCGAAGTTTGATGGCACCGGCGGCTCGAAATATCCCAACTTGCGCGCGGAATTTTCCGGCGTGCCGTTCAAGCGCGGCACCGTCGGCATGGCGCGCGCCAGCGATCCGAATTCGGCGAACTCGCAGTTCTTCATTTGTTTCGCCGAGGCGTCGTTCCTCAACAACCAGTACACCGTGGTCGGCGAGGTGGTGTCGGGAATGGACGTCGCCGACAAGCTCAAGAAGGCGCCCGCCGGCTCGCAGAGCGGCTCCGTCACCGACCCCGACAAGGTGGTGAAGGTTCAGGTCGCCGCCGACATCAAGTAACGCCAGCAGCAGAGTGAGAATGAAATGGCCAAGCCCGAAGACACGCTGATCCTCGACACCAGCAAGGGCCGTGTCGTGATCGAAATGCGGCCCGACCTCGCGCCGAAACACGTCGCGCGCATCAAGCAACTGGTCAACGGCGGCTTCTACGACGGCATCGTTTTCCATCGCGTCATCGACGGCTTCATGGCGCAGACCGGGTGCCCGCAGGGCACCGGCACGGGGGGATCGGGCCAGAAACTCAAGGCCGAATTCAACAAGGAGCCGCATGTGCGCGGCACCGTCTCGATGGCGCGCGCCGCCAACCCGGATTCCGGCGACAGCCAGTTCTTCATCTGCTTTGACGACGCAGGTTTCCTCGACGGCCAGTACACCGCATGGGGCAAGGTCATCGAGGGCATGGAAAACATCGACAAGATCAAGCGCGGCGAACCGGTGCAGAACCCCGACAAAATCCTCAAGGCCAGCATGGCGGCTGGCGCGCCCTGACCCCGGCAGGCCCGGAGCGGGTATAAACCCGCCATGCGGACCGACCTGTTCGATTTCGAGCTGCCGCCCGGACGCATCGCGTTGCGGCCGGCGGTGCCGCGCGACGCGGCGCGGCTGCTGGTGGTGCGTCCCGGCGCCGCCCCCGAGCTTGAAGACCGCGGATTGCGCGATCTGCCCAACATCCTGAAGCCCGGCGACGCGCTGGTGGTCAACGACACCAAGGTCATTCCGGCGCGCCTGACGGGCCGGCGGATCGGGCGGGGCGCCAACGAGCCCCGGATCGAAGCGACGCTGCACAAGCGCATCGACGGCTCGCGCTGGCGCGCTTTCGTAAAGCCGGCCAAGCGACTGGAGGCGGGCGACACCATTCGCTTTGGCGACGAAGGAAAGGTGTGTTTCCTCCGCCAGCTCGACGCTCAAGTTTCAGTAAAACATGAAGCAGGCGAGGTAACCCTCGCTTTTTCCTTCCACGGCCCCATTCTCGATCAGGCGATCGCCGAACGCGGCGCAATGCCCCTGCCGCCCTACATCGCCTCCCGACGAGCTTCGGACGCGCAGGATGAGGTCGACTATCAGACCCTGTTTGCTCGCCGTGACGGTTCGGTCGCTGCTCCAACCGCGGGACTGCATTTTACCCCGGAGCTGACGGCACGGCTGGCCGACGCCGGCATAGATATCCACCGCGTTACGCTGCATGTCGGCGCCGGCACCTTCCTGCCGGTCAAGGCCGACGACGCTTCCGGCCACCAGATGCATGCGGAATGGGGCGAACTGTCGCGCGAGGTTGCCGACACGCTCAACGCCACCCGCGCCAAAGGCGGCCGGATCGTCGTGGTCGGCTCGACCGCGCTGCGGCTGCTGGAGACCGCGGCCGATCCGGCTGGGCTCATCCAGGCATTTGCCGGCGAGACCGCCATCTTCATCACGCCGGGTTACAAATTCCGCGCCGCCGACTTGATGCTGACCAATTTTCACCTGCCGCGGTCGACCCTGTTCATGCTGGTTGCCGCGTTTAGCGGGCTCAACACCATGAAGCGCGCCTATGCGCATGCGATCGCGTGCGACTATCGCTTCTATTCCTACGGCGACGCATGCCTGCTGTATCCTGCCAAGCCATGACCGCCGCATTTTCCTTCAAGCTGCAAAAGACCGATGGCGCGGCGCGTTGTGGCGAGTTCGTGACGCCGCATGGCCGGGTCCAGACGCCGGCCTTCATGCCGGTCGGAACGCAGGCCACCGTGAAGGGTTTGCTGCCGGATGCCGTGCGCGATACCGGCGCCGAAATCGTGCTCGGCAACACCTATCACCTGATGCTGCGTCCCGGCGCCGAGCGCATCGCCGAACTCGGGGGCCTGCACAAATTCATGAATTGGCCGCTGCCGATCCTCACCGATTCCGGCGGTTTCCAGGTGATGTCGCTGTCGCAATTGCGCAAGCTCGAGGAGACCGGGGTGACGTTCCGATCGCATCTCGACGGCGCTATGATCGAGCTGACGCCCGAGCGCGCCATCGAGATCCAGGCTCTACTCGGCGCCGATATCTCGATGCAGCTCGACGAGTGCCTGAAGTTGCCGGCCTCGCGTGACGAGATGGCGCGGGCGATGCGGCTTTCGCTGCGCTGGGCCGAGCGCTGCAAAAAGGCATTCGAGACCCGCGCGCAGCCCGGCGGCGCTTTGTTCGGCATCGTGCAGGGCGGCGACGATCCGGCATTGCGGCTGGAAAGCGCCCGCGCGCTGGTCGGCATTGGTTTTCATGGCTATGCGATCGGCGGGCTCGCGGTCGGCGAGCCGCAGGCCGTGATGCTCAAAATGCTGGATGAAACGGTCCCGGCGCTGCCGCAGGACGCGCCGCGCTACCTGATGGGAGTAGGCACGCCGGACGATCTTTTGGAGGCGGTGGCGCGCGGCATCGACATGTTCGACTGCGTGCTGCCGACCCGCAACGGGCGTCACGGCACCGCCTTCACGCGCTTTGGCACGCTCAATCTGTCGAATGCACGCTACGCGGACGACGCTTCGCCGCTCGACCCCGAAAGTACGCATCCGGCGGCGCGGACTTACTCGCGGGCCTATCTCCACCATCTCGTCAAGGCGAACGAAATGCTGGGCGCCATCCTGCTGTCGACCATCAACCTCGCTTATTACCAAGAGCTGATGCGCGGCATGCGCGACGCCATCGCTGACGGCCGGTTTCAGGATTATCGGACGCGGATCCAGCAATCGTGGAAGCAGGGCGCGGCGGCCTAGATGGCGCGCTACGGTCCCTCGTACAGCCACGCCATTCCGTCATAAGCCTGTTCGACCGTGCGCGCGCCCAGCATCTGGTCGCGCAATTCCGCGGTCGGCCCGCGCGCGTGGTAAAATTCGCCGTAGACCCGCGCCATGATCTGCACTCGCGCGGTGCGCAGGTAGCGCGCCTGCTGATAGGCGAGAAGCGCGGCGGGGATGTCGTCCGGCGAAGCGGCCAGCGACTCGGCAAGACAGACGGCGTCCTCGGTCGCCATGCAGGCGCCTTGCGCCAGGTATTGCAGCATCGGATGGGCGGCGTCTCCCAGCAGCGCGACGCGGCCGTGGGTCCAGGTCTTGACCGGCTCGCGGTCGCAAAGCACCCACATCCGCCAGGTATCGATGCGCTCGAGCAGCCGAAGCACTTCCGGGCGCTGGCCGGCGAAATGCTTCCACAGCAGCTCCTTGCTGCCTTCGGCGTTCCAGCCTTCCTCGTAGTGATCGGAATGGAAGACCGCCACGAGGTTGTAGAGCTCGCCGCGCCGCAGCGGGTAGTGTACGAAATGCGTGCGCGGCCCGGCCCATAACACGACGTCGGGACGCCACAGGTCGTCCGGCACCTCCGATCGCTTGAGCACGCCGCGATAGGCGATATGTCCGGACACCCGCGGCTTGCCGTCGCCGACGATGCGTGCGCGAATCTGCGACCACATGCCGTCGCAGCCGATCAGCGCGCTGCCTTGCGCCCGCTCGCCGTCTTCCAGCGTCACGCTGATATGGTCGCCATGGTCTTCGTAGCCCGTGACGTGGCGGCTGTTCTCGAGCGAGATCAGGTTGCTACCTTGGCAGGCGCGCAGGAACACGCCGTGAATATCGGCGCGGTGTGTCACCGCGTAAGGCTGCTTGAAACGCTTGACCGCATCCGCCCCGAGCGGCATGCGGGTGATGACCTTTCCCGTCAGCGCATCGCGCATTTCCATTCCGGTCGGGACATAGGCGTCGGCGAGGATGGCATCCTTCAGGCCGATTTTTTCCAGAGCGCGGAAAATATTCGGCCCAAGCTGGATGCCGGCGCCGACTTCGCGGAATTCCGGCGCCTGCTCCAGAACGCGAACCGCGAAACCCTGCCGCACGAGCGCGTAGGCGGTGGCCAGCCCGCCAATGCCGCCGCCCGCGATAAGAATGGGTCGTGAGCCGTTGCCGTGAGTCATTCGCTGTCTCGAAGATGCGTCGCGCCGCAGCCTAGAATCCGCGCGCGGTGATGCGCAATGAAAAACCCGCCGATCTCTCGACCGGCGGGCGTTCCGTACTCTGCGAGCCGCGGGTGGGCGCGGCTGATGAGTTATTTGGTCAACTGGCCGCGGATTTCGCCGCCTTTGTTCTCGGCGGTATGGAAGTTGATGTAGAGCTGACCGGCCATCAGCGCCTTGGACTGATCGTCGTTCAGCGTGGCGGAGCCCTCGAACGGGCTGGTCGCGGGACTGACCGGCACCATGACGCCGGCGTTCTTGCCGGGCTCGGCCGGACCGTGAAGGTGCGCGGCGGTCGCCGGGCCGCTCAGATCCTTGTAGCTGCCCTTCCACGACAACTTCTTGCTCGCCGTGTCGTAGGTCGCGGTCATGCTGCCGCTGCCCTTGCTGTTGGCCGGCGGGACTTCGCTCTTCGCGTCAATATTGGCCTTGAAATTCATCATCTCCGCGTTGGCGGGAGCGGCAAAAGCGAGCGCGGTGGCGCAGCCAAGAACGGCTAGGCTCAATCGAAACATCGATGTCATTTGGGGTTTCCTCCTCGTTATCGGGCCGGGATAGCCTCACCTGCGCGAACACCGGAGTCCAGCCTCTATTCCGCCGGTGCCTAATGGGCCGGCGGCTTCAATAAAGTGCGGGAGTCCTCGCCGCAGCCGTCGCAGACCCAGTAGTGCTGGATGATGCCACCTTCGATGAATTCAGTCACCTCTGGCGCGATCATCCGGTCGCCGCAATGCGGGCAGAGCTGACGGGAGGCGAAATAACGCGAAAACGTGGACTCGGATCGCTCGGTCGAAAGCCGCATGGTCTCTGCTCCTCTGGCTCGTTCAACCTGGGCCGAGGGTTAGCGGGCGAACATGGCGGTCGGAAGGCCATCGCGTGAAGCTTTGATGATGGTCGCCGCCACGAAGCGAACGAAAGTCTTAAGGGGAGGATTCGTGCGTCGGTTCATTTTATTTGCCGGCTGCTCACCCAAATCGTTGCGTCGTTCAAAATACGGGCGGGATAAATTTTAGGTAGACGATTCGCTTGAAAATGGAAGACCGAACCATTTCGCCGGATTCGCAGCTCATTTTTCGTTAGCTGACTGTCTGTTCAGGAAACTTTCCGGAACCCGGCAGCGTGCTCGGAACTTATATCGCTGCAATAACCAACCGGTGGAGATGCACCATGAAAACTCTTATTACCGCGGTATGTGCCGCTCTTGTCGCCACCTCTTTTGCGGTGACGGCGGATGCGGCCACGAAGAAGAAACCGCAAATGAGCTCGAAAGAAGCGACTTGCAAAGCGGAAGCGAAAAAGAAATTTACCGCGATCCACTTCCTAAAACGCCGCGATTACGTCAAAAAGTGCGTCGGACAGGCGTAACATCTCTGATTTAGCGTCTGCTCAAAGGCTCCGGCGCTCTGCCGGAGCCTTTTCTATTTTCGCCTCAATACAAACGCGACGCCGCGGGCCATGTCCAATGAGTGGCGCCGGAGCTCTGAATTGGCGATAATGGGTTATGAAACGCCCTCGCAAACGACCACGTCCGGAGGGCAGCCCGGGCAGCTTCGGTCTGGCAGGCTGGTGTGTGATCGCCGTCATCGCGGCGGCCTCGCTGGCGCTTTGGTTGGGATCGCCCTGACCCCGGCGGCGTTCAAATACCGAGATCGCGCGCAAGTCGCTCAACGATATCTCCTGCACTGCGGAGTGCTGGGGGATTTAGCCATCGATCTTATTGGTGAGCGCGCCGGGGCTCGAACCCGGGACCCCGTGATTAAAAGTCACGTGCTCTACCAGCTGAGCTACGCGCTCGTCACCGTGTGCGGCTGTGTAGAAGCGCATATCTGCCCGGTCAATAGGCCGATAAGCCCCATTGTGATCTCGCGCCGCGCGTCGATTTGCGGCATTATCGTCCGGTTTCGCCACGTTCTTTTTTTGCGTGAGGCCTCGCAATGCCCATCGTCAATCGCATCGCCGACTTTCATAACGACATCACCGGCTGGCGGCGCGATCTGCATGCCCATCCGGAGCTGCAATACGACGTCCATCGCACCGCCGCGAGCGTCGCCGAAAAGCTCAAGGCGTTCGGCTGCGATGAGGTGGTGCCGGGCATCGGCCGCACCGGCGTGGTCGGCGTCATCCGCGGCCGCAAGAGCGGCGGCAAGGCGATCGGGCTGCGCGCCGACATGGATGCGCTGCCGATCGAGGAGCAGACCGGCCTGCCGTACAGTTCGACGATCCCCGGCAAGATGCATGCCTGCGGCCATGACGGCCATACCGCGATGCTGCTCGGCGCCGCGCGCTATCTGGCCGAAACGCGCAATTTCGCCGGCACGGCGGTGGTGATCTTTCAGCCCGCCGAGGAGGGCGGCGCCGGCGCCAAGGCGATGATCGACGACGATCTGATCGCGCGGTTCGGCATCGATGAGGTCTACGGCATGCACAATTATCCCGGAATGCCGGTCGGCAGCTTCGGCATTAGGCCGGGCCCGGCGATGGCGGCGGCGGATTTCGTCACGATCGACATCGAAGGACGCGGCGGCCATGCGGCGCGCCCGCACATCGCCATCGACGCCGTCCTCACCGGCGCCCACATCATCACCGCCATCCAGTCGATCGTGGCGCGGAGCGTCGATCCGCTCAAATCGGCGGTGATCTCGATCTGCATGTTCCAGGCCGGCAATACCGACAATGTGCTGCCGCAGACCGTGCAGTTGCGCGGCACCGCGCGCAGCTTCGATCCCCAGGTGCGCGACCTGATCGAAAAGCGGCTGGATGAGGTGGTCGAAGGCACCGCGACGGCTCTCGGCGCCAAGGCCAAGCTGACCTACGTGCGCAATTATCCGGTGCTCTCCAACCATCCGCGCGAAACCGATTTCGCCGCGACGATCGCCACCGAAGTCGCCGGCGCCCAGCAGGTCAATACCGACATCCCGCCGATGATGGGCGCCGAGGATTTCTCTTTCATGCTCAATGCTAAGCCGGGCGCCTTCATCTGGATCGGCAATGGCGACAGCGCCGGGCTTCACCACCCGGCCTATAATTTCAACGACGACGCCATCCCTTACGGGACGTCATACTGGGTGCGGCTGGTGGAAAAAGCGCTGCCCGCCTAAGGGGCGAGTTCGCGCTGTTCGGGCGCTGGCGCGGGGGCCGCGGCGGCGGCTGGCAATTCCGCCACGGCGGGGGCGCGCTGCGGCAACAGCTCGGCAAATTTCGCTTCGAGCGCGCGCCAGACCGCGAATTCGTTTAGGCGCGAGCGCTCGATCGCGGCCAGGGTGACCGCGGCGAGGAACGGCAGACTCTGGATCACCAGCACGACTGCGAAGATGTTGATCTCGCGGACCTGCTTGATGTTGGTGTGAACGAGCACGACGGCGCCGAGGATCAGCAGGCCGGCCATCATCGCCTCCCAGAACGCGCGGAAATCGGTGACGCGGCGCAGGCCGCCCTTCGAGGTGCGGGCGAACGGCAGGTGATCCTTGACGATGCCCTGGCCGACGGCGCGCGCGACGGTCCACTGCACCGACATCGCGGCAAGCACGGCGCCCAGCAGATGGCGGGCGGGAATCTTCACGCGCAGACGGTAGAGCGCGAGGAAATGCACGACCGAGACGGCGAAACTGGCGATGATCGGCAGCGTCAGCACCGTGTCCGGCACCGCGATGTTCATGAAAGCGATTACCGGCACCCAGAGAATATTGAGCATCGCGACGACGACGCCGAGGCCTTCGGCGCCGAGCCAATTGAGCCAGCCGAGCGCGAATTCGCGCTTCTGGTCGCGGTTGAGCCGGCTGGCGCCGGGCAGGAAGCGCCGCCAATGCTTCTTGACGATCTGCAGGCCACCATAGGCCCAGCGATGCCGCTGCTTCTTGTAGGCCTCGAAGCTGTCCGGCAGCAGGCCATGGCCATAGCGGCGGTTGGTGTAATGCGCCTGCCAGCCGAGTTCGAGGATCGTCAGGCCGAGATCGGTGTCCTCGCAGATCGTGTCACTCGACCAGCCGCCGGCGGCGGTGAGGGCGGCGCGGCGCACCAGGCACATCGTGCCGTGAACGATGATCGCATTGTGCTCGTTCCTTTGCACCATGCCGATGTCGAAGAAGCCGGTGTATTCGGTGTTCATCGCGTGATGCATCAGGCTGCGCTGGCCGTCGCGGTGATCCTGCGGCGCCTGCACCAGGCCGACATTCTCGTCGGCGAACAGCGGCACGAGATCCTTGAGCCAGTCGGGCTGCACGACATAGTCGGCGTCGATCACGCCGATCACGTCGGCGTCCGGCGCGGTGTGCTCGAGCGCGAGGCGGAGCGCCCCGGCCTTGTAGCCATCGAGGTTTTCGGCGTTCAGGAATTTAAATCGCTCGCCCAAAGTCCGGCAGTGTTCCTCGACCGGGCGCCACTGCGCGGGATCGGGCGTATTGTTGATGATCACCACGCATTCGAAGTTCGGATAATCGAGCCGCGCCACCGCGCCGAGCGTTTGCCGCAGCATTTCGGGCGGCTCGCGATAGGCCGGGATATGGATGGAAACTTTCGGCAGATAGCCCTCGGGCGCCAGCGGCGGTGCATTGACAAGGCGCAGCGGCTTGCGGCCAAACGCGATGGCGGCAATCTCCTCGATCCGCGCCATCGCAATGATGACGAGCGGAATAAGCAACGCGGTGCCGAGGCCGAGCGCGAACGCGGCGCCGACGACGAAATAATGCCCGTTCCAATAACCGAACATGCCCGCAAACCAAGCGCCCACCACGTTGGCGGCGCCGGCCAGCACGCCGGCCTGCAGGACGCTGGCGCGGCCGATTGCCAGCACCGGCAGTGACAGCAGCAAGCCGAGCAGCAGCGCGACCCCGGCGAGCTTCCAATGATCGGAATTCGTCAGCCATCCGGTCCAGGCGAATTTCGGATGGCGGGTCGCGTCGAACACGCCCCAGTAAGGGCCGACGTTGCCTTCGAAGATTTTCCACGGCTGGTCGATCGCTTCGACGATGTTGTAGTCGATGCCGTAGGCTTCGGCCTTGGAGGCGAATTCGCGCAGCACATGCGCCTGCTCGATCCGCCCGGGATTCGCGTTCTTGAGATTGTAGCCGCCGCTCGGCCAGCCGAACTCCGCGATCACGACGCGCTTGCCCGGATAGGCCTGGCGCAATTTGTCGTAGATCAGGATCGCCTGGTCGACCGCCTGCGTTTCAGGGAAGCCTTCCCAGTACGGCAGGGTGTGCGCCGCGATGTAATCGACCGCCGAGACGAGTTCGGGGTGCTCCATCCAGACGTTCCAGATTTCGCCGGTCGTCACCGGGACGTTGACCGAACGCTTTACGCGCAGGATTTTTTGAACGAGTTCGTCGACCGTCTGGTCGGCGCGATAAATCGTTTCGTTGCCGACGATAATGCCGTTGATGTTGGAGTGCCGCTTGGCGAGATCGATCACCGAGCGGATTTCGAGGTCGTTGCGGTCCTTGTTCTTGTCGACCCATGCGCCGACGGTGACGCGCATTCCAAGTTCCTGGGCGATTGCGGCGACCTGCTCAACGCCGCCGGTCGAGGAATAAGTGCGCAGCGCGCGCGTCAGCGGCGCCAGGGTGCGAAGATCGGCGCGGATCAGTGCGGCTTGCGCACGATCGCCGGCGGTTGGATTGGCTGAAGGCGCATAAGGCGCGTAGGAGACGCTTGCGAGCTGGCTATTGAAGTCGGGGGCCCGAACTTCGTGCCGCGTCAGTGCCCACAGCCCAGCATGCACGCACGCCACAAGGGCGATCACGGCAGCAACGGAACGCATCACTCAAAACTCGATGGGGCTGGATTTCAGAACCCCGAACCCGTCCCCTGGGCTCGACCGAACGTTCTCTGCGGCAGTGCAGCGTAACTCGGGATTAGGTGAGGACTCAAGTAGGTAGCCGGCATGGCAAATCCGAGGCAGCCGGTGCCGGCAACAAAATAAAGTCCCGGCCGGCAACGTGGCTAGCGAGTGGTTGTTCCGCTGGCGTTGGCGGGGGCTTGCGCCGCCGCAGGCGGGGTCGTGGCGGCCACCAATGTGGGGTCAACCCAGCAGGTGTGGACCCGGCCGTTGAGGCTTTCCTGGATTTTGGGGTCGATATTTCCCTGGCGGACCAGGCAGCGGAAAGTCGCCTGAATATGACCGCTGGGGCAGCCAAACCGGTCATAAAGGTCGAGATGGCGGAAAGCCGTATCGAGGTCGTCGCGCCACAGCAGACTGACGACCCGGCGGCCGAGCCAGACACATTCCGGATTGCCGGCAGGGCCGGTCAACAGCCGGCCAGCTTCGGCGATTTCATTGATTTTTTTCTGGGTTTCTTTGGCCGCGTCGGCGGCGGCCTGTTCCGGCGGCTTGGCGTCGTTATTCTGCTGCGCGGATGCGGGGCACAGTAGGGCCAGGCTCAGGGCGGCTCCTACAGTGGCGGCAATCAAGTGATGCGGACGATCGCTACGCATAGTTACTGGATCTGCTCGCCCTGGCCGAACGGCTGTCTGTGCCGCCGGATTGGGTCAGTAATACGGCGCGAGGCGATGTGGCCCGAACTTTGAGTTTTTGTCCAGCGCCTCGCGCCAGGATGATAAACGGGCTGGACACGGGGAATTGGGCAGTCGGCCGCCGGAATAAGGCGGTCACGCCGGTTCGGGAAGTCAGCGGCGGATGCGGTTTGTTTTTGTTCTTTTCGGGCTTTCCGCCGCGCTGATCGGCGCGGTATGGGCGTGGCTGGGGCAGCCTGTCGCTTTGCCGCAGGTTTCGGGGCTCGCGGGCAAGCTCTACTGCGTTTCGTACGCGCCGTATCGGGGCGACCAGACCCCGTTCGATGAGGCTTTGCATATCACTGCGGGGCAGATCGACGAGGACCTCGCCCGGCTGGCGAAAATAGCGGGCTGCGTGCGGACCTACGCGACCGGCCAGGGTCTTGAGCAGGTCGCCGAAATCGCCGGCCGGCACGGGCTCAAAGTCCTGCAAGGCCTTTGGGTTTCCGACCACCCGCTGAAGACCAAGTTGCAGGTGGATAGCGTCGTGCAATTGGCCAACCGCTATCCTCACGTTATTGAGGGGGTGATCGTCGGCAACGAAGTGTTGCTCCGCGGTGAAATGCTCGCCGCCGATCTGGCACAGTTGATCCGGGACGTGAAGGGACGCATCCGCGTTCCGGTGACCTATGCCGATGTCTGGGAATACTGGCTGCGAAACCCCGAGGTGGCCGGCGCGGTCGATTTCATCACGATTCATATATTGCCGTACTGGGAGGATCTTCCGATCGCGGCGCGCGATGCCGGCGCGCATGTCGCGGCGATCCGCAGCCAGGTCGCCGCCGCTTTCGCAGGCAAGGAGATATTGATCGGCGAATTCGGATGGCCGAGCGCCGGGCGCATGCGCGAAGGAGCTTTGCCTTCGCCGGTCAACCAGGCTCGCGTGATTCAGGAGGCGCTGGCCCGAGCCCAGAGTGGAAATTATCGCGTCAATATAATCGAGGCATTCGATCAACCCTGGAAGCGGGCGCTCGAGGGCACAGTCGGCGGCCACTGGGGAATTCTGGACGGCACGACACGGGAAGCCAAATTCCACGGGGGTAAGCCGCTCTCGAACCATCCGCATTGGCCGTGGCAGGCGCTGGGCGGAATTCTTTTTGCTCTGGCAATTTTTGCTTGCGCACGAGCTTTCGCGCGCGGCGCTGTCGCAGCCTCGACATGGTTCGGTGTAGTGGCATCCGCGTCGGTTGGCGGAATTTTGTTCGGCTGGATCGTCGCCGACATGCCGCTCGTGAGTTTCGGCGTTGCCGGGTGGACGCGCTCGCTCGCATTCACCGCGGTCGCGCTGCTCACGCCGGTGTTCGGCGTGGCGGCGATGACGTCCGGCACCGCGCTGCCGCGGTTCGACGAGATCGTCGGACCGGTATCCCGGCGCATCCGGGGCGCTCTGGCGCGAACCTACGGCGCGCTACTGATCCTGACCACCGTCCTCGCCATCATGGTGGCGCTGGGCCTGGTGTTCGACCCGCGTTATCGTGACTTTCCGTTTGCCGCTTTCAGCGTCGCCGCGACGCCGTTTGTTTTGCACCGCGCGCTGACGCGCCGCGAGCAAGGTCCGCGCCCGCCGGCGGAAATCGCGGTAGCCGCGCTGTTGTTGTGTTCGTCACTCTACGTCGCAGTCAATGAAACCTTCGCCAACTGGCAGTCGGTCTGGCTTTGCGCGGTGTTCGTCGTTTTCGCCGCTACTCTGGCTCAGGCGCGCGGCGCGCAAAACTGACGGCGAGCAGCGCGACGGCGAGCGCCGAGAATGCGACGTTATAAAGCACCAGGCCGAAACCCGCCGCGGCCAGCGCCACCGTGAAAAATACCAGCGAGGGGTGCAGCAGATTGAGCACGGCGGCCGCCATCGCCGTTCCGCCAAAAACCGAGTTTTGAAAGAGGCCAATCGCGTAGCGGCGCGTCAGGCAAACAAAGCTGTCCAATCCGGCACTACAGGCCAGACCGACCGTCGAAGGCTCGATCACGCGGTAGCGCAAATAAAGCGCGTAACCCAATGAGCAGCAGGCGAGGATCAACAGCCCAAGGCTCGCCCGCAAGTTCGGCAAAAACAGTTTCATCGGCGTGACCGGCCGCGCGTCAGAGCAGCGCCGCGCTTTGACTGAAGAAGCTCGCCGGCCGGCAAAAGGTCCGCGTCGTGACCAGCCGGGCGCATACCGCCGCCGCCGCGGTGTTGCTCGGCAGCGGCCCCATGATCAGCCGGTAGGGCGGGCTTCCGGGCTTCGCGTCGCGCATCACCATCATGGGGCGCAGCGGTCCGAGGGACGGACCGATCGTTGCTTTCAGTGCGGCCCAATGGGCGCGCAAGGCCGCCGGCGACGACGCGCCGCCAAGGTCGATGCCGATTTCAGGTTTTGGCGCCGTCTCCGGAACGGGCGTTTCGATCGTTGCGACACGCTCGGGCGGCAGCGGGACGGCCGGCGGCATCGGGGCAGATTCCGCCGCCGGGGCTTCCACCGCGCTCATCGTGGCGGGAGCGCTGATGGCCGGGGCGGGCGCCGGCGTGGCGGTTGCAGCAGTGGCCGCGGCGCTCGTACCGGTCGGCTTGCTGGCCGAGATTGCCAGTGGTGCGACGGAAGCGGGCGCCGGTTCGGCGGCTTGCGGCAGCCGGGCAGCTTCCCGCACGGCAGCTTGCCGCTTGACCGAGCCGGTGACGACTTCAAGCAGATGTTCGAGGCTGGCGAGCCGCGTGTTCAGGCGTTCACGTTCCGCGGTGAGCTGGCGGACATCCTCGGCGAGCTTGATCGTTTCAGGCGACGGGCGGGCCGGCCGGGGAATTTGTGCGACGACGGCAGGCTGGCCGGCAAAATTATTCGCGGCGAGCTGCAAGCGCGCGGCGCCGCTCTCGCTAATCGCGGCTAGCGACGTCGCCGTCAAAGCGGCGCAGGCCGCGGTACCCCACAGCGTCATCCGCCATGCGGCCGGTGTCAGGCGCAGCTTCGCACGCAATGATGTGCCGGCCGGTGCGCGCGCCATATGGTCTCCTTGCGGCGAATCGTTGAAAACATTAGCAGAATCCGGTGGTGCTGACCTGTTATCGCCCCGGCGCCGTCCGGTGGCGGTCTTTTGCCGTCCGGCCTGCTCGGCTATGAGGACGGCGACCTTGGCGGCAGCGGAGCGTGCATGAAATCCAGAACTTGCCTTGCGATCGTGCTCGCCGCCGGCGAGGGCAAGCGCATGGGCTCGCGGCTGCCCAAGGTCCTGCATGAGGTGGCGGGCCGCTCGCTGCTCGGTCACGTGCTGGCGCTGGCGGGCAAAATCAAGGCGACCTCGATCGCGGTGGTGACGCCGCCTGGCCAGCTTGCGGTTGCACAGGAAGTGCGCCGCATGGCGCCGCACGCGCAGATGTTCGTGCAGCGCGAACGGCGCGGCACCGCACACGCCGTGCTGGCGGCCAGGCCGGCGCTCAAACGCGGCGCCGACGACATCCTCATCCTGTTCGGCGATACCCCGCTGATGCGCCCGCACGTCGTTCAGCAATTGCGCAGCGCGATCGCCGCCGGCGCCGCGGTCGCGGTGCTGGGCTTTCGGCCGGTCAGCGCCGCGGGCTACGGCCGGCTGGTATTCCAGGGTGGCGAGCTTGCCGCCATCCGCGAGGAGAAGGATGCGACGCCGGCCGAGCGCGAGATTGCATTGTGCAATGCCGGCTTGATGGCGTTCGACGGCAGGACGGCGCTCGCGATCCTCGATCGGATCGGCAATGCCAATCGCGGCCACGAGTACTATCTGACCGATGCGATTGCGATTGCGCGTGAAATGGGATTGAAAGCGGCGGCGGTCGACGCCGAGGAGGACGACGTGCGCGGCATCAATACCAAGACGCAACTGGCGGAGACCGAAGCGGCGATGCAGCGGCGGCTGCGCGAGGCGGCGCTGCAGGCCGGGGTGACGATGGTGGCGCCCGACACCGTCTATCTCAGCGCCGACACCAAATTCGGCAAGGACGTCACGGTCGAACCTTATGTGGTGTTCGGCCTCGGCGTCAGCGTCGAGGACGGCGCGCTGATCCGCTCGTTCTCCCACCTCGAGGGCGCGCGGGTCGGCAGAGCGGCGCGCGTCGGGCCCTATGCGCGGCTGCGCCGGGGCGCCGATCTGGGGCCGGACGTCCATGTCGGGAATTTCGTCGAGGTCAAGGCGGCCCGCATTGCAAAGGGTGCCAAGGCGAACCATCTGTCCTATATCGGCGACGCCCGCATCGGCGAGGGCGCCAATATCGGGGCAGGGACCATCACCTGCAATTATGATGGTGTTGCCAAGCATCGCACCGATATCGGCAAGCGCGCCTTCATCGGATCGAACACGGCGCTGGTCGCGCCGGTCAGGATCGGCGACGGCGCCTATGTCGGCTCCGGCTCGGTCATCACCAAGAACGTTCCGCCCGGCGCGCTCGCGCTCGAGCGCAGCGCGCAAACCGTCAAGAAGGGCTGGGCAAAACGCTTGCGCCGCGGCAAGGCGGCGGGCAAGAAGACCAAGAAGAAGCGATAGCGGTGTCACTGCAGCGCCCTGTCACACCGCGAAACGCGTTGTGATTTCCCTTCGAGCGGCGCGGCTGGCTTAAACGAAACGTCGTCGAGCGCCAATCGCGCGCAACAGGAGCCATCCCAAGAAGATGTGCGGAATCGTCGGAATCATCGGCCGCGAGGCGGTCGCCGGGCAACTGGTCGATGCGCTCAAGCGCCTCGAATACCGCGGCTATGATTCCGCCGGCATCGCCACTTTGGAGCATGGCGCGCTGACGCGCCGCCGCGCCGAAGGCAAATTGCGTGCGCTCGAGAGCAAGCTGGAGCGCGAGCCGCTGCTCGGCCGGATCGGCATCGGCCATACGCGCTGGGCGACCCATGGCCGCCCGACCGAGAAGAACGCGCATCCGCATGCAACCGAGAAGGTCGCGGTCGTTCACAACGGCATCATCGAGAACTTCCGCGAGCTGCGCGAAAGCCTCGGCGCCAACGGCGCGAAATTCGGCAGCGATACCGATACCGAAGTTGTGGCGCACCTCGTCACCGCGGAAATGGCGAAAGGCAAGTCGCCGGTCGAGGCGGTTGGCGCGGCACTCAAGCAATTGCGCGGCGCATTCGCGCTGGCTTTCATCTTCGCCGGCGAGAACGACCTGATGATCGGCGCGCGCAAGGGCTCGCCGCTCGCGGTCGGCTATGGTAGCGGCGAGATGTATCTCGGCTCCGACGCGATCGCGCTCGCGCCGTTCACCGACCAGGTCTGCTATCTCGAGGACGGCGACTGGGCGATCGTCACCCATGCCGGCGTCGAGATCCGTGATGCGCAAGGCCGCAAGGTCGAGCGACCAGTCATCACCTCGACCGCCTCGTCGCAGCTTGTCGACAAGGGCAATCACAAGCATTTCATGGCCAAGGAGATCCACGAGCAGCCGGAGGTCGTCGGTCATACCCTGGCGCATTACATCGACATGACGACCGAACGGGTCCGCCTGCCGGTGGAACTGCCGTTCGACTGGAATAACCTTGAGCGCATCTCGATCTCGGCCTGCGGCACGGCGTTCTATGCCGGTCTCGTTGCGAAATACTGGTTCGAGCGTTTCACCCACCTGCCGGTCGAGATCGATATCGCCTCCGAGTTTCGCTATCGCGAGGCGCCGCTGTTTGCCGGCAATCTTGCGATCTTCATCTCACAGTCCGGCGAGACCGCCGACACGCTCGCTTCGTTGCGCTACGCCAAGGACAACAAGCAGCACGTCCTCTCGGTCATCAATGTGACGACCTCGACCATCGCGCGCGAAAGCGACGTGGTGATGCCGACCTTGGCCGGGCCCGAAATCGGCGTGGCGTCGACCAAGGCCTTCACCTGCCAGCTGGCGGTGCTGGCCTGCCTGGCGATCGCGGCTGGCCGCGCGCGCAAGGTGCTGTCGGAGCAGGACGAGCAGAACCTCGTGCGCGCGCTGATCGAGACGCCGCGCCACATGGCGGCGGCCCTGCTGCTCGAGCCGCAGATCGAGGCGCTCGCCGGCACGCTGGCGAAATGCAAGGACGTGCTCTATCTCGGCCGCGGCACCAGTTACCCGATCGCGCTCGAAGGCGCGCTCAAGCTCAAGGAAATTTCCTACATCCACGCCGAAGGCTACGCCGCCGGCGAGCTCAAGCACGGCCCGATCGCGCTGATCGACGAGACGATGCCGGTTGTCGTCATCGCGCCCTACGACAAAAGCCCGCGCCGCGAGGGCGTGTTCGAGAAAACTGTCTCCAACATGCAGGAGGTCGCGGCGCGCGGCGGCCGCATCATCTTGATCACCGATCCAAAAGGCGCCAGCGAAGCGAGCGTGGAGTCGATGCTCGTCCTCACGCTGCCCGACATGGCGACGACGGTAACGCCGCTGGTTTACGCCATTCCGGTGCAACTGCTCGCCTATCACGCCGCCGTCGCGCTCAACACCGACGTCGATCAGCCGCGCAACCTCGCGAAATCGGTCACGGTGGAATAAGATAGGCCCAATGGCCGACCCCCTCGATCCGATCATCATCGTGCCGCAGCCCGTCAGCGTGTTCGCGCGGCTGCGAAACTATTTCCTCACCGGGCTGATCGTCGCCGGGCCGGTGGCGGTCACGGCGTGGCTGACCTGGTCTTTCATCAAATGGGTCGACAATCTTGTCGCGCCGCTTATCCCGCCGGCTTTGCGGCCGGACACCTATTCGCCGGTGGCGATCCCGGGTACCGGCCTGGTGATCGCGTTTGTCGGGCTGACGTTGCTCGGATTTCTGACGGCGAACCTTGTCGGGCGCACTCTGGTCGGCTGGGGCGAAAGCCTGCTCAGCCGCATGCCGATCGTGCGGCCGGTTTACAAGACGATGAAGCAGATTTTCGAGACGTTGTTCTCGAAATCAGGCTCGAGCTTCCGCAAGGTCGCACTGGTCGAATTCCCCGCGCCGGGCATGTGGTCGCTGGTGCTGCTGTCGCAGCCGCCCAGCGGCGGCATTGCCGAGCGCCTTCCGGACAAGGAGCACGTCTCGGCGTTCATGCCTTGCACGCCGAACCCGACCACCGGCTTTTTCTTTTACGTTCCGCGCGATGCCCTGATCGAGCTCGACATCACGGTGGAAGCGGCGATGAGCCTGCTGATTTCCGCCGGCATGGTGCAGCCCAATGGCGGCCCCGAGGCGCAGGCGCGGCTTTCGGCGCTCGCCGCGACCGCGCAAAGTGCCCGTCCGATCGCGCCGGCGAAGTAATCAGCCGGCCTGGATGAGACGGATCGCGTCGTCTTTTTCGAACAGATAGAGCAGGCAACGCAGCGCGTCACCGCGCGGCGAAGTCAGCCCTGGGTCGCGCTGCAGAATGCGCGCCGCGTCGTCGCGCGCCGCGCCGATATATTTGCCGTGGATGTCGAGCCGCGCCAGCCGGAATCCCGGCATGCCGCTTTGGCGCGTGCCCAGCAGGTCGCCTTCGCCGCGCAACCGCAAGTCTTCTTCGGCGATGCGAAAGCCGTCTTCGGTGCGGCGCAGGATGGCGAGCCGGGTTTGCGCGGTTTCGCCGAGCGGAGCTTTGTAGAGCAGCAGGCAGATGGATTTTCCGCTGCCGCGGCCGATGCGCCCGCGCAATTGATGCAACTGCGCGAGCCCGAAACGCTCGGCGTGTTCCACCACCATGACGGTGGCTTCGGGAACGTCGACGCCAACCTCGATTACCGTGGTGGCGACCAGCAGCCGCACCTCGCCGCAGGCAAAACGCTGCATCGCTCTGCCCTTGTCGGCGCCTTTCATGCGGCCATGAACGAGCGCGACGGCATCGCCGAACTTGTCCTCGAGCGCCTTGAAACGATCCTGTGCCGCCGCGAGATCGACCTTTTCCGATTCCTCGATCAGCGGACACACCCAATAGACGCGCTGGCCCTCGGCCAAAGCGCGCCCGACGGCTTCCTCGACTTCGGCGAGCCGCGGCAGCGGAATCGTCCGGGTGTCGATCGGCTGGCGTCCGGCCGGCTTCTCGCGCAACTCCGACACGTCCATGTCGCCAAAGAACGTCAGCACCAAGGTGCGCGGGATCGGCGTCGCGGTCAGCACCAGCACGTCGACCGCGGTGCCTTTCTGGGTGAGGGCGAGGCGTTGATGCACGCCGAACCGATGCTGCTCGTCGACGATCGCCAGCGCGAGATCCTTGAACACGACCTCGCCCTGGAACAGCGCGTGGGTTCCGATCAGGAGATCGATCTCGCCGCTCGCCAGCCGCGCCAGAATGTCGTCGCGCTCCTTGCCGCGCTCGCGGCCGGTCAGGATCGTGACCCGAAGCTCGGCCGCCTTGGCCAAAGGCGCGATCGTATTGTGGTGCTGCCGCGCCAGGATTTCGGTTGGCACCATCAACGCCGCCTGGCGGCCGGCTTCGATCACGGCGGCGGCAGCGAGCAGCGCGACGACAGTTTTGCCCGAGCCGACATCGCCCTGCAGCAAGCGCAACATTCTTTGCGGCAAAGCGAGGTCGGTCGTGATCTCGTCAAGCGCGCGCTGTTGCCACGGCGTCAGCGAGTAAGGCAGCGCCGCGAGAACGCGCGAGCGCAACAGGCCTTCCGACGCCGTGCCGCGCCCGGCCTGCCGGCGCATGTGCGTGCGCACGAGCGCGAGGGCGAGTTGGCCGGCCAGCATTTCATCATAGGCAAGCCGCGTCCACGCCGGGCTTTCCGGCAGGATGTCGGCCGGCTCGGCTGGGCGATGCAAAGCGCGCAACGCCGCGCTGAACGGCGGCAGACGCTCGCGCGAAACCCAGGTTTCGTCCTGCCATTCGGGCAGATCGGGCAGCCGGTCGAGCGCCACTTCCATCGCGCGACGCACATTGTTGAGCGTCACGCCTTCGGTCAGCGGATAGGTCGGCTCGACCAGCGGCAGGTTGGCGAACCCGGCCTCGTCCACCACCCGGTCGGGGTGAACCATCTGCAGCATGCCGTCGTAGAATTCGGCTGTGCCCGAGACGTAACGCTGCTCGCCGACCGGCAGCAGCTTCTCGAGATAGTCCGCCCGCGCGTGGAAAAACGTCAAAGTGATCGTGCCGGTCTCGTCGCTCGCGAGGATGCGGTATGGCGCGCGCGAGCGGTGGGCCGGCGGCGCGCGATGCTCCTCGACCGTCACCACGATGGTGACGATCTGGCCGGCCTGCACGTCGCGTAACTTTGGCCGCGACCGGCGGTCGACCGCGCCCGACGGCAGATGGAACAGCAGATCGACGATGCGGGGCGGATCGTGGCCGAGCAGTTGCGCGTAAAGCGCCGCCAGTTTCGGCCCGATGCCGGTCAGGCTGGTTAAGGCGGCAAACAGCGAGTTCAGGAGGCCCGGGCGCATCGCAGCCATGCTGGCGGGCGACGGCAGGTTGCGCAATGCGTTCTGTGCAAAGGCGCTGACATTGCCGGCCGCTGGCCCTATATAAACCGCGCCCGGCTCCGTCCGGGCTATTGGCATTTGGAGAGTTGCGTGACGACGCGATCGAGCGAAGGATTGGACGAACGCCGCCGCCGGCTGCTGTTTCGGTCCTGGCACACCGGAATCCGCGAAGTCGATCTGGTGATGGGGCCGTTTGCCGACGCGCGGATCGCGCTTTTGAGCGAATCCGAGCTCGACGCCTACGAACAACTGCTCGCCGCGCCGAGCCCGAAGCTGCTGTCATGGGTGATGGGGGAGAGCGCGCCGGATGGCGTGCATGACAGCGGGTTCTTCGAACAGCTCCGCCAATTCCATCTCGGCAAGACGAAAGCATGATCGCCAAGTCCAGTTCCCTGTCGAATTCTCCAACCGCACGGCTCAGACCGGGGCGGCCGCTGGTGGTGGCGCAGGCCGCGGACGGCGCCGAAGGGCTGGTGCTCGGCGACCTCGCCCGCGCGGTGGCGGCGCGTCCCGATCCGCCGGCGATCAGCGCGCTTGTCGTCTGCCGCGACGGCCAACGCATGGCGGCGCTGTCGCGCGCGCTCGGCTTCTTCGCGCCGGATATCAGCACGCTGGAATTTCCCGCCTGGGACGCGTTGCCCTATGACCGCGTCTCGCCCAATGCCGTGTTCGTCGCCCAGCGTATGACGACTTTGTCGCGTCTCGCGCGCGTCAAAGGTCGCGACCCGCCGTCGGTGCTGCTGACGACCGTAAACGCGGCACTGCAGCGCGTTCCCGGACCCGATTATGTCGCGCGCAATGCGCTGTCGGTTGCCGCCGGCAACGTGATCGGCATGGCGAGCATCGTCCAGTGGCTGGAGCTCAACGGCTTTAGCCGCGCCTCGACGGTGCGCGAGGCTGGCGATTACGCGGTGCGCGGCGGCATCCTCGATTTGTTTCCACCCGGTATGGACCTGCCGGTGCGGCTCGATTTCTTCGGCGACACGCTAGAGACGATCCGCACTTTCGATCCGCAGACCCAGATCAGCGAAAGCCAGATGCGGGGACTCGATCTGGTGCCGGTCGCCGAATTTCAGCTCATCACCGAAACGATCAAGCGTTTTCGCACCGGCTATGTCGCGCAATTCGGCGCCAGCGCGCCCGGCGACCTGCTTTACGAGGCGGTCAGCGAAAGGCGCCGCTATCCGGGCATCGAACACTGGCTGCCGCTGTTTCACGACAGGCTCGAAACATTATTCGATTACGTGCCGGGCACGCCTTTGGTGCTCGAGCCGCAGGTCGCCGACGCGGCACGCGAGCGGCTGGCGCAGATCTCCGACTACTACCACGCCCGCAAGCAGGCGCTGAGCGAAGGCGTCAATCCGCCCTATAAGCCGCTGCCGCCGGATCGGCTCTATCTGGGCGAGGCGGAGTGGCAAAAGAAGCTCGACGGCGCGGCGCGCGCCGACCTGACCCCATTCGCCGTGCCCGATGCCGACAATGTCATCGATGTCGGCGCGCGGCTCGGCCACAACTTCACCGCAGAACGCGCCGAACCGGGCGGCAATGTCTTCGTCGCCGTCACCCGCCACGTCGAGGCGCTGCAAAAGTCCGGCCGCCGCGTCGTCATCGCGCTGTGGAGCGACGGCGCGCGCGAGCGCATGGGCCATGTGCTGGCCGATCACGGACTTGGCAACCTGTCGCCGGTTAAGGACTGGAACGAGGCGCTGGCGCTGCCGAAGCCGGCGATCGCGCTCGCCGTACTCGGCATCGAGACCGGGTTTGAGACCGACGATGTCGCGCTCATCAGCGAGCAGGACATCCTCGGCGACCGCCTGGTGCGGCCGCGGCGCGGCGGACGCCGCCCGGAGAATTTCATCGCCGAAGTCACCAGCCTGTCGCCGGGCGACCTCGTCGTGCACGTCGATCACGGCATCGGGCGCTTCACCGGACTGCAGGCGATCGCGGTCGCCGGCGCGCCGCACGACTGCCTCGAGATCGGTTACGCCGAGGACACCAAGCTGTTCCTGCCGGTCGAGAACATCGAGCTGCTGTCGCGCTACGGCGCCGAGCAGGCGAATGTCGAGCTCGATCGTCTCGGCGGCGGCAACTGGCAGGCGCGCAAGGCGCGCATGAAGAGCCGGATCCGCGAGATCGCCGGCGAACTGATCAAGGTGGCGGCCGAGCGGCAGTTGCGCGAGGCGCCGAGGTTGAGCGCGCCGGCCGGCGCCTATGACGAATTCTGCGCCGGCTTCCCCTACGAGGAAACCGACGACCAGCTCGCCGCGATCGAGGCGACGTTGCACGATCTCGCGGCCGGACGTCCGATGGACCGGCTGGTGTGCGGCGACGTCGGCTTCGGCAAGACCGAGGTGGCGCTGCGCGCGGCGTTTGCCGCCGTGATCGCCGGCAAGCAGGTGGCGGTGGTGGTGCCGACCACCTTGCTGGCGCGCCAGCACCTCAAGACGTTCAGCGAGCGATTTCGCGGATTCCCTGTCAATGTCGCGCAGGCCTCGCGCCTGGTTAGCGCGGGCGATCTCGCGAAAGTCAAAGCCGGCCTCGCCGATGGCTCGATCGACATCGTGATCGGCACCCACGCGCTGCTCGGCAAGGGCATCGCGTTCGAGGACCTCGCGCTGCTGGTTGTCGACGAGGAACAGCATTTCGGCGTCTCCCACAAGGAAAAGCTCAAGCAACTGCGCGCCGAGGTGCACGTCCTGACGCTGACCGCGACGCCGATCCCGCGCACCTTGCAGCTCGCGCTGACGGGCGTTCGCGACCTCTCGATCATCGCTTCGCCGCCGATTGACCGGCTGGCGGTGCGTACCTTCGTCTCGCCGTTCGACCCGCTGGTGGTGCGCGAAGCGCTGCTGCGCGAACGTTATCGCGGCGGCCAGTCGTTTTACGTCTGCCCGCGCATCGAGGATCTCGCCAGCGCCAAGGCGTTCCTCGACAAGAACGTGCCGGAGGTCAAGGTCGCGGTCGCCCACGGCCAGATGCCGCCGGCCGTGCTCGACGACATCATGTCGGCATTCTACGACGGCAAATACGACGTGCTGCTGTCGACCACCATCATCGAGTCCGGGCTCGATATCCCGACCGTCAACACTTTGATCGTGCATCGCGCCGACCGCTTCGGCCTGGCGCAGCTTTATCAACTGCGCGGCCGGGTCGGCCGCTCCAAGCTGCGCGCCTATGCGCTGCTGGCATTGCCGGCGCAGGGCGCCATCACCGCGCAGGCCGAGCGCAGACTCAAGGTCCTGCAGTCGCTCGATACGCTCGGCGCCGGATTCCAGCTTGCCTCCCACGATCTCGATATCCGTGGCGCCGGCAACCTGCTCGGCGAGGAACAGTCCGGCCATATCAAAGAGGTCGGCTTCGAGCTTTACCAGCAGATGCTGGAAGAAGCGGTGACGAGCCTCAAGGCCGGCCTGACGTCGCCGGTCGCCGACCGCTGGTCGCCGCAAATCACGATCGGCACGCCGGTCCTCATTCCCGAGGATTATGTCGCCGATCTTTCGGTCCGGCTTGCGCTCTACCGCCGGCTCTCGGAGATCGAGAACGAAAGCGAGATCGACGGTTTCGCCGCCGAGCTGGTCGACCGCTTCGGCCCGCTGCCGGAGGAGGTCGATTATCTGTTGCAGGTTGTCGCCATCAAGTCGCTGTGCCGGCGCGCCAATGTGGAGAAGATCGAGACCGGACCGAAAGGCATCGTGCTGTCGTTCCGCCACAACAAGTTCGACAATCCGGATGGCCTGATCGCCTATATCCGCGAACGCAGCAACGACGCACGGCTGCGGCCCGACCAGAAGCTGGTGTTCTTCGAGGATTGGGAAAGCGCCGAGCAGCGGCTCAAGGGCGCAACCGCGTTGCTGCGCAAGCTCGCCGGCATCGCCGAGCGCGCCAAAGCGGCTTAGCGTCAAGCCGGCCTAGCGCGGCATCCGCAGCACCGGCTTGATGGCGGTGCCGGCGCTCGATTCCTGCGCGGCGCGATTGATGTCGGCGAGATCGTAGAATGTGATCATGCGCTCGATCGAGAAGCGGCCCGCCATGATGTGATCGACCAGCGTCGGGATGAATTCCTGCGGAACGCTGTCGCCCTGAATGACGCCTCGAACGGCGCGACCTTCTTGTAGAAACGGCATCTCGAACGACACTTCGGTGCCGGAGCGCGCGCTGCCGAGCAGGACGCAGGTGCCGGCCGGCATCAAGCATTCGATCGCCTCGCGAAAAACCGACGCCGCCGCCGACGTTTCCAGCGAGTAGCGCACGCCGCGCCCGGTCAGCTTGCGGATCGCCGCGACGATATCCTCGCGGCCGGTGTGGTCGAGGGTGTGGGTCGCGCCGAATTCGCGCGCCAGTTGGAGGCGATGCTCGTGCAGATCGACGGCAATGATCGGGTCGCAGCCGGCAATCTTGGCGGCCAGCAGTCCGGCGAGGCCGACCGCGCCGACGCCGAACACCGCAAATCCATCGCCCGGCTTCGGTTTCATCACATTGAGCACCGCGCCGGCGCCGGTCTGTCCGCCGCAAGCCAGCGGCCCGAGCCATTCGAGCGGCGCGTCGTTGCGGACCTTCACGGCGAAGCGCTGGTTCGCGATCGTGTAGGTGCCGAACGAGGATTGCTGGAAGAACGAGCTATAGACCGGGTGGCCGTTCTGCGAATGCAAGGTCGATCCGTCGGGCCGGGTGCCGTCCATCTTCAGCGCAAACGCCTCGACGCAGTAAGTCGGGCGGTGCGAGCGGCAGTTCGCGCATTGCCCGCACCACGGGTACGACATCACGACATGATCGCCCGGCGCGAAATCGCGCACCGCCTTTCCGGCGGCCCGCACGATTCCCGCGCCTTCGTGGCCGAATATCGCCGGGTAGGGTGTCGTGTAGTAGCCATCCCGGCCGTGCAGGTCGGTCTGGCACATGCCGCTGGCGGCGACTTCGACCAGAAGCTCGTCGTCGCGCGGCTCGGTGAGATCGACGGTTTCGATCGAGAACGGCCCGGATTTTTGCCGGACCAGCGCCGCGCTGATCTTCATCGTTATTCGGCGGCGCCTTGCAGCCGCTCCGGCGACTGGGCCGCCCGCTCGATCGCGTCGGCCAGATACTCCGGTGCCTGCGCGCCCGAAACCGCCAATATGCCGCCGACGATGAAGCACGGCACGCCGTCGATGCCGGCCTCCTTGGCCGCCTGTGCTTCACGCCCGATCTCGGCGACATCCTTGTCGGTGGCGAGGTCGCGGCGCACGTCGTCGGCGTTCAAGCCGACTTCGCCCGCGGCGCGGACCAGGACCTCGCGATCCGTCAGATCGGCGCCGTCGGTGAAATACAAATCCATCAACTTCTGCTTCATCTGCGGCGCCTTGCCGATCGCATCGCCCCACCGGATCAGGCGATGGGCGTCGGTCGTGTTGGGCTGCCGGCTGATCTTGTCCGGATCATAACGCAGGCCTTCGGCCTGCGCGGCGGCGACCACGCGTTGCGCGATGCCCTTGTAGCGCTCGGGCGAGCCGAATTTGGTCGTCAGATATTGCTCGCGCGAAATCCCATCGCTCGGGATCCAGTCGTTGAGGAAGAACGGCCGAAAGTGCACCTCGACCGGGATGTCGGGCTTGAGCGCGATCGCTTTCTCAAGCCGCCTTTTGCCGATGAAGCACCACGGGCAAACGACATCGGAGACGACATCGATACGAACCGGTTTTTGTTCTGGCATGGCTGGCTCCTGAAGCCAGCCTAAGCCGCGGATCATTCGGCGGCAACCGGGCCGCTGTCCATCACCCGCCGGAGCAATGTGTCGACGTTGTCGTTGGCCTTCAGTGTTGCCAGAGTGACATGCGCGTGGATTTCCCCGCGGTCGGTGTCCAGCATCTTGTTTCGCAGCGCGGAAGCCATCCGGCGCGCGACGACATGGGCGCTGCGCAGGTCGGTCTGGTTGAACACGACCAGCAGTGCGCCGTCCTCGTCCTGGCAGGCGAAATCGATGGTACGCGCGAGCCGCGGCACCAGCCGCGCGCCGTCGAGGCTGCTCCGATGATCGTGCGCGCCCTCGAACGTTATCCGCGCGATCGAAAGAAGGTGCCCGCGGTCCTCCGCCTCGGCGACGGACTTCGTCAAGTCCTGGATGAAATGGTCGTGGCTATGGAGGCCGGTTTCGGCGTCGAACATGCCTTCGGTTTCGAGGCTCTTGAGCATGCGTTTGAGCCGGGCCTCGAAAGCGTGCAGCCGCACGAGCGGCACGATGCGACCCACCGCGCGCTCCGCGCCGCCGTCGACCCGCTCCATGTTGGTCAGCCGTTCGGCAAGGTCGGATGGGACCTCGCCGACCGTCACCACCGGAATATCGCGAAAGCGGTCATCTTGCGCCAGCACGGTGAGAAACGCCTCGACCATGCGCTCGCTGAATCCGTCGCCCATCACGATGCCGTCGATGTCGCGCGAATTCATGTGGTGCGCGGCCGTCTCGACGCTCAGCGCGCCGACCATGCCGACGCGTTCACCCATCGCAACTTTGAGTTTGGGATAAAGCGGGCCGCGTCCGGCGATCAGGACCGTGGCGTCTTCAAGCGCATCGCCGACCGGCAAGATCGGCAGTTGGCCGCTCTGGGACGCAAAGCTGGCGATGCGCCGCAGCACGGTGGCATGCAGCGCGCGCACGCGCAGCGCCGAGCGCAGCCGCAACAGCAGCCGTTCGACCGGCAGCGAGGCATCGGCCGGCAGCGCGATCGGCACCGCGGCATCGAGATCTGGTCGGGTGCGGGCAATGACGGGCACGATCGGACCCTGCGCCGTCGCGATCTGAAGACACAGCATGCGCGCCTGCGTCTCGCTGGACGGCGGGCCAGGTTCGGCGATGACGACAGCGCCCGGCTTGACCGTGACAAACGCGGTCGGCGCATCGGCCCAGTTGGCTTCGACAACAGGAAAGGCGCCGGCCGCGGCCAGCGCCTCAATGAGCTCGGTGGCCGGATTCTCGGCCACGACGACCATCGGACCTTGCAAGGACATCACACGCACGCAACTCGTTACACGAGACGCCGACCCTAGAGCGCGGCTGTTAATACCTCGTCAACGACGTTGGTCCGCTAGGCCGCAACCGGCGGGTTCTCGGCCGGAAGGCATGCACGATCAGGGGATTCCAACCGCGATCGGCCAGCATTTCCTGCATCGCGGCGGCATTGGGCACGCTGCCGGCCAGCCGTTGCCCGGTTAGCGCATCGGGCAGGGCGACAATCGTTGCCTGCTCATCCAATGAGGCCAGCGCCGCGAGCTGCGTTTCGGCGAACCGGTACGCGCCGATCGCGACCATCGCCGCGCGCGGCCCAGTGACGGTGAGCATCTTGCTCTGGACGTCATGGCGGCAGGGAAAACCGGTATCGGCATAGCCATCATTGTCGGATTGCGACGGCAAGCCGGTTAGCGGCACCATCGGTCCGCGCACGGCCAGCGTGCCCGTCCGGCTCCGCACCGTTTCGAGGACGGGGATCGCGGTTGCGGAGCTGCGCGGCACGCCAATCTCGCCACAGGGAATTTCCGAATTTGGTTGACCGGGAGAAAGAGCGGCCAGTCCGATTTCGCCGAATGTCAGGATATCGACACGTCGCCCATTTTCGCTGCCCGGCGCGGCGGCGGCGAAACGCTCCGGCGCGCGCCATAGCGCGATCACCGAACGCGATTTGCCGTGATCGAGGCGATCCGCGACCGCGCCCGGCACGATGACGGTGTCGAAGTCCTTGGCGGTCTGCTGGGCGGCAAACGTTTGCGCGTCGAACGGATGATGCAAGGTGAGGGTGCCGCCGGACAGCAGCCATGGCAGCAGCGTTGCGGCAATTCCGGCAAACGACGTTGGCGGAATGGTCGAAAGGATCGAGGCGCCGCGTTCGATCGCACCGTCGAGGAACACGGCCAGACCGCCGGCGATGACTTGGCGGTGATTGCGGACAACCGCAATTGGTCCCGCCGGCATCGAGTCCCAGGTGATGATCGCGCTGCGTTCGGCCGGGTCGCCGGGCCGCGCGGCCGCAGGAAGAACGGATGGTTGCCGGCCGTCAAAGATGTCATCGAGCGCCACCACGCCGTCGGCGACGGAGCCATAGGCCGCGACATAACGCACCGAGAACAGCCCGGCCGCCGCCTCCAGACAAATTCCGTCATGCCGTTGCGTGCCGATGCGCGCGCAAGTGATCAGCATCTTCACGCTTGATGCCGACAGCGCGGCAACGATATCGGCCTTGCGCCACAACTGGGGCAGCGGCATCGCGATCATGCCGGCGCGCAGGATGCCGAGCAGGGTCAGGACGCTTTCGACCGTATTCGGTAACTGCAGCGCCGCCACGGCATCGCTCGGCAGTCCGAGGTCGCGCAGCCGCGCGGCGATCGCCCAGATCGCGCTGTCGGCTTGCGCATAGGTCAAAGCGCGCGGGGCGCCGCCGGTAATCGCCTCGCGGTTCGGCGGATCAAGCAGCGCCAGCGTATCGGGATGCGCGACGGCGACGCGGCGGAACAGGTCGTCGAGCGTTATGCGTGTGTCGTTGCCGCCGGCCATCATGATGTCCTCATGGCGCCCGCCACCAGGTTTCCGGCAGATAGCCGTAAAGCGAAGTCTGCGGCGGATGGCGGATCTTGTCCCAGCGCGCCACCCACTGCTGCGGCAGGTGATAGAGCGGAACGACGTAGAAGCCGGACAGCAGCACGCGATCGAGCGCGCGCACCGCTACGACGAAGTCCTCGCGCTCGCGAGCGTTCAGCAGCGCGGCAATCAGCGCGTCGATCGCCGGCGACTTGACGCCCATGTAGTTGCGTGTGCCCTCCTGGTCGGCGGCGGCCGATCCCCAATAGAAGGCCTGCTCGTTGCCGGGCGACAGCGACTGCTCCCAGCGATATTCCATCATATCGAAATCGAAGCTGAGGCGGCGGCGCTCGAACTGCGTGGCGTCGACGATGCGCACGCGCGCTTCGATGCCGGCGCGTTTGAGGTTTCGCGAGAAGGCGAGGGCGAGACGTTCCTGGTCGCGCGTCGTCGCCAAAAGCTCGAACAAAAACGGCTTGCCGGTCTTGCGCTCGATCAGGTCGGTGCCCTTGAGCTCGTAGCCGGCGGCGGCAAGTAGCGCGAGCGCGCGGCGCAAAGTTTCGCGGTCGCGGCCGGATCCGTCGCTGACCGCGGGCGTCCATTTGCCTTCCATCATGTCGGCCCGCACCACGTCGGGAAACGGCTCGAGCAACGCACGCTCGCGCGTATCGGCCGGGCGCGAGCGCGTCGACAGTTCGGAATCGTCGAAGTAGCTCGCGGTGCGGCGATACTGATCGAAGAAGAAATTGTGGTTGACCCATTCGAAGTCGAACAACTGAAGGATAGCCTCGCGCACGCGCACGTCCGAGAACAACGGCCGCCTCGTGTTGAAGACGAGGCCGTACATGCCTTTCGGCAAACCGTAAGGAAACGACTCCTTGATGACGCGGCCGTCGCGCAATGCGGGAAAGTCGTAGGCCGATTGCCAGCGGCTTGGATCGAGCTCGGCGCGCAGGTCGTAGAGGCCTTTCTTGAACGCCTCGAAATGGCTGTTGCTGTCGCGGTAATAGTCGAAGCGTACTTCATCGAAGTTCCACAGGCCGCGATTGATCGGCAGGTCGCGCCCCCAGTAGTCCGGGTTGCGCTTGAGGGTGACGCTGACACCGGGCTTCACCGCGGCGACAATGTAGGGACCGCTGCCGAGCGGCGGCTCGAAGCTGGTGTCCTCGAAGGTGTCGGGATTGGTGGCGTGCTCGGGCAGCACCGGCATCAGGCCGAGGATGAGCGGAAGTTCGCGATCCTCGGCGCCGGAAAGGTCGAAACGCACTGTACGTTCGCCGAGGACTCGGGCTTCTACGACCTTGACGTAGTAGGTGCGGTAGTTCGGCCGCCCTTTATCTCGCAGCAATTGCCAGGAGAACACCACATCTTGTGCGGTGACCGGCTTGCCGTCGGAAAATTTCGCGCGCGGGTCGATCGTGAAAGTCACAAATCGTCGTGCATCGTCCGTCTCCACCCCCTGCGCCAGCAAGCCGTAAAGCGTGAACGGTTCGTCGTAGCCGCGTGCCAGCAGACTCTCGAATACGTAACCCCGCAGATTTTGCGCGGCGAGGCCTTTGACGATGAACGGATTCAGGCTGTCAAAGGTGCCGAGCACGCCTTGCACCAGGCGGCCGCCTTTCGGGGCGGCTGGATCCGCGTAAGTCGGATATGAGAATTTGGCAGGCCACGCCGGTTGGCCGTGCATCGCAATGGCGTACCGGCTCTCGGCTGCGATCGCGATGCTGCTGGCGAGCGCCGCCAGGCAGGTGAGCCCCGCCGTGAAGATACGGCGGAAAACCCAACATCGACGGGGCGAGGATCGAATGGCGGTTGCGTCCGGATTGGAGGGCGATTCGGTTCGGATTGGCGTAATTTATCACATCGGTGGGCGTCTGACGGCGCTCCCCACCGGCCGTACCGTAATCCGGCTTTATCGGCGGGCGAATATCCGCTATCAGGCAGCGCCGTACCGTCACGCTCTCGCCGTATTTGCCACCGACAGACCGGGCAATGAGGCGATCGCGATACTCGGTCACAGACCGGCGTACGGCGTGCGGCGATATAAAAGGACACATTGTATGAACGATCGAATTGCAACGGCCCGGCCGTTCGCTTGTGCGCTTGCCGCGACCGTTGCGGTCAGTTTCGCGCTCGTTGCTTCTGCGGCGTTCGCGCAGCAACCAGCCGCGCCCGCTCAAGCTCCTGCAGCTCCCGCGGCAAAACCCGCAGCGCCGAAACCGGCTGCCGCCGCTCCCAAGCCGGCGGCACCGGTTAAGCCCGGCCAGGCTCAGACACCCGCGCCCGCGCCGGCGGCACAGCCGGATCAGGCCGCGGGCGATCAGCCGCAACTGATTTATTCGCCTTGGGTCAAGATCTGCAACAAGGCGGATGCCGCGCAGAACCAAAAAGCCGTGTGCGTGACTGCCAAAGACGGCCGGCTCGAGAACGGAATGCCGGTCGCGGCGGCCGCGCTCATCGAACCGGAGGGCGAGCCGCGCAAGCTGATGCGCATTACCGTACCGCTCGGCATGCAGCTTCAGCACGGCACACGCATGATCCTCGACACCGAGCAGCCGATGACAGCGCCTTATTTCCTTTGCTTCCCCAACGGCTGCATGGCGGACTACGAGGCGTCCGTCGACATGGTCGGCAAGATGAAGAAGGGCAAGCAGCTCACCATTCAGGCGATCAATATGAACGGCACGCCGATCAGCCTGCCGTTGCCGCTGGCCGATTTCGCGAAGGCCTATGACGGGCCGCCGACCGATCCGAAAGTGCTCGAGGAGCAGCAACGCAAGCTGCAGGAAGAGCTCCAGAAGAAGGCCGAAGAGGCACGCAAGAAATTGGAAGGCCAGCAGCCTTCGGCGGCGGCACCGGCTGCCCCGAAACAATAATCGGATCTAGACGCGCAAAAGGCGCGGCTCCGGCCGCGCCTTTTTAATTCGCCGCATGCAACGCTAGTTGATCACCGTATTGCGCGGACGATAGCCGCCGCTGTCATCCCGATCGAACACTTCGGCGACCTGAGGGTGCCGGATCGGGGTTCCGGAGTCGTCGGGCAACAGATTCTGCTCCGAAACATAAGCGATGTATTCGGTTTCTGAATTTTCAGCGAACAGGTGGTAGTAAGGCTGGTCCTTGCTGGGACGCCGCTCGGCCGGAATCGACAGCCACCATTCCTCGGTATTGTTGAACTCGGGGTCGATGTCGAACACCACGCCGCGAAACGGGAACAGGCGGTGCTTGACGACCTGTCCGATCTGAAATTTAGCGGTTTGTGTGCGGCTGCGCGTCGTCATCGCAATCCAGATAGGATGAGATTACGGCGAAAGCCAGAGCGTCAGACGTTGTAACGGGCGGCCATCGAGGGATCCTTGGCCGCCACCAAGCTGGCGAGATCGAGAAGCACCTTGGCCTGCTTCCAGGTGGCGTCGTCCTGCATTTTGCCCTCGATCATCACCGCGCCGGCGCCGTCCGGCATCGCGGCGACGATCTTCTTGGCGAAGGCAACCTCGGCGGGGTCGGGCGAGAACACGGTCTTGGCGATCTCGATCTGCGTGGGGTGCAAGGTCCATGCGCCAAGGCATCCCATCAAGAACGCATTGCGGAATTGCGACTCGCAGGCCTGAGCATCGGAAAAATCGCCGAATGGTCCGTAGAACGGTTTGATGCCGGCAGCCGCACAAGCATCAACCATCTTCGCGATCGTGTAATGCCAAAGATCCTGCTGCGCGGCCGCGCGCGGTGCGCCGGCGGTTCCGGCATCGGAGAGAACCTTGTAATCGGGATGGCCGCCGCCGACCCGCGTCGTTTTCATCGCGCGCGAAGCGGCGAGGTCGGCTGGCCCGAGCGACATGCCGTGCATGCGCGGGGAGGCCCTTGCAATCGCCTCGACATTGTTGACGCCTTGCGCGGTTTCTAAAATTGCGTGGATGAGAATGGGTTTCTTGACGCCGTGGCGCGCCTCAAGCTGCGCGAGAAGCTGATCGAGATAGTGAACGTCCCAAGGCCCGTCGACTTTCGGCAGCATGATGATATCAAGCTTGTTGCCAATCGCACCAACAATCTCGGTAATGTCGTCGAGCGCCCAAGGCGAATTCAGGGCGTTGATACGCGTCCATAGACCGGTCTGACCGTAATCGACGGATTTTCCCATTTCGATGAAGCCGCGCCGCGCCGCCTCCTTGGCGTCGATCGGAATGGCGTCTTCCAGATTGCCCAAGACGACGTCGACCTGCTTCGCCAGTTCAGCCGCCTTGCCGCGGAGTTTTTCGACATGGGGCGGCACGAAATGAATCATGCGCTCGAGCCGCACCGGTAGTTCGCGTAGCGGCGCAGGCGCCCCGATGGCAAGCGGCTGGTAAAACTGCCGTGGCGGCTTCATGGGTCCTTCCCAATCGTCAAACTGCCGTTTAGAGCAATGCAAAGGCCGCGCCAAGCCGTCGCAAGGGATGGCGGCAGCCGGGACGCACGCCGATGATCGACGTCATCAATCTGGCTCTGCCGTTTTTCGGGCTGATTTTCATCGGGTTCGCTTGCGGCAAGCTCAAGCGCATCCCCGACACCGCGCTCGCGTGGATGAATTTCTTCATCATCTATGTGGCGTTGCCGGCCTTGTTTTTCCGCATCCTGACCAGAACACCGCTGGCGCAACTGGCCCAGGTCAATTTCATTCTGGCGACCACGCTTTCGACGTTCTGGGCTTTTGCCGTGTCTTTCGCGATCGTTATGGCGGTCCGGCGCGGGCCCGATGCGGCCGTTCCGGTCGCGTTGATCTTTTGCTTCGACACGCTTTTGCTATTTTCTTTAGTCCCTTTCCTGATGGCTTTTGCGTCGCCGCAACCGCTGAGTTTCGTCGATATCGCGCGCGATGTTAGCAAGCGCATCGTGCTCAACCCCTTGGTGATCGCCACCGCGGTTGGAATATTATCGGCTGCTATCAAGTTCGAGCCGCCGGTCGGGCTCGCGCGCCTGCTGGATTTTCTGCAAAACGCGGCAGCGCCATGCGCACTGTTCACCCTGGGTGTCACGGTCGCGCTGCGGCCACTCAAAAGACTACCGTGGGAAGTGCCATTGCTCATCCCGGTCAAACTGGTCGTGCACCCTGTTATTCTCTTTGTATTGCTCTCGATGCTCGGGAGCTTCGACGAAACCTGGGTCTACACCGCCATTTTGATGGCTTCCCTGCCGCCGGCACTCAATGTGTATGTGTTCGCCCGGCAATACGACACATGGGTCGAGCAGGCGTCGAGCGCCGTGCTGTTCGGCACGCTCGCTTCGGTTGCCACGCTCACCGCCGTGATGTGGCTTGCCAAGACCCATAACTTGCCGCCTTTGCTATTCCGATGACCCAGCCGCTGTCGGATTTGCTTGTTCTCGATTTCTCGACGTTGCTGCCGGGGCCGCTGGCGACGCTGATGCTGGCCGAGGCGGGCGCCGAAGTAATCAAGATCGAGCGGCCTGGCGGCGAAGAGATGCGGCGACACCCGCCGATGTGGCAGGGTGAAAGCGCGGCATTTGCCTTGCTCAATCGGGGCAAGCAGGGATTGACGCTGGATCTCAAAAACCCGGCGGATCAGAGCCATCTTAAAGCATTACTTCAGCGTGCTGATGTTTTAGTTGAACAATTCCGCCCAGGCGTTATGGAGCGACTCGGTTTCGGCTATGATGCCGTACACGCACTCAATCCGCGGGTGATCTACTGCTCGATCAGTGGCTATGGCCAAAGCGGCCCGCGCACCGGCGAGGCGGGGCACGACCTCAATTATATCGGCAACACCGGTTTGCTCGCTTTGCAGCCCGGCCCAATGGCGCACCCCGTCATTCCGCCCATGCTTGTTGCAGATATCGCGGGCGGCAGCTTCCCCGCGGTGATCAATATCCTGCTGGCATTGCGCCAACGTGACCGAACCGGCGAGGGATGCCAGCTCGACATCGCGATGACCGACGCAATGTTTACATTCGCTTGGTATGCGCTAGCGCTGGGCCAGGCCGGTGGCCGGTTTCCGGGGCCGGGAGAATTGTCGCTGACTGGCAGTTCGCCGCGGTATCAGCTTTATCCCACGCAAGACGGCCAGATCGTTGCCTGCGCTGCGTTGGAGGACAAATTCTGGCTGGCCTTCACCCGCGCGATCGATCTCGGGCTGGAATTTATCGACGACAAACGCGATACGCGCGCAACCCGCGAAGCGGTCGCACATATCATTGCGCAACGGCCCGCGGACTTTTGGAAGCCGCTATTTGCGGCAGCCGACTGCTGCGCGACGGTCGTTGTCCCGCTTGAGCAAGCATTGCGGGATCCGCACTTCGTCGAGCGCGGTCTTTTTGCGCATCGGGTCGCCAGCCATTCCGGCAAAACGATGACAGCGTTGCCGGTACCAATCGCCGAACAATTCCGCGGTGACCGCGGTACGCTAAAAAGATCGGTGTGAGACGGCTAGATGGCGTGCCCGCGCATCAGGCTTGGCTGCGCGTGGGGGCTGGTGCCTTCGCGCATTGCGGCGCGGCGCAGCGGGCCGACCCGGTCGAGGGCATAGACTCCAAGGCCGCGGACCCCTTGAAGCGGAAGAAAATCGGACAGCAACGAACGGTTGAGCAGATCGACGGCTGCGGCCCGGGACGCGAGGTCGGCGCGACGCATCTCGTCGTAACGGGACAGCAGGTTCGCATCGCCCGGGTCACGATTGTGACGAATGGCTTGGGCGACCAGCTCCGCAATGGTCGCGGCGTCCCGCAACCCGAGGTTCAGGCCTTGCGCCCCTATGGGCGGAATGACGTGCGCGGCTTCGCCGACCAAGGCGATGCGATTTTCGGCATAGCTCCGCGCGGTCACGGTGGCGAGCGGAAACACGCCGCGGCCCGGCTCCACCCAGACCTTGCCCAGGATCGAATGCAGGCGGCGTTCAATGTCGGCGGCTAGCGTCTGGTCGTCTCGCGAGGCGATCTCGTTGACGTCGGCTGGATCGATGACCCAGACCAGACTGGAGCGGTTGCCGACCAGCGGCACCTGGGTGAATGGTCCGCTTGCGGTGTGAAATTCGGTTGAAATACCGTGATGCGGCCGCGCATGACCGAATGTCATGGTCAACGCCGATTGCGGGTATGCGCGCTGATGCGTTTCTATGCCGGCGGCTGCCCGGCACAACGAGCGGCGTCCGTCCGCGCCGATGACAAGCGACGCTTTGAGCGAGTCTGCGCCGGCAAGCCTTATTTCGACAAGCTCGTCGCGGCACTCAAGCCCCTCGACTTCTGCTTTGACAATCCTCAAGGTGGGCAACGAACGTGCAGAATGAGTGAGCGCGCCGAGAAGGTGCTGGTTCTCGATATTATAACCGAACGTATCGAGCCCAATTTCCGCCGGGTCGAATTTGACTTCGGGCGCGCGCAGCAGACGTCCGGTATCGTCGACGATGCGCATGATTTTAAGCGGTGCGGCATATTCCACGCAGTTACGCCAGACGCCCAAGGTCTCCAGCGCGGTGACCGAACTGCCAAGCAACGCCGTGGTCCGGTGGTCGACGCCCGGCGCCCGGCGGCCGATCAACACCGTCGCAACGCCGGCCTGCGCGAGCGCGAGGGCCGCGGTCAATCCGGCCGGGCCGCCGCCGATCACGGCGACAGCATCCTTTCGGTCAAGCATGAAGGTTCCTGCGAGAACTCGAAATCGTGGGTATCATGCTAAATGTTCGCGTCAATGCGGCTGATGCGCTATTCATTCTAGCGTGAACTCATGAGTATCGCCGGCAATAGTCTTGATCATCTTTCGGTCCCGGCGGCCCGTCTCGGGTTTATTGCGGCGCGGCCGCGTTGGGTCGCCGTTGCGGTCGTCGTCGGCTTGACGGCGCTCGGCTGGCTCTGGCTGGCGCTATTGTCCGGGCAGGGAATAAGCGCGTGGGCAACGCTCTGCAGCCCACAAACCGGGCCGGACCATATCGCCGTGAACGCGGTTGTGTTGCTACTGATGTGGAGCGCCATGGTGCTCGCAATGATGGTGCCAAGCGCTGCGCCCATGATTCTGACTTATGCCGAGATCGCGGATACTGCGGCACGACAAGGCCAATCCGTGGTGTCGCCCTTTCTGCTGGCGGCCGGGTATATCGTCACTTGGCTGGGTTTTGCGGCGGCCGCGGCCGCAGCGCAGCTAGGCGTCGCGCGCTTGGGTCTGTTCGATCTTGGCGCCGCCGGCACCGACCTCATGTTTGCCGGTGTGCTGTTTACCGGGGCCGGGCTCTATCAATTCTCGACCCTGAAGCAGGCGTGCGTGCGCCTCTGCCGGCATCCGTTCCAGTTCTTCTTCATGAACTGGTCGACTACTCCGCCGGGCGTGTTCCGGCTCGGCCTTCGACAGGGTGCTCATTGTGTCGGCTGCTGTTGGGCCATGATGACCCTGATGCTGGCCGCCGGTGCGATGAATGCAGTGTGGATGGTGGCGCTCGCCATCGTCATGACGATTGAGAAAATGACTGGCGATAAAATGACGCGCGGCGTTGGCATCGCGCTGCTCAGCCTCGGCATTGCTTTTGTGTTATCTGGTTTCTGGATTTTTGGGATGGAGAATTTTCCTTGAGCGAATCCTGGACGCTGAAAGGCGAATTGGCGCTGTCTTGCAGTTGCACCGTGTTTTGCCCCTGCGTGCTTTCACTCGGCGACCATCCTCCGACCGAAGAGCGCTGTCAGACCTGGGCGGGAATCCGCATCGACCAGGGCCACTTCGACGACATCGATTTGTCCGGCGTGAAAGCTGGCCTGATGATGGATCTGCCCGGCATCATGTCACGCGGCGATTGGACGGCGGCGCTGTTCGTCGACGAAAAAGCGTCGGCGCAGGCCGTCAAAAGTCTCACCCGCATTTTTACTGGACGGGTGGGCGGCACCACACATCTGCTGTCTATTCTCGTCGGCAGTTTTCTTGGCGTGCGCCAGGTTCCGATTACGTACGAAACTCAGGGCGAGACTCGCATCATCAAGATCGAGAAGTACGTCGATGGCGCCATCACGCCGCTGCGCGGCAAAGAACGCGGGCAGAACGTCATGGTCCGCAACAGCGAATACTGGATCGCACCGGATGTGATCGTGGCACGCGCCGACCGCTCGCGCTTTCGCGGCTTTGGACGAAACTGGAAGCTCGATGGCCGCTCGGCGGAAATATGTGCGATCGATTGGGGCAATTGAGGGGGAAGCCATCGATTTTTTCCGCACTTTCTCGATTCATGTTTTTACTGCCAGCGGGGCGGCCCTGGCGTTGTTGGCGCTATTGTCGGCTGTCAACGAACAGTGGTCGGCGATGTTTTTCTGTCTCGGTGTCGCCCTTGTGGTCGATGCCCTGGATGGGCCGATCGCGCGGGAGTTCAAGGTTGCGGAGCTGTTGCCGCGATGGTCCGGTGAAACTCTCGATCTCGTGGTTGATTTCACCACCTATGTTTTCGTGCCGGCCTACGCGATAGCCGCCAGCGGCCTGTTCCCGCAACTCGTCGCGGTCTCGTGCGGAATTATTGTTGTTGTCACGGGCGCACTTTATTTCGCCGACCGCGAAATGAAGACGCGCGATAATTATTTTCAGGGATTTCCAGCGGTCTGGAATGTTGCGGCGTTTTATTTGTTTCTGCTCGGCCTGCCAGCATGGCTTGGGACCGTCATGGTCCTGTCGCTGGCGGCCATGACCTTTGCACCGGTGCGCTTCGTTCATCCGTTTCGAGTGCCGGAACGGCGGCCGCTCAATGTCGCCCTTGTCGGGTTGTGGGGCATATTGGCGCTTGTCGCGGTTTGGCAAAACCTTGCGCCGGGCTTTGTCGTGACGACCGGGCTTTGCGTCATCGCGCTCTATTTTCTGACTTTCGGTTATGTGACGCGGGCGGGCCTGAAGTGGCCGATCTGATATCCAGCCATTTTGCGATGGCCTTCGCTGCCACGGTCGAAACGTTTAACGTGCTCGCGCGCCGCAACTGCCGTAGGAACCTACGTTAATAATTGGACGCCGGAGAACAGTCAGTCATGTCACGACCCGTATTGCTTGTTGCCGGCGGCAGCCGTGGGATTGGCGCAGCCACTGCGCGGTTGGCCGGCGCACGCGGTTATGACGTCGCGGTCAATTACAACGCCAATGCGAACGCTGCGGCTTCGGTCGTGGATGCGGTGAAGAAGGCAGGGGGCAAGGCGATCGCGCTGCAGGGCGATATGGGCCAGGAAGCCGACATCAAGCGCGTGTTCGACGAAACGGCTGGCAAGCTCGGTGCCATCACGCATTTCGTTCACTCATCCGGAATCATCGGACCCATGTCACGGCTCGATGAAGTGTCGACGCAGACATTGCGCGAGGTGCTCGACGTCGACACGCTCGGCGCCTTGATCTGCCTGCGCGAATGCGTGCAACGGATGTCGACGAAACATGGCGGCCAAGGCGGCTCGATCGTGTTGCTGTCGTCGATGGCGGCGATCCTTGGCGGCGCCGGCGAATGCGTCTGGTATGCCGCTGCAAAGGGCGCGATCGATTCACTGACGGTCGGGCTTGCGCGTGAGGTTGCCAAAGAAGGCATCCGGGTCAATGCCATAGCGCCCGGCATGATCGACACCAATATTCAGCCGGCGGGACGCATGGAGCGCATCACGCCCCTGCTGCCCATGGGGAGAGGCGGGCAACCCGAAGAGGTCGCAGAAGCGATCCTTTATTTACTGTCGGATGCGGCCTCATACGTCACGGGCGCCAATCTTCGGGTTTCCGGGGCCCGCTAATTTCTTTCATGGCCTGACGCGATGCTGTTGCGCATTTTTCGGCGCGGCGTGCTCTTGCGCTGAGCCTGCGGCTCCCTATGATCGCCGCCAACTCGAACGACTTCCGAAGATCAAGGGGTGAAACATGGTCGCAGCAGTGCGCGTACACAAACATGGCGGGCCTGAAGTCCTGACGGTGGACGACATCGAAATACCGGCGCCGGGGCAAGGTCAGGTTAAGCTCAAGCAGCATGCGATCGGCGTCAATTTCATCGACACTTATTTCCGCATGGGGATGTATCCTTCCCCGGTCGGCATGCCGTTCGTATCTGGAAATGAAGGCGCCGGCGAAGTGATCGCGGTTGGCCCCGGCGTCACAGATCTCAAGATCGGTGATCGCGTTGCCTACGTCGTACCGCTCGGTGGCTACGCGGCTGAGCGGCTGCTGCCGGCCGAACGCGCGGTCAAGCTGCCCGACAACATCAGCTACGAACAAGCCGCCGCCATGATGCTCAAGGGCATGACGGCGCAATATTTGCTCAACCGCACGTTCAAGGTCGGCAAGGGCACGATCTGCCTAATCCATGCCGCGGCGGGCGGCGTCGGGCTGATCGCCTGCCAATGGGCGAACCATCTCGGGGCGACCGTGATCGGCACCGTCGGTTCGAAAGACAAGGCCGACCTCGCCAAGAAGAACGGTTGCCACCACACCATCCTCTACCGCGACGAGGACTTCGTCGCACGCGTCAAGGAGATCACCAGCGGCAAACTGTGCGACGTCGTCTATGACGGCATCGGCAAGACGACGTTCCCGGCCTCGCTCGATTGCCTGCGCCCGCTCGGCTATTTCGTGTCGTTCGGCAGCGCGTCCGGCCAGATCGAGGCGTTCAATATCAATATTCTCCAAGCCAAGGGTTCGCTGTTTGCGACACGCCCCACACTCAACCACTACGCCGCCAAGCGTGAGGACCTGCTTGCGGTCTCCGGCGACCTGTTCAAGGTGGTCGGCTCCGGCGCGGTGAAGATACCGATCAACCAGAAATATGCGCTCAAGGATGCGGCCAAAGCGCACAAGGACCTCGAAGGCCGCGACACGACCGGATCTACGATTCTGATCCCGTAACGGCGCTAGAGCCGCTTCGCGACTTCGGCAAAAGCGGGGTGCTCGGTGAGCCCCGCGGGCAACCGCGGCAGTCCGATGACGTCTATGCCATTCGCGAAATGCGAGATGCTCTGGACCATCTCGTCGAGTGGCACAGGGCTGCGTTCACTTTCGCTGACAATGATGGCGGCGATGTCGAGCTTGCGTTGCGCCAGGACGTGAAGCGCCGTCAAGGTGTGGCTGATGGTGCCGAGATAGCTTCCGACGACCAGGAGTAAAGGTTGGCGCAATACCGTCATCCAGTCGAGCACGGTGCGGCGGGCGTCAAGCGGTGCCATGATCCCGCCGACGCCTTCGATGAATAAGGTGCTCTTGGTTCCTTCGATTGCCGCCCGGCTGAATTTAACGAGCGCGTCGAAGTCGAGCGGCCGGCCTTCGCGGGCGCCGGCGAGATCGGGCGACAGCGGCGCGCGATAGCGCCACGGCGCGATCCGCTCGATCTCCTCCGCGCTGACGGGCCGCCCCAACGCCTTGAGCAACATGGCAGGGTCGCTGGTCTCGACCACGGACGAATCGTAGCCGCTCACGACCGGCTTTCGGGCGTCGACAGCGACGCCCTGATCGCGCAACAGCCGGATCAGCCCTGCGGTGACGAAGGTTTTGCCGATGTCGGTGCCGGTCGATGTAACAAAAATAGTGCCCACGGCTAGCGCGCCAGGACGCGAGTGCGAGCCACCAGTCGCGATGCGTCGGAGCCGACGTCGTACTTCTCGATTGCCGATATGGTGATCCACTTCACCGCAAGATTCTGCGTGAGGCCGAAATAGTCGTTGCGCGTGAATGACCGCAGGCGGCGTCTTTCGCGGTCGATTCCGAGGCCTTCCTCGCGGACGGTCTCGTTCAGGGTCCGGTGGAAATGCCGGTCCTTGATCTCGGCGAGAGTATTGGGTGCGTAGTTATCGAGCGATTGCATCGCGTGACCAAATGCTTCCCGACGGGCATAGTGAGCCCAGCATCATAAAATGAACGGTAAGCGGCTCCAAATGTCGACGATACGAGCGGGCTGATGCCCGCCTGGTTCCGCGGGCTTTCCCATGTTTGGCTGCCTTATGCCACCATGAAATCGGCAGCGCTCCGGTGGCAGGCATCCAGGGTTGCCGCATCATCCTTCTAGCGGACGGCGGGGAGCTCAGATTTCGTCGCGGTGTATCGCTCGGTGCTCGTAAATATTAGAAAACCGATCGAGGCAGAATCTGGCGCAACAATGCCGTCCGATAGTCTGTGACTAGAAGCCGACGGCCGTCCCATGGAGGTCGTATTCGTCGCTGCGTTCGATCTTCACGGTGGCGATCTCGCCGACGCGCAACGGACGGCGGCTAGCGACATAAACTGATCCGTCGATCTCAGGAGCGTCGGCCATCGAACGGCCCTTCGCGACGCTCGGGCCAGCTTCGTCGATGATGACCTGCTGGCGCGATCCGACCATGCGCTTGAGGCGCTTCGACGAGATTTTCTGCTGCGTCTTCATGAACCTGTTCCAGCGATCTTGCTTGACGTCGTCGGGGACTGGCGGCGCGCTATCGTTCGCCGCGGCGCCTCTGACCGGCTCGTAGCGGAAACAGCCGACGCGATCGAGCGAGGCTTCATCGAGCCACGCGAGCAGCATGTCGAAATCGGCTTCGGTCTCGCCGGGGAAACCGACGATGAAGGTCGAGCGCAACGTCAGATCAGGGCAGATCTCGCGCCACTTGCGGATGCGATCGAGCGTCTTTTCCTGGGCTGCCGGCCGCTTCATGCGTCTGAGCACATCGGGTGAAGCGTGCTGGAACGGGATATCGAGATAGGGCAGCACCTTGCGCTCGGCCATCAGCGGGATGACGTCATCGACGTGGGGGTAGGGATAAACATAGTGCAGCCGCACCCAGATGCCGAGCTCACCGAGCGCGGCGGCCAGATCCAAGAATTTCGCGCGGATATCTCGACCGCGCCATTTACTCGGAGCGTATTTGAGGTCGATGCCGTAAGCCGAGGTGTCCTGCGATATCACAAGCAACTCTTTGACGCCGGCAGCAACGAGCTTCTCGGCCTCGCGCAAAATGTCGGCGGCGGGCCGCGACACCAGATCGCCGCGCAATCGGGGGATGATGCAAAATGAACAGCGGTTATTGCAGCCTTCCGAGATTTTCAAATAGGCGTAATGCCTCGGTGTAAGCTTGATGCCCTCGGGCGGGACCAGATCCAGAAACGGATCGTGCCGCGGCGGCACCGCGCGATGCACTGCCTCGAGCACTGACTCATATTGTTGCGGGCCCGTGATCGCGAGCACTGCCGGAAACCTGTCGGAGATGGATTGTGGCTCGGCGCCCATGCAGCCGGTGACGATCACCTTGCCGTTTTCCTTGATCGCGTCGCCGATCGCGGCGAGCGACTCTTCCTTGGCGCTGTCAAGAAATCCACACGTGTTTACGATCACCAGGTCCGAACCGGCGTGTTGGCGCGAGAGCTCGTATCCTTCCGCCCGCAGCCGCGTGATGATGCGTTCGCTGTCGACCAGCGCCTTGGGGCAGCCGAGCGAGACGAAACTGACTTTGGGGGCGAGGCTCTCATCCATGTGCTGGACGAGCTAATGAGCTAACAGGCAAAGATCAAGGCAAAGCGGCGTTTCAGCTGTTCCGCAGCGCCTCGGCCTGCGCATAAAAGCGCTTTTCCCACTTTTTCTGGTTTTCGGTGCCTTCGCGGATGAACGGCGTGAAGATCGCCAGTTTCAACAGCAGCCAGTTGAGGAACCGGGCGGGCTGGGCGAGCGGCTTGACGAAATCGACGAACAACACGACGCGGGTGTGCGGCGTACGATTCCAGGCTTCGTGCTCGTAGGCATCGTCGAAAATCACCGCCTCGCCTTCGCGCCAGCGATAGACCTCGGTGCCGACGCGGATACCGAGTTGCTCGCGCGGCTCCGGAACGATCAGACCGAGATGGAGGCGCAGAACGCCGTTGTACGGTCCGCGATGCGGAGGGAGATGTTTGCCCGGCTCGAGGATCGAGAACATCACGGTTATAAGGCCGGGAATCTTCCGACAAATGCGCCAGGTCTGCGGGCAAGCGGCGATGTTTGCCGCCGAACTAACGCCGTATCCGGTCAGCAGATAGGTTTTCCAGCCACTATCCTGGCTGGTCGTAGCGACGTCGGTGGAAATTTCGTGAAATCCCGGCAGTTCATCCTTGCGCACAAGAACCTTGTCGAGTTCCTGGCGGATCATGTGCCATTCGGATTCGATGCTCTTCACCCACGGAAACACCGCGTTGTCGTAGATCGGGGGGTTGCCGACCAGACTGTGCCGCAAATTCAAACGTTCGACCGCGGCGACGAGGCGCATCAGCCACGACACGATCAGGCTCGGGCGGCCCATCGGTTTGATGCCCTCGGTGCCGAATTTCTGTTCGAGATTTTGGCCCGTGGCGGTCACGCAATTCTCCTGCGGCGGCAATAACATCACGATAGCAATCGACGCCTCGCGGCGAAAGTTCCCCACACCCCTGACAGCTCAATTGGCCGGAACGGTGGCGCTCGGCTAGGCTGCCGGGATGCGCGGATACCGGGTTACATTGGCGCTATGTCTGATTGCGGGCGCATTGTCGGGGCCGGGCACCGCGTTGTGCGCGGATGGTCCGCGGTTGTTCCTCGAACGCTCGGTCCGGGCACCGGCGCCGCGGATCTACCTGCTGCCGTTCCCGCGCAGCGAGCGCGCCCAATCGGTCTGGGCGAGCGGGGCGTGCTGGACGGACTGCCAGTCATACTGCGCCTGGGGGCAAAGCAGTTGCCTGCGGGTCGACAGCCAGGGCCAGTGTCTGGCGTATACCGACGCGTGCGATCGCTACTGCCAGAAAAGTTGCCGGCTGTCGGGCGGGCCGCTGCTCAACATCGCCGATTAGCGCCTATCGGCCCTGCCAGCGCGGCTTGCGCTTCTCGACGAACGCCTGGACGCCTTCGCGGAAATCCTCGCTGCCATAGGCGGCGCGCACCAAATCTTCGTCCGCGACCGAAGTCGCCGTGAGGATGCGCCGGATCGCCTCCTTGGTGATGCGCATGGTGATCGGGGCATGACCGGCGAGCCGCGTCAGCAGCTCGTCGGCGCGCGCAGCGAGATCGGCCGGTTCGGCGATCATGCTGACATAACCGGCCGCGCGCGCCTCCTCGGCATCGAGCATCTCGGCGAGCAGCAGCATGCGCTTGACGCGGCCGACACCGAATTCGGCCACCAGCCGGGCATAGATTCCGGCGGCAAGGCAATTGCCCAAAGTGCGCGCGATCGGCACGCCAAAGCGCGCGGCCGGGGTCGCGATCCGCAGATCGCAGGCGGTGGCGATCGCCAGTCCCCCGCCGACGCACCAGCCGTCGATCACCGCCAGGGTCGGAATCGGCAGACTGTCGACGGCGCCGATGAAAGCTTCGATCTTGTGCTCGTACGCCAGGCCGTCATCGCCCGAGGTGAAGCCGCGAAATTGCGCGATGTCGGTACCGGAGATAAAAGCCTTGCCGCCGGCGCCCGAGAACGCAACCGCGCGAATCCCGTCGTCCGCGCGAATCTTGCCGCAGATCTGCTCGAGCTGCTCGTACATCGACCAGGTCATCGCGTTGTGCGCCTGCGGGCGGTCGAACACGACGCGGCCGATCGCGCCTTCGCGGCTGAAGCGAACGGTGCCGTCGCCGGCTGGAGCGGGTTCAGTCATGACAAGCCTTCTGCCTTTTGAACGGAAGTGGTAACGCAGGACACTAGCACCGAAAGAATGTTTCTGGGGTCACTCGCTATCCGGAGCGTTGCCGGCGAGAATCTTCATCCACATGGGCGCGAAGTGTGATTCGGTCATAAAGCGCTTTCACAAGGCGCAAGAGCGCATAACGAAATCGTGACGGAGCCGTGCCCAGCGGTCGCAAGTTTACTGTGCGATCCCGCCTGGGGCTGTCCGCCCATTTTCCAGTGAACAGGAGGTTTTCCCGCGCCGCTGCGGAAGGAGGAATTATGCCGTTTAAACACTTATGCGAGGACGTGCCAAAACCGAATTGTCCGAAATGCGCGACGCAGATGCATTTGAAGGAGGCACACAAAGACAGGGCCGAGAGGGTGATTTGTTTTTTCATGTGCCCGACCTGCGAGCTGCACTATCCGGTCCACACCGAGCGGTCGTTTCCTTGAGGCCCCGACGGCCCAAGCGAGTGGATCGTTTCTCTCCCTGACGCAAACGACCTTGCCGCCACCGGGGCGGTGGGGGCTCGCCTCGACCCAAGGCGCCTAGCTACAAAAGGTAACATCGCGTTATGTTTGGCGCACGTCTTGGTTATTGACGGTGCCGGCAGTGTTCTTAAGCTCGCGGAACGCCGCCATTGGCCGTGCGTCCGGAGATCATGACATGAGAACCTCAATCGCCACGGTCTGCCTCAGCGGCGGTTTGAGCGAAAAGCTAGAGGCGATCGCGGCGGCCGGCTTTCGCGGCGTCGAGATTTTCGAAAGCGACCTGCTGTCTTCGGCAGGCACGCCGGCCGACGTAGCGAAGGAAGTTGCCGATCTCGGCCTCAAGGTCGTGACATTTCAACCGTTTCGCGACTTCGAAGGCATGCCGGACGCGCAGCGCGCGAGGACCTTCGATCGCGCTGAGCGCAAGTTCGACATCATGCAGGAGCTCGGCTGCGACCTGCTGATGGTGTGCAGCAATGTTTCACCGGAGTCGGTCGGCGGCATCGACCGCGCAGCCAACGACTTCCACGAGCTCGGACAGCGCGCCGCCAAGCGCGGGCTGCGGGTTGCGTTCGAGGCCCTGGCCTGGGGACGCCACATCAACGACTATCGCGATTCTTGGGAGGTGGTGCGACGGGCCGATCATTCCGCCGTCGGACTGGTGCTCGACACATTTCACATCTACGCCCGCAAGACGGAACTCAAGTCCCTGCGCTCGATCCCGGGAAATCGAATTTTCCTGGTTCAGCTTGCGGACGCGCCCTGGCTCGACATGGACGTGCTGTCATGGAGCCGGCATTTCCGATGTTTTCCGGGGCAGGGCGACATGCCCATCCTTGAGTTCATGGAAATCCTGCGAGCGACCGGCTACGACGGCGAGCTGTCGCTGGAAATATTCAACGATCAATTTCGCGCCGGCTCGCCGCGCTCGGTTGCCGTCGATGGCCAGCGCTCGCTGATCGCGTTGATGGACCAACTGCGCGCCACGTCGGGGAAACAGATTCCCGGCGCGCCGGCGCTGCCGCCGCGCTCCAAATGCCTGGGCGTCGAATTCATGGAATTCGCGGTTGACGACCGCACCGCCGACGAACTGGCGCAGTTTTTCTCCGGGCTCGGCTTTCGTCACGTCGCGCAACATAAATCGAAAGACGTGGCGCGATGGGCGCAAGGGGCGATCAACCTTGTCATCAACAAGGAAAAGGAAGGATTTGCGCATTCGCACTATGTCACGCATGGGCCGTCGGTCTGCGCGATCGGACTGAAGGTCGACAGCGCGGAATCGACTCTCGAACGCGCGGCGAAGCTGCACGCCACGCCGTTTCGGCAAAAGGTCGGCCCGGGCGAGCTCGACATCCCGGCGGTTCGGGGCGTGGGGGGAAGCCTGTTGTATTTTCTTGATCCGGCCAGCGAGCTGGCGAAGGTCTGGGACGTCGAATTCGATCGCGTAAAAGCTACAGGCGGGTCGGCGGACGCCGGGCTGACAAAGGTCGATCACATTTCGCAATCGATGCATTACGAAGAGATGCTGTCGTGGCAGTTGTTCTATACCTCGCTGCTCGAATTGCGGAAAACGCCGCAACTCGACATCGCTGATCCCGGCGGCATCGTGCGCAGCCAGGTCGTCGAGAATGCGGAAGGGACGCTTCGGATCGCGCTCAACGCCTCGCAAAGCCAGCGCACCCAGTCCTCCCGGTTTCTCACCGAGTATTTCGGCTCCGGCGTCCAGCATATCGCGCTCGCCACCGACGATATCGTCGCGACCGCGATCGCGCTGAAGGCCAACGGGCTGGAAACCCTGCGTATCCCCGAAAACTATTACGACGACCTGGAAGTGCGAACGGATTTGCCGGCGGACCGGCTCAAGCTGCTCAAGGCTCACGGCATCCTCTATGACAAGGACGAGCAGGGCGAATATCTCCAAGTTTACACCAAAAGCTTCAAGGATCTTTTCTTCATCGAGATCGTCGAGCGGCGGCGCTATCAGGGCTTTGGCGCCGTCAACGCACCGATACGTCTCAACGCGCAGTCGCGGCAGACGAATTCCAACGCGGCCGAATTCTGATCCTGATACTGTGGCGCGCTTCGACCGCGGGCCCCGGCGGTTGCAGAGGCGCGTTGCGCGCATCGGGGCAGGGGAACGCGGCCGATGCTTACGCTGCGCCAGATCGAAGTGATCCGCGCGATCATGGTGACCGGCACCATCGGCGCGGCGGCGCGGCTGCTCAATGTATCCTCGCCCGGCATCAGCCGGATCATGAAACATGCCGAGATGTCGGTCGGCGTGAAGCTGTTCGACCGCAAGCGTGGCCGCTACAGCCCGACCCGCCAAGCCGACGCGATTTTCAGCCAGATCAACGGCGTCTATGACAAAGTCGAAGACCTGCAGTTCGTCATCTCGCGCATCAAGCGGGGCGCCAACACCGAACTCAAGATCGGATCGGCGCCGAGCATCGCCAGTGTCATGGTGCCGCGCGCCATTGCGGAGGTCCGCAAGGCGTTCCCCAATCTCATGATCGAAGTGGATATCCTAAACCGCGAAGACACCGTGGATTACCTTCTGCTCGGCAAGGGCGAGCTGGTCGCCCTCAGCTACAAATTCGATCATCCCTTGCTGACCTTCGCCCCGCTGGCGCGCGGGCGCCTCAAATGCGTCGTGCCCGACGACCATCCGCTGGCGCGAAAGTCATCCGTCACGGCAGAAGAGATCGTCAAATATCCGCTGATCGGCGTCGACCCGAGCGATCCGCACGGCCGCATCGTGGCCGAACTATTTGCTAGTCAATCGCTGCACTATGAGGTCACCATCCGCGCGCGTTTCGGCTCGACCGTTTGCGCCCTGGTCACGCTCGGCCTCGGCATTGCCATCGTCGACGAGTTCACGCTTGCGGCCGACAATTGGCCGAACATTTGCGCGCTCGACATCGTCGAGCCGACCACGTTCCAGACCTATGTCGTGCACCGCAAGGACGCAGCGCTGTCCAGCTACGCGGCAGCTCTGGTCGGCGCGCTGCGCCACCAGATGGCGGCGGAATGGGCGCCCAGCCGTATGCCGCGCCGCGCTGGCAAAACGGGAGGCGTCCGCAAAAGGTAACATCGCGTTATGTTTGCCGAACGTCTTGGTTATTGACGTGGGCGAGGGCGTTCTTAAGCTCAAAAACGATAGCGGCCCCACAGGGCTGCTTTTGCTAAGCCCAATGCAACGGGCAGGTCATAACAGCAGGAGGAAGCGTCCCATGTTTCGCACTGGATTATTCACGGCGGCGGTTGCCGCGGCGCTGGGTTCGGCCGGCGGCGCATTCGCGCAATCGACCGCGACGACCGTCTATATGCCCGCCGTTCTCGAACTATCCGGCTCCGGCGCCGTGTCGGGCACCAATTTCCGCGACGGCATGGTGATGGCTGTGGAGGAGATCAACGCGAAGGGCGGCATCCTCGGGCGCAAGATCGACATGCCGCTGCTCGACACGCAAAGCGAGGCCGGCATTGCACGCTCGCAGGTCCAGAAGGTGCTCGACAACAAGCCCTACGTCGTCCTCGGACCGGTTTTCTCCGGCTCGGTGCTAACGGCGATGCTGCTCACCCAGCAGGCGGAAATTCCGGAACTGGTGGGCGGCGAGGCGTCGGCCATCACGCAAAAGAACAATCCCTACGTTTTCCGGACGTCGTTCGGCCAGCAATTCAGCATGCCGAAGATAGCCAACTATTTCCGCGATGGCCTGAAGGCGAAGACCGTTGCCGTGCTGTGGGTCAACAACGATTTCGGCAAAGGCGGCCGTGACAATTTCGTCAAGGAAATGGCGTCGCGCAACATCAAGGTGGTCGGCGACGTCTCGACCGAAGCCGGCCAGGCCGACTTCTCCGCCGACGTCGTTAAGATCAAGGCGGCGAACGCCGACGCGATCTTCGTCTACACCAACGAAGAAGAGAGCGCGCGCTTCCTGCGCGAAGCCAAGAAGCAGGGCCTCAAGACCCCACTGATCGGCGAGACCACATTGCTCGGCCAGAAGGTGATCGACCTGTCGGAAGGCGCCGCCAACGGCGTGAAGGGCCATGTCGGCCTGACCGTCGATGCGCCGAACCAGGCCGTGAAAGATTTCGCCGAACGCTTCAAGAAGCGGTTCAACTATGTCTGCGATCACAACGGCATCAAGGGCTATACCGGGATCTACTTCATCAAGCATGTCACCGAAAAGATCGGCAAGTTCGACAGCAAGGCCTTTTCCGAAGCGGCGCATGGCATCACCATCACGCCGGCGCAAGAGCCCGGCATATTGATGGAAGCGACCTGGGACAAGAACGGCGATATCGACCGTGAGAGCTTCCTTGGCGAGGTCGTCGACGGCAAGCAGAAGATCATCGAAGTACTTCCCAAGCTCGGCATCAAATAGACCGCCGTCGTAACAAATCCGCCCGGCGTCATCGCCGGGCGGACCTTCGTTTAAATTTAATGCGCAAAGCGCCGCGGCATCGCTTCGTTCATCATGGCGTCGTTCATCCAGCTTGTGGTTTCCGGGCTTGCGACCGGCGCAATTTACGCCCTGGTCGCGGTCGGCTTCACGCTGCTGTGGCAGACCTCGCAGACGATCAATTTCGCCCAGGGCGAGTTCGTCATGCTGCCGGCGTTCTTCATTCTGGCTTCGATGAATGCCGGCGCGCCGTTCTGGCTCGCCTGCCTGATCGGCGTCGCGCTGTCGATCCTCGTGCTCGGCGTGATGTTCAAGTTCATCGTCGTCGACCCGATGCTCAAGCACGGCGTGCTGCCGCTGGTGATCTCGACCATCGCGCTGGCGATCCTGTTGAAGGAGACCGTCAAGGATTTCTATAGCTCGCAGGCGCAGCCGTTCCCGGCGCTGGTGCCGGCGTCCGACCTTCATGTGTTCGGCGCGGTGGTGTCGACGCAGAGTCTCGCAGTTCTCGCGGTCGCCATCGTCACCGTGGTTGCGCTGCATCTCGCGCTCAACAAGACGCGGCTCGGGCGCATGATGCAGGCGACGGCGCAGAATTCGACTTTGGCGCAGATCCTCGGCGTGCCGGTGCGCCGCATGGTGCTCTACACGTTTTTGGTCAACGCCGTGCTGGTCGCCATCGCCTCGATCCTGATCAGCCCGATTTACCTGGCCAAGTTCACCAATGGCGAGACGCTGGGCATGGCGGCGTTTCTCGCCGCCATCATCGGCGGCTTCAACCAGGTGCGCGGTGCGATCCTCGGCGGCTTCATCCTCGGCGTGCTCGATAACCTGTCGGCCGCCTACATCTCCTCGCAATATCGCGGCGCGTTTCCGCTGCTGATCCTGATCGTCGTCATCCTGCTGCGCCCGCAAGGCTTGGTGGGCCGCGTCGAGGAACGAACCGTATGAACCGCGCCGGCGCATTCGCGGTCGGCGCCGCGGCGGTTTTCGCCGTGGTGCTGCCGTTCTTTCTCAAGCCGTTCGGCATCTACCTGATCTCGTTGTGGGCGGTGCTGACGGTCGCGGCGATCGGACTCAACCTGACGCTCGGCTATGCCGGCCAGGTGTCGTTGGCACAGGGCGCGTTCGTCGGGATCGGCGCCTATGTCGTCGCGCTGCTGACGCAGGCCGGTCTGCCGTATCCGCTGGCTTTCCTCGCGGCCGGCGCGTTGTGTTTTGCGATCGGGTGGCTGCTCGGCTACCCGGCGCTGCGGGTTCAACACCACTATCTCGCCTTCGTCACATTGGCCTTCACCACCTTGGTGTTCCTGTTCCTGCGCAACGAGGAATGGCTGACCGGCGGCATTTACGGCATCAACGCCATTGCGCGCCCGACCTTGCTCGGCTGGTCGACCGGCAAGGCGCTCGACTTCTATTTCTTCTGCCTTGGCACGCTGGGCGTGCTGGCACTCGCGACATGGTGGATGCTGCGCTCGCCATGGGGGCGGGCCTTCGTGGCGCTGCGTGAAAATCCAATCCGCGCGCTATCGCTCGGCCTCGACACCCGGCGCTATACGTTGATGGCGTTCGCCTTCGGTTCGAGCCTGGGCGGTCTGTCCGGCGCGCTGTTTGCCCCACTGGTGCAATTCATCGAACCGAGTTCGTTCGGGCTCGGGCGGTCATTCGATCTGCTGCTGATGGTGATCGTCGGCGGCAGCGGGTATTTCTTCGGGCCGTTCGTAGGCGCGCTCATTTCGGTGCTGCTGCCGGAATGGCTGCGCGTCACCGAGGGCTATTATCTGATCGTCTACGCCGCGATGGTGATGGTGCTGATGGCGTTCTGCCCGTCGGGCGTGATCGGATTGGTCGAGCGCGCGGCGAAAGCAGTCACCCGATGGCGCAGCGGGAAGCCGGCGTTGCGGCCTGAAAGCACCTCGCCATGACCGCCGTTCTCGAAGTCTCGAATCTGCGCAAGCATTTCGGCGGGATCACCGCGGTCGACGACGTCTCGTTCGAGGTGCGCGACGGCGAAATCCTGGGAATTATCGGGCCGAACGGCTCGGGCAAGTCGACCTTGTTCAACTGCGTGCTCGGCCAGCTCACGCCGGATGGCGGGCAGGTCCATGTCGACGGCAAGCCGACCACCGGGATGCGGCCGTGCGACATCAACCGGCTGGGCGTCAGCCGTACATTTCAACTGCTGCAGGTCTTTCCGCAGCTCTCGGTGCGCGACAATCTCATCCTGGCCGGGCAGGAGCATCAGGGCTCGATGCATACGCGGCTGGTGGGCCGCGCCGATGCCGGGCTTGGCCCTGCGGCGGACCAGATGATCGAATTCTTCCGGCTGTCGCATCTGGCCGGCGAGCAGGCCGGGTTGCTCAGTTACGGCCAGCAGAAATTGCTCGACGCCGCGATGGCGTTCATGGCCGGACCGCGGCTGGTTTTGCTCGACGAACCGGCCGGCGGCGTAAACCTGACGATGCTGGGGCACCTGCGGGAGCGGCTGCAGGCCTACCATGCCGAACGCAAGGCGACCTTCGTCGTCATCGAGCATCAGATGGAATTCGTCATGGCGCTGTGCACGCGCGTGCTGGTGCTGGCGCAAGGCCGTATCATCGCCGAAGGCACGCCGCAAGAGATCAGGCGCGATCCCGTCGTGATCGAAGCCTATCTCGGGCATTGAAAGTCGGGGCGCAATGAACGCGGCTGATCCCATCCTGACCATCGAGGGCGTCGTTGCCGGCTACGGCAAGATGACCATTCTCAACGGCACGACCGCACGTATTGCGCGTGGCGCGATCACGACCGTAATCGGCCCGAACGGTGCCGGCAAATCCACCTTGTTCAAGACTATTTTCGGGCTGCTGCCGGTGCGCAGCGGCGTGATCCGGTGCGACGGCCACGACATCACCAACCGCTCGTCGCGGCAAATGCTCGACGCCGGCGTGGTCTATATCCCGCAGGGCCGTAACATTTTTCCCGAACTGAGCGTGCGGCACAATCTCGAGCTCGGCGGCGTTGCCTTGTCCGAGCGCACAGACTTGCCGGATCGGCTCGACGCCATTATGCAGCGGTTTCCCATGCTGCGGGACAAAGCAGACACGCAAGCCTCGACACTGTCCGGCGGCCAGCAAAAAATGCTGGAAGTGGCGCGCGGGTTGTTGCTCGACCCTAAGCTGATCCTGATCGACGAGCCCTCGATCGGGCTGTCGCCGCTGGTGGTGCAGGATGTGTTCGCCATCCTGAAAAGCCTGCGCGACAAGGGTGTCACTGTGCTGCTGATCGAACAGAACGCCAAGCAAGCGTTGCAGATGTCGGATTACGGCCTGGTGCTGGAGCAGGGCCAGACCAGGATCGAAGACACGGCGCCGCGCATCCTCAACGATCCCCGCATCGCCCAGCTCTTTCTGGGCGGCGGCCTGGCGCAGCCGGAGCGCGTGTCGTGACCCCGCGCAAGATGTTGATGGGACTGATTGGCGCCAACATCATGGGATCGCTATCGCCGGCCCTGTTCGCCGACGCTTTCGCGGCGGCAGGCATCGACGGCTACTATCATCTGATGGATATCGACCGGCTGACCGAACGACGGCTAGCGCAGCTGCTCGATGCCGCCAAGGCTACCGGCTTCGCCGGCACCAACATCACCTTTCCGTTCAAGCAGGACGTCATGATGCTGCTCGATGCGACCGACCCGGAAGCGGCCCAGGTCGGCGCGGTCAACACCGTCGCGATCGCGCCGGACGGCCGCACCACCGGCTACAATTTCGACCGGCGCGGCTGGCGCAACAGCTTCGAGGAAAGCCTCGGCCGTGCCAGCGCGCAGGATGCAACCGTGGTGATGGTGGGCGCCGGCGGCGCCGGGCGCGCGGTGGCTTTCGCCCTGATGGATCTCGACGTGGCCCTGCTCGTCATTCACGATCGCGATGGCGCGCGGGCGGACGCGCTGCGGGTGGATATCGCCAGGCACTACGCAGCCGCCCGCGTCCGGGTCGCGACCGATCTGGAGCGTGACATCACGGCGGCAAACGGTGTCGTCAACGCCACCCAGGTCGGCATGCGCGGGTTTCCGGGCAACCCGATCCCGGCGGCCGCATTGAAGGCGACGCACTGGGCAGCGGACGTCATCTACACGCCGATCGAAACGGAATTCATCAAGGCCGCCGCCGCCAAGGGCGCGCGCGTTCTCACCGGAGCCGGCATGTGCGTCCATCAGGCGATCGAAGCGTTCCGGCTGTTCACCGGAGTCGAGCTCGACGTCGCGCGCATGCATCGCGCCTTCGCCAAAGCGCTCGCGGTGCGTGAGGCCGGCGCGGATCCGGCGCACCAACCGGCGGCCGGCTGAAGCGATGGCGCCCCTGCGCATCGCTGTCGCCGGCGTCGGCTGGATGGGCCGCAGGCACAACGAGGTGATTGCCCGCAGCGACGAATGCCGGCTCACCGCCATTGTCGATCCGGCGCCGGTCACCACCGAAATTGCCCGCAAACTGGGCGTCCCGCATTTCTCGTCGCTGGCCGAGTTGTTCGCGGCGGAACGGCCGGACGGCGTCATCATCGCGACGCCCAACCAGTTGCATGTCGAGCACGGCCTTGGCTGCGTTGCAGCCGGCATTCCGGTGCTGATCGAGAAGCCGGTTTCGGATTCGACCGAAGCCGCCGAACGGCTGTGCGTGGCGGGCGAGCGCGCCAACGTCGCGCTGCTGGCCGGCCATCACCGCCAACACAGCCCGCTGATGACCAAGGCCGTCGAGATTGTGCGAAGCGGCCGGCTCGGCCGTATCGTGGCCGTGATCGGCACCGCGATGTTCTACAAGCCGGACAGCTATTTCGAGGACGGGCCGTGGCGCCGGCAGCCCGGCGGCGGGCCGATCCTGATCAACTTGATCCATGAGATCGGCAACCTTCGCGCGCTGTGCGGCGAGATCACCGCGGTGCAGGCCATCGCCTCGCAGGCCGTTCGCGGCTTCGCGGTCGAGGACACGGCCGCGATCAATCTGCGTTTTGCGGAAGGCGCGCTCGGCACCTTCATGTTGTCGGATACCGCCGCCGCGGTGCGCAGCTGGGAGCAGACCACGCGGGAAGACCCGAACTATCCGACCTACCCGGAAGAGGATTGCTATCTGATCGCCGGCACCCAAGGCTCACTCGCCGTCCCGACGATGCGGCTGAGGATATTTTCCGGCGCGGCATCGTGGTGGAAGCCGCTCAACAGCGAGGTTATCGCGATCGAGCGCGCCGACCCGTGGGAGCGTCAGCTCCGGAACTTTTGCGGCGTGATCCGGGGCGAAGAAAAGCCGAGGGTGACGGCGCGCGATGGATTGCAGAATTTGCGCGTGATCGACGCGATCAATGCCGCCGCGCGCAGCGGCGCGCTGACCGCGGTGTGACCGGAGGGGCGATTGCGGGTTTTCGCTTCACAAAAGGGAACTTGGAGGGCAGGATTTCTCCGTGGATCGTGGCTTTTGTGCACTTGCGTTCAATATCCGTCCCGCTAGTTTAGCCGCGGGGCATCATCTAAAGGCAGAGGGTTGGTCTATGAAGAAGTTTGTTGTGGTGATTTGTGCCGCTGTTCTCGCGATCGGCGTCGCCGGATGCGCGGGAAAAGGAAAATCCCCGATTGGCAAAGGTAAGGCTCCGGTTGTCCAGACGAAGGGCTAATCGTGTGGTCGGCGCTCTGTTATCGAGATCCGGATCGAAGCTTTCTGTCGCGCTGCTGGGGGTAGCCATTGTCGGGGCCACGTTGGCCTCGGCATCCGCCCACGCGCGGGAAGTTGTCGCCTTTAACGGATATTCGAGCGGCACGATCGTCATAAAAACCAGCGAGCGCCGTCTTTATTACGTCATGGGCGACGGCAAGGCCGTTCGTTATCCGGTTGGCGTGGGGAAGGCCGGAATGGCCTGGACCGGCACGGCCGTCATCGACGGCAAATACATCCAGCCGGGATGGCGAGCCCCGCCCTCGATCAGACGCGATCGCACACCCGGTCCGCTTATCCCCGGCGGCAGTCCATCCAATCCGATGGGGGCTGCGGCGATGACCCTGAGCGGCGGCGGCGAGTACGCGATTCACGGAACGAACAATCCGGGCTCGATCGGCGGGTTTGTGTCTCATGGCTGCATTCGCATGCACAACCGTGACATCATGGATCTTTACGAGCGCGTTGGTTACGGCACGACGGTCGTCGTGGTGCGATAACCTCAGGCGAAGTCACCAGGCGAAATTTTAAAGGGCGAAACGGTCCGGGTCCCATCGCGCCCGACTTGGTCAAAACCGATTTCGCGCGAGCCCTATGGGAAGATCCGGAACAATTGCAGAAACGCAATGCGGTAACGCCGTTACGACGCATGGGGATGCCAGATGAAATCGGCGGAATCGCCGCCTTTCTCGACTCACCGGCGACGAGCTTCATCACCGGTCAGATCATCGTGGCGGACGGCGGTCTGACAATCGCCTGACGTTTGTCCGTTGCAAATCAGCGCACGTTCGGGCCGCTTGCCGCGTATTTCTTCAATTCCAATTTGGCGACGGTTTCCCGATGCACTTCGTCCGGGCCGTCGGCAAGCCGAATAGCGCGAGCACGCGCAAAGGCGTAGGCGAGGGGGAAATCCTGCGAGACGCCGCCGCCGCCGCAAACCTGAATGGCACGGTCGATCACCTTCTGGGCAACATTGGGCGCCACCACCTTGATCATTGCAATCTCCGCACGAGCGGCCTTGTTTCCGGCCTCGTCCATCATCCGCGCGGCGTGCAAGGTCAGCAGGCGTGCCTGATCTATCTCAATGCGCGATTCCGCGATCCAATGTCGCGTGACGCCATGATCGGCAATCGACTTGGAAAAGGCAGTTCGCGAGATCGCACGCTGGCACAGGGTTTCGAGCGCGCGTTCGGCCAGACCGATCATGCGCATGCAATGATGAATACGGCCAGGCCCAAGTCGACCCTGCGCGATTTCAAAACCGCGGCCTTCGCCGAGCAGGATGTTAGCGACCGGAACCCGGACATTTTCAAAGAGGACTTCAGCATGGCCGTGTGGGGCATCGTCATAACCGAACACCGTGAGCGGCCGCACCATCTTCACGCCTGGCGTGTCGAGCGGGACCAGAATCATTGACTGCCGCTTATGCGGTGCCGCCGATGGATCTGTTTGACCCATCAGGATCGCGAACTTACAGCGCCTGTCGAGCGCCCCGGAGGTCCACCATTTGTGCGCATTGATGACGTAACTGTCGCCGTCGCGCTTGATCTCGGCGCGGATATTGGTCGCGTCGGAGGATGCAACGGCCGGTTCCGTCATCGCGAAACAGGATCGGATTTCGCCGGCCATGAGCGGGGCCAGCCAGTGGTTTTTCTGCTCCTGACTGCCATACAGAATGAGCGTTTCCATGTTCCCGGTATCGGGGGCCGAGCAGTTGAACGGCTCGGCGCCGATCGGCGAACGTCCCATGATCTCGCAAAGAGGGGCGTATTCCAGATTGCTTAGGGCATTGTCGGCGTGACTTTTGGGCAGAAAGAGATTCCACAGCTCCGCCCTTTTTGCTTTCGCCTTCAATTCGGCCATGATGGGCGGCTGGTCCCAGCGGTCGCCCTGTTCGATCTCGCGTTGATATACCGATTCTGCGGGCAGGATATGGTCCTCGAGGAACGCGGTGACGCGCCCTGCAAGTTCGGCGGATCGGGACGAGGGCGCTGTTGTCATTCGGGTCCTCATATCCCGCCGGCCTAGCCGGCAATCAGTGCCAGATGGTGCGCGGCGTCGCCAAACACCGTGCCAATCGCGGTGACGCGCTTGAAGTAATGCCCCACCCCATATTCCATCGTCATGCCGATGCCACCATGCAACTGGGTTGCCAGCTGGCCGACGACGCGGGCGGAATTGCAGATCTGGACTTTTGCCGCCGATATCGCGTTTCGCCGCTCGTCTAGATTATCTTCGTCGGCGGTCATGGCGGCGAGCATTGCCATGCTACGCGCTTGTTCCAGTGCAATCAGCATTTCGGCGGCACGATGCTGGAGAACCTGAAAATTACCGATCGGTACGCCAAATTGCTTGCGCGTTTTGAGATAGTCGACGGTCATATCCTGCATCCCCGCCATCGCGCCGACAGCGTCGGCGCACTGGGCAGCTATTGCAACGTCGGCAACGCGCTCGATCAACGGCAGTGTGTCTGTGGCATCGCCAATTGAATCCTCGGTCGCGACAGACACGCCCGATAAGGTGACCTCGGCCGCGCGCTGGCCGTCGATGGTCGCGTAACCGCGACGCGACAACCCCTTGGCAGTTGAATCAACGAGGAAGAGCCCTATTCCCGTTCGATCCCGCCGAGCGCCAGACAGTCGCGCGGAGACGATGAATTTGTCGGCGCTGTCGCCGTGGAGGACGAGAGTCTTTTTTCCGTCCAAGACGAAAACCTCCCCGTCCTTCCGCGCCGTGGTCGCAACGTCGGCGAGATTGTAGCGCGATTGCGCCTCGGAATGCGCAAAGGCCATCAGGACCTCGCCGCTTGCAATTTTCGGCAACAGCAGGGCGCGCTGTATCTCGCTGCCGCCCAGTCGAAGCAGGGAACCGCACAAGATGACCGTCGCGAGGTAAGGTTCGAGCACCAGCGCACGACCGAATGCTTCCATAACGATCATGCTGTCGACCGGACGACCGCCAACGCCACCGTATTGTTCCTCAAACGGCAAAGCCAGCAAACCAAGGTCGGCGTATTGCTTCCATAGCTTTCGGGAAAATCCTTCCGGCTCCTGCATGTATTGACGCCGGGCTTCGAAGCCATATTGCTTGCCAAGCAGACGCTGGATGTTGTCCTTGAGCAGCCTTTGTTCGTCACTGAACTCGAAATCCATTCACAGCCTCACAGGCCAAGGATCTCTTTCGCAATAATATTCTTTTGGATTTCGTTAGTGCCGCCGTAGATCGAAACTTTGCGCATATTGAAGTAATTCGGTGCCAACGTTTCCGCCCAGTCTGGACCGACAGGGGGCTCGTTCCATCGCTCGGTATCCGGTCTTTGATCCGGAAGGGCGTAGGGGCCGACGACATCCATCAGCAATTCGCTGATCGCCTGCTGCAACTCGGAACCCTTGATCTTCAGAATGGAGGAGGCCGGATCGGGCCTTCCGCTCCCGCCCTCGCGCTGGGCAGCAACAACGCGAAGCTGAGTCATTTCCAGCGCCTTCAATTCAACCTCAATCGCCGCAATTTTCAACCGGAATGCCCGGTCTTCGATCAAAGGAAGGTCGTCCACCCGTTCCAGTGCTGCGAGCTCTTTCAGGCGGCGCAGGCGCGCTTTGGAAATTCCGATCCTAGCGATTCCGGAACGTTCGTTGCCCAACAGGAATTTGGCGTAGTCCCAGCCCTTGTTCTCCTGGCCTATGAGATTTTCGACAGGAACCCGCACGTCGTCGAAAAACACCTCATTGACCTCATGCCCGCCGTCGATGGTCTGGATCGGCCTTACGGTGATGCCAGGGGTCTTCATATCGATCAGCAGAAACGAAATGCCTTCCTGCTTTTTCGCAGTCGCATCCGTGCGCACCAGACAAAAGATCCAATCGGCATATTGCGCAAGCGTCGTCCAGGTTTTCTGCCCGTTGACGATGTAATGGCCGCCGTCGCGCCGGGCGATGGTTTTCAGTGAGGCCAGGTCAGACCCCGCACCGGGCTCAGAAAAGCCCTGGCACCACCAATCGTCGAGATTGGCGATGCGCGGCAGGAATTGTTTCTTCTGCGCCTCGTTACCAAAGGCAATGATCACAGGCCCCACCATGTTGACGCCAAAGGCGAGGGGTTCTGGCGCGGGCGTCTGCTGCATCTCGTCGCGGAAAATATAGAGCCTGACCGAATTCCAGCCGGTACCGCCCCATTGTTGCGGCCAATGCGGAACGGCCCAGCCTTTCTTATTGAGGATGCGCTGCCACTCGACCAGGTCGTCTTTTGCCAAGCGTCGGCCGTCGATCATCTTGCGGCGCGTCGCCTCCGGGACCTGATCGCGCATGAAAGCGCGCACCTCGTCGCGAAAACCGATTTCCTCTGATGTAAAACGAAGATCCATGACGCGGCCTAGTTGATTTCAAAGAGCGCGGCCGCACCCATGCCGCCGCCGATGCACATGGTCACGACAGCGGTTTTCGCATCGCGCCGTTTGCCCTCAATCAGCGCATGGCCGGTCAATCTCGCGCCGCTCATTCCGTAAGGGTGGCCTACCGATATTGCGCCGCCATCGACATTGAGCCTGTCGGGCGGAATGCCGAGCCGATCGCGGCAATACAGGGCCTGGACCGCGAACGCCTCATTGAGTTCCCAGATATCGATCTGATCCACACTGAGATCATGCCGTTTGAGCAATTTCGGCACGGCGAACACCGGCCCGATACCCATTTCGTCGGGTTCGCAGCCGGCCACCGCAAAACCGCGGAAAGCGCCGAGCGGCACGAGACCCTTTTGCTGGGCAAGTTTGGCATCCATCACAACGCAAGCTGAAGCGCCATCTGACAACTGGCTGGCATTTCCGGCGGTGACGAACTGGCCTTCGCGCACCGGCTTGAGGGAGGCGAGTCCCTCCGACGAGGTATCCGGACGATTGCCCTCATCGCTCAACAGCCGTATATCTTCGATAGTCTCTTCCTTTGTCACCTTGTCGACGATCTTCTTTTTTGTCGCCATCGGCACGATTTCCGCTTCGAACCGGCCAGCCTGCTGCGCGCTTGCGGTACGCCGTTGACTCTCAAGCGCGAATTCGTCCTGCGTTTCTCGAGACACTTTATAACGCGACGCAACATTGTCGGCGGTCTCGATCATCGCCATGTAGATTTCTGGCTTGTGCGCAAGAAGCCAGTCGTCTTGAACCGGCGTGCTGCGGCCGTCCTGCACCAGACTGATGCTTTCAAGGCCTCCGGCGACGATGACGGACGCTTCACCCGTCATAATCCGTTGCGCCGCCAGCGCAATGCTTTGCAGTCCCGAACTGCAGAACCGGTTGATCGTCATGCCGGAAACGGTCACCGGCAGGCCGGCGCGCAAGGCAATTTGCCGGGCAATATTCTGGCCGGTCGCGCGTTCCGGCAAGGCACAGCCCATGATCACGTCATCGACTTCGGCAGTCGCGATTTTTGCGCGTTCGACTGCATGCTTGACCACGTGGCCGCCCATCGTCGCCCCATGCGTCATGTTGAATGCCCCGCGGAACGCCTTTCCGATCGGCGTGCGGGCGGTAGAAACGATGACGGCTTCACGCATGGGTCTTTTCCTGCTTGTCGGCGGCGCCGTGCTTGCGCCGTTCGGCCGCGGTCAACTCCGTTTTCGAAAATTTTCCAGCTGGAGTCCGCGGCAGGCTCTCACGAATTTCGAGGGCCGTCGGCAATTCATGACGGGCGAGTCGATCGGCGAGAAAGTCCCGCAACGCCTCGAGCGTAAGCGCGGGCGCGCCGGCCTTGAGCTTAACAAATGCCTTGGCGGCCTCGCCGCGATAAGAATCGGGAACGCCGATCACCAGCGCTTCCTCGACGTTCGGATGTTCGTAAATCGCGTTTTCAATCTTGACCGGATAGACATTGAAACCGCCGGAAATGATCATCTCCTTCTTGCGGTCGACCAGATAAAAGTAACCGTCATCGTCCACGTAACCCACATCGCCGGTCAGAAAAAACCCGTCGATTATGACGGCGGCCGTGTCGGCTGGCCGTTTCCAGTAACCCTGCATCACGTTAAGGCCCTTGACGCGCAGTTCGCCGACCATGTTCGCCGGCAGCACGTTGCGCGGATTTTCAAGAGCGACGATTTCGGCGATAATGCCTGGCAGCGGCAGCCCGATCGAGCCGGCTTTGCGGATAGGACCCGCCGGCGGGCTGATGCCGGCTGGGGACGTTTCGGTCATGCCCCATCCGCTGGGCAGTGGCAGACCCGTCAGACTGTGAAATTTGTCGGCGATTTCGACCGGTAGAGGAGCGCCGCCGGATGCCACTACACGAAGCGAACTCAAATCGCGCCTCTCGATGCCCTGATGGTTCACCATGGCGATCCACATCGTCGGTACGCCGGGGAAGGAGGTGGCGCGATTGACCTCGATGTCGTGCAGGATCGACTCGATATCGAAGCGCGGACGCAGCAGCAGTTCATTGCCGCTCGCCAAATGGCGCAGCATGATGCTCGACAAGCCGTAGATGTGAAATAACGGCAGCACCATGATGACGCGGTCAGGTACGGTGCCCGCCGGTGTCTGGCCACCGATCCATGTGCGATAGCTAGATATCGAAGCGGTGAGATTGGCGTGGGTCAGCACCGCGGCTTTGGGCACTCCGGTCGTCGCGCCGGTATACTGTAAAAGGGCGATGCTGCCTTTCGACACATCAGGCCAGTGCGCCAGCGGTTTCGAGCGTTGCATCAAGCGGCCAAAAGAAATGACCGTCGCGCTTTCTGGGAATGGTTCAGGCGGCGGCTGTGACGCGCCCCAATCCAGATCGTCACCGATGATCACGCGATCGATGTGTCCGGCCGCGAGCAGCCTCAACGCCGTCGGAAGAAGACGAAACAAATTGGTGGTTACCAGCGTCCGCGCGCCGCTGTCCTGCAATTTGTAAATCAGATCGCGTTCGGCATCGAGCGGACTTAGGTGGACAATACGTGCGCCGGTACGCAAGGCACCGAAAAAGCCGATGGGGTGAAACGGCGTATTGGGCAAGTAAAGCGCGACGGCATCGTGACCTCCGATGCCGATGCCGAGAAGTCCCGCCGCTGCGCGTTCCGCCATACCGCCAAGTTCGCGATAGGAAATGCGTCGGCCGCGATACTCAAGCGCCGGACGCTCACCGTAGGCTTCTACCGCGCGGTCCAGCAGCACCTGCAGAGTCGTCGTTTCGATCGGCGCATCCCAACGGACATTCGCTGGATAGGACTTTTCCCAAAGATAAGGCGCACTCATCAGGCCGCCTTTTTCTGCCCGGCCCCAAATGTGGAGCCCTCGGCGGCCAGCCGCACCAGCAATGCTGCGGGCTCATGACGTTTGTCGCCACTCTTTTTCGCGAGGTCTGCGAGCTGGTCACGAATGTATGGGAGGCCGGTACTGTCGGCATAAAACATCGGGCCGCCGCGCCAAATCGGGAACCCGTATCCATAAATCCAGATCACATCAATGTCGCCGGGACGCTGCGCGATGCCCTCCTCGAGAATGCGGGCACCTTCGTTGATCATGGGAAATATCAGCCGCTCGATGATTTCCTTGCGTTCGATTGTGCGACGCGAAATACCAAGCCGCTTCGATGCAGTGACGATCAGATGTTCAACTTCAGGGTCAAACAGACCCGTGCGTGATCCGGCTCCATAGAGATAAAAGCCCTTCGAGGTTTTCTGCCCGAACCGGCCTTGCTCGCAAAGCACATCCGCAATCTCGGCGCGCAGCCCCTGAGCTTTACGCATACGCCAGCCGACATCGAGACCGGCCAGATCGCTCATTGCAAACGGGCCCATCGGGAATCCGAATTCGGTCAGCGCGGCGTCGACCTCATGGGGCAGGCTGCCTTCGAGCAGCAGTCGTTCAGCCTCGATCGAGCGCGCGCGCAACATGCGGTTGCCGACGAAACCGTGGCAGACCCCGACCACGACCGGGACCTTGCCGATGCGCCGCGCAGTTGCGATCGCGGTCGCAAGTACATCCGGGGCAGTTTTAGTTCCGCGCACAATCTCCAGAAGCCGCATGACATTGGCCGGGCTGAAAAAGTGCATGCCGACCACGGCCTCTGGCCGCTTCGTGACCTCGGCAATCTCGTCGACGTTGAGATAGGACGTGTTGGTGGCCAGCACCGAATCGGCAGAAGCGAGCCGATCGAGTTTTCCGAATACGTCCTTTTTGATTGCCATCTCCTCGAATACAGCCTCGATAATGAGATCGGCACCCTTGGTCGTTGCAATGTCTGTCGTGCCTTGAAGCTGCCTCATGCGCTTCGGCACGTCATCTTCGTGCAGAGCCCCGCGCGCGACGGAGGTTTTGTAGTTTTTCTCGATCACGGAGAGGCCGCGCTGCAAAGCTTCAGTAGTGGTCTCAACTAGGGTGACGGGGATCCCAGCATTGGCGAAGCTCATTGCAATTCCGCCGCCCATGGTTCCAGCGCCGATCACGGCGACCTGCCTGATATCACGCGTTTTGGTCTCCTTTGACAGATCAGAGACCTTGGCCGCTTCGCGCTCAGCAAAGAAGACATGTCGCTGGGCCTTCGATTGGTCTCCGACCCGGAGCTCCGTGAATTTCTTTCGCTCGCGATCGAGCGCTTCGACGATCGGCACGTCTAGCGTCCAGCGCAAGGCCTCCAATGCGGCGCTCGGCGCATGCAGCCCCCGCGCGCGCTTGAGGTGAGCGGCTGCGACTTCGTTGAATTTCTCCGGCCGGGCCCGCAGGTCCTTGAGTTTATCTTCAAGGTCGCGCACGCGCGTGAGCGGACGCCGCTCCGCGATCACGCGACGCGCGAACGCCACTCCAGCCGCCGCCGGGTCGCCCTCAAATATCTCGTCGATCAGACCAAGCGCCAAAGCGTCCTTGGCCGAGATCGGATCGCCCGAAAGGATCATTGCCATGGCTTTTGGCATGCCGATCAGCCGCGGCAGGCGCTGCGTCCCACCGGCGCCAGGAATGAGGCCAAGCTTTATTTCAGGCAGTCCGAGGCGTGTCGCCGACCCGGCAATGCGGAAATGGCACGCCAAAGTGATTTCGAGCCCGCCGCCAAGCGCGGTGCCGAAGATCGCGGCGATAACGGGCTTGCTGATCGCTTCGATTTGCGTGTTCAGCTCGATCAGGCCCGGGCTTTGCGGCGGCTTGTCAAACTCGGTGATATCGGCGCCGGCAATGAATGTCCGACCCGCGCAAGTCAGCACGATCGCCGCAATTCCCCCGTCATCGTTCGCACGTGCGAAAACATCTTGGATGCCGAGCCGTACTTCATGCTTCAGCGCATTGACCGGAGGATTGGCTACAACAATCACCGCAATATCGCCGTCACGGCGTAACTCTACCAGCGCGCCCATAACTTATCCTGTCACCATCTAATTCCGCTCTGCGAAACAAGATTCTGCAATGATTGACCACGATGCTAAGAAGTGGTGCGATCCGTGTCAAAGGGACAGGGCGAACGGACGCGTGTCGATGGCAACGCACGATAGTTGGAAAGCCGACATCGGAACACTCAGCGAGGCCGTCGCGCTCGACGATCGCAAATTTGTCGTCGCACTTGCCCGTGGTCTCGAAGTATTGCGAGTCTTCACGCCAAGTGAAGGATTGCTGGGCAACCAGGAAATCGCAACGCGCACCGGCCTGCCGAAAGCAACCGTTACACGGTTGACCTATACGCTCACGACTCTCGGCTATCTCAGCCACATCGACCGTCTCGAAAAATATCAACTCGCGCCCGGCGCGCTGGCGATCGGCTACTCGACGCTCGCCAATATGCGTATCCGACAGGTCGCGCAGCCCCACATGCTGGCGTTGGCGAATTACACGGGTGCCTCGGTCGCGCTCGGCACGCGCGACCGTCTCAACGTGATTTACATCGAATTTTGCCGGGGCAAATCGGCAAGCTTGCTCCGTCTCGGCATGGGTTCGCGAATTCCGGTTGCGACCACAGCGATGGGCCGAGCACTGCTTGCCGGCTCGCCGGAAAAGGATCGTCAGTGGCTGCTGCGAAACATCGCACGGCGCGAAGGAAAAAAATGGCCGAAAATACGGCTCGGGGTCGAACGTGCACTCAAGAGCGTCAATAACCGCGGATTCAGCATATCCACCGGGGAGTGGCAGTCCGACATCAACGCCGTTGGTGTTCCCTTGGTACCGTCGGACGGTTCCGGTGTCTTCGCATTCAACTGCGGCGCGCCGACCTTTCATTTTGACCGCGCGCGTCTGGAGAACGAGATCGGTCCGCGGCTTCTGAATATGGTCCGGAATATTGAAGCTGAGTTGAGCGGGCGCTGATATGCATTTGTCTACCGCGGTCGCTTACACGACTGACCATCCGGCCTCGAACGTTTTGGCCAAGCCATTGCTCGCGGTGCGCGATGTCAGCATCAATTTCGGCGGCATTGTCGCACTTGATCGGGTCTCGTTTGATCTCGAAAACGGCCATATTCTCGGGCTGATCGGCCCCAACGGCGCCGGCAAAACTACATTATTCAACTGTTTGACGCGGCTTTACACGCCGAGCACCGGCGTCCTCGAATTTGAAGGCCGCAGCATCCTTGATAAATCGGCGGATCGTATTTCCGCTCTCGGGATAGCGCGTACATTTCAAAATTTGGCTCTGTTTCGTTCGATGTCGGTATTCGACAATGTGCGGGTCGGCGGACACTCCCGCAGCCGAGGCGACTTTCTCAGCGACGCACTACATTTGCCCTGGGTTCGGCGTGAAGAAAAATCGCTAGAGCGGACCGCCTGGGAATTGATGGACTATCTGCAATTGCGCAAGGTCGCGCATCGTCGGGTCGCCGATCTGCCGTTTGGCACGCAGAAGCGCGTCGAACTCGCCCGCGCACTTGCAGCGCGGCCGAAATTGCTGCTGCTCGACGAACCGGCCGCAGGCCTCAATCATCATGAAGTCGGGGACTTGGGTCAGCTGATCTGCCGCATCCGCGAGGAACGACAGATCACCGTATTGCTGGTCGAGCACCACGTGAATCTCGTGATGTCGATTTCCGACCACGTAGTCGCGCTCGATTTCGGAAGAAAAATCGCCGAAGGCACGCCTGCCGACGTTCGAAAGAGCCCTGAGGTGATACGGGCCTACCTGGGAACAGGGGCACGATGAGCAATATCCTGCTTTCTGCACGAAACCTCTGCGCCTTCTACGGGGCGACGCGCGTCTTGCACGGCCTTGACTTCGACATCGAGCGGGGTGGCGTCACCGCCTTCCTGGGCGCAAATGGCGCGGGCAAGACGTCGACACTGCGCGCGCTCTCAGGAATGATCGAAATGACGGGTGACGTCAGCTTCGCCGGCCAGCGTTTGCGGGGTAGCTCGACTGAAAAACTGGCGTGGCTGGGGATTGCGCATGTGCCGGAAGGGCGCGGCACATTCAGCCGCATGACCACCGAGGAGAATCTCCAGCTTGGTGCAATGACGCGAGGGAATCGTGCCAACATTTCCGCGGATATTTCTCGTGTCTACGGCTATTTCCCAAAATTGCGCGAGCGCGCGCGCCAACAGGCTGGAACGATGTCCGGCGGCGAACAGCAAATGCTCGCAATTGGCCGCGCTCTTATGATGCGCCCACGCCTGATGCTGCTCGACGAACCTTCATTCGGTCTCGCGCCGATAATCGTCGAAGAGGTTTATGCGATTTTGCGCAAGCTCAACGAGGATGATGGCGTCAGCATGTTGCTGGTTGAGCAGAACGCCACCGCCGCGCTCGCGCTCGCCCACCATGCTTATTTAATCGAGACCGGTGAGATTGTTTTGGGCGGGACCGCCCAGGAGATCGGCCGCGATGAAAACGTTCGTCGGGCCTATCTAGGGTACTAGTAATGGAGCTTCTCCTCCACCAGGTGTTTGCGGGACTTTCGACCGGAGGCATTTACGCCTGCATGGCGCTTTCCATCGTCATGATTTACCAGGCGATTGATCAACTCAACTTCGCACAAGGCGAGATGGCGATGTTCTCGACTTTCGTCGCCTGGCAAATATTGCAGTGGGGCTTGCCGTACTGGCCGACGTTTTTCCTGACCATCGCGCTCTCGTTCCTTGGCGGAATCGTGATCGAACGCGTTGTTTTCAAGCCACTGAAAAATGCGCCGGCTCTCAGCCACGTCGTCATCTTTATTGCGATATTTGCAATTCTCAACAGCTGCGCCGGCTTTGTCTGGGACTTCACGATCAAGAGTTTCCCCAGCCCGTTTGGCACCCAGCCCCTCTTTGGTAACGGAATCATTTCGTCGCATGATGCGGGCATGATCGGAGTGACCACCGTTCTGCTGTTGCTGTTATACGTTTTCTTCCGCTTTACGCGCGTTGGACTCGCGATGCGCGCGACCGCTGAAAATCCAGAATCTGCGCGGCTTGTTGGCGTTCGTGTCGGATGGATGATTGCGCTGGGTTGGGGGATGGCGGCAGCGATTGGCGCGGTTGCTGGAATGATGATCGCGCCCGTTGTGTTTCTTGAACCGAACATGATGCTGTCGATACTGCTTTACGGCTTTGCTGGAGCGGTGGTTGGCGGACTGACGTCTCCTTTCGGTGCTGTTGTCGGCGGATTTTCCGTCGGAGTAATCGAAAATCTCGCCGGGACTTTCATCCCGATTGTCGGGCGCGAACTAAAACTGACCATTGCGCTGACACTCATTGTAGCGGTGCTGACGGTGCGGCCCAGCGGCCTGTTCGGTCGCGTTCTGGTGACGAGAGTGTAGCCGTATGCCGACTTTGGATTATTCAAGATCGACCGTCCTGTTGGCGATTGCCGCACTCGTTGTGGCTGCATTGCTGCCATTTGCGGTGAAAAATTTCATTCTGTTCCAGCTTACTCTGGCGATGATTTATGGGATCGCCATTCTCGGGCTCAATCTTCTGACGGGCTTCAACGGTCAATTCTCCTTGGGCCACTCTGCTTTCTTCGCCATCGGCGCCTATACCGCGGCGATCATGATGGATCGGTTTGACATCGCTTATTACTGGACGTTGCCGACCGCAGGGGCTGTCTGTCTCGTGTTTGGCTTTCTGTTTGGATTGCCGGCCTTGCGTCTGCAGGGCATCTATTTGGCGCTTGCGACCTTCTCCCTGGCGGTTGCGACGCCGCAAATTCTCAAATCGTCCCCGCTGGAGCCCTGGACCGGTGGGGTGCAAGGCATCGTCGTGATCAAACCAAACGCCCCATTCGGATTGCCGCTGTCGTCGGACCAATGGCTTTATTATCTGACCCTGGCAGCGGTGGTACTGATGTTCGCCGCGGCGGCCAATCTCATCAACAGCCGCACGGGACGCGCCATTGTGGCTATACGCGACAATCCGATTGCGGCGCGTGCGATGGGCATCGACCTTGGGCTTTACAAATCGATGACTTTCGGTGTGAGTGCTTTTTATACCGGTGTTGCCGGCGCGCTTGGCGCCATTGTCATCCAGTTTGTCGCGCCCGACAGCTTCACCTTCGCCTTCGCAATCGGCCTGTTCGTCGGTCTTGTGGTCGGCGGCGTCGGCTCGATTCCGGGCGCCTTGTTCGGCGGGTTGTTCGTCTTGTTCGTGCCCAATATTGCCGAGCAGTTTTCAAAGGGTCTCGCGGGCGCCGTATACGGGATTATCCTTATTCTCGTCATTTACCTGATGCCATCCGGTGCCGCCGGATTGGTTCGCCTGATCGTGAGCAGGATTGCGCGGAAACCCGCGCAACAAAACTGAGGGGAGAACGTGCAATGAGACGCCAAGAACTTGGTTTGCTGGCGGTGGTCGCGCTCGGGCTCGGGCTCGCGCTCGGCGCGCAGTCTGCCTTTGCGCAAAAAAAATATGATCCCGGCGCAAGCGATACTGAGATCAAGATCGGCAACATCAACCCGTATAGCGGCCCGGCTTCGGCCTATGGGTTGATCGGCAAATCGATTGCCGCCTATTTTAAGAAGGTCAACGCCGACGGCGGGATCAACGGCCGCCAGGTCAACTTTATCTCCTATGACGATGCCTACAGTCCGCCAAAGGCGGTTGAGCAGGCGCGCAAGCTGGTGGAAAGCGACGAAGTTCTTCTTATTTTCCAGAGTCTCGGCACGCCGTCGAATACGGCCATTCAGAAATATTTGAACACCAAGAAGGTACCGCAACTTTTTGTGGCAACCGGTGCCACAAAATGGGGCGATCCGAAAAACTTTCCTTGGACGATGGGCTGGCAGCCCGCCTATCAGTCCGAAGGAAGAATCTACGCAAAATATCTGATGGAAAAGTATCCGAACGCCAAGATCGGCATCCTTTACCAGAATGATGACTACGGTAAGGATTATGTCAAAGGCATGAGGGACGGTCTGGGCGACAAGGCCGCAAGCATGATCGTCTCCGAACAGCCCTACGAGACCTCTGATCCGACGGTAGACTCGCAGATGGTCAATTTGAAAGCGTCCGGCGCCGATGTTTTCTTCAACGTGACAACGCCGAAATTCGCAGCGCAGGCCATCAGAAAGGCGGCTGAAATCGGATGGAAGCCGCTTCACCTGCTCAACAACGTTTCCCAATCAATAGGTGGTGTACTCAAGCCTGCCGGCATTGAAAATGCGAAAGGCATTTTGTCGACCTATTACCTCAAGGACGCCACGGATCCCGCCTGGAAGGACGATCCCGGCTACAAGGACTGGCTTGCCTTTATGGATAAGTATTTCCCGGACGGAGACAAGACGTCGAGCTTTACGGTCTATGGCTACTCCGTAGCGCAGACCCTTGTTCAGGTGCTCAAGCAGTGTGGTGATGATCTCACCCGCGAGAATGTCATGAAGCAGGCCGCGAATCTGAAGGATATCGAGCTCGGGATGTTACTGCCCGGCATCAAGATCAACACCAGTGCGACCAATTTCTATCCGATCCGACAAATGCAGATGCAGCGCTTTTCGGGAGAACGATGGGAATCGATTGGCCCCGTGCTGAGTGGCGACATCGGCGGAAGTTAATTTCGGGAAACCAGGCGGCGCGCCCATCCAGCGCGCGCCGCTCTTGCTTTTGATTCAGGCGTGCTTTTGCGCTTAAAAAATATATCCAAAAAGGGGACGGGGCCGCCTGCTCAACCGCGTTCCCAGAATGCGAATCCCGTATTTGCACGGGGGTTTGCCAGTGGCAGCAGACCGGGAGCTGTTACAAGCAAAACAGTTGTGGCCTGTAGATCATCGCCATACGAAAAACGGCGTCTCTCCTAGCGCTCCAATCATCCATCATTTAAGTATATGGCACCTGGAAAAGGAGTTCTGAGGCATGGATACGATGACACCCGGCGTTACGAAGGCCAACTCTGGTCTCGACGGGATCGTATGGAATATCTTGGGCCAGATATATGTACCCAAGCAATTGACCAAAGACTCTTTTTCATGGCACGCGACATTTCCGCCAACCACTTTCGTGCCTCCGCACATCCATCCGACCCAAGATGAATTCGTCTACATGCTCGAAGGTAAGATGGATGCCTGGATTGATGGCAAGGAATTTGCCGCCACTGCTGGCGATCTCATCAAACTGCCGAGGAATATTCCGCACGGCTTGTTCAACAAATCAGACCAAACCATCAAATGTTTGTTCTGGGTGACACCAACCCGCAAGCTTTACGATCTTTTCTGGGCAATCCACTCGATGAAAGAGCAAAACCCGCCTGATGTCGTCGCGCTTTCCGCGAAGCATGAGGTGAATTTTCTGCCGCCGCCTCCGGCATAAGCTGACGACGGAAGGCGCATGTCCAAGCAATTGCCGCAGGTCTAAATCACGCAACTTTTCCGGACGTGTTGACCTGTTCTTTGGCAAAGCCGGCCTTCGAGGCATATCCGCGCACGATTGCCTTGCGCTCTTCGTAGGACAGGACGTTGTCGATCTTGTCAAATCCGTCCGGCGCGCGGGCTTCGACCTCGTCGATTACGCCTTCCGGACCGCCCGACCGGTTCGAGTGCACGATCTGCGCTGTCATCGGCAAGCGCTCACGTTCATAGGCCCAAAGGGCCTGGCCGGGATGCTCGGCTTCACGCAGGCGATCAGCGAGGCACCGGGCGTCTAGAATGGCTTGGGAGGCTCCGTTCGAACCCACTGGATACATCGGATGGGCAGCGTCGCCGAGCAGAGTGACCCGCCCATGCGACCAATGCGGCAAGGGATCTCGGTCGCACATCGGGTATTCCCAAAACTCCGGCGTCGATTCGATGAGCGACTGGGCGTCGACGAACGGAATACGGAAGCGTTGCACGTGAGGGGACAAATCTTCAAACCTGCCAAGTCGCGACCAGTCTTCCTTGCGCGGTGGCGCGCCGCCTTCGTCGACCTTGACCAAAACCGCCCAGTTGGTGAGCGGCTTATCTTCGCGCGCGCCTTCACCGATGGGGTAAATAACAAGCTTACCGGCCATTCCGCCCGCAATCACCATTGAGCGGCCGGTGAGGAATTTTGGCCAGTCGATTGCACCCCGCCATAGCATTGACCCGTTCCACCGAGCGGGGCCTTCATTCGGATAGAGCACTTCCCGAACGTGAGAATGTATGCCATCCGCACCGACCAGGATGTCGCCAAGCACACTGGCCCGGTGGGACCCGTCTCGGCCGAAGAAATAACCCGTGACGCCGCCATCGTCTTGGGTAAATGAGCCCAGTCGATAGCCGGTATGAACCCGGTACTCTCCCAGCCGCGCCCGTACCGCCTCATAGATTACTGCCTGCAATCGCCCGCGGTGAATCGAGAACTGCGGATATTCAAAGCCCGCGTCCGTCCCACGCGGCTCGCGCCAGATCTCCTGGCCGATGCGGTTCATGTAAAAAAGTTCGTGGGTCCGAATGCCGGCTTGATCGAGCTTCGGCAACAACCCGAGCTCGGCGAGTTCCTTGATGGCGTGCGGTAGCGTGTTGATTCCCACGCCGAGTTCGCGAACCGTCTCGGCCTGTTCAAAGATCTCGCAGTCAATCCCGCGGGCGTGCAGCATCAGCGCCGTAGTTAGTCCGCCGATACCTCCGCCAACAATAATTACCTTCATTGCGCGTGCCTTACCGTCTTGGGTAGTCATATAGTGCGGCGCTGAAGTCGGACGCAACAGATGCTGCGGTGCAGGTTGAGCATTATGGCCGTTGACCAACGCTTCATTACCCACCCAATATGTCTGCCTGGACGAGGATTTTTGGAGGGTGGGATGCAGGCAACGTTGCGGGGTCTTACGGTAATTGTCGCCCTGTTATGGGCGCCGCAGATCGCGGCCGCGCAGGACAGGATAAAAATCGGCCTGATCTACACTCTGTCAGGATCCGCGGCGGTTCTGGGCCAGCAATCTCGGAACGGCTTTGAGCTCGCCATCAAAGAACTTGGTGGCAAAATGAGCGGCAAGGATGTCGAGCTGTTCGTGGTTGACGACGAGCTCAAGCCCGACGTGGCGATCCAGAAAGTACGCGGATTGATCGAACGGGATCAGGTCGACTTTGTTGTCGGTCCGATTTTCTCCAACATCCTCGTGGCAATCCACAAGCCTGTCCTTGACGCCAACAAGATATTAATCAGCACCAACGCAGGGACTTCGAACTTCGCTGGCGCGAATTGTAGCCCCAACTTCTTCGTCACTTCGTATCAGAACGACCAGATTTTCGAAGCGATCGGCCAAGCGGCAAACAAGCTCAATTACAAACGTGTCTACGCACTGGTACCGAACTATCCGGCGGGCAAGGACGCCCTCGTTGGTTTTAAGCGTACCTTCAAGGGCGAACTGGTCGAGGAATCCCTTGTGCCCCTCAACACGGCGGACTTTCAGCCGGAACTCTCGAAAATAGCGGCATCGAAGGCCGACGCACTGTTTACTTTTATGCCCGGTGGCCTGGGCATCAACCTTCTCAAGACGTTCAATCAGGCAGGGCTAAAAAACAACTTGCCAATAATTTCTGCTTTCACCGCCGACGAAGCCACTCTTCCAGTGCTCCAGGATGCCGCGACTGGCATCTACGGCGTGCTGACCTGGGCGCCGAACATGAACACCCCGGAGAACAAGAAGTTTGTTACGGGCTACGAAAGCGCGCACAACGCCGTGCCCGCGTCCTATGCGATGCAGGCCTACGACGCGGCGCTCCTTATCAACAGTGCCGTCACGGCGGTGAAGGGAAATCTTTCCGACCAGAACGCGCTAAAGGAAGCGCTGAAGAAGGCCGCTTTCAAGTCGGTGCGAGGGCCGTTCAAATTCAACACCAACGGTTATCCGATAGAGGATTTCTACCTGACCAAGGTCGTCAAGCGTGCCGACGGTAAATTTCAGACCGAGATTGTCGAAAGGATCTTCGCAGACTCCGCTGACGGTTACGCCAAAGAATGCAAACCGCAATAAGCTTTTTTAAATAATTGAAATGCCCAGGGGCTGAGGCGGCTTATCTGCAGCACGCCGTGGGTAGGGTCGGGGGTATCGCCGAGGGCTCGCGGAATTCGGATTGGCAATCGACCCTCTGCGGGGGAAGGCGAAAAAGATTGGCGGAAGGGGTGAGATTCGAACTCACGGTACCCTTGCGGGCACGCCGGTTTTCAAGACCAGTGCCTTAAACCACTCGGCCACCCTTCCTTCGGTGGTTTTGCGAGGTTTTTACACCCGACGCAACTTCGCCAAAGCTGCCTTTGAGTGCCGGATTGCCGCCGGTCCTCTCCAAGACATTTTTCCAAACCGACGGAACCCCCGAACCCGCCGCGGATTGTGCGGAAGGGAGGACCTCATGCTGAAAATCGCGACGCTGGCAATTTTCTTGATGGCCCCTTGCGCGGCCAGTGCCAAGCCCCACCGGCCGCCGTCCGTGCCGGTGCAGTTCACGCTCGAGCCGGACGGCAATCACGACCAGAACTGGGCCCGTCAGCTTGCGGACGAACGGGACGGCACATGCCGGGTTAATGTCGTGGAATATGACGATGGCACGTTCCGGCGTATCCGGCGGTGCCGCGACAAATAGCTTCGGCGCTAGAAACGTCATTAAATCCGGGCGGACCCTGCGGGCGGCAAGCCGGCGATGTCGGCGAGACCTGCGCTTGAACCACGGCGGACCGGGGCCAACAAATAGTAATGGAACCAATTATTTACCACGCCCGCCGTGCGGCGTTCATGCTTTTGCCGCGAAGTTGTATTGTACTGGTCTGCGCGGACGGGGACCAAGTTCGGAATGGGGCGGCTTTCAATCTCGGGTCTTGACCTGACCGGCACCGCGGTGCGGCTCGCCACGGTGGCGAGCGCCGGCCTACTGCTGGCGAACTGCTCCGGCGGGACGTCGAGCAAGGTCGACGCGAAATACGGCGTATCGGCCAGTGAGCGCGTCGTTCAGCCCGGCGAACCGGTGCCGAAAGGCGGCGGCGCCTATCGCGTCGGCAAGCCTTATGTGGTGGGCGGCCGCACTTACGTTCCTGAGGCAAACATCGCTTACAGCGCCGAAGGCGTCGCGTCTTATTACAGCGACGACTTCCATGGCCGCTTCACCGCCAACGGCGAAATCTTCGACATGAATTCGATTTCGGCGGCGCATCCGACGCTACCGATGCCGTCTTATGTCCGCGTCACCAATTTGAAAAACCGCCGCTCGCTGATCGTGCGGGTCAACGATCGCGGACCTTATGCCCAGGACCGTATCATCGACCTTTCGGTCCAGAGCGCGAAGCTGCTCGGAATTTACGGGCAGGGGCTCGGTAAGGTGCGGGTCGACTATGTCGGGCGCGCACCGCTCACCGGCTCGGACGACCACAAGCTGATGGCGACGTTGCGCGACGGCGACCGGCCGGCGAAGCCGCAGGCGGTCCGGGTCGCCTCGGCGGAACAGGTGCAGGTCGCCTCGGCTGGACAGAAGTATGTGCCGGAGTTTTTCGATTCGCGGCCGATGACCCGGCTGACCAGCGACGAGCCCACGCCGCAGCGCCAAATTTATGCGACCGGGGAGGCGACCGAGAACGCAACCCCGCGCGCGTCCGCCCAACGCCCCGCAACCGTCGAATTCGCGGCCAATGCCCGCGGCAGCCGCGCTTCAGCGGTCGAGCGCGCTGAGCTCGAGGCGCCGGCCAGGCCGGTCGCGGTGGCGGCCTCGGCACCGCCGCCCGGACGCCTGACTTCGCCGGTTTCGGCCTATGCCCCGGTGCGCTATGATGCTCCGGCGGCGGTCCTGAGCGGACGCGGCCTTTACTGAGCCGCATTTCGACGCCACATCCGCACAGTTCAGCGTTCTGAATTCATTGATCGGGCGAGCATGCAGCGCCGAGTCATATCGAGGTTACTGTTCGCCGCCGCGGCAACGCTTTGCCTCGGACTAGGCGTTCCGCTCGCGTTCGCCCAGCAGAAAGCGGCGACCGCCCAGCCAAAAAAAGACGAACCGAACGTCAGCGCGCCGCACGCCATCCTGATCGATGTCGATAATGGCGGCGTACTGTTTGAGCGCGGCGCCGACGACCTGGTTTTCCCCGCCAGCCTCGCCAAGCTGATGACGGCGGAATATGTCTTCAACGAGCTCAAGTCCGGCCGCATCAAGCGAAGCGACGAATATCGCGTCAGCGAGAATGCCTGGCGCAAGGGCGGCGCCCCCTCCGGCGGCTCGACCATGTATGCCGAGCTCTACAGCAAAGTCAGCGTCGACAATCTCATTCGCGGCATGATCATCCAGTCGGCCAACGACGCCTGCATCGTTCTGGCCGAGGGCCTTGCCGGCAACGAAGCCGAATTCGCCGCCAAAATGACCGAGCGCGCCCGCACCATCGGCTTGCCGAAATCGACGTTCGGTAATTCCAACGGATTACCCGATCCGCGCACGCAGGTGACGTCGCGCGAGCTCGCGATGTTGGCGCGCCACATCATCCTGACTTATCCGGAATTTTACCCGATCTATGGCGAGAAGGAGTTCACCTGGAACAAGATCCGCCAGCAGAACCGCAACCCGCTGCTCGGCACGGTCAACGGCGCCGATGGCATGAAGACCGGCTACACCAAGGAAGCCGGCTACGGCCTGGTCGGCTCCGCGGTGCAGAACGGCTTGCGGCTGATCGTCGTCGTCAACGGCCTCAAGACACCGGAGGACCGCGCCAGCGAAGCCAAGAAGCTGCTGGAATGGGGCTTTCGCGCCTTCGAAACGCGCATTCTATTCGCCGAGAACCAGATCATCGGCGACGCAAAGGTTTTTGCCGGGATCAAGGGTCGCGTGCCCCTGGTCGCCGGCGGCCTGGTTCGGGTCATGGTACCGAAGGACGGCAGCGGTCGGCTGTTGGCGCGCATCGTCTATAACGGGCCGGTGCCAGCGCCTGTCGCGGAAGGCAATGCGCTCGCCACCTTGAAAGTCTGGCGCAACGACAACCTGGTCCTGCAGGTGCCACTCAGGGCGGCCGAAAGCATCGGACGCGGCAGTCTTCCGCAACGCGCACTGGACGGCGCGTCCGAACTGGTGATCAACCTGTTCCGCGCCGGAGCGCAAAAGCTATAGTGCGGACGCGCCGACCGGGCCGACTCAGTATTGGGATTGAATGCGCGGACGTTTCATCACCTTCGAAGGCGGCGAGGGCAGCGGGAAGTCGACCCATGCCGCGCTGCTCGCGGACCGGCTCAAGACGCGCGGGATCGACGTGGTGCTCACGCGCGAGCCGGGCGGCTCGCCGGGCGCCGAGATCATCCGCCATGTATTGCTGTCCGGCGCGGCCAAGCCGCTCGGGGCGGAAACCGAGACGATCCTGTTCGCCGCGGCGCGCGACGACCATATCCGCAACACCATCGCGCCGGCGCTGGCGCAGGGCAAATGGGTGATCTGCGACCGCTTCATCGACTCGACGCGCGTCTATCAGGGCGCGCTCGGCAAAGTCGATGTCCGCCTCATCAAGGGACTTGAGCGCGTGACGGTCGGCGACGCGCTGCCCGATCTGACTTTCATCATGGACGTGCCCGCCGACGCCGGCCTCGCGCGCGCCTCGCGGCGGCGCGGCGGCGCGGCGGCCGACCGCTTCGAGTCGGAGGATGTCGCGTTTCACGAGCAGTTACGGCGCGCCTTCGTCGCGCTGGCCAAGGTCGAACCGGAGCGCTGCATGGTGATCGACGCGACCAAGCCGAAGCCCGCCGTGCTCGACTTGATCTGGAACGCGGTCGAGCAACGCCTACTGCGCACCGGCGCGCCGCACGCCAACGAAGCCGTCGCGCCGTGACCACCGACGACATCGGCGCGGGCGATGCCCCGCATCCACGCGCCACGCTCGCCCTGTTCGGCCACGAGGATGCCGAACGGGCCTTGCTCGAGAGCTATCGCGGCCGCCGCATTCCGCATGCCTGGCTGATCGGCGGCGCGCCCGGCATCGGCAAGGCGACTTTAGCGTACCGGCTGGCGCGCTTCGTACTGGCGCATCCCGACCCGGCGGCTGGGGCGGTGCAAAACGCGACGTCGCTTGCGGTCGCCGCCGACAACCCGGCGGCGCGGCGCGTCACCAACGAAGCGCATCCCGACCTCTTGGTGCTCGAACGCACGCTCAACGACAAGGGAAAATTGCGCCAGGACATCGCGGTCGACGACGTGCGCCGTTCCGTGTCGTTCTTCGGCTCGACGGCGGGCGAGGGGGGCTGGCGCGTCGCTATCGTCGATGCGGTCGACGAACTCAATGCTTCAGGCGCCACCGCGCTGCTCAAGGTGATCGAGGAGCCGCCGCCACGCTCGCTGCTGCTGCTGGTCAGCCACGCACCAGGCCGCGTCATGGCGACAATCCGCTCGCGCTGCCGGATGCTGATGTTGCGCCCGCTGGACGACACCGATGTCGCGCGCGCCACCGCAGCTGCGCTCAGACGATCGCCGGCCGACTCGGCGATCGGCGAAGCCGCCGCCGCGGCCGAAGGCAGCGCAGGGCGCGCCGTCGCGCTGCTCGACGGCGAGACGCTGGCGTTGCGGCAGAAGGTGCTCGATGTGCTGGCGCAGCTTCCGGAACCGGACCCGCGCGCGCTGCATGCGCTCGGCGAGGCGATCGGCGGCAACGAACCGCAAACCCTCGCCATCTTCCTCGACATCGTCAATGGCTGGCTGGCGGCACGGCTGCAGGGCGGTGCACAGGATGGCGCGCGATTGGCCCAACTCGCCGCCGCATGGGCCAAGGTCAACGCGGCCGCGCGCGACGTCGAGGAGTACAATCTGGAGCGCAAGCCGCTGGTATTTTCGGTGTTCGCGTCGCTTGCCGACGCGGCGCTCGGTTGATACCACGACGCCCCATGGTTTCGCCCTTCTACATCACCACCGCGATTTCCTACCCGAATGGCCCGCCGCATATCGGCCATGCCTACGAGGTGATCGCGACCGACGCCATCGCGCGCTTCATGCGGCTCGACGGCTATGACGTGTATTTCCTGACCGGGACCGACGAGCACGGCCAGAAGATCCAGCAGACCGCGACGCGCGAAGGCATCAGCGCGCGCGATCTGGTCGACCGCAACGTCAAGCAATTCCAGGCGATGGTGAAGCGGCTCAACTGCTCGAACGACGACTTCATCCGCACCACCGAGCAACGCCATCACAAATCGTCGGCCGGCATCTGGGACAAGATGCAGGCGAACGGCGATATTTACCTGTCGAAATACGCCGGCTGGTATTCGGTGCGCGACGAGGCCTATTACGCCGAGGACGAAACGGCGCTCAATGAGCAAAAGACGCGCATCTCGACCAAGACCGGCACGCCGGTCGAGTGGGTCGAGGAAGAGAGCTATTTCTTCAAGCTGTCGGCCTACCAGGACAAATTGCTCGACCTCTACAAGCGGGTGCCCGACTTTGTGCTGCCGCGCGAGCGGCTTAACGAGGTGGCGAGCTTCGTCGAAGGCGGCCTGAAAGACCTGTCGGTATCGCGCACGACCTTCGACTGGGGCATTCGTGTGCCGGGCGACGACAGGCACATCATGTATGTGTGGGTCGACGCGCTAACCAATTACATCACGGCGGTCGGCTATCCCGATACGCAGAACGAGAAATTCAAGCGTTACTGGCCGGCGGCGCTGCATGTGATCGGCAAAGACATCGTGCGCTTCCACGCGGTCTATTGGCCGGCGTTCCTGATGTCGGCCGGCATCGCGGTGCCCAACCGCATTTTCTCGCACGGGTTCCTGTTCAACCGCGGCGAGAAAATGTCGAAATCGGTCGGCAACGTCATCGACCCCTTTACCCTGACCGACGCTTACGGCGTCGATCCGCTGCGCTATTTTTTCCTGCGCGAGGTGCCATTCGGCCAGGACGGCAATTACAGCCACGAGGCGATCGTCAACCGCATCAATGCCGATCTTGCCAACGATCTCGGCAATCTGGCGCAACGCTCGCTGTCGATGATCAGCAAGCAGTTGGGCGGCTCGTTGCCGAAGCCGGCCGCGTTCTCGGACAATGACAAAGCCATTCTTGCCGCGGCGGACGGCATGATTGCGGTCGCGCGCGACCACATGAAGACCCAGCAACTCCATCAGGTGCTCAATCACGTGTGGTCCGTAGTGGCCGACGCCAACCGTTATTTCGCGGGCGAAGCGCCCTGGGCGCTGGCGAAAACCGATCCGGCCAAACAAGCTACCGTGCTTTACGTCACCGCCGAAGTGATCCGGCAAGTTGCGATCCTCGCCCAGCCGGTGATGCCGCAATCGGCCGGCAAGCTGCTCGATCTGCTCGGCGTGCCGACGAATGAGCGCACATTCGCCAGACTTGGCAGCGCCCATCGGCTTGCGCCCGGCATCGCGTTGCCGGTGCCGGCCGGCGTGTTTCCGCGCTATGTCGAGTCGGAAGCAGCGAAGGCTTAGGCCATGCTGGTCGACAGCCGCGCTATCCCTGCTTCGAGGGGATTTCTGTAGCTTCGCCTAATTTCTTACCTGCTGCATCAAACCCCCTGTTCTGTAACGCAGAGAGGCCCGCCCGACGTTGCGGGCAATTCGCTCGCCTCGTGAATGGTGAACAGTTAAAACTGCTGCCGACGATGACCACAGACATTCATTTGAAGAAGGGTGATCGGCGCATCATTATTGATACAAAATATTATAAAGAAACGCTCCAAGAGCATCACGGAAAACAGTCGATACACTCCAGGGACCTTTATCCGATATTTTCATATCTTAAAAACTCGGAGGCGTGCGGATCGGAATATTCTAATGCAGAGGGGATTCTGTTTTATCCAGCCGTTGGCGAGAAGCTGGCATTTAAAACCAATATTGAGGGGCATCCGGTTCAAACCGTGACGGTAAACTTAGATCAGCCTTGGCAAAACATTAGTGCTGACCTATTGGGAATTTTACAAAACTAACAATTGTAGGCGCGGGGAAATACCAGTGGTCGCAAATGTTGATTACTGGAAGCGCGCCCCATTTAAACAGAAGTTGTATCGCAACCATCAAGCGCAATCCCGAGTGTCCGCTATTGGGGGGCAGAGCGGACATAGTCAAAATCCGCTGAAATTACCGCCCAGGACCCAAAGCAGACATGCGCGCAACTTCGAAACGTAGCGACCTAGCCTGCGAGCCATCGATACATTATCCACGCAGTAGTTCCGGCCCCAGCTAACCAAATCGCAACAATTATCCCAGCCGCGATCTTACTCACGGGCTGATCTTGGGATGCAGCGGCTAGTTCTCGATGCTCCGCCATGATTTCCGGGGGAACTAGTCTGATAACGAGTGCAATTCCCAAGGGGACAATAATTAGATCGTCTAGGTAGCCGATGACCGGAATGAAATCGGGAATTAGGTCAATCGGTGACACTGCATAGGCCGCGACAGCCAGCGCCAAAGCCTTTGCGTACCAAGGAACGCGAGGGTCACGGGCCGCGAGGTAAAGGGCGTGAGCGTCCCGCTTGATCGTTCGCGCCCATATTTTCCAACGCCGCATTTAACCTACCGCCTCATTTGGCAGGTGAAATTCCTGCCGGACACGGTGCGCATGAATCCGGGGAGTTTGATTTTTCTTGTGTCTCTATACCCTCCCCAAGGACCGGGCCGGATTTTTACGGATGACGAATGAAAGCCTCGCGCCAAGCGCAGACATCTGGCTTGAAGCTGTCCAAAATAGAAACTGGAAAGAAAAACCCCGGCTAGTGACCGGGGTAGTAGTAGTAGATGAAAGATGCTTTGTTTTTTGGGCGCCTTATCTATCGATGCTCATCATCATCATTTTTCCGTCTTTCATAAAAAAGACGGTTCCCTTTGGCACTTCCTTGGCGTTCGCCATCTTGGCCTTATCCATCGTGTTGAGCTGGACGACCGTGGGTGCGCCATCTCCCCCGACGGTGTAAGCCATGTCGTTCTTCAGTACCCACGGTTCGCCCGCGGCATAAGCGCCTCCGATAAGTGCGGCTGAGACGCTCACAATCAGCAAAGTCTTAGAAAGCACCGACATTGGTAGTCTCCTTCTCATTTTGCAAAACCACAGCACGTGGCGGCAGCAAACTAGCCCGTTACATTGCTATGACGCATGCACTTTGCAGTGATGAGAAATGAAATTAGAAGCACATTTTAGTGAACGATCGCTGCCGAATGTCTTTGTGAGCGCCCGTTGGACCGCGTCTCGACGCGCTGCTGTAACTCGGCGTCAGCGGCGCGCCGAGGGTCTAATGAACGATCAATCTCGAACGCGATACCGATCTCGTTTGGTCCCCGCCGCTGTACTCGCGCGCGTAGTGTCTGCTGTTTGTGCGGAATGAAAAGCTCGACATTGTCGGGGACGGTAGTGGGATTTCAGTTGCAATCGGAGAAGAGGAGATCGTGCAGTAAAATACCGGAGCGGCGAACGGCCGCCCCGGCCGGCATTCCTCAATGCTTTCATTAAACGTTGGCGTTTCTAGCGGCGCGAGCAATGCCGATAGCCGCCGTTGTCACGCCAGCAGCTGCTGCGGCCAGCGCGGGCGTAATGACGCCGGCGAACGATATTCGGTCCGCCGACCACCGCTCCAACTACTCCGCCGACTACCGCGCCGGGAGGTCCGGCAACCACGGCACCAGTCCCCGCACCGATGGCGGCACCTTCCAATGTTCCGGCCTGAGCCACTACGGGCGCGGCCGCTAGCATCAACACGATCATTCCAGCCTTCAGCGCAGCGCGCATGACAAATCTCCTTAAATTCAGATGAGTATTGGTGAGGCAACGCGCCGCGCGCAAAGGTGTTCCTGCAACTTCCGTTACAGGCGAGCGGTCAATTTTATACAGACATCTTCAGGGCGGTCTGGGCAGTCTGCTATCGGGCCAGCAAGGGGATTCTGGCGGCGTTCTTGGTGGTCTTCTTCAGAGCAAGAGAGGTACGTCCACGTGTGAGAACGACGCCAAAGCTTTCAAGGCAGCGGCTATGGCGGCGCCGCTTGTGCCGCCATCAATTCTTGCCTCATCTAACAAATAACAACAGCGGGAGATCGGCATGGCCGACGATAAAAGCAAGCGTGGCGGTTCCGACCGCAAGTTAATTGCATTGAGCGAGCCTTACGAAGTCCGCTACTGGTCGAAGAAATTCAAGATCCCTCCGGCTAAGCTCAAATACGTCGTGAAAAAAGTCGGCCATTCCTCAAAAAACGTCGAAGCCTATATCAAGTTGCAAAAGCACAAGGCCCGCGACAAGGCTCTGATCGCGCTCAGCCAGCCTTATGAAGTCCGCTACTGGTCGAAGAAATTCAAGGTCACTCCGGCCAGGCTGCAGGCGGCTGTGAAGGCGGCCGGCCACTCATCGAAAAAGGTCGGCGTCTACTTGGCGAAGAAAAAAATGGCCAAGCGCAAGAAAGCGTGACGGCGGGTGTGATTGGAGTCGATCGCATCGATATTCGCAACTCGGCACGAACAACGGGAGAGAGTTTCATGGGTATCTTTGGAAACATTATGGGCGCAATTTTCGGTCACGGTTCAGCGCAAGCGAGCGCATCACCAACGGCAGCGCCCGGCGCAGCTCCGGCGCAAACAGTCGATGTGGCCGCAATCGTCGACAAGGCGGCGGCATCAAAGGGAGAGAAATTGATCTGGCGCACCTCCATTGTCGACTTGATGAAGGCCCTCGATCTCGACAGCAGCCTCACGGCGCGCAAGGAACTGGCCGCTGAATTAAAGTACACTGGCGACACGAATGATTCCGCCACCATGAATGTCTGGCTGCACAAGCAGATTATGACGAAACTCGCCGCCAATGGCGGTAAACTGCCCAGCGACATCAAGACCTGAATTTCGGACGTACAGGTGCACCAAAGGCCCTAGTGATTATTAGGGCCTTTGGTTTTTGGCGTTGCGCATGTCCGCTACGGGTAATTGCTCCTTTAGGAAAGGGGGCACTGGCCTGTTTTGACCCCAATGGGCCTAAGTTGAAATACCAGTGGCCTAATTTCAAATACCAGTGGCCTAATTTCAAATACCTGCGTCTTGAGTCAGTAGTCCAACAGACAATCGGATTATGAGGCGTAAGGTCGATTCATGGAATCGGTCGCAGATCGTCCGTCCTCTGAATGCCATCTTTGCCGTGGCCCCCTAAAACACTCGGCACGGATCGAGCGACAAGGCGATCGAAAGGCCGTCACTTTTTTCCAGTGCCGAGATTGTGCTGCGATCTCCCAATACGAAGAGGCGTTGCCGCCCCCGAGTCGCCCAGGCGTGGGCTAGGGCCGCCTCGGTTGGGGCCTCCTTCATTTCAGACCCGGGGCGCTGAAATGGTCGCTCATGACCCAAAGCGGACGCGCTCAATGCGCGCACTAATGTCCGGCTTTCAGGATCAAAGCAGACTGAAGACGTACCCCGCCGTTCGGAAGTGGTGGACTATACCACGCAATACGGCTTGGGTTGCCTTTTCTCGTGACTTAACTCGCAGCGGCGAGATGAGATAATTTTTCGTCCAACACGGCGTCGGCTAACAGAAACCGATGTGGTTTGTGACACAGCGGACAATGAACGTAAAAAATCTCAAGCCGCGTGCGGGCAAGCGTGTAGTCGTCGACGTCGATACCGCTGTCGACCTCCGCGAGGTGTGTTGGGCAAGTGAAGCGCACCGACGCCATCAGTTTTGATCCTCTCGCCGAATCACAATCACACCATGCAAAGGAACTATGTCTGGAGTGCGCCCCTTGAGCCGGACATGTTGAAGTTAGTGATTTGACAGGGTGTTCTGGGCTTTCGAAAGATGAAAGCCATGGCCAGACAGCAGCGTTCGCACAGCATTGAGTTCAAGCGGCAGGTCGCGCAGGAGTTTGT
>JBBRAN010000002.1:0-168699 GCA_038206695.1 Hyphomicrobiales bacterium | reverse complement strand
GGCTTGGGAAACTGCACCTTCGCCTGTCACCACGATGATCTTGATGGGCGGCCACCTTTCGCGCACGGCATGAGCCAATTTCAGCCCATCCATACTCCCAGGCATGTTGATGTCGGTAATCACCAAAGCGATGTCCGAGCGTGATTCCAAGAGGATAACGGCTTGGTCCGCATTGTCGGCCTGCAATGCAACGAACCCGGCTTGCTCAACGATATCGATCGTCAGGATTTTCATCAGTGGATCGTCTTCCACTACGAGCACGACAGGCTGGAGTTGGTGGGTAGCCATACGCTAACTCATCGTTAGAGGACTTGAGATGCTCACTTGCTAGCGCGGTCCACACCTTCGCCATTCGAATGAAATGCGATTGCTGAGCGTGGTTATGAATATCCCCCGCCAGTTGCATACAGTCCGCTTCCAAACGGGCGCATTCCAAGGCAGCGCGCTCCGGGTTTGACAAAGTGCACCTCTGCAACATTTCCCGTCGCAACGATGAGCCCCTGCGCTCATTTTGTCGGTGGTCTACGCCACGGATGGAGAGGTCTTTGTTTCATGTAGTTCCCATGCAACCTCCGGCCACTGTGCCGAGGCTTTTTCTTTGATGTGGATGTTGCACTGCATGAGTCCGCTTTTGGCCCAAAGCAGAGATTCTGAGTGCAGTGCCGAATGTCCGCTCCTCACCCAATAGCGACCAAAAAATCCGACATCGCGACAGGGCGTAGCTCACCGGGGTGAACGGTCGCTAATCGCAGATTTTTGGTCGCTAACGGGGGCAAAACGGACTTTGCCCTGATGGGTCGAAATGGTCGCTACTGACCCAAAGCGGACATGGGAGCTTTACTGAGATCACACGCTACTCGTTCCGCTGGCTGGGCGAGTCGTCAATTGACGACGGAAGACGTGGCGGCTGGTCGTTGAAGTCAGCGCATCGCGTCTCCCCTTGAAAGATGGCGCCGTTGAAGACCAGACTTGGTCGACGATTTCGTCAGATGCGGCACGGGCACGGCCTTGACGAGACCGCCCACGCTCTTATGTCCAATAAAACTGAGACACGGTGAATGAGGTGCCTGGTACTTCGGAAACGTATCGCTGGGAACGGTCTCACCTGTATCGTGCGGCGGCTTCAGTAATCGCGCTTATCCTGCTGGCGGTTGCGGTGCTGATTTAACATAAAGGGCGGAAACAATTGGGACGATTTGCGTTATGACGAAAGTGCGCGTTGCAGGCTTTGCGATCTCGCTCGACGGCTTCGGTGCAGGGCCTGACCAAAGCCTTGAAAATCCGCTCGGCAAGCGTGGGACTGAGCTGCATCGCTGGTTCTTCGGGACGAAGACGTTCAAGGCGATGTTCGGCGGAAACGGTGGGTCCGAGGGCGTCGATGAGGATTATGCCCGGCGCTCAATGGAGGGGTTCGGCGCCTTCATCCTGGGCCGCAACATGTTCGGCCCGGTGCGCGGAGAATGGCCCGACGAAAGCTGGAAGGGCTGGTGGGGCGACAATCCGCCCTATCACGCGCCGACCTTCGTGCTGACGCACCATCCGCGTGATCCGATCGAGATGGAAGGGGGCACCACCTTCATCTTCGTGACCGAGGGCATCACGGCGGCGCTGGAACAGGCGAAGCTTGCCGCCAAAGATCGCGATGTGAAGATCGGCGGTGGTGTCGAGACGGTGCGTCAATATCTTCGCGCCGGCCTGATCGACGAGCTGCATTTCGCAATGTCTCCGGTCGTGCTCGGGCAAGGCGAAGCAATGTTCACCGGGATCGACCTCCCGGCACTCGGCTACCGCGTTGCCGACCATCAGGCGACCGAGCACGTCACCCACGTCGTTCTCAATCGATAGGAGTGCGCCAGTGATTTTGATCAGTTTCAACACCCGCGCAATGTGCCACTAAAATAGAATGTGGCCTGCCCCCCTCGAGTCCGTTTGCTGCGGTGCACGAGTCCGGTTTTGGCCCTTCACGTCATTTCGCAGCGTATATCGAATGTCTCCTATTCCCCCGTGAGCGACCGAAAATGCGGGCATAGCGACAACTGAAATGGACTGTCGCTATGGTCCGGTTTCTGGTCGCGATTGGGGATAGACCGGACATTGCGGCGCGCCTCCAAACGGTAGCGTTTGACCCGAATCGGACATCACACCTATAACCGCTCTAGGTGTGCACACCGATTGATGTGCGGGAACGACATTCGTTTCGCTGGGTGCAGGGCATTTATCAAGAAGTGGTGTGACGCAAACGTCCTACAGATCGGGAGTCGTTGCGCCGATGGGGAAGTGGATTTCATGCGCAGCGACAGTGCTTGTTCAATCGAGAACGATCGTCAGTCTGTCTCATCACGCGGCAACCTATCCGGCAGCGGCAATTCAATTCGAAGGCTGATGGCGTCGACGGCGCTGGTCGGTGCCTTGCTTATCGCAGCCGGACCAGCGCTCGCCGATGGCGGTCGAGGCGGCGGAGGCACCGGCCAAAGTCCTCGTCCCGGTGGAAGCGGGTTTGCCGGAGCCAGTGGCGCGAGCGCGGTGAATCAAGGCGGCGGCGGCGGCGGCGGCGCGGGCGGTGGTCAGGGTGGCAATGGGAATGGCGCAAGCGGCGGTGGAAGTAACGGCGCCGGAGGAACTAGCGGCACCCCGGACGGTGGAAACGGAGGCTCAGGTTTCAACGGCGGTGGTGGCGGAGGTGGGTTTGGCGGAAATAATAGCAATGGCAACGGTGCGGCCACTATCACCAACGCCGGTGCGCTCAACGGCGGCAATGGCGGTAAAGGCGGAAACGGCGGCACTTCAACAAGTGGCAATAGTGCCGGCGGTGGCGGTGGTGGTGCCGGCGGCTACGGTGCGATCGTTACAGGAACAGGGGCCAGTAGCAACAGCGGCGCCATCGGCGGCGGGACTGGCGGCAACGGCGGCAATGGAGCCGATGGCGGAGATGGTGGGCAAGGTGGCGATGGCGGCGTCGGTGTGCAGTTCACGCCATCTGGTGCGACCTTCTCCAATTCGGGCACAGTGACGGGCGGCAATGGCGGCACTTCCGGCACGGGCGGGTCCCCGCAAGGTAGCGGCGCCGGCGGCATCGGCGTCGTCGGCGCGGGACTGACCATCGACAACACCGGCGGAACGATCAGCGGGGGGGTGGCCAATTTCGGAGCCGGCGTTCGAAATTATGCGGTGCAGTTCACGGGCGGCACCAACATCGCCAGCTACACCGGCACCTATAACGGCGGCATTAATGTCACCGGCGGCTCGTTCGCGCCGGCGTTGAGCGGTTCGGTAATCGGCACCACGCTGAGCACCACCGGTCCGATCACCTTCGCGTCGGGCACGACCTACATTGTGCGCCTCTCGTCGACAGCCAACGACAGCGTGACCGCTACGGGTGCCGCAACACTGACCGGTGCGACCGTCACCGCGCAATATTCGGCCGGCACTTATGTTGCGAAGCAATACACAATCCTGACCGCCAGCGGTCTCGGCGGCACGACATTCGCGAGCCTCACCAACACCAATAAGCCGGCGAACACGACCGCGAGCCTCAGCTATTCGGCGACCAGCGTGTTTCTTGATCTGACGCTCAGCTTCACCGGCCCGAGCTCCCCCGGTGGTCTCACCGGCCCGAACTTCCCCGGTGGTCTCAACGGCAATCAGCAGAACGTCGGCAATGCGTTGACCAATTACTTCAACACGACCGGCGGCATTCCGGCCGTATTCGCAAACCTCAACGGCAATGGTCTGTCGCAAGGTTCAGGCCAGCCAGGCGCGTCGACCGCGCAGCCGGGCATCACCGCGACCGGTCAGTTCGTCAACGCGATCTTCGATGGCGCGTTCGACGACGATAACCAGGGTGGCTCTATTGGCTTTGCGCAAGGGGATGAGGCGAATGCCTATGCAGCCAAACGCAAGGTGTCACGCGAAGCTAAGGATGCTTATGCCGCAGTGACACCGCGCGACCGTCTCGCCGCGCCCTTTGCGTCGCGCTGGAACGTCTGGGCTTCGGCTTATGGCGGCAACAGCCGCGTCAACGGCGATGCAAGCGCCGGCACCAGCACCACGACCAGCCGCATCTTCGGCATGCTGGCAGGGGCCAGCTACCGCGTCGCGCCGAACACCCAGCTTGGTTTTGCGCTCGGCGGCGCCGGCAGCAATTTCGGACTTGATGGTGGCTTCGGCGGTGGCAAGGCGGACATCTTTAACGCCGCGGTCTACGCCAAGCATAATATCGGCGCGGCTTATCTCGCCGGCGCACTAAGCTACGCCTGGCAGGACACGACCACCGACCGCACCGTGACGATTGCCGGCACCGATCAGTTACGCGCCAACTTCAAGGCGCAGGCACTGGCCGCGCGGCTCGAGGGTGGCTGGCGCTATGCGACACCGGTGGTCGGCATTACGCCTTACGCGGCTTTGCAGACGACCAGCTTCTATCTGCCCTCCTACGGCGAGATGGCGACATCAGGCAGCAACACATTCGCGCTCAGCTACGCCTCGAAGACGGTCACCGCGACGCGGGGCGAACTCGGGGCCCGCTTCGACAAGGCGATGCTGGTGCAGGGCGGTGTGTTTACGCTCAAGGCCAAAACGGCCTGGGCGCATGACTGGAACACCGACCGCAGCGCCACCGCGACGTTTCAGACTCTTCCCGGTGCGACCTTCACCGTGAACGGCGCGCAGCCCTCGGCCAACGCAGCCTTGCTGTCGCTTGTCGGCGAGATGGGCTGGCACAACGGGTGGACGTTCGCCGCCAACGTCGATGGCGAGTTCTCGCGCACCACCGTGGCCTATGCCGGCAAGGGCACCGTCCGCTACGCATGGTGAGCGCGCTGACTCTTGAATGACCGCTCTTGGCCCTTCACGACACTTTTGGAGCTTCCGCACAGCGGTCGCTATTGGCCCGAAGCGGACATGCCAACCGCGCTAACGAATGTCCGCTCTTGGGGGCAAAGCGGACTCAAAACGCGGAATAGCGGACGTCGTTTTTGGCGGCCATCATCGGATTTTTTGTTAGACAAATCCGTTCTATCCCCGCCATGCCAGCTCCGTGTCGCCACCGTGTCGCCACCGCGCGTTGAAACGCGGGGGTACTCGAGGAATCCGGATAGGACGAGCGCGCATGCTTTTGCAAGGAAATACAGGCGCAGGATGACCGGGTGACACACAGTGAAACGAATAAGTTGAGTCTGGGAGACAAGAGGTCGTGGGTTCGAATCCCGCCGCCCCGACCACTCAACATATTGTTTCGTCTGAACTCTTTTGCTAACAAAATTTTGTCTGCGTACTGCGAATTGATGTGAATCGCCACCGTGTCGCCACCCAAGGTGGTTGCTATTATCCCCTGACTTTTAATCACGGGGTCCCGGGTTCGAGCCCCGGCGCGCTCACCAAACCCGCCCAGATTATCGCTGGGTTCAACGAAACCGGCGAAGCATCCTTACTCGAACACGTGTTGTGTCCGCGCGGTGTCCGGAATTTCGGCTGAGAACCGCGACGAAATCGCCACCGTGTCGCCACCGCGCGTGACATTGGCAGCAACCGCAGGAATCGCAGTACGTCTCGAGTGCCGATTTCGCAAGCGCGGAGGCGGATGCGTCGCGCCGTTTCTATCAGGACCTCCTTCACCTTAGGGGCGTTGAGCCCTCCAACCCATGAGAATGAGTTCTGCGAGCACTTTCGGTGAGACGAAAGGCGTCTTATGAATTTTTAGTGCGGCCAATCTGTACTCCATTATCAATTGTCGAAGTTCGGAGTGTAGTTCAGGTGGCAACATTTCTTTTGCAGCGAGATATGCCGGTTTGTCTTTAATCTGCTCATCGATCATTTTAACGTTCCGCGAATGGACGAAGACAAGATTAGTTCCCTGAATATCTCCTGGATAAATAGGAATACCACGCAGCGCTTGTACTAAAACAAATTGAGATTCTTATGCATTACTTTCAGGCCCCGTCGCCCCTTTCCTCTCTCGCCACGACCGTGTCGTAGAGCCCGAATTGGGTCAGGTTCTTGTGACTTTCAATTCCTGTGGCCCCTGGAGGGCATGCGCACAGTATTTTTCGCTCGCTCACTTTAAACAATCGGGCACACCTCAACGGCTAAGGGGCCACACAAATTAAAGTGCAGTTGAAACTCCACGCGACATCCCACCACTAGCGTTTGATTGTTGTCTTCACGCGGCGAAACCTTAAAGAAACATTCGAAGCCCCCTTTATCGGTGCGAATGAATCCGAAGAAAGGCGCACGCTGATATATTTCCCCGTGCCAAATCAACGGGTGGCCGTCAGCTCCCAAAACTGGACCTCGCGGTCGATTTTTCTGCGTATAAGGCAAGCGCAACAATTTCAGTCGGTCGAACAAAGGTTTCGCTTTGGCACTCTGATTCATTAGGTACAACTGCCGTGCGTACCAAAACTGCGCCTCATGATTTTTATCTCCTGCAGCAAATGCTCGGCCAAAATGAAACAGCAGTTGTTCCGCATTCGCCTGATCCGCGTCCGGAGCAACGCGTCGCAGAGCCTGAGCCATATCGAAGTTCAACACTTGGCTGCCCGGATTTCTATCTAAGCCCTGCCGGAGGATATCAATCGCCTTCGGAAGGTTGCCAGTTGACCGCAAAATACGCGCATATCTTCGTGCGATTAGTTCGCTTGCTGGATTTGAAGTGAATGCACGATCTAGGGCTTTCAACGCCCTTGCTGCGTTTTTTAGGACCTCCCCAAGGGCTGCTTCTTCGGTCAATAAATGGTCATCGTTTGGAAACGTCTGTAGCCCCGAACGGATAGCGTCCTCAGCCTTTTTTATCGCCTGGCCTAATGCTTCTTGAGTAAGCTCATTATCGTCTGCATTCACTATTTCGAGTGCGTCTTTGACTGTCGCAACCGCTGCCTTCGCGAGAGTGTGATACGCATGGGAGGTGTGGTCGGCCTTCACAAGAGCAGAGGCCTGCGTCTCAGCAGAATTTCGCCAGGTCGTCTTTTCTAGCTCATCAGTGGCAACAAAAGATCGCTTGAGCGCGAGCTCCGCCAGGGAATGCTTGACCTGTCTGTTGTTGGGTGAAATTTGTAACGCCTCACTCAGAATTCTTTCCGCCCGATTCAATGTAAGGCGGTCATTTCCCAACCGCATTTCGTAAATACCCTGCTGGTGCAATATCCCGGGATCTCTTCCTAGCGATGCTAACGCTGCTTCGTAAATCGCTTCGCCTTTCGTCCTGTCCGTAAACAACTCGACGAGGTTACCAGCTCGTACCAGTTGACGAAGGACCTCTCGATCATACGAATATCCAGCGTTGAGCTTTGTTACGATACGAATGAAATTGTCAAAACGCTCGTTTACGTCGGTCAAAACTGTCGAATATACCATTTCCGCGATTAGAGAATGCCGCGCCCGGTACACCCAGTCGCCTGTACGGGCGTCTCTTTGAAGATCGATTATCTGCTCAAGCGGAGCAAAAAACCGATTATGGAATTCCTCGAAATCGATTCCATGCACACGAGCAATTAGCCCAGCTCTTACCGGGGGGCCGAATCGGTGCAGCGCGCAGATGTCCAAGTATAAAAGCTGCGCCTCTCTGGGAAAGATATTTAGGTATTCGTCGCGAATAATTTCTCTGAAACTAGCGTTTTTTGTCGCCTCATGAAGCGCAACCAAAAGTTGGCGACCATACATTTCCTTTAGCCGGTCGCGACGCTGCTCCAAAGGAATTGAGATCAGATACCCTAGCGCCCCGTGTTTTTCCAAAAGACCAAGCAGCTGGTCGATCTCTTGCATCGACAGGTACTGAAGCTCGTATTCCTCGTCAACGAATTGCTGAAGGGGCTCACATCTTGCGTTCCATTCATTGAAACGACTGCCTCCGATAACAACTAGAGGCCATTTCCGTTGTTCTGCACGTCGGAGGAGCCGCTGCACCCCTTCAACTGATGCGGCCACATCATCGATGATCAAATAGATCGTCTGATTTACAAGACCCACAATTTCTTCGAAGAGATCGACGTCGATGTCAGCCGCATCTTGAAGAAAAAAGACTAACCGGCCCAATCGATGCGCCGCGTCCCAAGCTATCCGACGAAGAGCAATGCTCTTTCCTCCGCCGGCGTGGGATTTCAAGATGACGAATTGGGGTGCCGCTATTGATTGGGTTGTAACCAACCGCTCTTCTAAAATCGCCTGTGATACGCGCCGTCGAACATCCAAGTCGCTGGCAACCGGAAACCAGCCCATATCGAAACCGCTATAAAACCGAGCGGGATCGAGGGTCGCGACGGTTAGTTCATTCGAGACGTGCTGGCACTTGGATTCCAGGTACTGAATTAACGCTGGGCTCTCTGCTCGCTGTGCTTTGGCGATGAACCTTGTGAAAGTCGTTCGGACGAAGGCGGCAGGAAAAAGAGCAAGCTTTCTCGACGCGATAGGAATTACTCGATCTAACTCGACCAAAAAATTTTCAAAGGACAATGAAACGGTTTGAACGCGGCGTTCGCTCCAGTACCGTTCCTCTATCGTCGATATTCCGGGCCGAACGATATAGTGTCGAGGGCGGTTATCCCCCTCGCGACGCACTTCCTCGAAAAGTGCTCGAAGATTGGCGTCGCCAATCCCATAGCCAGCAAAGACAATCGTTCTAGTTTTTGCCCATTCTAAGAACTGGGCAAATTGGTCGGCTCTGCCGTCCCGATGATTGATAATTTGTTCGGTACTGGCGATTAAAGGCGGGTGAACTTCCTGATAATGGGTGATGCAGCCATGCAGCTTCACGTAAAGCAGCCGTGCGTCGCCCAAATTATCCATTGCGCCGTCGCCGTCGCGACAACTCGGCACAAGGGTCTGAAGCCTATTGGCAACGTTTTCGTAAGCACGCTCTACGATTAGATCGTAGTTAGTTGTCGCCAGACCAGCCCAAACGAATGTCGGCAAATGTAAATGAAAGGAAGCGGGCTGGTACCTAGTCAGTTCGGAATAAAGAAATTCCTGAATTTCAAGCACGCTTCGATGTGAAGCGGCAAAATCGTACACGGTTTTGAAATCAGCATCTTCGTAACCAGCGCCCAGGAATTTCGTAGCGATTTTATTAGTTAGTCCTTGAGCGAGAGGTATTGCTTCGCCTTTCTCGTCGACAGCACCCAAAGACGCTCCGGCTCCGAGAAAGAGCACGACGCGCCCGCCTTTTATCGCATCAAGCAATCCCTCTGGAAGCAACTTAAGCCCCTCGCAAGCCTGGTAACGGTATCCTAGGTTGCGAGCTCTTTATTGACCAGCGGCCAACGGCTCAGTGCGTCATGGGCCGTGTATGGACACTCCATTCCAACGCGCCGCTAGAGCAGCGCGGCGGCTGCGTTGTCACTGAAAAGCTTTCCGTCGCGGATATACCGATTCAACATTGCATCAGACGCATGACCGGTTTGGGATCTAATCTTAAAAGAGGGGACATTTGCTTGTGCGGCGCTCGTGACAAACCCGGCGCGCAAGCTGTGGCCAGAATACCGTGCGGGGTCTAGCCCGATATGGGCAACCCGACACTTAACGATTTTGGCCACGGCTCCCGACGAAAGTCGTTGTTGCGCTGAATTACCGTGCTTATCGATAGGCCTGAAAACGGCTCCTTCCCTATATCCCGACCGTGAAATCCAAGTCTCAAGAGCCCGGACCGGACAATGACGCGTTTGGCCGAGCGGAATCCCAACTTTCCGACCAGACCCAATCTGATCCGTCTTGGATCGCTCGATGGTAATAACTGCACCCAGGGGTACGAATTCGACCGCTTGAAGGTCGATTGCGACCAATTCCGCCCGCCGAAAGGCTCCGGCAAATCCCACTAGAAGCAATGCCCGATCCCGTACGTCTTTCAACGTCGCGTCGGCCATAGCCTCTAATGTCGCGAATAGCTCGTCCCTCAAGAGTGGCTTTGCTTCGCGCTGAGGTTTGCCGTGCCGACGTTTAATACCGCGCAAAGTAGACCTAACTATTTCGCTGCGAGTAGGATTCGGAAAACCACTTGCAGCGTGCGCCTTTGAGATGGATGCGATGCGGCGGGTCAGGGTAGCCGCACTTAGTTTTTCGGCGTGGGCGGTCAAATAGGCCGCAACCAAAGCGTCTTTAGCCGGGATGCTTCCTCCCCAGGCCTCGAATTGAACCAAATCGGACAGATAGGCACGGCGCGTATTCCGGGCGAGGCTGTTGGCGACGTAACCCGCTGTTTGCTCGGCAAGGGTTTGAGTGCAATCAACTGCACTTGAAAAATCGACCTCAGCGGGGGGATTTTTGAGTCGCGATAAGTGAATGTTATCGGAGGTTAGGACGTCATCCACGGCTACGCCCTGCGCTCCGTAGGTGGGCCACCGTCTGCCAACATTCGCCGCGCTCGGACGAACACATCAGCTCGCACTTCATTCAAGTGCCCCAGGTTGCCCCGAAAAGCGTCCAGGACTGGCGCGTGACCCTCGGGGGGCACTCCGGCTACCAACATGTCCGTTCCGGTACCGAACGCCTCGAGCGCGTCGCTGTGAGCCCAATGGAGCCGAGGGGACACCGGCATGGCGTCTGTGTAGAAGGCCGCCATGTAGGCCGCCTCGCGCCGTATGGCTTTCGGCACATACCGTTCCAGGCAATCGCGCACCGCGTTGTCCTCCTGGACAAAGCGCCAAATCGCTTCCCGCCCGAGCCGAGTGTGTTTGTCGAGGGCGTACATGGGGACGTCATCCACGACCGCTGTCGGAGGGAGGACACAGGGAACTGCTGTCGGCGGAGGCCCCTCATTTGCGGCGATCCAAACCAGGGGGACCATGATCACGATGGGCTCACGCGTGCGCTGCGCCGCGATCCCCGTGGCCGTAACCAAATCTTCCGGAGCGCCCAAGGCCCGGAATGTGTCCAGAAGGCCGGGGAGATTACCCTGTCCTACCCGCTCCTCACCGCTCCATTCGATACCCGAGGCGTACCAGGCCGCCATGGCGCGCTGGGATAAGCCAATCCCCAAGTCAGCAACGATGCGCAATCTTTCGAGCACAGGGGTAGCTGCTGTTTCGTACCGCTCCTGCTCGAGGGATGGGTGATCCTTGGCTCCACAGATGAGATAGTCGGCCGACCGGTCCTTGGGAGCATTGGCGAGCGCGTACGCTAGATGAATTGCTACCGCAGCGTCACCGCCAGCGGTCTTGCGCCATGTCGCGTCAGTAGCCGCCGCAACGGTCGCTGAAAGCATGCCGGGGCAACCCGCGCCGATATCCTCAAACGCGATCACTATCAGACGCCGCCAGATCGCTGACCCTTTCCGAAGAAACAGACTTAGCGCCGCACGCTTTGCTGTCTCCGCCTCGCCTCGTCGAATGGATTTCTGCAACAAACTGCTGATAATCCAGGGATCAGCTACGATAAGTTCGCTATTGGATTGACCATCGCTATTTATTTTAAGCCAAAGCCGATGCTTCGCCTCAGCGAATGCGTAAGCCATCCAGTCTCCAAATGTTTGTTATGTGTGGAGACGTTAGCTTTTGTCGGACATAAGACAAATAAAATACGCGCTGTGACCGATGATATCACAGCCCGCCAGGCTTCCCTGGCATTGCGAGAGGACCGTATTGCACAAAGCAAGATGATCCAATCTCGGAGTACACGACATCGTTTCCGTTTTTTTGGTCCCACCATCTATCGAATTTGACAATTGAACTGCGTGATTTGGATTGCTGTGGGCCGTACGTGTTTGTTAGCGATCCCACTAGGGCCGGACAGGATGCATTTTGTAGCGCAAGCTGAACACTTCTCAGTTTGTTGTCAGGTCCAAACATGAAGCTCGCTCTAAACGCAAAGCCTTGCGATTGGTATGGCGCGACAAGTTGTGTCCTGATCTCTCCGGCATCTAGCATTCTATCAGTGTTTGTCACTGCGGCTCCTTTCGAAGCCCTCACCACTTGTTCGGGCGTCATCCCCCATTTTGTGTATTGCCAATCGGCACCCGCGCAAGAGACGAATAAAAGATTCCAAAGCAACGTCAGATGCAACACGCGACGGCTCAGATAAGCGCTATGTCTCATTGCCCGTCCCTTTGCAGAAGCGAATGTTGCCTACGATAAAGAAGATTATCGGTGGTTAGAAAGGCCATCGCTATCGGTCGATAGCGCCTGAGTGGGAATAACGCTGCAGTCGTTCAATACCGTTCGGGCTTGCAGACCAACTTCGCTAGATTGTCCGCCAGCTCCTCCATTTCGCCGACTTTCTTAAGACGCTCATTGGCTTCAGCAAGCTTATCGGCTTCCATCAGTTTGAGTGCCTCGACCATAAGGCGATCACGGTCACGGAAATCCAACGCACGGATTGAGTCCGTGCACCACATACGCACCCCTTCCCTGGCCTCTTTCGTTTTTGCGTTTTTGAAGCCTTCGCGTGTTCTCTGAAGAACTTGGTCTTGCGTTGGCAATTTAGTTTGCGCGACGGCTTCGCCGCTTAGCATCACGACCACCAAGATAAGAACTAAACGCATTAACTCGCTCCCGCTTCCCGTCACACCGCATAGCCATCATACCGATCAACGCTGGAAGCCCCCCGCAATGCCCTCAATGATAGTCCTTGGAGCTCCCATCGGCGAAAAGAATTTTTCTCGGCTGAAATTTTATCTTTAGATTGTTTTGGCCTTCGCTCCGCAATCGTCGATGGCTATCGATAAACTGATTGTATTTGATGACGCCGATCCAACTAAGCGTAGAACCAGCAAGGACGGATTCATTAATTGCGAGCTTTGACGCCATAATATCGTTATCTAAGAGATCAGTGAACCTTAAGGTCCCGTCAAATGCCCGGATATTTTTTTCCGTGGCGTTCTTGATTGAGAGTTCAAAAGTAATGCCATCCTCAAAATCACCGGCCTCGATATTGGATTTTTTAAAGCCCTTGGTGATAAGGGTTACCAACAAGGGAGTCGGCTCTTTCCGATCCGATGGGGACGGTGCCGATGCGTCGTTGGCTCCTGCAGATACGGCAGTACCTAGCGGGCTGCTATTATCGGTCTTTACGGGAACACTGGCTATTTGGTCGGCCGCTTGCTGAAAGATATCAGGCGGCAAACTGATCCGAGTAAGCTTCCAACCGCCGGTCCATTTAAATATTAAGGTGACGGAACTGGTGACAGCCGGATCACGCTTAGGAATCACGTCAACTTTGAACGTCAGCGGACTTCCGGAAAAAAAGGCGTACCGCACTTGTTGCCAATCAAAGTCACGAACGGCGGAAACAGGAAGGCCCTTCGGTTCTGAGTTAGAGGAAACGCTGACAGGTTTTTTCGATACAAGCGCAGCAACACCCTGTGGCGTGACGTAGCCATCGACCATCTGGTTGACGATGGCGGGACCCAGCATGGCTGCAAATCCCGTACCCAATGGACTATTGACTTGTGATTTTCCTTCCGAGTTAAGGGTCTTAATAAATAGCGCATTCAGATCGCCGCGAAGAGACTGGCGGACGCTCTCCCAATCCACCCGATTTTCCAGAGCAGAAACGTCACCCTCGCGAACGCCGTTGATTAAGTCGTAAACCGCGTAATACGGCCACGCCATCCACATCAGAACGAAAGCGAATACCGCGCCGGCCGTGGCTGTTATGTATCGGCTAGTAAGCCGACGGCGAGAGGGACGAAATCCGGGAGCAGCTTTAGGTGCCTCCGAACCTTGGAAAAGAGGCGCAAGAACGGGATCACGCGCTGCCGGTATCCAAGCTGAGCCGCCCTCGGCGTGGAATAGGTCAGTACCAGAAACCTGGTGCAGTCCAACCTTTCGACGAATGTCGTGTGCTGTATGAGGTCCATGAATTTTGCCGTTGGTGTGTCCATACCAACGTTTATCGAATGGGGCCTTAGGTATCGGCCCGGTAGGCGGCCCTTGTGTCTCGCCCTTTGCAGAATTCAATTATGCCCCCTTATCGCGACACCGCGTACTTCGCCCCTCGCTTACTAGGCCCAGAGCAAACCTTTCGTTTCCCTGACAGGGAACCCCGGCTTGCCGGGCGCGTCAGATCACTGTGTTCTGCTGAGAACGCGGTAACCCATAGATTCCAGACATCGGGACTCGGGAAAGCCCCGGGGAAGAAACCCCTGAGTGGGCATCACTGTTATGTGGTCGTACGGATTATTGTGGCACTCGGCGAGATCGCTGTTGACCTTCACCGGGTCCTTGCCAACAAGGTCGACGATAGGCGGAGGGCCGCTAGCGCAACTAGGGACCGCAAGCAACCAGCACAGCGCGAGCATACGCATATTGCTCCCCTCATGCAGGAGACTAATTATGAGAGAATCGCAGTCTGGGTGCAAGACCAGCGGCCGGTTACGTGCGTGATCCCTAGCGCAGGAATTCCACCGATGCAAAACTGGGAATCATTCCATATACGCGTCTATGAATAGCCCACAATTCCGGTCGAAATTTTTGATAGAACCAACTGATAAATCAAAGCCGCTTTTTGTATGGGAGGGATATTTCTGTACCGACGTTTTACGCCAACCTCCTTCGTGACGTACTATCATTGTTGTGTTTTCTTACGAACGACCGTCGATCTCGGTGTTGTCTAAGAGGGCGTTGTTGAAGAACGTCGGAAATACCCCCCACCCTTTACGTTTGTCTTAAATCGTGTCTGAAGCAGGAACTATCCCGGTATTGATTACTTAGGCGCTGAAGACGGATTTCTCAAAACATCCATACACTTTCGCTGTCGCTGGTAGCGACGGTTCTTGTATCGCCGAGAAGGCCTCGCAGCAGCAGCGGTCGGGAGCGTCCTAGGCGGTGAGCCCAGATGTAGTTTGCCCAAGCGCACGAGAACTCGCCGCATCGTGCCATACGTGAATGGCCCGCCATTGGGGGCAGGTACACCAGCATCATTCAGGCATTTCGCCAAAGTCCGAATATCGTCGATTTTCTCGGCCCTAAGCTTGTTGATCGCCGGAGCGAGCGACTTGACCGCCTCGTTGAAATTTGCGGTGCGGCTTCGAACAGGCATGACTTTAGGACTTGTTTTGAAAATCACGGGCATATGGTTACCTTTCTGATTGCAATCAACGCCGATCCACATCGGAATTTCGTCGAACCAAATCGGCTATGCGGCGAGGTTAGGACACATGGCAGAATTCAGACCGAGCTCTTCGGCAAGTCCGCAATCCGCCAAAGTTTCGGGCCATTGGGACCAGAACCCCTTGAGGTTGGGGATGAGCGTGTGCGCGGTGGCGTAAGCCTTTTTCAGTGCTTTTTTTTCATGAGGCTGCAGTGGAAGAACGGCCCGTTTTAGCCCCCCAATACGAATGCTGTCCGCAATGAACTGCGCAGGTATCGCTAAGTTGGTGTCGGCCGAAAAATCGGCTGATATTAGCTCTACGGAGGCAAAGGGATTTTTCAATTCGAAGAGCTGGTAACCGAGAATGCCTGGTTTGAGACGGCATTCCAGTCGTAGGCACGATTCTGAGGTTGCTGTTGTCGATTTCTCGTAAGCCACCACCCGGCGAGATCGTGGCGTTCCCAAATATACAGTTTGGGGATCACCATGCCGGTCGGAATAAACACCGTGTTTTTGAAGTTTGGCGGTGCGGACGATGACATCGGATAAGTGCCTGTTTGGGAAATCGAGGGCAAAGTCACACCGAGTCACCTTGCCAAAACTAAAGAACTCCTTGGTGTCGGCGTCGATACTAGAATCCAACACCGTCAAAAATTCTACCAAGGAGGCTGCTGTCAGCTTCGATGGATTGAAATCCACTCGATATGACGAGATTCCTGGACGACAAGGGCCTGCTTCGAATGTGACCACGGAAGTCGGCGAACTTCCATCAAAAGGGAACGGAATTCTACAACTAACGGCGTAACGGGGATTTTTTGTCACCGTCATCCCAGGGATGGTCTTCTTGTAATGGTCGTCAAGCAGGAGCCCGCAGGTTTTTTTGACGTAGTCCAAATTGTTTTCATTGAAACAAACGGACAGTCGATCAAATCTCAAAATGATTTGCATCGTGTTTGTTGGTTCGGGAATTTCCTGAACATAATTTTCAGACATGGAGTTTCTCCTAAATGGAGCTTTAAGAGGCAAAGTGGGAAAAGGACGCTTGGTCCGTCCCGATCGGGTCGGACATTAGGCGGCCGATGACGTGCACCGCCGCTTAGTGCTTAAGGCCCAGCTTTCCAGGTCTCGAAGGTCGTAAACTACGCGTCGTCCAAGCTTCAAAAATTCGGGGCCACACCCATCGAGCCGATGCTTATCGAGAAAGCTTTTGCTGACTCGAAGAAATGTGGCTGCTTCTCGAACGGACAATTTGTGTAAAGCGTCGTGGGGAGAGACGTTGTGCTTATCATCGCGGGCAACATCACCAACGACTTGACTGCTCGTCATGCGATCCTCCTGGGTCTCAGGTGACCACGGACCGCCAAATAAAAAGGAGGGCGACCGATGGCCACCCTCCTTGGTGATGCTGGCCTGCGCCAGCTCCTTTTTCTAGTTAGTTTTTGTCACGGCAAAAGTCAATGCGGGCAATACTGAATTGCCGCACTCATCCCCGAATTCTTCCGACTTTCTTGGAGTGGATGCTATCGCCGCATCGCCCATCGCCTGAACGAGCTCATTGGCAATGCAATTCGACGCCCTCCGTGCCGGATGGGAATCGAGATGAGCATATCGGCTAGTTGTTTCCGCGTTTCGATGTCCGAGCAGTTTTCCGATCACGAGAAGACCAAGCCCATTTGCGGCCCCAGTCGCGGCAAACGAATGACGAAGATCGTGAAGTCTCACGCCTTCAAGGTCTGCGTGCCTAACGACGGCACCCCAAGGGCGTTGAAGGTCGTGGCGAGGACGCTCGGGATCGGACCCAGCGACAACGAACCTCCCAATTCGAGGTAAAGGTTCAAGAACAGCGACGGCGGCCACGGACAACAGCACGGTCTTGCGACCCGTTTTGCTGTCCGGCAAGAAAAGCATACCGCGCTGGAAGTCGACCTCTTCCCAGCGGAGGTGAAGAATTTCCCGTAGACGGCAGCCGGTCAGGAGCAGAAGTTTTATGGCTGCAATCGCAAACGGCGAGAGCTTCTCTCGCCTGTTCTCCGGTCGCGGAGCATGCTTTGCGGTGGGCTTAGAGCTATCTACTCCCCAGGGCAGACCAAAGGTCTCTGCTAGGCGTAACGTCTTCCCGAGGCGGCCCAATTCGGCAGTTGATAGATAGCGTTCCCGCCCCTCTTCCCGGTATTTGGTGATGCCTTTTGCAGGCCGCAGGTCGCTGGGAATCTCGCCGACGCTCGCAGCCCAGGTATACAGGCCGGACACCAGGACCACCGCCCGGTTTGCAGTTGACCGTCCTCGTTCCCCTACGGCGCGATGGAGGCGGGTCACGGCCGTTTTGGTCACGTCGCAAGCCCGCATTTTGCCGATGTGGGGCAGAACGTGAAGCCGTAAACAAATTTCATAGCTAGCGGCGGTGCTGGGCTTTCGGGTTGGAGTTATTTCTTCGGCCATATAGCGAGTGGCCAATTCCTCCACCGTCAATGCTCGACGCCGGGCCGCCTTCTCGCCTGCGACGTCTTGGCCCAACCGGGCGCGAGCAAGAACTTCCGACGCCGTGCGACGCGCCTGCTCAGGGGCAATGGTCGAAACCGGCCCCAGAGTCATTCGCCGTTTAGCAACCCGCCGCCCGCCGCACCCAGGCCGGTACTCGACGATCCAGCTTTTTGCGCCACTCGGAGTAATGCGGCAGCCAAATCCCGGTAGCTTGCAGTCGTAAGCGACAAAGGTTTTTGCGCCCGATGTGAGCGTGCTCACGGTCTTGTTGTTGAGCGTCATCGTCGGCATCGCCGATCCTTCTCGTGTCGCCACCGAGTCGCCACCGCAACGGACGACCGGGGACATTCCAGGAATCTGCGTATGCAGGAAATGCGCTCACCGCAAGCGTTTCTCGTGAAAATGAAACGAGAAGACACTGGGTGATACTCGATTTATAGAACTGGGAGACAAGAGGTCGTGGGTTCGAATCCCGCCGCCCCGACCACTACTTAAGACCCAAGCGAAACCCTCGCGGAACTATGGCGTCGTGCCCCGCTAATGATCGCGGGCCAGCACCGCGTCGATCAACCGGCGGCACTCGGCGAGCTCATGCAACGCGCCATGTAGACTGGCGCGCTCGCCGCGCCGCAGTTCGGCGGATGACGGCGCGATCGTAACGGTCGAAGCCGCAGGCTGCGGCGCCGATTCATGACCGATGGGCGGCTCTTGACGATCGGCCGCGTCATCTTCGCGGTCGGAAAGATCCCGGCCGATTAGCCGGCCCAGCAAGCCGCGCTTTTCCTCGACAATCCCCCGAACCTCTTCGACAGGCCCGGCGTCGCCGTTCTCGTCGTCATCGTCGCGCGCGCCATGCGGCGGCTGCGGCGCTCCCTCGCGCCAGACCGCCTCGACGAAATTTGAACCTTGCTCGCGCAGGATGCGTTGCACGCCGCGGATCGTGTAGCCTTCCCCGTAAAGCAAGTGTCGAATACCGCGAAGAAGCTGAACGTCGTCGGGTCGGTAATAACGCCGCCCGCCGCCACGTTTCATCGGCTTGATTTCGCGAAATCGGCTCTCCCAAAATCGCAGCACGTGCTGCGGCAGATCGAGTTCGTCCGCGACTTCGCTAATGGTGCGGAATGCGTCTGGCGCCTTGTGCTCCAAAGCGGCCGCTCCTTGATCGAGACAGGATACGCGGTGAATACGTTTACAACTGAGCGAGAGATAACTTACGCGGACTCTACGCTATCGCCGTTGATGCGCTGCTTGAGAATCGCGGAAGGCTTGAACACCATCACGCGCCGCGGCGAAATCGGCACTTCCTTACCGGTCTTCGGATTGCGGCCGATGCGCTGGCCTTTCTTGCGCACGACGAACGAACCGAACGACGACAATTTGACGGTCTCACCCCGCTCCAGGCAGTCGGTGATCTCCTTGAGAACCAACTCGACCAGCGAAGCGGATTCGGTCCGTGACAGACCGACCTTTTGATAGACCGCCTCACATAGATCGGCACGCGTTACTGTTTTACCGGTCATCGCCCGCCCCGCCTTCGGCGAAGTTATCCCGCTGATATATCGACGATATTGCGTTGGATCGGGGCGGTCAACGGGGGCGGTGGGTTGAAGGGCGCTACCAGCGCAGGAGGGTCGAGCCCCAGGTAAACCCGCCACCCATCGCTTCGAGCATCACCAGGTCGCCCGGCTTAATGCGGCCGTCCTTGCGGGCGACGTCCAGCGCCAGCGGAATCGAGGCGGCTGAAGTATTGCCGTGACGATCAACCGTAATGACGACCTTTTCCGGGGCGATGCCGAGCTTGCGCGCGCTGTCGTCGATGATCCGTTTATTGGCCTGGTGTGGGACGAACCAGTCGAGGTCGGCGGCGGTATATCCGGTCGCCTGGAAGGCGTCCTCAATGACGTCGGTGATCATGCTGACGGCGTGTTTGAACACGGCGCGGCCTTCCATGCGCAAATGCCCGACGGTCTGGGTCGAGGACGGCCCGCCATCGACGTATAACTTGGATTTGTGACGGCCATCCGAGCGCAAATGGCTTGTCAGAATGCCGCGATCCTCGCGTTGGCCCGGCTGGGACTGCGCCTCGAGGACGATGGCCCCCGCGCCGTCGCCGAACAGAACGCATGTGGTGCGATCGGTCCAGTCCAGGATACGCGAAAACGTCTCGGCGCCGATCACCAGCGCGCGTTTATGCGCGCCCGACTTGAGCAGCGCGTCCGCGACCGTCATTCCGTAAACGAACCCGGAGCATACCGCCTGGAGGTCGAACGCGGCTCCCTTGGTAATCCCAAGCGCCGCTTGGACGCTGACAGCCGTCGCCGGAAAGGTCTGATCGGGCGTCGAGGTGCCCAAGACGATCAAATCAATGGTGTCGGCTGCCACCTTGGCGTCAGCAAGCGCCGCTTGCGCGGCTTTGAGTGCAAGGTCCGATGTCAGTTCGCCCGACGCCGCAATATGCCGCTCGCGAATGCCCGTGCGCTGCACAATCCACTCGTCCGAGGTGTCGACCTGCTGCGCCAGCTCGGCGTTGCTGAGATTTCGGTCGGGGAGATAACTGCCACAACCGAGAACGACCGAACGCATCATCGTCACGAGGCCGCTCCAGCAGCAACGCGCGCTTTCGTCTCACGCCGATCCCGCGCCAATGACTCGCCGATTTTGATGAGCAAGTCGTAGCGCACCATGTCGTAACCGATATCGATCGCGCTGGCGAAGCCCTCGGCGTCGGTGCCGCCGTGGCTTTTTATCACGACGCCATTAAGGCCGAGGAAGACACCGCCGTTCGACTTACGGGGGTCCATCTTTTCGCGCAGGGTTTGGAACGCGCCCCGCGCCAGCAGGTAGCCGAGCCTGGCCTGCCAGGTCCGGTTCATCGCGCCCCGCAGATACTGCGCAAACTGGCGCGCGGTGCCTTCTGCGGTTTTCAGTGCGATGTTGCCGGCAAAGCCCTCGGTGACGATGACGTCGGCGGTGCCCTTGCCGATACCGTCGCCCTCCACAAAACCGATGTATTCGAAGTGGGGAAAATGGCCCTCGCGCAGGATCTGCCCGGCCTCGCGGACTTCCTCCAGGCCTTTGACTTCTTCGACACCGATGTTGAGCAGGCCCACGGTCGGCCGTACCATGTCGAACAAAATGCGCGCCATCGAGCTGCCCATCGCAGCCAGATTGACGAGGTGCGTGGCATCGCCGCCTATCGAAGCGCCGAGGTCCAGCACCACAGATTCGCCCTTGAGCGTCGGCCACAGTCCCGCCAAGGCCGGGCGCTCGAGGCCTTCGAGCATCTTCAGGTTAAAGCGCGCCATCGCCATCAGCGCGCCGGTATTGCCGGCGGAAATAGCGACATCGGCTTCGCCCTTCTTGACCGCATCGAGGGCGAGCCACATCGACGATTTCCAGCGGCCATAACGCAGGGCCTGACTGGGCTTGTCGTCCATGCGGATGGACACTTCGGTGTGAACAATCTTGGCCCGCGATTTCAGCCGCGATTGGGCAGCGAGCAAAGGTTCTAGCGTCGCCCTGTCGCCGAACAGGATGAATTCGGTATCCGGGTGGCGCTCGAGCGCAATTTCAGCGCCGGGAATGACGACGGACGGGCCGTGGTCGCCGCCCATAGCGTCTAGCGCAATACGGATATTAGCGGGCATGGATCGACCTTGGCGGCGGAAACCAGGGCGCCGGAAGCTCGGTCCTTCGGCGACGACGACCGGCGGCGACAATAACTGGTCGCAAGCGGGAAACAAACCGCTTTTGGCGCTCTTTCAACGGTACTTCAAGTATCACTTGAGGTTGCTTCCTGGCGGTTTTTTCAATGCTTCCAGGGCCTGAAAAGGATTTTCACGGCCCTCGTCGATGGGGGGTGGCGCGAATTCGGCTCCGGCTTTGCGGGGATAAGGGTCGAGCCCAAGAATAAGAAATTCGGTGGCAAGAGCGCCGAGATCGATCACGCCGCCGACGAGCGGCTCCGGTGGTTCATCGCCCTTCTTGCGGCGCCGCGGACCGGCTTCGGGTTCGGTCTCCGGCTGTCCGGCAAAGACCAAATCGACGGTTTCCCGGACCTCATTTTCCATGGGTTCAAGGGTGACGACACAGTTCTGGACTACCCGCGCCGTCACCTCACCGCTCAGCTGCACGGCGGCGCCACGACGAACCACATCGAGCGTAGCCTGGAGCTTCGTTACGGCAGGTAACTCGGCAATCGCCGCCACGACCGCCCGGGTCGGCGCGTCGGCGCTGAGCTCGTAATGCTCGCCAGTGTCCGGAAGATCATCGACCGCAACCGGCACGCTCCACCGATCGACCGCCCGATTTTCGTTTCGTTTCATCACGGCGTCTTCAGTACCGGAACGGCGGCAGGGTTGGGGAAGTTCATCTCGCCACGCAACGCGGCATCTGGATCGAGCCGCGCCACTTCACTTAAGGCCCGCCTCATGTACGCGGCAAGCCGGAAAGCCCCCATCGGGACCGGCCGCGAGGTGCCAAAGACGTTACGCGCGAGGGTTATCGCGAGTTCATCGTCGTCCTCGCGCGCCAACGCGTCGGCATAAGCCCGCGAGCGGCCGTAAAACGCCTCACCAATGCGGTTCATTTCCTTGGGCACCGAAAGATCCCCAATGCCGATTTCGCGCAGATTGTGGTCCATGTCCCGGCAAAACTGGTCGAACAGCCCCTGCCCCAACTCGCGGAATTTCGTGCCGCGGAGCTCGAATTGCTGCAAAACCATGGACAAATGAACGACAAGCAGGTCAAAACGCCCGTCGACAGTGTCGGGAACGCCGTATTCGCGATAAAAGCAGGGCAATCGCGCCTGCGCCACGATCATGCCATAGAGGGTCGAAATGGTGCCGGACCGCCGAAAACGCAGAGAAAAGGGCCAAATCATTGCTGTAGATCGCGGCCTGCCGCGGGGATGCTGCCGGGTAGGTCAAGCGGCAGGCGGATACGAGACTGAAATGGGGACTTCACTGACAAGCACTTTCGCTCATTCGCCGCCCCGCGCCCGGCAGCCCATGCGCTTCGCAATATGGGCCGCGTTCGCCCTGGCGCTCGGCGTAAGCGGCTGCGGCAGCTTTAGCGAGTCGTACCAGCGCGGCTATGTGCTGCCCGAGGGCGCGCTCGAGCAAATTCCGGTCGGGGCGTCGCAGGACCAGGTTCTGATCGTGCTGGGCACGCCGTCCACCGTCGCGACTGTCAGCGGCGAGGCGTTCTACTACATCTCGCAGAAGACCGAGCGCAGCGTCGCGTTTATGCCGCGCGAAGTGAAAGATCAGCGGGTGGTCGCGGTGTATTTCGACAAAAATCGCAAGGTCGAGCGGCTGGCGAATTACGGCATCCGGGACGGAAAGATTTTCGATTACGTCTCGCGCACGACGCAAACCGGCGGTGAAGAGCTGCATTATCTCGCTTATTTGTTCAAAATCTTCCGCAACTGAGCCAGCATCGCGCACCGGGACGAAAAAGCCCCGCGACCGGAATCGCGGGGCCTTCATGCTCGTAGAAGCCCCATTGCTCAGTGCGCGAGCACCGCGAGCAGCAGCAGCGCGACGATGTTCGTGATCTTGATCATCGGATTGACCGCGGGGCCCGCGGTGTCCTTGTAAGGATCGCCGACGGTATCGCCGGTCACGGCTGCCTTGTGAGCTTCCGAGCCCTTGCCGCCGTAGTGACCGTCCTCGATGTACTTCTTGGCGTTGTCCCAGGCGCCGCCGCCCGACGTCATCGAGATCGCGACGAACAGCCCCGTGACGATCACGCCGAGCAGCATGGCGCCGACCGCGGAGAACGCCGCCGACTTGCCGGCCGGCCCGCCGCCCGCAATGGCGAAGATGGCGAAATAGACCACGATCGGCGACAGCACCGGCAGCAGCGACGGGATGATCATTTCCTTGATCGCCGCCTTGGTCAGCATGTCGACCGCGCGGCCATAGTCCGGCTTCGACTTGTACTTCATGATGCCGGGGTTGGCGCGGAACTGACGCCGCACTTCCTCGACGATGGCGCCGGCCGCACGGCCGACCGCCGTCATGCCCATCGCGCCGAACAGATACGGCAGCAGGCCGCCGAACAGCAGGCCGACCACGACGTATGGATTGTTCAGTGAGAAGTCGAGCTTGATGCCCTGGAAGTACGGGTGGCGTGCCGCGTTGTTGGTGAAATACAGCAGATCCTGATTGTAGGCGGCAAACAGCACCAGCGCGCCGAGACCGGCGGAACCGATCGCGTAGCCCTTGGTGATGGCCTTGGTGGTGTTACCGACCGCATCGAGCGCGTCGGTCGACTTACGCACCGACTTTGGCAGGCCCGCCATTTCCGCAATGCCGCCGGCATTGTCGGTGACCGGGCCGAACGCGTCGAGCGCCACCACCATGCCGGCCAGCGCCAGCATCGAGGTCACCGCGATCGCGATGCCGAACAGTTGCGCCATACCGTACGATACCAGAATGCCGGCGATGATGACGATCGCCGGCAGCGCGGTCGATTCCAGCGAAATCGCCAGGCCCTGGATGATGTTGGTGCCGTGGCCGGTGACCGATGCCGCCGCGATCGACTTGACTGGGCGGAAGTCGGTGCCGGTGTAGTACTCGGTGATCCAGATGATCAGCCCCGTGACGACCAGGCCGGTGATGGCGCAGATAAATAGATCCTTGCCCGTGTAGGTGGCGCCGGCAATCGTGCCAAACCCGACCAGCACATAGACGACATAGGCGATCGCGAACAGCGACAGCACCGCGGTGGCGATGAAGCCCTTGTAGAGCGCGCCCATGATCGACTTGGAGGGGCCGAGCCGAACGAAGAACGTGCCGATGATCGAGGTGATGATGCAGACCCCGCCAATCGCGAGCGGCAGCGTCATCATGTTCACCAGCGCCGGCGTTCCGGCAAAGAAGATCGAGGCCAGCACCATCGTAGCGACGATCGTCACCGCGTAGGTTTCGAACAGGTCGGCCGCCATGCCGGCGCAGTCGCCGACATTGTCGCCGACATTGTCGGCGATGGTCGCGGGATTGCGCGGATCATCTTCCGGAATGCCCGCCTCGACCTTGCCGACGAGGTCGCCGCCGACGTCGGCACCCTTGGTAAAGATGCCGCCACCGAGCCGCGCGAAGATCGAAATCAGCGATGCACCGAAGCCGAGGGCGACCAGCGCGTCGATCACCAGACGGTCGTTCGGCGCCCGGCCGAGCCCGGCCGTGAGGAACAGGAAGTAACCGGCGACGCCGAGCAGCGCGAGACCGGCAACGAACATGCCGGTGATGGCGCCCGACTTGAACGCAAGCTCGAGCCCGCCGGCGAGCGACTTGATGGCGGCCTGCGCGGTACGCACATTGGCGCGCACCGAGACGTTCATGCCGATAAAGCCGGTGGCGCCGGACAAGGTCGCGCCGATAAGGAAGCCGAGCGCAACCAACCAGCCGAGCAAGATCCCGACGATGACGAAGATCACCGCGCCGACCACGGCGATGGTGGCGTATTGGCGCTTGAGATAGGCCTGCGCGCCTTCACGAATGGCGGCGGCGATCTCCTGCATTTTTCTGTTGCCGGCGTCGGCGCGCATGACGCTGCCGATTGCCCAGATGCCGTAAACGATGGCGAGCACGCCACAGCCGACGATCAACCACAAAGTTATCATGGTGGCCATTACCCCGATTTGATGACGGTGCGGGCGGAAGAACGCTCCCGCCGGACCAGGAGCGTCGAGGATGGCCGCTTTAGAGGGCGCTTCACCCCGACCGGAAAAGCGCGCGGTATATGCCAAAAAGCGCGAGTCAACGCAACGGGTGATCGCCCGCTCTCCGCAGCCCTGTCGTCACGCAATGCGGCCGCGCTGGCGCAGCGAGAGCCAAGCCAGCATCGCGCCAGCGGCAAACACGGTCGGAAAAATGACGCCGTTGACGGTTGGCCAGCCGAAAGAGGCCAATAACTGACCCGACGAGAACGAACTGATCGCCATGCTGCCGAAGATCAGGAAGTCGTTGAAGGCCTGAACCTTGTTGCGCTCGTGGGGCCGATGGCAGTGGGTCACCATGGTGGTGGCCCCGATAAACGACAGGTTCCATCCCAGCCCGAGAAAGACCAGCCCGGCCCAGAAGTGAGCAACGGTGATCCCGGCCATGCTGATCGCGCCGGAAACCGCCAACAGGCCCAACCCGACTGCGGTGACGCGCTGGACCCCGAACCGGCTGATCAGGCTGCCGGTAAAGAAGCTCGGCGCGTACATCGCCAGCACGTGCCACTGGATCCCGAGCGCCGCGTCGGTGACGCTATGGCCGCAGCCAATCATGGCGAGCGGCGCCGAGGTCATCACCATGTTCATCATCGAATAGCTGACGACGCCGCACGCCGCCGCGACCAGGAACGCCGGCGTCAATGCGATATGGCCAAGCGGGCGCGCCGGCTCGGCGGGATGATGCGGCCGCGGCGGCACCTTGACGAAGGCCAATACGGCGGCGGCGAGCAACGCGCACGCCGACTGGCCGAGATAGCTTGCCGCGAACAGATGCGGCGACAGCATGTCCTTGGTTAGGATCACGAGCTGCGGGCCGATCACGGCGGCGAATACGCCGCCCGCCAAGACCCAAGACACCGCCTTGGGACGGAACTGCTCGCTCGCGGTGTCGGCCGCAGCGAACCGATAGGACTGATGCGCGGCAGCATAGAGGCCGCCGAGAAACGTGCCGAACAACAGCAGCCAGAAGTTGCCGTCGATCGCCGCCGAACACGACACCAGCCCCGACAGCACGCCGAACAAGGAGCCGCATTGCAACGCGAACCGCCGGCCGAACCGGCGCGCCAGCAGGCCGAGCGGCAGCGTGCCGAGCCACATGCCGAGCACCATGAAGGTGATCGGCAATGTCGCCAGGCCTTTGTCGGGCGCCAGCACCGACCCGATGATCGCGGCGGTCGAGACGATGACGGTATTGTTGCCGCCGGCGAGCGCCTGCGCGACCGCGAGCACCTTGGCGTTGCGCCGCGCCAGGGCGTCGTCGATTCCGGTATCGCTGCTGGTGACGGCGGCCGTGGCCGACATTCATTCTCTCCCGGGCGCAGGATTTGTACCTGCCGATTCCGGGATTGACCACCGCGCCGGACGCAGATCGGCGGAGACTATTTGCGGCGCTCGAACTTCCACGCGCCGGGGTGGCGAATCTCCGCGAGCCGCGCTTCGGCCGGCGAAGCGGCGCCGATCTGGCCGAGCGAGGCGCGCAGCTCCTCGATCATCAGATCGATCAGATGGCTCGGCCCGTCGTCACCCATCGCCGCGACCGACCACAGGAAGGCCTTTCCGGCAAACGCCGCCTGCGCGCCGAGCGCAAGCGCGCGCATGACGTCCTGGCCGCTGCGCACGCCGGAATCGAGCAGGACAGTGGCGCGCTTGCCCACCGCCGCGGCGACCGCCGGCAGGCAATCGATCGACGGCGCCAGCGCCTCGATCTGCCGGCCGCCATGGTTCGACACCCAGATGCCTTCGATGCCGAGCGACACCGCTTTCTCGGCGTCGCGCGGATGCAGAACGCCCTTGAGCGCCAGCGGCCCCTTCCACTTGTCGCGATAGCGCGCGATCTCGTCCCAGGTGAAAATGCCGCCCATCTGCTGGCGGGCGAAGCGGATCGTCTCGTTGGTCGTGGGATTGGGCCCGGCGTATTGGCCGACCGTGGCGAACCGCGGATAGCCTTTGCGCAGCAGCGCCATCAGCCATTTCGGGCGCTTGAGCATTTCGTAGATCATGCGCGGCGTCGGCTTGAACTCGCCGCCGAGCCCGGCATAGCTTTCGCGCGTGCGGGTCGTGCGCATCGGCACGTCGACTGTCAGAACGAGGACGTTGACCCCGGCCGCTTGCGCGCGGCGGATCAGATCGAATCCGATCGCGTGCTCGTTTTTCCAGAAGCGATAAATCTGCAGCCAGAACACGTCCGGCGCCACCTTGGCGACCTGCTCGATAGTCGCGCCGCCGGCCACGCCCAGCGTGTAGGGAACGCGCGCGGCCTGCGCCGCCTTCGCCATCACCAGATCTGCCGCCGGCCACACCAGCGCCGGCCCGCCCATCGGGGCAATGCCGAGCGGCGCCGAATAGCGCTTGCCGAACAGCTCGACCTCGACCGGCGGCGGCGTCGCGATCGCGCCATAGCGCGGCACGATCTTGACGTTGTCGAACGCCGACCAGTTGTGCGCGATGCCGACATCGGCGCCGGCGCCGGTATCGCCATATTCGTAGGCGAACAGCGGCACGTTCTTCGGCGCGCCGGCCCGCAAATAGGTCGAGCTCGGAAACGACATGTGCCGCGCTCTGTAATCGGCGTGCTGAGCGTAGATATTGAGCGGTGCGCTTTCCGCCGTCGGTTTTTTAGCGCCGCGCCGGGCGGGCCCTTTGGGTGTCATGCCGTGCATCTCGATGTTCCCATTCACTGATCGTCGCCACTATAGCGCGCCCGCGGTCCTCAGAAATGGCTGAATGAGCCCCGCGTGAAGATTAAGTCTTTTCCGGCGCCGTCGAGGACGCGCAAGCCCTCGCCGGTCCCGAACGTGCCGATTTCAGTAAATGAAATGCCGAACGGATGGGCGGCAGCCGTCAAACGCCCGGCGTTGGCGGCCGGCACGGCGCAGAGGATTTCATAGTCATCGCCGCCGGTCAGGATGGCGTCGCGCAGCGCCGGATCGGCGCCGAGCGCGCTGCGCGCCGCGTCCGACAGCGGCACTTTAGCCGCGGCGATCTGGGCGGAAACGCCCGAGGCGCGGCATAATTTGGCAACGTCACCGACCAGGCCGTCGGACACATCCATCGCGGCGGAGGCTTGCTCACGCACGGCATCGGCCAGCTCGGTGCGCGGCAGCGGCAATTCATAACGCGACGACAGATGATCGCGCACGGCAGCCGGCAATTGCGCGAGGCCGCCTTGCCGCACCTTGAGGCCGAGCGCGGCGTCGCCGATCGACCCGCTCAGCATGACCTTGTCGCCGGGCCGGGCGCCGGCGCGGCGCACCATGCGCCCTTCCGGCACGGCGCCGAACATCGCGACATTGATCATCAGCGGCCCGGGCGAGCGCACCGTGTCGCCGCCCAGCAGCGCGCAGCCGAACTGATCGATATCGCGCTTGAGGCCGGCCGCGAACGCCTCGAGCCACGCGTCATCGGTCCTGGCCGGCAGCGCGAGCGACAACAGGAATCCGCTGGCATGCGCGCCTTTGGCCGCGAGATCGGACAGGTTCACCCGCATCGCCTTGCGCGCCAGATTGCCGGGCGGATCGTCGGCCAGGAAATGCACGCCTTCGACCAGCGCGTCGGTGGTGAAGACCAGGTCGTGGCCGGCCGGCGGCTGGAGACAGGCGGCGTCGTCGTCGAGACCGAACGCGCCCGGTGCCGTCGCGAGCGGCTTGAAGAACCGCGCGATCAGCCGGTCCTCGCCCGCGGGCGGGCTGGATTTTTGGCTCGAGCGGTCGTCACGCGCGGTCATGGCGCTAGCCTGCGGCGCGGCCGAACTCGCCCGGTCGCAATTGTCGCGCGAGCTGGTCGAGCACCGCGTTGATCATCCCGGTTTCGTCGCGCTCGACGAAGGCGGCGGCGACGTCGGCATATTCGGCGACGACGACGCGCGCCGGCACATCCGGGCGTTGCTTGAGCTCGTAGGCGCCGGCACGAAGCGCCGCCCGCAGCACCGCCTCGATGCGCTTGAGCGGCCAGCTTTTGGACAGCGCTTCGTCGATCATCGGGTCGAGCGCGCGCTGGTCGCCGACCACGCCGGTCACCAGCTCCCGGAAGAATGCGGCTTCGGCGGGAAGATATTGCGCGCCCTCGACCTCGCGTCCCATCCAGTGGCTTTCGAACTCGGCCAGGATCTCGTTGAGGCCGGTGCCGGCAAGGTCCATCTGGTAGAGCGCCTGCACGGCGGCGAGCCGGGCCGCGCCGCGCTTGTTGGCTTTGCGGCCGTCCTTGACCGATCCGTTCGGCTTGAGCGGGGCGCCGGCGGCCATCAGGCGGCGCCCAGGCTGCGCTTGAGGCCGATCAGCGCCAGCGCCGCCCTGGCGGCCTCGCCGCCTTTGTTGCCCTCGTCGAGGCCGGCGCGGGCCTTCGCCTGCGACTCCGTATCGACGGTGAGGATGCCGTTGCCGACCGGAAGCTGGCGCGCCACCGAAATATTCATCAGCGCGCGGGCCGACTGCACCGCGACGACGTCGAAATGGAACGTGTCGCCCTGGATGACGCAACCGAGCGCGACGACGCCGTCATATTTCGACTTGGCGCGATCGAGCACGATCACGATCGCGGGCGGAATTTCCAGCGCGCCCGGCACGGTCACGACGTCGAACGGCGCGCCAGCTTCCTTGAGCACCTGGCTCGCGCCGGCCAGCAACTGATCGGCGATCTCGTCGTAGTAGCGCGCTTCGACGATCAGAACGCGCGCCGGTCTGCCTTTCGGCCGCGCCGGTCCGGCTTTCGCTGTCGTCTTGCGCCGCGCCATCGTCCGTCTCCGTGAGGCGCCGTGGTAACAAGCGCGCACGCGGCGAACAAGCTCCCTGTTTGCTAGCGTTAGCGCGCCTCGGCCAGCCGCGCGGCGTAGCGCGCCATGGTATCGATCTCGAGGTTGACGTCGTCGCCCTTGCGCAGCGCGCCGAACGTCGTGACCTGGAGCGTATGCGGGATGATCAGCACCGAGAACGTGTCGAACTCGACCGCGTTGACGGTGAGCGAGACGCCGTCGAGCGTGACCGAGCCTTTCGGCGCGACCATCCGCATCAGCGCCGGCGGCGCGCGCAACACCATGCGCGCCATGTCGGTCATGTCCTCGCGCGCGACGAGTTGGGCGAGGCCGTCGACATGGCCGGCGACGAGGTGGCCGCCAAGTTCGTCGCCCATTTTCAGCGAACGCTCGAGATTGATTTTGCTGCCGGCCTTCCAGCGCCCGGCGGTGGTGACGGCGAGCGTCTCGGCGGCGGCATCGGCCGCGAACCAGACGCGCTCGTCCTCGCCGCTTTCCACCACGGTCAGGCAGATGCCGGAACACGCGATCGACGCGCCGTCGGCGATCGAGGCCCGCGAATAGCGGCAGGCGATCTTCAGCCGGTGCAAATTGTCGGCGCGCGGGGTGACCGAGATGATCTCGCCGAGATCGCTGACGATGCCGGTGAACATCAGGCGCGCTCGTAGAATTCGGCGTGATCGGGCCCCAGCGCCTCGCTGGCGCGCAATTTGAGCCGCGGCGAGCCGGTCAGCGCCTCGAGCGGCAGGCCGGAGAGCGCGTCGATGCCGCCGACGCCGATCGCGGTATCGCCGCGTAGCACGACCGCTTCGTCGACCAGATCGGCCGCGACGAAGCTCGCCGCCACCGTCGGGCCGCCCTCCACCATCAGACGGCTGATGCCCTCGCCCGCCAGCGCGGCCAGCACCTCGTTGAGATCGAGCCGGCCCTTATGCTGGCCGACGCGAAATACCTTGGCACCGCGCTCCTGCAAAATCTCGCCGGCGATGGCCGAGGCGGAGCGCGAGGCGAACACCCAGGTCGGCGTGTCGTTGACCGTCGCCATGACATGGCTGGCGATCGGCAGCTTGAGCTGGCTGTCGAGCACGACGCGCACCGGCGAGCGCTCGAACATCCCGGGCAGCCGGCAGGTCAGTGCCGGATTGTCGGCGAGCACGGTGCCGATGCCGACCAGGATCGCGTCGCTGCGGGCGCGCCACTGCGCGACCTGGGCGCGCGCCGCTTCGCCGGTGATGGCGGCCGGCAGCCGGCCCGCGAGGCCCGCCTTGCCGTCGGCCGAGACGGCGACCTTGAGCATCACCTGCGGGCGGCCTTGCGTCTTGAGGCGGACGTGACCGGCATGAACGCGCCGCGCCTGTCCGGCGCCGAGGCCAACGTCTACCCGAATTCCCTTCTCGCCGAGCCGCCGATGGCCCTGCCCCGCAACTTCCGGATTGGGATCTTCCATCGCCGAGACGACCCGCGCGATGCCGGCCCGGATGATCGCATCGGCACAGGGCGGCGTCTTGCCCTTGTGCGAGCACGGCTCGAGCGAAACGTAGAGCGTCGCGCCCTCCGCAGCCTTGCCGGCACACTTGAGCGCCTGCGTCTCGGCGTGCGGGCGGCCGCCCGGTTGCGTCCAGCCGCGGCCGAGCACGACGCCGTCCTTCACGACGACGGCGCCGACCGCGGGATTGGGCCAGGTGTTGCCGAGCCCGCGTAGGCCAAGCGCCAGCGCCACGCTCATGAAATGCTCATCGGCTTGCGGGTCGATCGCGGGCGGCACGGCCGCCGGCGCAGCGGCAGCGGTATCGGTCATTTGCGCGCCGGCGCCGTCGGCTTGTCGTCATCGTCGCCGGACAATTCATCGAGCGCCGCCTGAAAATCCTTGGCCTCGCGGAAATTGCGGTAGACCGAGGCGAACCGCACATAGGCGACGTCATCGAGTTCGCGCAGATGGGCGATCACCGCCTCGCCGATGGCTTCCGACGACACTTCGTTCTCACCGAGGCTCTCGAGCTCGCGCACCATCTTGGACACGGCCTGCTCGATGCGCTCCGGATCGACCGGGCGCTTGCGCAGCGCGACCTGGACCGAACGCATCAGCTTGTCGCGGTCGAACGGCACGCGTCGGCCATTGCGCTTGATGACGGTCAATTCGCGCAACTGCACCCGCTCGAACGTCGTGAAGCGGAAGTTGCAGGTCAGACAAACGCGGCGGCGGCGGATCACCGCCGAATCTTCGGTCGGCCGCGAGTCCTTGACTTGCGTGTCGAGACTTCCGCAGCTTGGGCAGCGCATGAGTTACCCTTGATAGATCGGGAAGCGTGAAATCAGTTTTTTCACCTTGTCGCGCACCGCCGCCTCGACCAGCGAATCCTCCTCGACGGCCTTCTGCGACAGCACATCCAGCACTTCGACAATCAATTCGCCGACGTGACGAAATTCGGCGATGCCGAACCCGCGCGTAGTGCCCGCCGGCGTGCCAAGGCGAATGCCCGACGTCACCGTCGGCTTTTCCGGATCGAACGGGATGCCGTTCTTGTTGCAGGTGATGTGGGCGCGGCCCAGCGCCAGTTCGGCAACCTTGCCGGTCAGCCGCTTCGGCCGCAGATCGACCAGCATCAAATGGGTGTCGGTGCCGCCCGACACGATATCGAGGCCCCGGGACTTCAAGATTTCGGCGAGTGCCTTGGCGTTCTCGACGACGTTCTTGGCGTAGGTCTTGAAGCTTGGACGCAAGGCCTCGCCGAACGCCACGGCCTTGGCGGCGATCACATGCATCAGCGGACCGCCCTGCATGCCGGGAAACACCGCCGAGTTAAGTTTCTTGGCGATGTTCTCGTCGTCCGACAGGATCACGCCGCCGCGCGGGCCGCGCAATGTCTTGTGTGTCGTGGTGGTGACGACATGGGCATGCGGGAATGGCGAAGGATGCGCCCCGCCGGCAACCAGACCGGCAAAGTGCGCCATGTCGACCATAAACAGCGCGCCGACTTCGTCGCAGATCGCGCGGAATTTTTTGAAATCCATAATGCGCGGATAGGCCGAACCGCCGGCGATGATGAGCTTCGGCCTGTGCTCCTTGGCGAGACGCTCGACATCATCCATGTCGATGCGATGGTCGTCCTTGCGGACGCCGTAAGGCACCGGCTTGAACCACTTGCCGGACATGTTGACGGGCGAGCCGTGCGTCAGATGACCGCCGGCGGCGAGATTGAGGCCCATGAACGTGTCGCCGGGCGAAAGCAGCGCGAAAAACACTTCGGCATTGGCCGAGGCGCCCGAATGGGGCTGCACATTGGCGAACTTGCAGCCGAACAACCGGGTGACGCGATCGATCGCCAGACGCTCGACGATGTCGACATACTGGCAGCCGCCATAATAGCGCTTGCCGGGCAGGCCCTCGGCATATTTGTTGGTCAGCACCGATCCTTGAGCCTCGAGCACCGCCTTGCTGACGTAGTTCTCAGAGGCGATCAGCTCGATTTCGTCGCGCTGGCGGCCAAGCTCGAGTTCGATCGTCTCGGCGACGTCCTTGTCGAGTTCGCTCAACTGCGCCGTGAACATCGTCTCGGAATGGGCGGCAGGCGCGGGCGTCGAGGTTGCCGACATCAGGATCTCCTGGCGCCGGTCGGCGCCGCTGGTGCGAGGTCAGGAATGGCCGGAAATACCATACCCGGCGCTCGACCGCCAAGGTTTGGCAGTGGTTATACCTGCATGCCGCAACATGTGGGGGTCATCCCGCGCATAAAATGGCCCCGGCGTTTCCGCCGGGGCCAAGGCCGCACCAGTAGGCACTGAGTTCACTGACGCACGATCGTCCCCGGAAACGTCCCCCGCTCCGGGAATCGCGCTTTAGAGCCGGTACAAAATCTGATCGGTCCAGAAGCGCTCGAGGCGATGCAGCGACTTGTTCAACGTCGAGAACTCCTCGGCGTTGATGCCACCGACCTGCTCCACCGTGCGGACATGCTTCTGGTAGAGCGTCTCGACGATGTCGCGCACTTCCTTGCCCTTGTCGGTCAGCTTGATGCGAACCGAACGGCGGTCGACACGCGAGCGCTGATGGTCGAGGAATTCCATCTCGACCAGCTTCTTGAGATTGTAGGAAACGTTCGAGCCGAGGTAATAGCCGCGCGTGCGCAGCTCACCGGCCGTCAATTCCTTGTCCCCGATATTGTACAGCAACAACGCTTGCACCGAATTGATGTCGGCGCGGCCGCGACGATCGAACTCGTCCTTGATGACGTCGAGCAGTCGGCGATGCAGCCGCTCAACCAACGTCAAGGCTTCGTGATACAGCGGCCGGATGTGGTCGAACCGTTCGGCCGGCTCGACCGTCTTTGCAACGGCTTTCATTTTCAACGCCCCTTATCTTTGTTTTGTCGTACCGGTGACAAGGCCCTGTTCCTCGTCCCATGCACGGCAATCTACGGGCGCTGATCTAAAATCGGCTTAAATAACACCATAAAGATTAGGTTTATTTGCAACAGTGAATGCTTTGCTGAAGTTGCACTTGCAATGTAAAAAACAACGCGGCGTTAGGCTGAACAATTGGTTATCGTCGAACTTTATTCGCATTGGCGCGTTGTCATCCTTGAGTCCACTACATTGGAGGAACTCATGCGCAAACTTTTCATTGCGACCACCACGTTCGCTGCGCTTGCCGCCCTCACCGTCTCTGCAAGCGCCCAAGTGCGTGAACGCGCAGTGACAGGCGCCGCGATCGGCGCGGGCACCGGCGCGGTCATCGCAGGCCCGCCGGGCGCCGTGGTCGGCGGCGTCGCCGGCGCCGTGATCGGCGGCCCGCGCCTCAGCACCCGGCATCGCACGTGCTGGCGCGACACGGCCGGATACCGTCACTGCCGCTGGCGCTAGAGTCAGCAGAACCAAAGGAAAAGCCCGGACCGCGGTTCGGGCTTTTTTTATGCGGCGCGCGAACCCTCAGCCCCGCAGGTGGCGAATGATGCCGGAAAAATCGCGGCCGGCCTCGCCGCTCTGCACATATTGCGCGTAGAGATTGGATGCCGCGGCGCCGAGCGGTGTCTTGGCGCCGGCGCCACCCGCGGCGTCCTGCGCCAGCTTGAGATCCTTCAGCATCATGGCCGCCGTGAAGCCTGGTTGATAATCGCGGTTGGCGGGCGAGGTCGGCACCGGGCCCGGCACCGGGCAATAGGTGGTCATCGACCAGCACTGGCCCGACGACTTCGACGAAATATCGAACAGCTTCTGATGGTCGAGGCCGAGCTTCTCGGCGAGCAAGAAGGCCTCCGATACCGCGATCATCGAGACGCCGAGGATCATGTTGTTGCAGATCTTGGCGGCCTGGCCGTTGCCGGCGCCGCCGGCGTGCACGATGGTTTTTCCCATTTTCTCGAGGATTGACTGCGCGCGCGCAAACGCCTGCGCGCTGCCGCCGCACATGAAAGTCAGCGTGCCGGCGGTCGCACCGCCGACGCCGCCCGACACCGGAGCGTCGAGCATCGGCAGACCCTTCCTTTCCGCAGCCGCGGCGACCTCGCGCGCCGTCTCGACGTCGATTGTGGAGCAGTCGATCAGCAGCGTCCCGGCATTGGCATTGTCGACGATACCGCCGGCGCCGAGATAGATTTCACGCACTTCCTTGCCGGACGGCAACATCGTGATGACGGCATCGCCGCGCGCGGCCGCGATCTTGGCGGTTTCCGCCACCGCACCGCCCGAGGCCTTGAGCTTGTCGATCGCCGCCGGGCTGACATCGACCCCCTCGACCTGATGCCCGGCCTTAATGAGATTCTGCGCCATCGGCAATCCCATATTGCCGAGCCCGATAAAGCCGATTCTGGACATACGATTTCTCCTCAGGCCGATTGTTTTTGCCGGCTGTTCAGGCCGGCTGTTCTTGCGCCGACTTCAATGCAAGCCACAAATACACCGCGAGCAAGCCGCCGCCGGCAAAATCGATCACCAGGCCGCCGCCGAACACCTGCGGGAAAAACACGTCGAAGGTGATCATCGAGGCGATCGACGACAGCCAGATCACCGCGCCCCAGGCGGCCGCCAGCCAGAGACCGACCGCGGCGACCAGATCGATCACCGCGAAGAACACGGTCGCCGATTGCCAGGCGACGGAATGCGCCTCGAACACGTCGTCCGGGCCGATGAAAATCCCGCAGACCTGCGCCCAGTGATAGAGGCCTTTCAGCATCGAGAGCACCGCCATCAGCCGCAAGAACAACACGAGCCGCGCGGTCCACAGCATGCCCTCCCCGCTCTCGTCGTCGGTGTGAACCGGCTCGAGGCCTTGCGGCTCGTCGGAGAATCCAGGCTTGCTCATCACAATTTCAGCTCGTCTTTCAGCGGCGCGAAATGCCGCTCGACCTCGGCATCGCTGACCTGCGCCAGTTGCGGGGGTTGCCAGCGCGGCATGTTGTCCTTGTCGACGATCACGGCGCGCACGCCCTCGTAGAAATCAGCGCCCTCGATGACGCGCGAGACTATGCGGAATTCAGCCTGCATACACTTGGCAAAGCCCCATGTTCCGCCGCGGCGCACCTGCGCCAGCGCGATCTTGAGCGAGGTCGGCGACTTGGCGCGGATCGTCGCGGCGGTCTGGGCCGCCCAGCCCGCATCGGCGCTGGCGTTCGCGGCCTCCCCGTCGAGCACCGCCAGGATGTCTTGCGCGCGGTTGCCGGCAAACAGCCGGCCGATCGCGCTCGCCCGCGCGGCGATCGGCCCGGCCCCGGGCGGCTCGGCGAAGGCGGCAATCACCGCATCGACCGGCACAGTGCCGTAGAGGCCTTCGAGCAAGGCGGGAAAACGCGTCGAGGGCACGCGATGGGTGGCGGCGCCGGCAGCAACCGCGTCGGCGGCGCTGAACCGCTCGCCGGTCAGGGCGCAATAGGTGCCGATCTCACCCGGCATGCGCGGCAGAAACCAGGTCGCACCGACGTCGGGAAAGAACCCGATGCCGACTTCAGGCATGGCGAACGAATAGCGATCGCCGGCGACACGATGCGAGCCGTGGATTGAAATGCCGACCCCGCCGCCCATCACGATGCCGTCGATCAGCGCGACGTAAGGCTTGCGGTAGCTCTTGATCGTGGCGTTGAGCGGATATTCGTCGCGCCAGAACGACAATGCTTCGTCGTGTCGGCCGGCTTTGCCAAGCTCGGTGAGCGCACGGATATCGCCGCCGGCGCAAAACGCGCGCCCGCCCGCCGCGGTGACGACGACGCGCGTCACGGCGTCGTCGTGCGCCCACGCCTCGAGCTGGGCCGACAGTCGACGCACCATGTCGTGAGTAACGGCGTGGAGCGCCGTCGGGCGGTTGAGCGAGATGACGCCGGCTGCGCCGCGTCGCTCGAACAAGATATCGGTCTCGCTCAATGCAGCGCCCACAGATAGGCGGCGACCGCGAGCGCGCCGAGTGCGCTGCGTCCGGCATGCAGGCGTCCCCACTGCACGACGAGGCCGCGGGTCTCCTCATTGGCCTGCTGCGGCGGTGTCGATTTGAGCACGCGATTGGTCGGCATGATGATGAACATCGTGTAGGGCCACGGCGCCAGGATCAGCGCGGCGCCGAGCACGCAGCGCCAGTCATATGTGGTGAGAAAGGCGATGACGCCGAGCACGCCCGCCACGATGGCGAGGCTCGCCTGCATCATCGCGCCGCGGTGATAGCTCGGCTGCCACTCGGTCAACAGCGCGGCGGTGTCGAGCTTGAGACGCGCCGGGTGCTCGGCGACGTTGACGTAGATCGCCGCGCCCGTGAAGATCGCAGCGACCGCCAACGCGAGGTGCCCGCTCCACATATCAGTTCCCCAGCAAAGCGCGGCTGACGATCAGTCGCATGATTTCGTTGGTGCCTTCGAGTATCTGGTGGACGCGCACGTCGCGCAACACGCGCTCGATCGGGTGGTCGCGCAGATAGCCGTAGCCGCCGTGCAGTTGCAAGCAGCCATTGACGACGTCGAACCCGATGTCGGTCGACAGGCGCTTGGCCTGCGCCGCGAGCCGTGTCGCGCCGCCCTCGCCGTTGCTGACAGCGACCGCGGCGCGGTGCAGCAGCAGGCGCGCCGCCTCGAGCTCGGTCGCGTAATCGGCGACGCGAAATTGCAGCGCCTGGAAGTCGGCGAGCCGCGAGCCGAATTGCTTGCGCTCCTTCATGTAGCCGATGGTGCGGTCGAGACAGAATTGCGCGCCGCCGATCGAGCACGCGCCGATGTTGAGCCGGCCGCCGTCGAGCCCGGCCATCGCGATCTTGAAGCCCTGGCCCTCGGCGCCGATGCGGTTGGCCGCCGGCACCCGGCAGTGCTCGAACATCACCATCGCGGTCGGCTGCGACTTCCAGCCGAGCTTCTTCTCCGGCGCGCCGTACGACAGCCCGGCCGTGCCTTTCTCGACGACGATGCAGGAAATTCCGCGCGGGCCGCCCTCCCCGGTGCGCGCCATCACGACATAGATGTCGGCGACACCGCCGCCGGAGATGAAGGCCTTGGCGCCGTCGAGCACGTAATGCTCGCCGTCGCGCCGCGCTCTGGTGGTCAGCGCCGCGGCATCGGAGCCGGAGCCCGGCTCGGTCAGGCAATAGCTGGCGAAGTGCTCCATGGTGCAGAGCTTCGGCAGGAATTTCTTGCGCGGCCCGGGCCCGCCGAACGCGTCGATCATCCAGGCCGCCATGTTGTGAATCGAGATATAGGCGGCGGTCGACGTGCAGCCTTGCGCCAGTTCCTCGAAGATGATTGCCGCGTCGAGCCGCGACAGCGCCGAGCCGCCGACGTCTTCCTTCACATAGATGCCGCCGAAACCGCGCGCCGCGGCCTTGCGCAAAGTCTCGGCCGGAAAGATCTCGTCCTCGTCCCAGTCGCGGGCGTGCGACATCATCTCGTCGCGCGCAAATGTTCGCGCGGTCGCCTGAAACGCGCGCTGCTCTTCGGTCAGCTCGAAGTCCATGATTTGACCGATAAGAGCCGCGCTGTGAGCCGTCAACCGGCGGGCTTCCTGCGGGTGGCAACCTTGTCGCAGACCGGCTAAAACGATGCCTGGAGACAGCCTATGGCCATCAAATTCGGTCGCCCGCTCGAGCAGCGCGTGCGCTTTGCGCCGGTCGAGAACGAGGCGGTGCCGCAACCGACGCGGCTCAACCTGCAGACCCGGATGCGGCGCAACCGCCGGTCGGACTGGGCGCGCCGTCTGGTGCGCGAGCACACGCTCACCACCGACGACCTGATCTGGCCACTGTTCCTGCTGGACGGCCATAACAAACGCACCGCGGTCGCCTCGATGCCGGGCGTCGAGCGGCTGTCGGTCGATCAGGCGGTACGCGAGGCCGAGCGCGCCGCCAGGCTCACGATCCCCTGCATAGCGCTGTTTCCCTATACCGATCCGGGCCTGCGCGACGAGGCGGGATCCGAGGCGCTCAATCCGGACAACCTCGTGTGCAGCGCGATCCGCGCGATCAAGAAGGAAGTGCCGGAAGTCGGCATCCTGTGCGACGTCGCGCTCGATCCGTTCACTAGCCACGGCCATGACGGGTTGCTACGCGACGGCGAGATCGTCAACGACGAAACCGTGGAAGTGCTGGTCAAGCAGGCGCTGGTCCAGGCGCAGGCTGGCTGCGACATCATCGCGCCGTCCGACATGATGGACGGCCGCGTCGGCGCGATCCGCAAGGCGCTCGATGCCGCGAATTTCACCGACGTCTCGATCATGGCCTATGCCGCGAAATACGCCTCGGCATTTTACGGCCCGTTCCGCGACGCGGTCGGCTCGGCCAAGACCTTGACCGGCGACAAGCGCACCTACCAGATGGATCCCGCCAATACCGATGAAGCGCTGCGCGAGGTCGCGCTCGACATCGAGGAAGGCGCCGACATGATCATGGTCAAGCCGGGCCTGCCCTATCTCGATATCGTTGCGCGGGTAAAGGAAACCTTTACGATGCCGACCTTCGCTTACCAGGTGTCCGGCGAGTACGCGATGCTGATGGCGGCGGCGCAGAATGGCTGGCTCGACGGCGAGCGCGCGATGATGGAGAGCCTGATCGCATTCAAGCGCGCCGGCGCGGATGGCGTTCTGACCTATTTCGCGCCACAGGCGGCCGCCAAGCTCAACGAGGCTTGACGTCCGGCCGGGCATTGTTTCCTCCTCGTCACCGGCCTCGTGACAATCAACGTGTGAGACGGCGAGTGCGGCATGGGTGAATTTGCAATCGGCCAGGGCGTGCCCCGCTTCGAGGACCCGCGGCTGGTGCGCGGCGCTGGCCGTTATGTCGATGACGTGCAGCTTCCCGGCATGGCCTTTGGCGTTGTGCTGCGTTCTCCGCATGGCCACGCCAGGATCAATTCGATCGACACCCCAGCGGCGAAGGCCGCGCCCGGCGTGCTCGCCATCATCACCGCCGACGACTGGAAAGCCGCCGGCCTCGGCGACCTGCCGACCCATGCCGGCCTGAAACGGCGTGACGGCTCGCCGATGTACAAGCCGCGTTACACGGTGCTCGCCGAGCAGCGCACGCGCTGGATCGGCGACCCGGTTGCCTTCATCGTGGCGGAAACCCCGGAACAGGCGCTCGATGCGGCCGAGCTCGTCCGGGTCGACTATCAGGAGCTTCCCGCCGTCGTCTCCACCGGCGATGCCGTCAAATCCGGCAGCGCGCGGGTCTATGACGACTGCCGTGACAATACGTCGTTCGTCGAGCTGATCGGCGACAAGGCAGCGTGCGACGCCGGCTTCGCCAAGGCCGCGCACGTCGTCAAGAACCGCTTTGTCATCAACCGCGTGACCGCCGCCTGCATGGAGCCGCGTGGCACCATCGGGCATTTCAATGCCGGCGACGGCCGCTACACGGTCTACACCCCGACACAGCGCCCGCACGGCTTTCGCGCCGAGCTCGCCGGCATTCTCAAGGTGCGCGAGAGCGCCGTTCACGTCATCACCGGCGATACCGGCGGCAGCTTCGGCATGAAGACGCCGGTGTTCAACGAAACCCCGCTCGCATGTTACGCCTCGAAGCTCACTGGGCGGCCGGTGAAGTGGATGAGCACCCGCACCGAAGCGTTCTTGTCGGACGCGCAGGCCCGCGACAACGTCACCGACGCCGAACTAGCGCTTGACAAAGACGGGCATTTTCTTGCGCTGCACGTCACGACTTTGGCGGCGGTCGGCGCCTATCTGCAGAACAACATGCCAGCATTCTTCCTCAATGCCGGCACGCTGGCGGGGACTTACCGGACACCCGCGATCTTCGTCGACGCCTCCGGCGTCTTTACCAACACCAATCCGATGCGGCCCTACCGCGGCAATGGCCGCCCGGAAGCCGCCTTTGTGATCGAACGCATGGTCGAATTGGCGGCTCGCGAGCTCAAAATCGACAGCGTCGAGTTGCGGCGGCGCAACTACGTCAGCCCGAAGGAAATGCCGTTCAAGACCGGACTGACATTCACGTACGACAGCGGCGAGTTCGAGAAGAACATGGATCTTGCCATCGAAATGGCCGAGTTCGACGGGTTCGCGAAACGACGCAAGGAAGCGCGTAAGCGCGGCAAGCTGCGCGGCATCGGGCTGTCCAACACGATCGAGCGCGCCGCCGCGCCCGGCACCGAAGGCGCCGAAGTGCGGTTCGACAAATCCGGCAGCGTCACGCTGTTCGCCGGCTCGAACAGCCAAGGCCAGGGCCACGAAACCGTGTTTAAGCAGATCGTCGCCGACAAACTCGGCATCCATCCCGACGAAATGCACTACGTGCAGGGCGACACCGATCAGGTGTTCTACGGCGAAGGAACCGGCGGCTCGCGCTCGGCGACGATGGGGGGCTCGGCGTTCGACCGCGCCAGCGCCAAGGTGATCGAGAAGGCAACCGCGATCGCCGCACACGCGCTGAAGGTCGAGCCGTCCGAAATCAAATTTTCCGACGGGGTGTTCTCGTCTGCCAAGACCAACCGCACCATGACGATCAAGGAAATCGCCGCCGATGCGCAATCGCCGGCGAAAATCCCCGCCGGCATGGAGCCGGCTTTAGCGGCGACCGCCGTGCACAAGACCCCGGTCAATAATTATCCGAACGGTTGCCATATCTGCGAGGTCGAGATCGACCTGGAAACCGGCGTGACCGAGCTGGTGCGTTATAATGTCGTCGACGACGTCGGCACCGTTCTCAACCCTTTGCTGCTGCATGGCCAGATTCACGGCGGCGTCGCGCAAGGCGTCGGCCAGGTGCTGATGGAAGACATCCGCTTCGACAGCACCGGCCAGCTCGTCACCGCTTCGTTCATGGATTACGCGATGCCGCGCGCCCACGATCTGTGCGCCATCCATGTCGAAAGCAATCCGGTACCGACCAAAACCAATCCGCTGGGGACCAAGGGCGCCGGCGAAGCCGGCTGCGTCGGCGCGTTGCCGGCCGTCACCAATGCGCTCGTCAATGCGCTGGAAGAATTCGGCGTCCGCCACGTCGAGATGCCCGCCACGCCGGAACGGCTGTGGCAGATCATCCACGGCGCCCGCTAGCTAGCGCGTGAGGTATTCCGGCCGGGTGCACGGGCCGTCGAGCGAGTACCCCCCGGCGCTGGCGCCCGTCAGGATCAGAAAGCCACCGATGATGCTGACGTTCTTCATGAAGTGGATCATGTTGTCGGTGTGCTCCGCGCCCGGCGGGTTGTGCCAGAAGTCATGGAAAAAATAGGCGGCGACCGCCGTGAACAGCGCCAGCGCCAGCGCCAGCGCCGCAATCCGGGTCTGCCAGCCAACGACGATGAGCAGCCCGCCACCCAGTTCGACCGCCGCGGTCACAATCGCCAGCACATTGGGTATCGGGATATTCTTGGAGGCGATCGCGGCAGCCGTATCGGACAGGCCCATGAATTTCTCGAGGCCGGATGAGATGAATATGATAGCCAGCAAAACGCGGCCCACCGCAATGAACGCGTCATTGACGCCGGCGGCGGCGCGCACATCCTCCTCGGCCGGACCAGCCTTTGTGGTCGAACGAGCGGTCGTCACGGGTCACCTGTCGGAATGGATTGCCGCGGAACGCGGCCTGACTGTTCAACGCGTGAAACGGCATGCCGTTCCGCCCGTTATTCGCGGCGGCTGCCCGGCTCCAACAATTGCGGGCCGTAACCGTCGGCGGCCAGCGCCTGCAGGATATCACGGGCATGCTGGGAGTCCCGCGTTTCGACGGTTACGTCGAGCTTTGCGCCCTTGGCGGGGACATCGAGAAACAGCCGCCGGTGATCGACCTCGAGGATATTGGCGCCGAGTTCGCCCAGCCGGCTCGCGATGGTGCCGAGCACGCCCGGCCGGTCTGGGATCGTTAGACGGAACGAGACGATCTGATCGTCGCGTTCGAGCTCGCGCACCATGATCGAGGCGAGAATGCGCGGATCGATATTGCCGCCGCACAGGATCAGCCCGACGCGCTTGCCGCGAAAGCGATCGGGCGATGCCAGCATCGCGGCGAGACCGGCGGCGCCGGCGCCTTCGGCCATCGTCTTCTGCAGCGTGAGATAGGCGTTGACCGCCTGCTCGAGATGAACCTCATCGACCAGCACGATATCCGACACGAGCTGGCGCACGATCGGCAGCGTCAGCAGCCCCACATTCTTGACGGCGATGCCTTCGGCCAAAGTCGGCCCCCCGATCGGACGGTTGTCGCCTTTGATCGCGTTCCACATCGAGGGATAAAGCGAGGCTTCGACCCCGATGACGTCGATGCCCGGATTGACGGCACGCGCCGCTATGGCGTTGCCGGCGATCAGGCCGCCGCCGCCGATCGGCACAACCAGCGTGTCGATGCCGGGCACGTCCTCCAGCATCTCGAGCGCGATCGTGCCCTGCCCGGCGATGACGCGCTCGTCGTCGTAAGGATGCACGATGACCAGGCCGCGTTCTTTCTGCAGCGCCTCGCAGCGCAATTGCGCGTCGGCGATTGTCTCGCCTTCCAGCACGACCTCGGCGCCGTGCGAGTGGGTCGCGGCGACCTTCACGAACGGCGTCGTCACCGGCATGACGATGGTGGCCGGGATGCCAAGCCGCGCGGCGTGGTAGGCGACGGCCTGGGCGTGATTGCCGGCCGACATCGCGACGATGCCGCGCTTGCGCTCCGCCGGGCTCAGAGCGGCGAGACGGACCAGGGCGCCGCGTTCCTTGAACGAATTGGTGACCTGTAGATTTTCGTATTTGATGAAAACTTCGGCCCCGGTGAGCGCTGAAAGCTTCGGCGCCGGCAGGATCGGCGTGCGCAGCACGTGCCGGGCGATGATGCGCCGCGCCGCTTCGATGTCGGAAAATGTCACAGCCACGAACGGCCTCCGCAACACAGAGCCACAGCTTGCCGCAGGCGGCGGCCTCAATCTACCCGTCTTGCCACCCATCTTGCGCGGGAATCGTTTAATCTCCATCTGACGACCGAGACAGACTCGTGTGTCTTGGGAGGAATCCGCCGTGCCGATCGACGTCAAGCCGCATGCCTACGATGCCTCGCGCAACCCCGAACTGTTCGAAGGGGTGCTGGCGCGGCGCGTCGTCGCGTTCCTGGTCGATTTCGTGATCATCGCGATACCCATCGTCCTGGCCGCGATGTTCATCTTTGTATTCGGCGTGGTGACCCTGGGGCTCGGCTGGGCGCTCTACTGGCTGCTGCCGCCCGCCTGCGTGGTCTGGGCGGTGGTCTATTTCGGCGTCACGCTCGGCGGGCCGCGCTCGGCTTCGGTCGGCATGCGGGTGATGGACCTCGAAATGCGGACCTGGTACGGCGAGCCGGCCTATTTCGTGCTCGGCGCGGTTCACGCCGTCGCGTTCTGGTTCACCGTATCGTTCTTCACGCCGTTCGTGCTGCTGGTGGCCTTCTTCAACCGGCGGCGGCGGCTGCTGCACGACATCCTGCTCGGAACGGTCGTCATCAACAACGCGGCGCGCGCGCAATCCTTGCGCGCGACCGACGCCACCAGGGTCGCCAGCCTTTGACGCAACCGTCACGACGCGCGATGCTTGGCCCTCGACTCACCGGATTTGGCGGGATACGGCCCTCGTGACCCGACATTCGCGCGATACCCCGCAGTTCTACCTGACCGCGCCGTCGCCCTGCCCGTACCTGCTGGGCCAGGAGGAGCGCAAGGTTTTCACCCACCTGGTCGGCGAGCGGGCGGGCGAACTCAACGATCTGCTGACCCATGGCGGCTTCCGCCGCAGCCAGTCGATCGCCTACCGGCCGGCTTGCGAGACCTGCCGCGCCTGCGTCTCGGTGCGCGTGGTGACTGCGGACTTCGCGCCGTCACGCGGCATGCGGCGGATCGCGGAGCGCAACACCGACGTGATCGGGGATCTGCGCGCGCCGGCGCCGACCTCCGAGCAGTATTCGGTGTTCCGCGCCTATCTCGACGCGCGCCACCGTGACGGCGGCATGGCCGACATGACCGTGCTGGATTACGCCATGATGATCGAGGACAGCCATGTCGATACCCGGCTGATCGAATACCGCCAGCGCGGGCCGGACAGCGGCATCACCGGCCGTGGCGACGGCGCCCTGCTCGCGGTCGCACTCAGCGACGTGCTGAGCGACGGGCTGTCGATGGTCTATTCGTTTTTCGATCCGGACGCGGCTGATCGCTCGCTCGGGACCCTGATGATCCTCGATCACATTGCGCGGGCCAAAGAGATGGGGCTCGCTTACGTCTATCTAGGCTATTGGGTGCCGGGCTCGCGCAAGATGGACTACAAAGGCCGCTTCCTGCCGCAGGAACGGCTGATGCCCTCAGGTTGGGTGCGCTTCGAGAATTGAAAGCGCGTTCAGCCGCCGCCAATCAACGTGTCGTACAAAAGCTTGACATTGAGCGCCAGGATGATGGCGGCCACTGCCCAAGCCAGCGCGGCGACCGGCCACGAAATGACAAGCGGACCCATCTTGTCACGGTTCGAGACGAACTGGACCAGCGGTATCACCGCAAACGGCAACTGCATGGACAGCGCGACCTGGCTGAAGATCAGCAGCTTGGCGGTGCCGTGCTCGCCGTAGAGCCCGGTCACAACGATGACCGGAACGATGGCAACGGCGCGCGTCAACAGGCGGCGTGCCCAGTTCGGCAGCCGGATGCGCAGAAAGCCTTCCATCACGATCTGGCCGGCCAGAGTGGCCGTCACGGTCGAGTTGAGGCCGGACGCCAGTAGCGCGATCGCGAACAGCACCGAGGCAATTCCGGCGCCGAGCAACGGCGACAGCAGCGCATAGGCCTCTTCGATCTCCGCGACTTCGGTCTTGCCATTGGCGTTGAATACCGCCGCGGCGACAATGAGAATTGACGCGTTGACGAACAGCGCGAGCATCAGCGCAATCGTGCTGTCGGCCGTTGCCCAGCGCACCGCGCTGGCGCGCCCCGCTTCGTTATTGGCAAACCGCCGCGTCTGCACGATCGAAGAATGCAGATAAAGATTGTGCGGCATCACGGTGGCGCCGAGGATACCGATCGCGATATAGAGCATCTCGGAATTGGTGAAAACCTCGTGCAACGGCACGAACCCGCGCAAGACCGCCGCGATGGGCGGCGCCGCCAGCACGATCTGAATCAGGAAACAGCCGGCGATCACCACCAGCAACGCGACGATGAAAGCCTCGATGAACCGGAAGCCTTTGTTCATGAGGAGCAGGATCAGGAACGCGTCGAGCCCGGTGATCAGCGCGCCGACGACCAGCGGAATGCCGAACAGAAGCTTGAGCGCGATCGCGGTGCCGATCACTTCAGCGAGGTCGCAGGCGATGATGGCGAGCTCGCAGGCGAACCACAGCGCGTAGCCGACCGAGCGCGGATAAGCGTCCCGGCACGCTTGCGCGAGATCGCGCCCGGTGGCGATCCCGAGCCGCGCCGCCAGCGCCTGAAGCAAAATGGCCATCAGATTGGAAATCATGATGACCGAGAGCAGCGTGTAACCGAACTTGGAGCCGCCCGCGATGTCGGTCGCCCAGTTGCCCGGGTCCATGTAGCCGACCGAAACCATGTAGCCCGGGCCGGAGAACGCGATCAGACGGCGCAGCCATGACCCCCCGGCCGGCACTGCAATCGAGGCGTGGACTTCCGACAGGCTGCGGTCGTCGGTTGCCTGCACCGAACGCCAGATCGCGCGGCCCGTGCGTTCTCTCTCGACTGCTGCCATCGGATTCCAGTGCAAAAAATTCTCGATTCCCGAGTACCTTATAGCGGAGTTGCGAGTAATTTGCAATTGCAGCTTTTGGAACTCGGCATACCCCAGCGGGTTGAAAACCACGGCGCTATGTTTGTGAGCTGGCGTTCCTGATGACGCGTCCACCCCGGAGGCGTCCCTCACCCACCGAGCCTGAGGGCCCGGACAACCGCAGGCGCGATCCTCATGTGGGGGCTGAAGCGTGTGAGCTGCGGCGTCCTATTGCTGGCGCTCGCCGGTACGATTGCGTTCGCCGCCGAAAAAGGCGCGAAAGGACCGTCCGAAGCTACCTTCGTCGCGGGTCTGTTGTGCCTGATGGTGGTCGGCCGCCTGCTCGGCGAAGCGATGCTGCGGCTTCGCCAGCCCGCGGTGATGGGTCAATTGATCGCCGGGCTCATGCTCGGACCCTCCTTGTTCGGCCTCCTGCTGCCCGACGTCCAGCAGCTGATATTTCCGAAATATCCCGAGCAGAAGGCGATGATGGACGGCATCTCGCAGTTCGGGATCCTGCTGCTCCTGTTGCTGACCGGAATGGAGACCGACCTCAAGCTGGTGCGCCGGACCGGCCGGGCCTCGGTGTTCGCGTCGCTGATGGGAATCGTCATTCCATTCGCTTGCGGCGTCGCGGTCGGGCAATTTTTGCCTGACGCGGTGCTGCCGGACCCGCAAAAGCGCCTCGTCACATCGCTGTTTCTCGGCACCGCGCTGTCGATTGCATCGGTGAAGATCGTCGCGATGGTCGTGCGCGAGATGAATTTCCTGCGCCGTGTCGTCGGCCAGGTCATCCTGGCATCGGCGATCGTCGATGACAGCGTCGGCTGGATCATCGTCTCGATCATCTTCAGCATCGCCGAGAAGGGCGCGGTCGATCCGTGGGCCCTGGCGCAAAGCGTCACCGGCACCTTCCTGTTCATGGTCATCAGCTTCACGGTCGGCCGGCGCGCGGTATTTTTTGCGATCCGGTGGGTCAACGACACCTTCCTCAGCGAATACGCCGTCATCACCGCGATTTTGGTCATCATGGGCGTCATGGCGCTGATCACCCAGGCAATTGGCGTCCACACCGTGCTGGGGGCTTTTGTCGCTGGCATCCTGGTGGGCGAGTCGCCGATCCTGACCAAGCACATCGACGATCAGTTGCGCGGTCTCATCACTGCGTTCTTTGCGCCGGTGTTCTTCGGCATGGCGGGCTTGAGCGCCGATCTGACGATCCTCAAAGACCCTTACATGCTTGCGCTGACGGGCGGCCTGATCGTCATCGCCAGCATCGGCAAGTTCGGCGGCGCGTTTATCGGCGCCGAGCTCGGCGGGCTGACGCGGCGGGAAGGCTTCGCCCTCGCCTGCGGCATGAACGCCCGGGGCTCGACCGAAGTGATCGTGGCGACCTTCGGCCTGTCGATGGGCGCGCTCAACCAGAATCTCTTCACAATGATCGTGGCGATGGCGGTGATCACCACGATGGCGATGCCACCGACCTTGCGCTGGGCACTGTCGCGCATCCCCATGCGCAAGGAAGAGAAACAGCGGCTGGAGCGTGAAAAGTTCGAAGAGAAAGGTTTCGTGCCGAATCTCGAGCGGCTGCTGCTCGCGGTCGACGACAGCCCGAACGGCAAGTTCGCCTCGCGGATCGCCGGCACGGTCGCCGGCACCCATGGGATGCCGACCACCATTTTGCATATCGCCGACAGCGAAAAGCCGGCCGACAAGCCGCCGCACGACACGGCCGCCGCCGCGGCCGTCGTGGACACATCGGATGAGGCATCGCCCAAGACCAAAAGCAGAACCGACAAGGCGGCGACGGTCGCCGCCGCGGCCGAGGCCGATACCAAGAAATCGGCCAGGAAACCCGCCAATAAGACCGGCGATGACGTAAAAGCGGCCGCCGGCGCGGACGGCATCGCCGCAGGGAAACAGGAAGAAACCAAGGCTGAAAGCGCCGCCGAGCAGGTCAAGGCGGCGGCCGAGCAGATCAAGGCCAAGCAGCGGGGCGACGAGAAGTCGGGCGGCCCCGTCGAAGTGACTACCCTCGTTCATGATGCGCCGGACCCCGCTGCCATCGCGCAGGAGGCGGAGAAAGGCTACGATCTGCTGCTGATCGGGCTGGCCAAGACCTGCGTTGCCGCGGGCGAATTTCACGACAGCGTGGCGAACCTCGCGCTCGGCTTTGACGGGCCGTTGGCGATCTCGGCGACGCGCGGCGATCTCGAAGCAAATCCCGACAGCAAGTTGAGCATCCTGGTGCCGGTCAATGGCACCCAATCGGCGCGCCGCGGGGCCGAGTTCGCCATCACGCTGGCGCGGGCCAATAAGGCGTCGTTGACGGTGCTTTATGTCTCGCCGCGTGCAGCAAAACGCGGCCGGCTCCGCCAGGCGATCCACTCGCGCCGTCACGAGGAAGCGATCCTCAAGGAGATCGTTGAGATTGCCGACGGCTACCATATGAGCGTGCGCACCGCGGTGGTGACCGACCGTGCCGCGAACGGCGCGATCCTCAAGCAGGCACACCGCCGCAAGCATAACCTGGTCGTCATGGGTGTGGGCCGCCGACCCGGCGAAAAACTGTTCTTCGGCGTGACGGCCGCCGCGCTCCTCGAAAAAGCCGACTGTTCGCTGCTGCTGGTGGCGAGCTGACGGTTTCTATTCGCCGTCGGCCTTGGCTGCAGCCGCCGCCTGCAGCGGCGGGCTGAATTTCAGATTGGTCAGGAAACGCTCGGGCTTGATGCGCCCGGCGTCGCCGCGATTGCCGCGCCAGGGTTTGAGGTCCTTGAGGCTTTGCGTGAAGCTGCGTCCGGCGGTGTCGGTCCAGATCAACCCCTCTTCGGCGCTGAAGGTCGTCACGTCGGACAACCCGCCGTCCTTGTAGCGTTGCAGCCGCACGCCCCTGCCGCGTCCCATTTCCGGGATGTCCTTGCACTCGAAAATCACCATCTTGCGGTTTTCGCCAACCGCCGCGACCAGTTCGCCATTCACCACGGCCAGCGCGCAGGCCTTGTCGTTCTTGAGGTTGAGAACCTGCCTGCCCTTGCGGGTGGTGCCGAGGCATTCGTCCTCGCTGACGATGAAGCCGTTGCCACCGCAGCTCGCCACCAGGAACTGGCGGCCGCCCTGATACGCCATCGCCGCAACGATCTCGGCGTCCTGCTCGAGATCGACCGACAGGCGGATCGGCTCGCCGTGACCGCGGCCGCCCGGCAGTTTGGAGGCATCGAGCGTGTAGAATTTTCCGTTGGCGGCAAACAGCAAAACCTTCGCCGTCGACTCGGTGGGAAAGGCAAAACGCAGCTCGTCGTCGGTCTTGAAGGCGACGCCCGACAGGTCGCTGACATGGCCACGCAGCGCGCGGATCCAGCCCTTCTCGGAGACGACGACGGTGACCGGCTCGCGCACGACCATCGCTTCCTCGATCGCCGCTTCGTCGTGTTCCGGCGCCTCGCCGAAACCGGTGCGCCGTTTGCCGAGCGCGGTCTTCGGGCCGAACGTGTCGCCCACCTGCTTGATCTGCCCCGCGATCGCCTTCCATTGCTTCGGGGTCGAGGCGATCAGCGCCTTGACGTCCTTGAGCTCGGCGCGCAGCGCCTTGTCCTCGACCTTGATCTCGATCTCCTCGAGCTTGCGCAAATTGCGCAAGCGCATGTTGAGGATGGCGTCTACCTGCACATCGGACAGCTTGAACGTCTTCATCAGGACGGGCTTGGGCTCGTCCTCGCGCCGGATAATCTTGATGACCTTGTCGAGGTTGAGATAGGCGATAAGGTAGCCGCCCAGCACTTCCAGACGGTGCTCGATCTCGCTCTGCCGGAATTTGGAGCGCCGCAGCAAGACGTCGCGGCGGTGATCGAGCCACTCACGCAACACTTCGGTGAGGCCGAGCACTTTCGGCAGCCGGCCCTTCACCAGCACGTTCATGTTGAGCGGGATCCGGCTTTCGAGCTCGGTCAGCTTGAACAGCGACTCCATCAACAGCTCGGCATCGACGGTGCGCGAGCGCGGCTCGATGACGAGGCGGACGTCCTCGGCGGATTCGTCGCGCACGTCCGCCAGCAGCGGCAGCTTCTTGTCGTTGAGGAGCTCGGCGATCTTCTCGACCAGCCGTGACTTCTGCACCAGCCATGGCATCTCGGTGATGACGATCTGGTAGGTGCCGCGCCCGGTGTCCTCCTTGGCCCAGCGCGCCCGCACGCGGAACGAACCGCGACCGGTGGTGTAGGCCTCGCCGATTTCCGCTTTCGAATCGACGACGATGCCGCCGGTCGGGAAATCGGGGCCGGGAACGTATTTCAGCAGCGTGCGGCTGCGGGTATTCGGATTGTCGATCAGGAACAGCGCGGCGTCGCACAGTTCGGCCGCGTTGTGCGGCGGGATCGAGGTCGCCATGCCGACCGCAATGCCCTGCGATCCATTGGCCAGCAGATTGGGGAACGCCGCCGGCAGCACGACCGGCTCCTGATTGGTGCCGTCATAGCTCGGGCGAAACTCGACCGCATCTTCGTCGATGCCGTCGATCAGGAGCCGCGCCACCTCGGTGAGCCGGCTTTCGGTGTAACGCATGGCGGCGGCGTTATCGCCGTCGATGTTGCCGAAATTGCCCTGGCCGTCGATCAGCGGATAGCGTTGCGCGAAGTCCTGCGCCAGACGCACCATCGCGTCATAAATCGCCTGGTCGCCGTGCGGATGGAAGTTACCCATCACGTCGCCGACCACCTTGGCCGATTTCTTGAACGCCGACCCGGGATCGAGCCGCAACATGCGCATGCCGTAGAGAATGCGGCGGTGCACCGGCTTGAGCCCGTCGCGGGCGTCCGGCAACGCGCGATTCATGATGGTCGAGAGCGCGTAAGCCAAATACCGCTCTTCCAGCGCCTCGCGCAGCGCGATCTGCTGGATGTCGGAGGGATCGGGAGGAATCAGTCGTTTTCCCATGGTCCCTAGCTACTGCTTGATTCTGCCATGAACAAGCGATGAACGCGCCGGCCATGAGTTCTTCCAAATCTTTCAGTTATCTATTGAACCTCGACGGCCCGCCTTCGTTACAGAAGACGTGATTTGCCGAAACTTGGACTGAATCAATGCGCCGAATGACACTCGCTCTCGCAACAGCCGTCGCGATGCTCGCGGCCGGCTCACTCGCGCCAGCCCAGGCATGACCGTTTCGACGCCTGCTGGCATCGCCGCGGCGGTCGACACGACCAGCCTCGCGCAAGACGTCGCCTATGTCTGCAATCGCGTCTGGCGCTGCGGGCCGTATGGCTGCGGCTGGCGGCGCGCCTGCTTCTGGACCGGCGGTCCGCGCTATTAACGCCGCTGGCACCGTGGCCGCCGCTGGTAGATTTTTGAATTTGGTGAAGTGAAGCGGAGACCGGCTCACCGGCCGGTCTCTGCTTCTGCATCAATGCCGGACCGGCCCATTCCCGACCCGCGATCGTGGGCGGATTAACAATGCAACATAGTTGCAGCAACTTGGAGGAAAACGAATGCGCGTCCTGATGCTTTCAGCAATTCTCGCCTGCGGTCTTGGCTTTGCGGCCACGACCGGTTCGCAGGCGGCCGGCTTCGGTGCCGGCGTCAACGAGGCCGCACAGTCCAACAGCGCGATCGAACAGGTGCAATATCGCCGCTGCCGGATGGTGCGGAGCTGCCGTATGGGGCCGTACGGTGGCCGCCGCTGCCGCGTCGAACGGATCTGCCGCGGCGGACGCTGGTAGACCGTCGATTGAGTGATCAGAAGCCGGGCCGGCGCGAGCCGGGCCGGTTTTTTGTTGTCAGGCGACGCTCGGCAGCGCGCGGCCGGCGGCCGCGATGAAATGCGTTCGTGCGTCGGAAAACAAAAGCTGCCGCGGCTCCAGCACGTGGCGGCTGAGGAAATAGCCGGTCAGGGCAAAAGCCGCAGCGAGATCGGAATCGGCCGGCGTGATCGAGCGATCGCGCAAAAAATCGGGTAGCTGCAACAATTTGTCGTGCCACGGCACCCCGGCGGTGCGTGACACGGCGCGGCCGGATTTCGGCGAAACGTAAACGAGGTCCTGCGTCGCTCCGGTCGAGACGCAGGCTTCGAGATCGAGCCCGAAGCCGAGCTCGGCCAGCAGATGCAGCTCGAAGCGCGCGACCCTCGCGGCGGCCTGCACCGCGTCGTCGAGGCCGTCCACAATCTCGAGGATGCGGTCGTAAAGCTCGGAATGCGGATCGCGTTCCGGCAACAGCCGGGCCAGCGCGGCGACATGGGTGACGCCGAACACCGCATAGGGCGCGGCGAACACCGCCGCGCTGCGCAGTTTCACCGGCTCGATCGAATAATTGCCGAGATGCTCGTCGAGCCGGGCGCGCCAGGTCGCGGAAACGCTGTTGGCGGGCTGCAGCACCGGCCGCAGCCGCGACCCGAAGCCGCCGCGCACCAGGCCGAGATGCCGGCCGTGGGCGCGCGTCATCAATTCGGCGATAGCGCTCGCCTCGCCGTGCCGCTTGACCCCAAGCACGATGCCGTCATCGGTCCATTGCATCGATTCTCAGTGTACTCCTTCGGGGGATCCTTGGCCTATTCCTTGGGGAACTCGAGGCCGATCGCGCGGTAGCGTTCCGGATCCTCGCCCCAGCCCTCGCGCACTTTGACGAACAGGAAAAGGTGCACGGCGCCTTCGACAATCCCCGCGATATCCTTGCGCGCCGCGGCGCCGATCGCCTTGATGCTCTGTCCGCCCTTGCCGAGCACGATCTTGCGCTGGCTCTCGCGCTCCACATAGATGGTCTGCTCGATGCGTACTGCCCCGCCACGCAACTCCTTCCAGGAATCGGTCTCGACCGTCGAGTGATAGGGCAGCTCCTGGTGCAGCCGCTCGAACAGTTTTTCGCGGGTGATCTCGGCGGCCAACTGGCGCAGCGGCGCATCCGACATCTGATCGGCGGGATAAAGCCACGGCCCCGGCGGCACCCGTTCGGCCAGCCACCGCTTGAGGTCTTCGACGCCGTCGCCGGTCAGCGCCGACAGCATGAAGGTGGTTTCGAATTTCGCCTTCGCGTTTGCCTTCTCCGCAAGCTTGAGAAGGTCGAGCTTTGCGACCAGATCGATCTTGTTGAGCGCCAAAGCTTTGGATTGGCGCACGTCGCCGAGACGACCGAGGATATTCTCCGCCTCCTCGTCGAGACCCTTGCGGGCGTCGATCAAGGGGACGACCAGGTCGGCGTCATGGGCGCCGGTCCAGGCGGTCGTCACCATCGCGCGGTCGAGCCGCCGCTTCGGCACGAAGATTCCGGGGGTGTCGACGAAAATGAGCTGCGATTGTCCCACTACCGCGATGCCGCGAATGAGCGCGCGGGTGGTCTGCACCTTGTGCGACACGATGGTGATCTTGGAGCCGACCACGGCGTTGAGCAAAGTCGATTTGCCGGCATTGGGCGCGCCGATCAATGCGACGAAGCCGCAGCGCGTCGAGCTGCCTGTCTCAGCCATCCGCGCGCACGCCCTCGCGGCTTAACATGGCGGCGGCAGCCGCCTGTTCCGCGGCGCGTTTCGACGCCCCCATGCCCTCGGCGGGTTGGCGATCAGGCAGCACGACCGCCACCCGAAATTCCGGGTCATGATGCGGCCCGGAACGGGCCACTTCGCGGTAGGTCGGGGTCGGCAGGCCCCGCGCCTGCGCCCATTCCTGCAGCATCGTCTTCGGATCGCGCAGCGGCCGGTGCGGCGTGAGCATCCGCTCCTTCCAGAACCGCTCGATCATCTCGGCGGCGGGCTTATAGCCGCCATCGACGAACACCGCGCCGATCAGCGCCTCGCAGACATCGGCGAGGATCGTCGCGCGCAACCGGCCGCCCGCATGCGATTCCGAGTTGCCGAGCTTGAGCGCCGGACCGAGTTCCATGGCGCGCGCGACCTCGGCGCAAGCGTCCTTTCGCACCAGATCGGCCAGCCGGCGCGACAGTTCGCCCTCATTGGCCTTCGGAAAGGCGCGATACAGCATCTCGGAAACGACGAGGCCAAGCACATGATCGCCGAGAAATTCGAGCCGCTGGTAGCTGGAGGTGCGATTCTGCGGACCGCCGGACAGCGCGGAAATGTGGGTCAGCGCGCGTTCGAGCAGTTGCTTGTCGGCGAAGTGGTGACCGATGCGGTCTTCGAGGACGGATCTATCCTTGGCCTTGCGGCTACTCATCGCACGATCGTAAACAGCCGGCCCCAGCGCACCGAAACCGGCCAGCGCCAGAATTCCCAGGCGCGCTCGCCGTCATAGACCGAAAAGAAAATCAACTGGGCGCGGCCCACGATGTTCTCGAATGGCACGGTGCCGACTTGCGAGAAGCGGCTGTCGGTCGAGTTGTCGCGGTTGTCGCCCATCATGAAATATTGGTCCGCCGGCACGGTATAGACCTGGGTGTTGTCGGCGAACCCGTTGTCGACCAGATCCAGCGTGTAATAGCTGAACCCGTTCGGCAACGTTTCCTTCCAGCGCTTGACCGGCGTCGCGCGCGCGACTTCCTCAGTCTCGATGAAATCTTCGGCGCGTTCGCGCTTGATCGGCTGGCCGTTGATGTGCAGCAGGCCGTCGATCATCTGGATTTTGTCGCCGGGCAGTCCGATCACGCGCTTGATGTAGTCGGTCGAGGTGTCCTTCGGCAGGCGGAACACCACGACATCGCCGCGGCTCGGCTCCGATCCGAGAATACGCCCGGAAAAGATCGGCGGCGAGAAAGGCAGCGAGAAATGGCTGTAGCCGTAGGAATATTTCGAAACGAACAGATAGTCGCCGACCAGCAAGGTCGCCTTCATCGATCCCGAAGGAATATTGAAGGGCTGAAACAGCACCGTGCGGATCACAAGCGCGATCAAAAGCGCGTGGATGATGACGCGGACCGTTTCGCCAATCCCGCCCTCTTTGCGTTTCGTATTGGATGTCACGCTCATCGGCCTCTTGTCCTGCGCATTCGGCGCCCCGCGGTCTTGTAACTGTCAATCCGCCGGGGCGCAATCAAGACCGCCGCGCGAAACGTCGATAAGTCTCTGAGTCTATTATCGTTCCAGACGCGTCAGGGACGGCGCCGGCACCGCCGAGATGATCACGATGGCTTGCGCCAAGGGTCCTTCATCGGACAGCGAGAGATCGATCTGCGGCGTGCAGCCGACTGGCGTGATCGCTTCGAGACGTTTGAGCGCGCCGCCGCTCAGCCGCATGGTCGGGCGGCCGGACGGCAAGTTGACGACACCCATGTCGCGCCACCACACCCCGCGCCGGATGCCGGTGCCGAGCGCCTTGGCGCAGGCTTCCTTGGCCGCGAAGCGTTTGGCGTAGGTCTCGACGCGGTTCTTGCGCCGTTCGGCCTTGGCACGCTCGAGGTCGGTGAAGATGCGGCCGAGAAACCGTTCGCCATGACGCTCGATCACCTTGGCGATGCGGCGCGTGTCGGTGGTGTCCAAGCCGATTCCGATGATCACAAGACACCCGCCTTGGCACGGCCGCGCTCCATCGCGGCTCGCATCGCGCGCACGGTGGCATCGAGGCCACCGAACACCGCTTCGCCGATCAGGTAATGCCCGATATTGAGCTCGACGATCTGCGGCAACGCCGCGATCGTCTCGGCGCTGGCGTAATCGAGGCCGTGGCCGGCGTGAACTTCGAGGCCGAGTGCGGCCGCGGCCGCCGCGCCCGCGCGAATGCGCTGCCATTCGGCCTCAGCGGTCGCGCGGTCGCCCTCGGCCAACGCGTCACACCAGGCGCCGACATGAATTTCGACGACCGGCGCCCGCAATTTCGCCGCAGCCTCGATCTGGCGCAGGTCGCCGGCGATGAACAGGGAAACCCGAATGCCGGCATCGCCGAGTTTGGCGATCACCGGCGCGAGATGATTGTGCTGACCGGCGGCGTCGAGCCCGCCTTCGGTGGTGCGCTCGGTGCGCTTCTCGGGAACGATGCAGGAGGCATGCGGCTTCGTCTTCAGGGCGATTGCCAGCATTTCCGCGGTCGCCGCCATTTCCAGATTGAGCGGGCGGTCGATTCCGGCCTTGAGCCGGGCGACATCGTCGTCGCGGATGTGGCGGCGGTCTTCGCGCAGATGCGCGGTGATGCCGTCGGCGCCCGCCGCGATCGCGAGCTTTGCCGCACGCACCGGATCGGGGTGACGCCCGCCCCGCGCGTTGCGGATGGTGGCGACGTGGTCGATGTTGACGCCGAGACGCAAGGGACTCAACGCTGGCCTCACCCGTTGACCCGGTCGACTTTGGCCACGATCGGCTTCGCCCGCAATTGGGCGACGATGGCAGTGAGATGTTTGAGGTCATAGACCTCGAGATCGATCAGCAAATCGGTGAAATCCGGCGCACGCCGCGTCATGCGGATATTGTCGATATTACCGTCATGCTCGGCGATCACCTGGGTGATCTGGGCGAGCGAGCCCGGCTCGTTGACGGACTGAATCGCGAGCCGTGCGGGAAAACGCTGCGGCGTGCCGTCGTCATCCCAGCGCACGTCAAGCCAGCGCTCCGGCTTGTCCTCGAATTCGGTCAAGGCCGGCGACTGGATTGGATAGATCGTGATGCCCTCGCCCGGCGTCAGGATGCCGACGATGCGGTCGCCGGGCACTGCGCCGCCGTTGGGATCGAACCGGATCGGCAGTTCGCTGTTGATGCCGCGGATCGGAATCGCCGGGCCCTGGGCGTCCGGCACCTTGAATTTGACCGGGGTGTGCTTGCGCAGCCCGAACCAGCCGGCTTCGGTATTGCGCTTGATCGCCATTGCCTGGGCGCGCTCTTCCTTGTAGTCGGGATACATCGCGCGTGCGACATCCGAAGGCTTGAGTTCGCTACGTCCTACCGCCGACATCACGTCCTCGACCGAGGTCCGGGCCAGCCGCGACAGTGCGCCCGAAAGCTTCTCGTCGGAGTAGGCTATCTTGGCGCGCTGAAACAGCCGCTCGACGATGCGGCGCCCCAGACCGGCATATTGCGTGCGCACGGCGACGCGCGTCGCGCGCCGGATGGCGGCGCGCGCCTTGCCGGTGACGACGATGGCCTCCCAGGCCGCCGGCGGCGCGCTCTGGACCTTCGAGGTCAGAATCTCGACTTCGTCGCCGTTCTCGATCTCCGAGGTGAGCGGCGCGATCTTGCCGTTGATTTTGCAGCCGACCGCCGTGTTGCCGACGTCGGTATGCACCGCATAGGCGAAGTCGATCGGCGTCGCGCTGCGCGGCAGCGCAATGAGCTTGCCGTTCGGCGTAAAGCAGAACACCTGATCGTGGAACAGCTCGAGCTTGGTGTGCTCGAGGAATTCCTCCGGGTTGGAGCCTTCGGCCAACAGCTCGATGGTCCGCCGCAGCCAGGCATAGGCGCTCGACTCGCGTGACAACATTTCGGTCGGCGTGCCGGCATCGTCCTTGTAGAGCGCATGCGCCGCGATGCCATATTCGGCGATCTCGTGCATGTCGTTGGTGCGGATCTGCAGCTCGACGCGCTGCTTGCCCGGCCCGATCACGGTCGTATGGATCGAGCGGTAGTCGTTCTGCTTCGGCGTCGAGATATAATCCTTGAACCGGCCGGGCACCACCGGCCAGGTGGTGTGGACGATGCCAAGCGCCTGATAGGCATCCTGCACGGTCTTGACGACGACGCGGAAGCCGAAAATATCCGAGAGCTGCTCGAAGCCGACGGACTTGCGCTCCATCTTGCGCCAGATCGAATAGGCGCGCTTGCGGCGGCCGACGACGCGGGCGGCGATGCCGCGATCCGCCAGCTTCTTGGTCAACTGCTTTTCGATCTCGGCGATCAACTGCTTCTGGCGCTCGGCCAGTGCGTTGAGCCGCGTGCTGACGACCTCATAGGCATCGGGGTTGAGGACGCGGAACGAAAGGTCCTCGAGCTCCTCGCGCATCTCCTGCATACCCATGCGGCCGGCGAGCGGCGCGTAGATTTCCAGCGTTTCTTCGGCGGCGCGGCGCCGCGACGCGAGTGGCATGAAATGCAGCGTGCGCATGTTGTGCAGGCGGTCCGCGAGCTTGACGAGGAGAACGCGAACGTCCGCCGCGATCGCCAGCAGGAGCTTGCGCAGGTTTTCCGCCTGCTTGGCTTCCTTGGTGACGAGGTCGAGCCGTTTGAGTTTGGTCAGGCCTTCGACCAGCAGCCCGATATCGTGACCGAACAGGCCGTCGATCTCGGCCCGCGTGGTGGCGGTGTCCTCGATCGTGTCATGCAGGAGCGCCGCGGCGATCGTGGCATCGTCGAGCTTGAGATCGGTCAGGATCGCGGCGACCTCGATCGGATGGGAAAAATACGGGTCGCCCGACGCTCGGGTCTGCTCGCCATGGGCCTTCATCGCGTAGACGTAGGCGCGGTTGAGCAGAGCTTCGTCGGTATTGGGGTTGTAACGCCGCACGCGCTCGACGAGATCGTATTGCCGCATCATCGGCGGCTTGCGGGGCGGTGGTGGCGGATCGGCTTGGCTGACGCGCGCAGCCGGACGCTCGAGCGGGGCTCGGGTCGTGGCCTGCTTCTGCATTCGCGGCAAGTCGGTACGCGAGCGTGCCATCCAAAAAGCCTCAAAAGCCACCGGCCAGCCGCAATCCTGGCGGACCGGGTTCCATCTTCAGGATATCACGTCGATTCGACGCAGCCGCAAGACTTTGGGTCGCGGTTTACGAAACGCCTCGCCGAAACGGCAACGGCCCGACGCTGGGCCGGGCCGTGAAACGAAAGTCGAGGTAAAGCGCCGTTATTCGGCGTCGTCTTCCGGCTGCTCTTCCGGCGGAGCGAGGCCTTCGAGGCCCTTGAGCAGCTCCTCCTCGGTCATGCGGTCGCTCGGTGTCACCTCGGTGTCGTCGGAATCGACGCCCGCGCCCGCGGCAGCGCCGATCAGCGGCATTTCCGGCTCCGGCTCGTCGACCTCGACGTATTTCTGCAGGCTGTGGATCAGGTCTTCCTTGAGGTCGCCGGGCGAAACGGTGGTCTCCGCGATTTCGCGCAGCGCAACGACCGGATTTTTGTCGTTGTCGCGCTCAACGGTGATCTGCGAGCCGGACGAGATCATCCGGGCGCGATGACTGGCGAGCAGAACGAGATCGAATCGATTGTCGACCTTGTCGATGCAATCTTCGACGGTGACACGGGCCATTAGAGTGTCGCTCCTGACAAATGGAACTTTGGGATTATTCCGGGTTTAGGTAGCCCCCACCCGGCAAAATCACAAGGCCTTTTTTTCCTTGGTTTGAAAAATAGCCGATGTTACCCAAATAAACGTGAAACGCGGCCAGCCCATCCGAGTTGATTGTTCGGAGTGGCCAGCTTGCGGGGCCGGCCGCTGATTTAGGCAGCGGCGCCATTGATCGATCCGGTCATGCCGACCAATGCCAGCGGCCGCGCGGTGCGCGTGTTGCCTGTCATCGAGCGGATGTTTTTGAGCACCAACGAACGAGATACCAGATGACAGTACCCGGTGAAAAAATCGCTTTATTCATTGATGGCGCCAATCTTTATGCCACCGCCAAGTCGCTCGCTTTCGACATCGATTACAAGAAACTGCTGCGCGAATTTCAGTCGCGCGGCTATCTGCTGCGCGCGTTCTATTACACCGCGGTGATCGAGGATCAGGAATATTCCTCCATTCGGCCGTTGATCGACTGGCTCGACTACAACGGCTACTCAGTGGTGACCAAGGCGACCAAGGAATTCGTCGACCAGACCGGCCGGCGCAAGATCAAGGGCAACATGGACATCGAGCTCGCGGTGGACGCGATGGAAATCGCCGGCACAATCGATCACATGGTGTTGTTCTCCGGCGACGGCGACTTCCGTTCTCTGGTCGAAGCCGTACAGCGTCGCGGGGTGCGCGTCACCGTGGTCTCCACCGTTTCAACGCAGCCGCCGATGATCGCCGACGAATTGCGTCGTCAGGCCGACGTCTTCATCGACATCGTCACATTGCAGAACAAGATCGGGCGTGACCCGTCCGAGCGGCCGCCGCGCGAGGCGCGCTCGCCGCGCGACGACCGGGAATCGCCGCACCACACCCCGCAGTTCCTGCAACGCTCTGCCGTGCCCCAAGGTGCGGGAGTTGGCCCCGGGGCGGACGACGACGAATTCGAGTAAGCTTGCGACGTGCCACCATCATGCAAGCCGGGACGTGACTGTCCGCGCTGCCCGCGCCTCGTAGCGTTTCGCCAGGAGTGGCGCGAGAGAGAGCCGGATTGGTTCAACGCGCCTGTGCCCTCGTTCGGGCCGCGCGACGCGCGCCTGCTCATTGTCGGCCTGGCGCCCGGGCTGCAGGGCGCCAATCGCACGGGGCGGCCATTCACCGGCGATTGGGCCGGCGATTTGCTCTACGCTACGTTGAATGAGTTCGGCTTCTCGCGCGGGACTTACGACGAACGCCCCGACGACGGTCTCGCTTTGGTCGATTGCCGCATCACCAATGCGGTGCGCTGCGTGCCGCCCGGCAACAAGCCGACGCCGGCCGAGATCAACACCTGCCGCGATTTCCTAAAACCGACCATCACCGAAATGCCGAAGTTGCGGGCACTGGTTGCGCTCGGCCGTGTCGCGCATGAGAGCGCGGTGGTTGCGCTCGGCGGCAAGCGGTCGTTGCATGCGTTCGCGCATGGCGGCGCGCACGAGATCGGCCTGTTCACTTTGTTCAGCAGCTATCACTGCTCGCGCTACAACACCAATACCGGCGTGCTGACGCCGAAGATGTTCAAGGCGGTGTTCGCCAAAATCCGCGCCTACCTCGACGCCTGAAGCCAGGCCAGCACTTCGGCGGCATTTTTGTCCGGCGGAAACACCGGGTAGAACACCTTGGTCATGATGCCGTCGTCGATCACCCAGGCCATGCGCTTAAGCAGCGTCATGCCGTCCGCGACGAAAGTCGGCAGCCGCATCGCTTTGGTCAGGGCCAGTTTCTCATCGGATAGCACCGGAAATGGCAGGTGGATGCGCTCGGCGACTTCACGCTGGTAGGCGCTGTCCTGGGTGGAGAGGCCGAAAAGCTGGCGCACGCCCGCTTGCTTGAGCTCGCCGAAGTGATCGCGAAACGAGCACGATTGCGGCGTGCAGCCGCGCGCGCCGGGGATCTGGTCCCAACCGTCGGGATTCGGCACGCCCGGCACGCCGGTGCGCGGATAAACGTAGACGACGGTGCGGCCCTTGAGCGCCGACAGGTTGACCGGCGCGCCGCTGGTGGCCGGCAAAGTGAGATCGGGCAGCCCCAGGCCGGCAAGATGCCGCGCGGCGCCGTCATCCTGCGGCGCCGGAATATTCGGTGGCAGGACATTGGGATTGGTTGCCATATCGCTCATGGCCGCTTCTCCTTGTACGAAATGAATTCCATCAGCGAGCCGTCCGGATCACGGAAGTAAACGCTGGTGCCCGGCCCTTTCGCGCCGAACCGCACCATCGAACCGCGCTCGACGGCGACGCCATTCTGCTTGAGATGAGCGATTGCACCGGCAATCGGCCCGTCCCATTCAAAGCACAAATCGCTGTTGCCGGGCTGCACGGGCCGCCGCGCCACTTCAGCCGGCTGCACGCCGGGACCGTGCACGTTGAGCTGCTTGTCGGCGAAGCGATAGGCAAAGCCGGTTTCGCGCTGGACAAGTTCGGCGCCCATGACGTTGCGGTAGAACGCATTCGAGCGCGCCCACTCCGAAACGTGGATGACGCAATGATCGAGCTTGCTCGTTATCGCCATCGCTAGCCTTTTTGCCGCATCAACCGGCCTTTTTCCCGCTCCCAGCCGCGTTTTTTCTCGGCCGCCCGTTTGTCGTACAGCTTTTTGCCCTTGGCGATCGCGATCTCGAGTTTGGCGCGGCCGCGCTCGTTGAAATAGAGCTTGAGCGGCACGATCGTCATGCCTTCGCGCTCGACCGCGCCGGCCAGTTTATTGATCTGGCGCTGGTGCAGCAGCAGCTTGCGCGGCCGTTTTGGCGCATGATTGAAGCGAGCCGCCTGCCGGTATTCGGGGATGTTGGCGTTGATCAGCCAGATTTCGCCGTCCTTGGCGTCGGCATAGGATTCGCCGATCGTCGCCTTGCCGGAGCGCAGCGATTTCACCTCGCTGCCGGTCAATGCGATCCCCGCCTCGTAGACTTCGCCAATCTCGTAATTGAACCGCGCCTTGCGATTGTCCGATACGACCTTGATGGCACGCTTGGGTTTGCTCGCCATGTCTAGCGCGACTTCAGCAGGTCGCGGACTTCCGTCAGCAGGACTTCCTGCTTGGACAGAGCCGGCGCCTTCTCCGCTTCGTGATGCATCATGCGGTCGCGGATCAGGAGAAACAGGACCCAGGCAATGAGCAGGAAATTGATGGTCAAAGTTAGGAAGTTGCCCCACGCCAGCACGGCGCCCTGCTTTTTCGCCTCGACCAGTGTGTCGGCGGTGACCTTCGACGACAGCGGCAGAAAATAATTGGAGAAATCGAGACCGCCGGTAACTGCGCTGATGAGCGGGGTAACGATGTCGCTCACCAGCGAGTTCACGATGGCGCCGAACGCCGCGCCGATGATGACGCCGATGGCGAGATCGATCACGTTGCCGCGCAACGCGAATTTCTTGAATTCCTCGATCATGGATCAACGACCGGTTAGTTAATCAGCCCGGCGTGTACCATCGCCTCGCGCACCGCCGCCTTCGATTGATCCGACAGCGGCACCATCGGCAGGCGCACCAAATCCGAGCACTTGCCGAGCAGCGACAGCGCATACTTGGCCGGCGACGGATTGGTCTCGATGAACAGGTTCTGGTGGAGCGGCATCAGCTTGTCCTGCAGCTTTAGCGCGGCCGCGTAATCGCCCTTGAGGCACGCGCTCTGGAATTCGGCGCACAGCCGCGGCGCGACATTCGACGTCACCGAAATGCAGCCATGGCCGCCATGCGCCATGAAGCCGAGGCAGGTGCCGTCCTCGCCGGAGAGCTGGTTGAAGTCGGGACCGAGCACGGCGCGCTGCTGCGATACGCGCAATACGTTCGCGGTGGCGTCCTTGACGCCGGCGATGTTCTTCAGCTCGAACAGCCGCTTCATCGTATCGACCGACATGTCGATCACCGAGCGGCCGGGGATGTTGTAGATGATGATCGGAATGCCGATCGCGTCGTTGACCGCCTTGAAGTGCTGGTACATGCCCTCCTGGGTCGGCTTGTTGTAATACGGCGTCACGATCAGCACGGCATCGGCGCCGGCACGTTCGGCGTGGCGCGACAGTTCGACCGCTTCGCGGGTCGAATTGGAACCGGCGCCCGCCACCACCGGGACGCGGCCATCGGCCTGCGCGACGCACCATTCGACGACGTGGTTGTGCTCTTCATGACTGAGGGTCGGGCTTTCACCCGTGGTTCCGACCGGCACCAGCCCGCTCGTCCCCTCCCCAATCTGCCAGTCGACCAAGCCGCGGAACGCCTTTTCGTCGACCGCGCCGTTTTTGAACGGCGTTACCAGCGCAGTGAACGAGCCACGAAAGTTCGTCTTGGCGGTCATAACCCGGCCCTCGGTCATGTCGCGGCGATTGTTGTGCCGCAACGGTTAATCGCATAGATATCGGGTCGCCGGGCTCGATGATAGCCCGGCAAAAACACACTTGCCCCGGCTTTCCCCCCGGCCCAAGCTGTTTTGGCATTGGGCTGGAGTTCCCGGTACATCAATCTTACCGGCCGTTTTTGGGTGCTGTGGCGCGGCGAATCTGGCACAGAAATCAAAGGGTAAGGCCAAAACCTGTGATCGATCGCAACCGCCATTGTGGGCTGCTGGCAACGACCGCCGCCGCCGCACTGCTCGCCGGCGCCCCTTGGGCGTTCGCGACGCCGTTGCCGCGCCCACGGCCGCAGGTCCCGGCCGCCGCGCAGGTCACATCCGTGCCGACCAGCGTGCCCGTCGCCTCCGGCATGCCCTTGCCGCGCTCCCGTCCCGCGCAAAGCACTCCGGGAACAGAGGCTTTCGCCCAAGCCAATGTCGGATTGCGTGGCGGCCTGTTTGCCGCAAACGCGACGTTCCGGCCCAGGGCGCGCCCTGCCTCCGGCCCGTTTGCCGTGGCGCCGCCAGCCACCACGTCGCAGGCCGACATCGCGGCGGTCAAACGGGTTCTCGAGTTCACGCGCAAGGCCAAAGAAGCGGACGCCGAAGCGGCGCAGCGTTCGATCGCCGATCCGGTCGCGCGCAAATTGGCCGAATGGGTTTTCCTGCGCAGCGACAACACCAAGCCTCCGTTCCAGCGCTACGTTAAATTCATCAATGAGAATCCGGCGTGGCCCCACGTCCCGATGTTCCGCCGCCGGGCCGAAAACGCGTTGTGGAACGACAAGCTCGACGATTCCACCGTGCTGGCATTTTTCGCACAGCGCGAGCCGACCACCGCCAAAGGCCGACTCATATTGGCCCGCGCGGTGCTCGCCAAAGGCGACTCGGCCAGGGCGGAGTCGCTGGCGCGCTTTGCCTGGCGCGAAGATGAACTATCGCCCGACGTCGAGCGCATCGCGCTCGAAATGTTCGGCCAGTTCATCACCCCGGCCGACACGCGCTACCGGATGCGTCAACGTTTTTATCTGGCCGATACCGTTGCCGGAATGCGCGCCGCCCAGAGGCTCGGCGGCGACGATGTCCTGATCGCCAAAGCATGGGAAGGCTCGATCAAAAAGGCGGGAAACGCCAAGGCGTTGTTTGAAGCCGTGCCTGCTGCCGCGCGCAACGACACCGGCTACATTTTCGCCAAGGCGCTGTGGCTGCGCAAAACCGATCGCGACAAGGAAGCCGCCGCCTTGATGATGACGGCGCCGAACAGCCCCGAAGAGCTCGTGGACGTCGATCAATGGTGGGTCGAACGCCGCCTGCTTGTGCGAAAGCTCCTCGACGACGGCGACCCTCAGACCGCGTACAAAGTCGCTCGTGACACTCCGTCACCGCCGAAAAGCAATTATCGCGTCGATCAGCACTTCACCGCGGGCTGGATCGCACTGCGCTTCCTGCATGACCCCGCGACTGCGGCCACCCACTTCGCCCGTATCCCGGAGGGCACCGTCAATCCCCACGCTCTGTCGCGGGGCGGCTATTGGCAAGGCCGGGCGGCTGAAGCCGCCGGCAAACGCGCAGAGGCGCGCGCCTTCTATGAGGGCGCCGCAAAGCACAGCGCGACGTATTACGGCCAACTTGCCCGCGCACGCGTCGGCCTGCCCGATCTCGGCTTGCGGGGCCCGCCGCAATTCACACCGGAAGAACGCGCCAGTCTGAGTAACCTCGAGGTCGTGCGCGCCGTTGAGATTCTCTACGCCATCGACGAGCGCGATCTGGTCGCGCCGATTTGCGCCGAACTCGGCGAGAGCGCGACCGACATCGCCGGCATGGCCATCCTTGGCGAGACGGTCGCCAAGTTCAACGATGGCCGGGCCATGTTACTGCTCGGCAAAGGCGCCCATACACGCGGTCTGCCGCTCGATTACTACGCCTTCCCGACCATCGGGCTGCCCGACTACACGCCGATCGCGCCGCCGGTCGAGCCGGCGGTGACCTACTCGATCGCGCGCCAGGAAAGCCACTTCAGCCAGAAAGTCGTATCGATCGCCAAGGCCATGGGATTCATGCAGGTCACCCCGATCGCGGCGAAAGACACGGCGAAGAAATTCAAGGCGGTCTATGACAGCGGCCGCTTGCTGAGCGACCCGATCTACAACATGCAGATGGGCGCCGCCGAACTGTCCAACCTGATCTCCGGTTATCGCGGCTCGTACATTCTCACTTTTGCCGGCTACAACGCCGGGCGCGGCCGGGTCCGGCAGTGGATTGCCGCGCACGGCGATCCACGCGACGCCAAGGTCGATCCGATCGATTGGGTCGAGATGATCCCGATTGCCGAGACCCGCAACTACGTGCAGCGCATCATGGAAAATCTGCAGGTCTATCGCGCCCGGTTCGGGGGCGGCACCAAGTTGCTGATCGAGGCTGACCTCAAGCGCGATAACGGGCCGCACTAGGCGTTCGCCGACGCCGGGCTCCCTCTGCGATGCAGCCATTCCAAGCGATCGACAGGTATCTGCCCGCGGCCGACGGCTTGCGTTTGCACGTGCGTTGCTATGAACCGGCCCAGCCAGCTTCCGGCGCGCATCCCGCCGTCTGCCTTCCCGGTCTTGCGCGCACCACTGAGGATTTCGACACCTTGGCAAGCGCCCTGGCGAGCGACGATGACGCCCCGCGCCAAATCATAGCGCTCGATTATCGCGGCCGCGGCCTGTCCGCCTATGACACAAACCCGGCCAACTATTCGCCGGCGGTCGAACTGGGCGACGTCCTGACGGTACTGACGGCGCTCGAGGCAATGCCGGCGGTCGTGGTGGGCACGTCGCGCGGCGGCATCCTGGCCATGCTGTTGGGGGCGGTGCGTCCAGACGCGGTCGCCGGCGTGGTACTCAACGATATCGGTCCCGTGATCGAGGCGGCCGGCCTGATGCGGATCAAGGGCTATGTCGGCAAACTGCCGCAGCCTATGGATTACGAGGAGGCCGCGGAAATCCTGCGCCGGTTGTTCACCGGCCAGTTTCCGGATCTGACGCCCGTACAGTGGGCCGAAGCCGCGCGGCGGACTTTCAAGCTCGACAACGGCCGGCTGGTGCCAACCTACGATCCGAAACTGGCGCTCGCTTTGGACTCCTATGAGATCGATCAGCCGCTCCCGACGCTATGGAAAGAATTCGAGACGCTCGCCGGCGTTCCCGTCATGGTGATCCGCGGCGCGTTGTCGGACATATTATCGGTGCCAACCGTGGCCGAGATGCAAGCCCGCCATGCCGGCCTCGAGGTGCTCGAAGTGCCAAACCAGGGGCACGCACCGCTGCTCGCTGAAACTTTGACCATCGCGCGCATTGCCGATTTCATGGCACGCTGCGATGCGAGGGGCCGTTCATAAGACGGTGAAACCGCGGCTGGCCGGCGCCTTCAAAGAAATGTGAGGCCGCGAGGAACCGGCGGTGGTCGTGCTAGATTGATGAGGGGCGAAAACGTTTGCGAGGAGATCCCGATGCGCCGGATCGCTTTGATGGCCTTGTTGGCCGCCGCCCCGCTGTCGAGCGGATTTATATCAGGCGAAGCCAAAGCCTGGGGGCATAGGCCCTATCCATGGTGCGCGATCTACGGCATGGGACCCGGCGGTGAGAGCACCGATTGCGGCTTCAACACTTTCGCGCAATGCCTCGCCACCATCTCCGGCGTCGGGGGTATCTGCCAGCCCAACACAATGTATCCCGGCCCAGGGGTCCGGCGGCCGTACAAGCGGCGGCATCGCTAACGACGCGGACTCCCAAGACGTTAGTTCAAGACCTGCTTAGTTGATGTTTAACGAAAAACCCCCGGCAGTTTCCCGCCGGGGGCTGTTGTCATGTTTAGAGGTTCAACCGATCACGGCCAGAAGTTACGCTGGAAGCGAAGGATACCGGACCACTGGCCCTGATCCCCGGCAGTGAGAACCGCCGGAGTACCGACTGTGCCCACAATGGCAGCGCCATTGAACGCAGTCTTAACCTTCGAGTACATAGCCTCGAGGCTGATATCCATATTGGTGACCGGATTCCAAACTGTCCGGCTACCAACTTGCCAAGCCGAGAAGTCGCCGCATCCCGCACCAAGCGGCACACCAGCGGGGGTGAAAGCCGCCGGGCAGACGATGGTGTCAACTGCGCTGCTGTTGGCTTTGAAGTTCAAGTAAGTGCCCCACAGCGAGGTCCGCAAGGTCGGCACCCAATAGTGTTGGATACCAGCATTGACGTTCCACAACTTGGTAAGCTCAAGCCCACCAAGGGTCGCCGGCGCGTTGTTATAGAAAGCGTCGGCTGTCAAACCCAGTGCAACACCATTGCCACGCACGATACCGAACATCGTAGAGGCGTTCGGTGCGCCGTTGTTAACGCAGTACCCGGCAGCACCGTTGCACCAGGCACCCGAAATACCGACTTGGTCGCCCTTCGCGAGCATCGGCAAGTTAAACATAATCCCGCCGAGGATCGCTCCACCGAGCTTGTCGTTCGGGTGAGTGGTCGAGCCAATAGTAGTCGGAGCGTAGTAGCTGGCGCTGTCGTTGTGCAGAGCGCCGGCGATTTGTGCCGAGCCCCATGCTTGGTCGACGCGGAGGTTGATAACAGCGTCAGGAACTTTTACGCCCGCCGTTTGCGCCGCCGGAGTGACGAAGCCGCCCGCGGCGCCGCCCATACCAGAAGCCGGAGCCGCAAGTGCGAAGCCGCCCACGCCGCCGACCGCGAAGACTGGAGTCTGGATTTCCCAGTGCTCTTCCAACGCGATGCTAGCGCTCCATCCACCGCCGAACTGAGCGGTGTAAGCAATGACCGGTGTACCGCTGCCGCTCGTATCCATGAACAGGTACTGGGTCTGGTTGCTCATACCCCAATCAGCGAGGTTGAATTGCGAGAACGACTCGGTCTTGCCGAATGTCCAGCCACCGAGCTGAATGAAGGCGCGATCGAGATACGTGACCGCGCCCGAACCACCGGTAATCGCATCCAGTGTCGTCCACTGCCAACCGGCCCGGACATACGAACGCAATGTGCCCAGTTCGGTCTGAGAGCGAACGTCGAACGAAAACAGACCGCGCGTGCGGTTGATCAGCGGGTTCGAGTTGCGGGTATTGAGACCACCCGAACCGGCCAACTGCGGGTTGAACGACCCGTTAGCCTGCCAGTTCCATTCAGACCGGACATAGCCACCGATCTTCATGCATGTGTCAGTGCCCGGGATGTAATAAAACCCCGCGCCGTACAGACTGCAGATCTTCACGTACTGGACCGGTTTGGCCTTAACGGGAAGATCGGCGGCCTGCGCCCCGGCAACCGCGACGAGACCCGCCGCCGCGCCCAGGAGAAGGCTTTTCACCATCTTCATCTTGAACCTCCAAACAATGTTTCTTTTGAGAGGGTTCGGTATCCGCGGAGTGCGACCGGCACCGTTGGAACTTCCCCTTTCCCGCTAAACGCCTGACGAATTCCCCGCCAAACGAATAACGCGACTGGGGATGCCCCCCTCCGTCGCAGGCGGAGAATTACCGAACCCGCCGCCCACCGCAATGAAGAAACGGTCTTCCCACAGGCACTCCGGGCGCTTTTCAGGCCACTGTTGCGTAAAAAACACGCAGACGGGAACCACCGGGCGGAATCGGCCCGGCAGTCTGTTCGGTTTGGTCGTACTAGGATTTACGCCGCATTTTGAGCAACTTACGCGAAACCGGGCGATCGACGCGACGAATCGAACCACCACAAAGCTCACTGTATCTATCAGGAATCGCGGGAACTCGAAATACCCGCGGCAACCGAACGGTCATTCGTGTTTCATGACGGGACAGTGCCAGGGACGCTCGGTCCCGCTTTTTCCCGAATCGCTGCGAAGCGGAACGCCGGGTCGACCGAACGGCACGGGTGGCGGAGCCGGAGGGATTCGAACCCTCGATACGCCTTGAGAGCGTATAACGGTTTAGCAAACCGCCGCCTTCAGCCACTCGGCCACAGCTCCGTTAAGGCGTATGTGCCCGACGCTCCCGGCATTGGCAAGGCAAGCTCTCACCAGCAGAAGATTCGGCGATGCTCAGGCCGCGGCGCGGACAGGCTCGGCGACGGCGACGGCCGGTTGCGGATTGGCCTTGAGCCAGTCGCGCGCGGCGCGCTGCGCGCAGCCGATTTCGGCATCGCTCATCTGGTCGGCAATTTCGCGACGCAGCCGGATGGCATCCTTGTTGCCGCGCATCGCCGCGATATTGAACCACTTGTGCGCTTCGATCATGTCGACGGCGACGTCGCGCCCGGTCGCGTAGATCATCCCACGTTCAAAGCAATCGTCGGTCATGTCGCTCTCCCCCTCGCCGCGCTTCCGTTTTACGGAATTGACGCGGCAACCCCTGTCTCGAACTAAACGTTCGATGGACGGGATCATCGGGGGAAAATTTGAATGGCAGTTTAAGTATCGCAATGAATCGAATGTGAAGGCATAAAGCGGGCATGGCCAAAAAAGCCGCGGTTTTGCGGGATTAAACCAAAGCCCTAACGCGCGTTGACCATGGCGTTTGAGGCTTCGATAACCACCCGCATCAAACGCCGCCTTGCGAGGATCAGCGGGCCCGTTGTCCGAACAGCACCGACTGCACCTTGGGATCCCTCATGTCGATGCCCTGGCGCAGCTCGACGCCGAGCGCCATGCCGCGCTTGACCGCCGGCCGCGCCTTCACCGTCTCGAGCCAGCGCTTGAGGTGGGGAAACTGTTCGATGTCCTGGCCCTGGCGCTGCCAAAGATTGACCCAGCCGACGCAGGCCATGTCGGCGATCGAATATTTGCCGGCGAGATAATCCCGGTCCGCGAGCCGCCTGTTCATCACGCCATAGAGACGATTGACCTCATCGTCGTAACGCTTGATCGCGTAAGTCAGTGTCTCTTTCGCATAGGTCTTGAAGTGATTGAGCTGGCCCGCCATCGGGCCGAGCCCGCCCATCTGCCAGAACAGCCACTGTTCGACCTCGACCTTCTGGCGCTCGTCGGCCGGATAGAACTTTCCGGTCTTGCGGCCGAGATATTGCAGGATCGCGCCTGACTCGAAGACCGAGATCGGTTTGCCGCCCGGCCCGCCCGGGTCGACGATGGCCGGCATACGGTTGTTCGGCGCGATCTTGAGGAAGGCCGGATTGAACTGCTCGCCTTTCGATATGTTCACCGGGATCATGGTGTAGGGCAGTCCGCATTCCTCCAGCATGATGGAAATCTTGAAGCCATTCGGCGTCGCCCAGTAATGCAGCTCGATCGGACGCTGCTTGTTCGGCGCGGCTTTTTTGGCGGATTCCTTGGGGGTTTTTCGCGACGCTTTCCGCCGCGTTTTCAGCCGCAATTTCGCATTTCGCGCCATCGCCTATCCTCCACTCAAGGGCACCCAAGGGCCCTCCCGAGCTAAGACCTTCGCGTTCTGACTGACAACCACCGCGGCGATATGGACGCCCGTGACGGCGGCGCATATCGTCGGCTTCGGCGCCTGAGAGCCGACCCGCAATGAGGCCGGCCAGGCGTCTTAATAAAGGGCCCGGAGGAAGATCATGTTCAGGAAGACATTGGCCGCCTTGATAGCGGTCGCGCTCGCCACGGCAGTGCCTGCTTACGTTTCGCAGGCGCAGACCGCGACGCAAACCGACAAGGCTGCGGCAGCGGATGCCAAGGCAAAAGCGAAGGCCGAGAAGGCCGCGGCTGCCGCCAAGGCCAAGCAAGAAAAGGCGGCTGCCAAAGCCAAGGCGAAAGCCGACAAGGATGCCGCCAAGGCAAAAGCGAAAGCTGAAAAGGACGCCGCCAAGGCGGCCGCGAAGGAAGCCAAGGCCAAAGCCAAAGCGGATAAAGATGCGGCGAAGGCGAAAGCGAAGGCCGAAAAGGACGCCGCCAAGGCGGCTGCGAAGGAAGCCAAGGCGAAGGCTAAAGCCGACAAGATGAAGAAGTAGCCCGCGAACAAACTCCGGCGCGAGCCTTTACAAAAACACCGAGGGCGTCGGCGAGACTTTCAGTCTCGCCGACGCCCTCGGCTGTCAACCGGGTCCGGGCGCGCCGCTCGCGATCGCATTGCGCACACCGCAGACGACGCACACCGGCCCGTATGACGTAATCTTCGACAGCTAACGTCGAAGACCAGGAAGTGGCGTCAGACTAGATCCGCTTCTTCCTGCGGGTCTTCTTCGCCATCTTCGCTGCTTTCTTTCTACGTTTAGCCATTTGCTGCCCTCCTAGCCATGTAACATGGCGGGTGTCGCATCAGTGTGGTCGCGAATCGACCGCCACTGCACGGTGATTACTACCGCACAACACTAAAAACAGCGACTCCACTTAACGGAAAGTGTGCGTGACGACGCGTGCGCGAGACGCACGCAGCTTCGCTCTCACGTCGCGCGTTCGCATGCAACGACACAAACGCGACAATTAACATTTTGTTTTTATTTCGCACGCGTCGAAGAACGTCCGATGAAATAAGGATTTTACGCGCGTCCGAGCGTAGGCGAATTTGCAAGCGCGCGCACGACACGCAAAAACTTTCGCGCGACTTTTGGTTCGTCGCGCTCGAAACACGCGCACGCACACTGTGCAAAAATTTTTCACAGGGATGGTGCGCGCGACGCCTCGCGACGACGGATTCGGACAAAAACGAGCGAATCAGTGCGAAGTGATTCGCGCGCCGCGTCTTCGCCGCGCCGCAATAATTCAGAGACCGAGTTTGCTTTTGAGAAGATCGTTGACGGCCTGCGGGTTCGCTTTACCGCCGGATGACTTCATCACCTGGCCGACGAACCACATCATCGCCTTCGGATTGGCCTTAGCTTGCGCGACCTTATCGGGGTTTTTCGCGATCAAGTCGGCAATCACCGGTTCGATCGCAGCCAGATCGGTGACTTGCGCCATGCCGCGCGCCGTCACGATCTCGCGCGGGTCGCCGCCTTCGCTCCAGACGATCTCGAACAGCTCCTTGGCGATCTTGCCGGAGATCGTGCCGTCGGCGATCAGGTCGAGAATGCTGCCCAGTTGCGCCGCCGTCACCGCGGAACCAGAAACATCCATTCCTTCTTTGTTGAGCCGGCCCAGCAAGTCGTTGATGACCCAGTTCGCGGCAATCTTCGGGTCGCGCCCGTTCGCCACGGCTTCGTAGAACTCGACAATGCTGCGGTCGCTCACAAGAAGGTCGGCGTCGTAAGCTGTAAGCTTGTGAGCCTGCATCAGCCGCGCCTTCCTGGCGTCGGGCAATTCAGGCAAGTTCGCTTTCAGCGCGTCGACATAGGCCTGATCAAACTCAAGCGGCAAAAGATCCGGATCGGGGAAGTAGCGATAGTCATGCGCCTCTTCCTTGGTGCGCATCGGGCGCGTTTCGCCTTTATCGGGATCGAACAGCCGGGTTTCCTGATCGATGGTGCCGCCATCCTCGATGATCTCGATCTGGCGGCGCGCTTCATGCTCGATCGCCTGCCCGATGAAACGGATCGAATTGACGTTCTTGATCTCGCAGCGCGTCCCTAACGGACCGCCGGGCTTGCGCACCGAGACGTTGATATCGGCGCGAAGGCTGCCCTTCTCCATGTCGCCGTCGCAAGTGCCGAGGTAGCGCAGGATCGAGCGCAGCTTCGACACATAGGCTTTGGTTTCCTCGGCCGAACGGAGGTCGGGTTTTGACACGATCTCCATCAGCGCGACTCCCGCGCGGTTGAGGTCGACGTAACTCATTGTCGCCTGCTGGTCGTGCAGCGATTTGCCGGCATCCTGCTCGAGATGCAGACGCTCGATGCCGATAGCGACCTGCGTGCCGTCGGCGAGATCGACGGCAACCTCGCCCTCGCCGACGATCGGCGACTTGTACTGGCTGATCTGGTAGCCTGGCGGCAGGTCCGGGTAAAAGTAGTTCTTGCGATCGAACACCGACTTCAGATTGATCTTGGCCTTCAGACCGAGCCCGGTGCGGATCGCCTGGCGCACACATTCTTCATTGATCACCGGCAGCATCCCGGGCATCGCGGCGTCGACCAGCGACACATGCGAATTAGGCTCGCCGCCGAACTCGGTCGAGGCGCCGGAGAATAATTTCGAGTTCGAGGTGACCTGGGCGTGCGCCTCGACGCCGATCACGACTTCCCAGTCGCCGGTCGCGCCACGGACAAGCTTCGACGGTCGGTCCTGAACATTCATGCCGGTCTTCTACGCCGAATGAGTCGTTTCCGGCAATCCGCTACGCTTGCGCAAAGAATATGGTAGGGCTGCCTATGAAATCATATGTCGTCTTGGCGGCAATGAGCCTGCTGCCTTTGTCCGCTCAGGCGGCTGACATCTGTGATGTCGACCCAGGCCACCGAACAATCCCACCGTGAGCTTATTGCGCAATTCGAGAAGGTGACCGGCCACAAAGTCGCGATCACCTTTAGCGGGACGCTCGACGTCCTGGCGAAGCCTTCGACGTCTTGATCATGGCAAGCCCCGAGATCGACGACTACGTCAAATCCGGCACGCTCGCTCCCGGCAGCCGCGTCGATCTGGCGAGATCGGGCATCGGGGCCGGCGTGAAAGCCGGCGCGCCCAAGTTCGACATCAGCACCACCGCGGCGTTGAAGAACACTCTGTTGACCCCAAAATCGATCGGCTATTCGACCGGCCCAAGCGGCAATTATCTCGTCGGCCTGTTCGAGCGGCTCGGCGTCTCCGAGAAAATCAAGCCGAAACTCAAGCAGACCCGGACCGGCGTGTTCGTCGGCACGCTCGTCGCCAACGGGGAAGCGGAGGTCGGCTTCCAACAGATCAGCGAAATGTCGCAATTCGCCGGCGTCGATTATATCGGCCCGCTGCCCGCGGACTCGCAACGGTTCACCGTGTTTGCGAGCGGCATCCGCGCCGATACGAAACAGGCCGACGCCGCCAAGGCGCTGGTCCGGTTTCTCGCGGCGCCAAACACCGCGCCGGCTTACAGAAAACGCGGCATGGAGCCGGGATGAGGCGCCGCTAGACCTGCAGCCACCGCCCGAGCGCCTGTTCGACGACGTCGAACGTGTTGGCGAATTCGCGGAATTCGACGATGCGGCCGTCCTTGAAGCGCAGGAAATTCGCGAGCCGGAAGCGCAACGTCCGTCCGCTGGCGCGCTGGACGAAACTGACGTCCGACATCACCGCGGCGCGGTCGCCATCGACGATGACGGCTTCGGGTTTGTAAGTCTTCAACTCGTAATGCTCGGCGATCTCGCCCATCGCCCTGAGCACCTCGCCTTGCCCTGCCGGGGACCGGCGAACGGAAATACTTCGACGGGTCCGTAGATCATCCAGTCGATATCGTTGTGAAGAAATGTGGCGACACGGACGAAATCGCGCGCGGCATAAGCGTCGTAAACTTCGCTAACCAGTGCGCGGGTGTCGTTATCGGCCTGGGCGCTCCCACCGGCCGATGTTAATCTCGGAGCCGCCGATGCACCAGTAACCAGCGCCTATCGGCGATCAGGTTTGGCCTTGGCGCTGAGCAAGGTCGTTGCGAGTTCCGTCCACTCGGCTTCGAGCGGCGCCTGCGAAACCGGACGCCGCGCGGCACGGTACCAATAGCGGGCATTGTCGAGGTCGCCCTCGACCCGGTGCAGATAAACGTGAACCCAGGCGCCGTCGCCGCCGGAATCCGATTGCGCCAGGGCATGGGCCTTGTCCCATCGCTTGTTGCCGGCCCACCACAAGGCATTGAGCGCCGCGCTGAGGCCGTCAGGCGGGCTCTCCCCGGAAAGACTTCCGCGGAACCCGTCCAACGTCACCACCAACGCTCCGCCGTAAAACGGCCCGCGGCTTGCTCAAGCACTTCGCCGATCGAAAACAACGTCTCTTCGTCAAACGGCCGGCCGATCAATTGCAGGCCAAGCGGCAGCCGCTGGCTGTCCAGCCCGGCCGGCACCACCAACGCAGGCAAGCCCGCCATGTTCACCGTGACGGTGAAGACGTCATTGAGATACATCTCGACCGGATCCGCGCCACCCTTCTCGCCGATACCGAATGCCGCCGAGGGGGTCGCCGGCGTCAGCATGGCGTCGACACCGGCCTCGAAGCAGGCCTCGAAGTCCCGCTTGATCAGGGTGCGGACTTTCTGTGCGCGCAGATAATAGGCGTCGTAGTAACCGGCGGAGAGCACATACGTCCCGATCATGACCCGCCGTATAACCTCGGGACCGAATCCCTTGGCGCGCGTCTGCTCGTACATATCGACGATGTCGCGTCCACTCTCGCGCAGGCCATACCGCACGCCGTCGTAGCGGGCGAGGTTCGACGAGGCTTCCGCCGGATTGACGATGTAGTACGCCGGCAATGCATATTTGGTGTGCGGCAGCGAAACATCGACAAGCTCGGCCCCCGCGGACTTGAGCCAGTCGCAGCCTTGCTGCCAGATCTTTTCGATCTCCGCAGGCATGTCATCGAGCCGATACTCTTTGGGAATGCCGATCCGCAGACCCTTCACCGATTTGCCGATCGCTTTCTCGTAGTCCGGTACTTCGAGCTCGGTACAGGTCGTGTCCTTGGCATCGGGCCCCGCCATCGAGCGCAGCAGGATCGAGGCGTCGCGCACGGTTTTTGCGAACGGGCCGGCCTGATCGAGCGACGAGGCAAAGGCGACGATCCCCCACCGCGAGCAGCGCCCGTAAGTCGGCTTGATGCCGACCGTTCCCGTGAACGCGGCCGGCTGGCGGATCGAGCCGCCGGTATCGGTACCCGTCGCGCCGAGGCAAAGCTGCGCCGCCACCGCCACCGCCGAGCCGCCGGACGAACCGCCCGGCACCAACGGCGTGTTGGAGCCGCGACGCCGCCATGGCGACGTCACCGGGCCGAACGCCGAGGTTTCGTTCGACGAGCCCATGGCGAATTCGTCATTGTTGGTCTTGCCGAGCAAGACCGCGCCGTCGCGCCACAGATTGGCGCTGACCGTCGATTCATACCTCGGCTCGAAATTATCCAGGATCTTGCTGCACGCGGTCGAGCGAACGCCCTCGGTGCAAAACATGTCCTTGATCGCAAGCGGTATGCCTTCGAGCGGGCCGGCCTTGCCCGCGGCGATCCGGGCATCGGCAGCCTTCGCCATGGCGCGGGCGCGCTCCGGAGTCTCGAGCACGAAGGCATTGAGCCCGCGCGCCTTCTCGATGGCGTCGAGATGCGCATCGGCCAATTCGAGCGCGCTCAGTTGTTTCTTGAGGAGCGCGTCACGCGCCTGCGCAATCGTCATCGAGGTCGGCGCAGTCATTGTCCGACCGGCTCGGCCCGGAATTCCGGCTTTTTATCCGCCCAGGCGTCGACCCACGTCTCGTTCAGCGGATCGCGTTTGAATCCGTAATACAGCGCACCCTCGGGCGTGAGCTTCTCGCGTTCTGTCGGGTGCGCGAGGAGCATCTGGCGGATCATGGCGTCCTGATCGAAGCAGGCCTGGCACATCACTCCACCACCTTCGGGACAAGGAAGTAATGGCCCTGCCGGTCGGGCGCGTTTTTCAGGATCGCGTCGGCGTTGCCACCGTCGGTGACGACATCGGCGCGCTTTTTCATCTCCATCGGCATCACCGAGGTCATCGGCTCGATCCCACTGACATCGACCTCGGAAAGTTGCTCGATGAATGCCAGTATGGCGTTGAGCTCACCGCGCAGATGCTCAACCTCGCCTTCCGCGACGGCGATGCGCGCGAGCTTGGCAATGCGGCGAACGGTGGCGGCGTCAACGGACATGGCAACACTCGGAAAGACTTGCCGGACTGATAGCAGACCGGCATTGCGGCGCAATGCGCATTTGCGCGCCATGTTGTAGGCTGCCGCGATGAGCCCTGCCCGCAGCCACGACCGATTTCCCTATTCGCCCATCACCGAACGCGCCGTCTATGATTGGCCTGGCGGCAGCCGGCTGGCGGTCTACGCCGCCGTCAACCTCGAATGGTTTTCATTCGGCGAGGGCCTCGGCGCGGAGATTTCGACGTCCCATCAGCCGGACGTCGTGAACTATTCCTGGCGCGATTATGGCAACCGGGTCGGCGTCTTCCGCCTCGCCGATTTGTTCGCCGAGCTTGCGATGCCCGTCTCGCTCCTCGTCAATTCGCAGATGTACGAGCATGCGCCGGCGGCGGTCACCGCATTTCGGGACGCCGAGATCGTCGGACACGGCCGCACGAATTCCGAGCGTCAAGGCACCCTGTCGGAACCTGATGAGCGAGCGCTGATTGCCGAAACGTCGGCCGTGATCGAAAAACATTCCGGCCGGAAACCGAAAGGCTGGCTCGGACCGTGGCTGTCGCAGTCACACGTCACGCCCGACCTGCTTCAGGAGGCCGGCTACACCTATCTGCTCGACTGGTGCCACGACGACCAGCCGGTATGGATGAAGACTCGCAAGGGCCGCATCCTGTCGGTGCCGTACCCGCAGGAGGTCAACGACATCCCGCAGATCGTCAACCGCAAGCGGGAGGGCGATGAGTTCGCCGGCATGATTGTCGATGCCTTCGATGTGATGCTGGCCGAAAGCGCAAAGCGCCCGCTGGTTCTCGGAATAGCTCTGCATCCCTACCTCGTCGGCTGGCCGCATCGCTTCAAACATCTGGTGCGCGCGTTCAGGCACATCACGGGGCGCGCCGACGGCCGCGTCTGGCTGACGACGACAGGGGCAATCGCCGAGCATGCCGCGATGCTGCCGCCGGGCACGGTGCCTTGAGCGCGCTGATTGCGCCGTTGGTCGAGGTGGCGCCGCATCTGCCGTCGCGCGGCAGCCTGATCGGACTCGACCTCGGCACCAAAACCATCGGCGTTGCCTCGAGCGATCCCGACCGCAAACTCGCCACCGTGATCGAAACCATCGCGCGCACCAACTTCACCGCGGACGCCGCCCGCGTGCTGGCGCTGGCGGCCGAGCGCAAGGCTGTCGGCTTCGTGTTGGGCCTGCCGATCAACATGGATGCGAGCGAAGGGCCGCGCGCGCAGTCGACGCGAGCATTCGCGCGCAACCTTGCGAGGCTCACATTATTGCCGATCGCGTTGTGGGATGAGCGGCTATCAACCGCTGCCGTCGAGCGCGGGTTGGTCGAGGCGGACGTGAGCCGAAAAAAACGCGCGGCGGTCGTCGACCAGCACGCGGCGATGTTCATTCTGCAGGGCGCGCTTGATCGTCTGAGCCGCCTGCACGGGCAATAAAAAAGGCGGGCCGGAGCCCGCCTTTTTCAGGCTCACGTTAGCAGGCCCTGTAGTAACCGAAGCCGCGATCGCTATCGGTCGAAACCCAGCAACGGCCCCCCCGGTAGACCGGCTGGGCGTAGACCGGCGCAGCGTAAACCGGCTCCGCATAAACCGGGGCCGGGCCGTAGGCATAGCCTGGACCATATGCGTAGGCCGGCTCATAGGCGTAGCCCGGGCCGTAGTAATATCCCGGCCCACCGTAATAATAACCGCTGTTGGCAGCCGCCGCGCCGATCACGGCCCCGGCTACGAGACCACCGGCCACCGCTGCCGCCACACGTCCGCCGCGAGCCTGACTCGGTGTCACCGCAGCCAGCGCCATCACGCCGGCAACGCCGATGGCACCCGCAACTTTAAGAATTGATTTCATCTGCCTTCTCCTCTGGATGTGTTCCACCCGCGCAATAGTTCCCGTCGTCGGGCGGGTGCGCGTTACTGGGATAACCGGTGCCCGGGACCCCGGTTCCGGAAATGTTCCTGACCGGCTTCACAAAGCCGTGGGAGCTCACGCCGGAAGTGCGCGGGACAGGATTTTTCCGGGATCGCCGATGTTGACTGCGCCGAAATTTAATCCCCGCGCGCCGGTCAGATAATTGGCGGCAAATTGTTCCGCGACATAAGCCGGCGCGGTGGCGCGCAACGCCGCGGCTGCGGCCAGCAGGGCGATCTGTTCGACGGCAAGGCGTGCGTGCTGTTCGGCATCCTGGCCGCCAAGAATGTGGCCGACACGTTGCGCGGTTTCGCCACTGCCCGGCATGCCGGCAGTCTCCTTCGCCAGCTCTTGGAGCACGGCGCGGGCGGCATCCGGTTCGCGGCCCATCGCGCGCAACACATCGAGGCACATCACATTGCCCGAGCCTTCCCAGATCGCATTGACCGGCGCCTCGCGAAACAGCCGGGGCATTATGCTGTCCTCGACGTAACCATTGCCGCCGAGGCACTCCATCGCCTCATAGACGAAGCCCGGCGCGCTCTTGCACACCCAATATTTGATCGCCGGCGTCAGCAGCCTGGCCCGCGCCGCTTCTTTCGCATCGGCCGCGGCGCGATCGAGCGCACGCGCCAGCCGCATCACCGCCGCCAGCATCGCCTCGCTTGCGAGCGCCAGATCGGCGAGCACGGTGCGCATCAATGGCTGGTCGGCGAGTTTCTTCTGGAACACCGTGCGGTGGCGCGCGTGATGCAGCGCCTGAATCAGCGCCATGCGCACGATCCCGGCTGACGCGATCGCGCAATCAATGCGGGTCAACTGCACCATCTCGAGAATGGTGCGGATGCCGGCGCCCTCGACGCCGACACGCTGCGCGTATGCATTCTTGAATGCCACTTCCGAGGAGGCATTCGATTTATTGCCGAGCTTCGGCTTCAGCCGCTCGAATCGCAGTCCGTTCACGCTCCCATCGGGCCGGAAACGCGGCATGAAAAAACACGTCAGGCCGCTCGGCGCCTGCGCCAGCACCAGAAAGGCGTCGCACATCGGCGCCGACATGAACCATTTGGCGCCATCGATGCGGTAGTGATCGCCTGACGGCGTGGCGCGGGTCATGTTCGAGCGCACGTCGGTGCTGCCCTGGCGCTCGGTCATCCCCATGCCGATCGTCATCGCTGTCTTGTCGACAAATGCGCGAAACCGCGGGTCGTAGTCGTGCGAGGCGAGCTTGGGCATCACTACGTTCAGGACGGCGGGCTCGACCGCCAGTGCGCCGACCGCGGCGCGCGTCATGGTGATCGGGCACATGTGGCCGTTCTCGACCTGCGCGACCATGTAATAGCGCGCCGCCCGCGCAACTTCGGCGGGCGCCGAGGCACGCGACCCGTCGGCGCGCCATGTCATGTTATGCAGGCCGGCTTTCATGCTCTCGGTCATGAAGGCGTGATAGGCCGGATCGAACTCGACGACGTCGCCAGCCAGCCGCGGCGGATTGTCGTTGGCGGCGTTGGCCTGCGCAAACATCGCAGCCGTGCCCCAATGCCGGCCGAACGCCGTCAAGATCGAGGCCGGCGCCGAACCGCCATTGGCCTTGATCGCCTCCTGCAACGGGATGTCGCTCGCAAAGAGGTCGACGTCGGCGTAAGGCGGCGTCTGGTTGACGGCGTCCTGGTTGCTGGCGACCGGATCCATGGCGACTCGGGGCCTTCTGCATCGTTAACCGTAACACGGGGCGGGCCGCGGCGCGTTTTCCACCGCTCGAATGCGGCCTTGCCGCCGCCGCCAACTGCGCCTATAGCACTGCCTTTAATGAACATTGCGCCGAAATCCGCGTTCGTCCTCCACCGGCCGCACCTGTTGGGGATCGAAGGACTTTCCCGCGAGGAGATTTCCGGCCTCCTCGACCTCTCCGAAGAATTCGTCGAACTCAACCGCCAGATCGAGAAGAAGCGCGTTTCGCTGCGCGGCCGCACCCAGATCAACCTGTTCTTCGAGGTGTCGACCCGCACCCAGGCGTCGTTCGAGCTGGCCGGCAAACGGCTCGGCGCCGACGTCATGAACATGTCGGCAAGCTCGTCCTCGATGCGCAAGGGCGAGACTTTGATCGACACCGCCATCACCCTCAACGCCATGCACCCCGACATTATCGTGGTGCGCCACCACGCTTCCGGCGCGGTCGAACTGCTCGCCAACAAGGTCGACTGCTCGGTTATCAATGCCGGCGACGGCGCCCATGAACATCCGACGCAGGCGCTGCTCGACGGCCTCACCATCCGCCGCAACAAGGGTCGGCTGGAAGGCCTGCTGGTCGCGATCTGCGGCGATATCCTTCATTCGCGAGTGGCGCGCTCCAACATCATGTTGCTCAACACGATGGGCGCGCGCGTGCGCGTGGTGGCGCCCTCCACGCTGCTTCCGGTCGGTGTCGAGCGCATGGGCGTCGAAGTCGCGCGCGACATGCGCGAAGGCTTGGCCGGCGCCGACGTCGTGATGATGTTGCGCCTGCAGAAAGAGCGCATGAACGGCTCCTACGTTCCGTCGATGTCGGAATACTTCCACTATTACGGCCTCGACGAGAAAAAACTGGGCTACGCCAAACCAGATGCCATCGTGATGCATCCGGGACCGATGAACCGCGGCGTCGAGATCGACTCCTTGGTCGCCGACGGCGTGCAATCCGTCATCCGCGAGCAGGTCGAGATGGGCGTCGCCGTGCGCATGGCGGTGCTCGAGGCGTTGTCGCGGAACCTGCCGAACGCATGATGCTGTCCGAACGCCGCCCGATCCTGCTTGCCAACGCCCGGATCATCGATCCATCGCGCGACCTCGACATGGCGGGCGACCTGCTGATCGCCGATGGCGTCATCCGCGACGCCAAACGCGGCATCGGCGCCGGCGGCGTGCCGGAAGGCACCGAAATCCACGACTGTCGCGGCAAGGTGGTCGCGCCGGGCCTTGTCGACATGCGGGCCTTCATTGGGGAGCCGGGCGCCGGACACCGCGAGACGTTGGCGTCAGCCAGCCAGGCCGCGGCAGCCGGCGGGGTCACAACCATCATCTGCCAGCCGGACACATCGCCGACGATCGACAATCCGGCCACGGTGGATTTCGTGCTGCGCCGCGCGCGCGACACCGCCATCGTTCACGTCCATCCGATGGCGGCGCTGAGCAAGGGCCTCGAAGGCAAGGAGATGACGGAGATTGGACTGCTGAAAGCGGCCGGCGCCGTTGCGTTCTCCGATGGCCTGAAGTCCGTGACCAACGCACAAGTGCTGCGGCGCGCGCTGACCTACGCGCGCGATTTCGAAGCGCTGATCGTTCATCACACGGAAGATCCCGATCTGGTCGGCGACGGCGTCATGAACGAGGGCGAATTCGCCGCGCGCCTCGGCCTGCTCGGCATTCCGAAGGCTGCCGAAACCATCATGCTCGAGCGGGATCTGCGTCTGGTGGCGCTGACCGGCGGGCGCTATCACGCGGCATCGATCACCTGTGCTGAATCCCTCGATATTCTGCGGCGCGCCAAGGAGGACGGCTACGACGTCACCGCCTCGGCTTCGATCAATCACATCACGCTCAACGAGAACGATATCGGGCCCTACCGCACGTTCCTGAAGGTGTCGCCGCCGCTGCGCGCCGAGGAAGATCGCAAGCTCCTGGTAGAGGCGCTCGCGACCGGGCTCGTCGATACCGTGATGTCCGACCACAATCCGCAGGACGTCGAAACCAAGCGGCTGCCTTTCGCCGAAGCCGCCCCCGGCGCGATCGGCATCGAAACGATGCTGACCGCGGGCCTGCGTCTCGTCCACAATGGCGAGCTTAAACTCATGACATTGCTGCGCGCGATGTCGACACGGCCGGCCGAACGGCTCGGGCTAGCCGGCGGCACGCTCAAGAGCGGCGCTTCGGCTGATGTTATTGTCATCGACGCCGATGTGCCCTGGGTGCTCGACCCCGCTGAACTCAAATCGAAATGCAAGAACACGCCGTTTGACGAGGCGCGGCTGACCGGTCGCGTGGTGCGCACGATAGTCACCGGCCGCACTGTTTACGAATACGTGTGAGCGCAATACGCTCCACCCATGTGGCTTAATCTCACACTCGCTTTCGTATTTGGCTACCTGCTCGGCTCAATTCCGTTCGGGCTGGTGCTGACGCGCATTGTTGGCACGCAGGACATTCGTGCAATCGGCTCCGGCAACATCGGCGCGACCAATGTGCTGCGCACCGGGCATAAGGGCCTCGCCGCCGCAACGCTCGCCTGCGACATGCTCAAAGGCACCGCCGCAGTTTATTTTGCCGGTTTCGTTTTCGGTCACGAAGGCGCTCTCGTCGCCGGCGTCGGCGCTTTTCTCGGCCACGTTTTTCCGGTCTGGCTCAGTTTCCGCGGCGGCAAAGGCGTCGCCACCTATATCGGCGTGCTGCTGGGGCTGGCATGGCCGTTGGCGCTTCTGTTCGGCCTGGTTTGGGGCGCGGTCGCCTGGTTCACGCGATATTCGTCGTTCGCCGCGCTGGTGGCGAGCGCGGTCACGCCGCTCGCTTTGTGGCTGACCGGATACGGCGCGGTTGCGACCTTGTTCACGCTTTTGACCCTGCTGCTCTGGGTAATGCACCGGCCGAACATCGAGCGCCTGATGGCCGGCACGGAGGGCAAGATCGGCGAAAAATCTGCCTCTTCGGTGGCGCCCTGACGGCCGGGTTGTCGAACCGACCAAGGCTAAGCGATGGTGCCAGCTCTGCCCGGATGACGAGTGATGCATTCCTCCGTCCAATTGAGCGACGATCAACGGCACGCGGTGTCGTTTTCGTCGCGCCCGGCGAGCCCGATTACCCGGCGCGCTTGCAGATGATCGGCGACGCGCCGCCGCTGCTCGCTTTGCGCGGCAACCTCGGCGCCCTGACGCGCCCGCTGGTCGCGGTGGTCGGCTCGCGAAATGCCTCCGCGGCCGGCGCGAAGTTTGCCGCGCAGATCGCGCGCGATCTCGGCGACGCCGGATTTTCCATCGTGTCCGGTTTGGCGCGCGGCATCGACGCCGCGGCGCATCGTAGCAGCCTTGCGACCGGCACGATCGCCGTCCTCGCCGGCGGCCACGAACGGGTTTATCCGGTCGAACATGAGGAGCTGCTCGACAGCATTTTGGCGGCCGCGACCACGCGGCTGCGGCCGGAGGCGAACCGGCAGAGACCGAGCGCGCGCGGATTGTGTCGCTGCTCGGACCGACCCCGGTGCCGATCGACGACTCGGTGCGGTTGTCGCAAACCTCGGCTGCGATCGTGCGCACTGTGCTACTGGAGCTCGAACTCGCCGGCCGTCTCGATCGCCATGGCGGCGGTCTGGTGTCGATGCTGTAGTCTGTTTGGCCATCTGGATTGATCGACATGCTGTTACGCGCGACCGCTCTCTTCCTCGGTTTTCTCGCCTTGCTCGCGCATGGACCTGTTGCGCGCGCGCAGGAACCGCAGGAGGGCTTTCAGGCATTCCTCGACCGGCTGTGGCCGGACGCCAAGGCCAAGGGCATTAGCCGCGCGAATTTCGATCTCGCCTTCAGGAATGTGACGCCCGACCCCCGCGTGATCGCCGCGACCAAGCGCCAGCCGGAATACGGCAAGCCGGTCGGCGCCTATGTGAACGCGCTGGTCAATCCCAACCGCATCAAGGAAGGCCAGCAGAAAGCCGCGCAATGGGCACAGACATTCGACGCGGTCGAGAAGAAGTTTCGCGTCGAGCGTTGGATCATCGTGGCGATCTGGGGAATGGAATCCTCCTACGGCGCCGACAAGGACCGCTGGGACGTGTTTCGCTCGCTCGGCACTCTGGCTTACGTCAAATATCGCGATCCTTATTTCCGAAACGAGCTGCTCGTCACACTCAAGATCATGCAGGACGGTCACATCACCCGCGACAAGATGGTGAGTTCATGGGCCGGCGCGATGGGCCAGACCCAGTTCATGCCGTCGAATTTCGTCGACTACGCGATCGATTTCTCCGGCGACGGGCGGCCCGACATCTGGACCAACGTGCCCGACGTGCTCGGCTCGACCGGCAATTATCTGCACAAAGGCGGATGGAATTTCGGCCAGCGCTGGGGCTTTGAGGTGCTGGTGCCGCCGGGTTTCGACTTTAAAAAAAGCCGCGGCAGTTTCGGCGAATGGACCAAACTCGGCGTCAAGCGCGCCGATGGAGCGCCGTTCCCGAAGGATGGCGATGGAATTCTGTTCTGGCCGGCCGGCGCTCAGGGGCCGGGCTTCATCGTCACCAAGAACTACGATGTGCTCAAGGAATATAATAATTCCGACGCTTACGCGATCGCGATCGGCCATCTCGCCGACCGCATGGCCGGCGGCCTGCCCTTCAAGGCGGCGTGGCCGCCGACCGACCGGCCGCTGTCGCGCGACGCGCGCGTCGCGCTACAGAAACGACTGGCCGAGCTCGGCTACAAAGTGAACGAGTTTCAGGGTCATGTGGACTTTGATCTGCGCGACAATATTCGCGACGAGCAGGCCAAGCACGGTCTAGTGCCCGACGGAAATCCCACCGCCGAATTTCTGGAAAAGATCGGCGTGAAGGAGGTCACGTCCCGGTGACGCGGTCGGAGCGGGAGCGGCCCGCCAGGCGCGCGTGTTGCTCGGCTTTTGAGCCGGGCCATCTCGAGAAGATAAGCGAGCGAGTCGAGGCCGTGGCGGCGTGCCAGCGCGGCGAGATCGTTCGACATCGAGCGAGATATTGCGCGACCTTGGGACCCTCGCCCGCCTCACGGCGTTCGCCCGCCATCAAAATGCTCTGCGTTCGGTCGCGGCGATTTATTTAACGCTTGGTAGTATCGTTTCAATATGCTCGTACACGTTGTGGATCGACGCTTCGTCGAGGTGCCCTAATTTGGCAATTTTAGTTCCTTAGAAAGAGGGGCCGATTTGACAGGCGCGGCGGGCTTCCCCATCTTCCGACCGAGTCGTATGGCCGAGTCCGCCAAAAAAAGCGCGGCGTATGGCGGCTAACCTACTGGAAATACATGAATATTGTCGTTGTTGAATCGCCTTCGAAGGCGAAGACGATCAACAAATATCTTGGGCCCGACTACGAGGTTCTTGCCTCCTTCGGTCACATCCGCGACTTGCCGGCCAAGGATGGGTCGGTCGACCCCAATAACAACTTCCATATGTTGTGGGAGGTCGATCCGCAGTCGCAAAAACGGATCAACGACATCGCGCAAGCCCTCAAGGGCGCCGACAAGCTGATCCTTGCCACCGACCCCGACCGCGAGGGCGAGGCGATTTCCTGGCACGTCCTCGAAGTGCTCAAGGAAAAGAACGCGCTCAAGGGTCACAAGATCGAGCGCGTCGTCTTCAACGCCATTACCAAGCAGTCGGTCAGCGAGGCGATGAAGCACCCGCGCGAGATCGACAGCGCGCTGGTCGACGCCTATCTCGCCCGCCGCGCCCTCGATTATCTCGTCGGCTTCACGCTGTCGCCGGTGCTGTGGCGCAAATTGCCAGGCGCCCGCTCGGCCGGGCGCGTGCAGTCGGTCGCGCTGCGCCTCGTGTGCGACCGCGAGCTCGAGATCGAGAAATTCGTCGCCAAGGAATATTGGTCGATCGTCGCCAAGCTGGCGACGCCGCGCAACGAGGTGTTCGAAGCAAGGCTGGTCGGCGCCGACGGCCAGAAAATCCAGCGCCTCGACATCGGGTCGGGGGCCGAGGCCGAAGCGCTGACGCGCGATCTCGAAAACGCGAATTTCACCGTCACCTCGGTCGAAGCGAAGCCCGCGCGGCGCAATCCGCCGCCGCCATTCACCACCTCGACGATGCAGCAGGAGGCGAGCCGCAAGCTCGGCTTTGCGCCCGCCGTCACCATGCGGCTTGCGCAGCGGCTTTATGAAGGCGTCGAGCTCGACGGCGAAACCACCGGCCTCATCACCTACATGCGTACCGACGGCATCGACATGGCGCCGGAAGCGATCGCCGACATCCGCACCATGATCGGCGCGAACTACGGCAAGCAATACGTGCCCGGCTCGCCGCGCGTCTACCAGAACAAGTCGAAGAACGCGCAGGAAGCCCACGAAGCGGTGCGCCCGACCGGCGCGGCGCGCACGCCCGCGGAAGTTTCCAAATATGTCGATCGCGATCAGGCGCGCCTCTACGAACTGATCTGGAACCGCGCCGTCGCCAGCCAGATGGAAGGTGCCGAGCTCGAACGCACCACCGTCGAGATCGCCGCCAAGACCGGCGCGCGCACCATCGAACTGCGGGCCTCGGGCCAGGTCGTGAAGTTCGACGGCTTCCTCACGCTCTACCAGGAAGGCCAGGACGAGGTCGCGGAAGACGATGAATCGCGCCGGCTGCCGGCGATGTCGCAAGACGAGACGCTGGCCAAGCAGGCGATCGAATCCGCGCAGCACTTCACTGAGCCGCCGCCGCGTTTCTCCGAGGCCGCGCTGGTCAAGCGCATGGAAGAGCTCGGCATCGGCCGGCCCTCGACCTACGCCTCGGTGCTCCAGGTCTTGCAGGACCGCGGCTATGTCCGCATCGACAAGAAGCGGCTGCTGCCCGAGGACAAGGGCCGCGTCGTCGTCGCATTCCTCGAAAGCTTCTTCACACGCTATGTTGAATACGACTTCACCGCCGGCCTTGAGGAGAAACTCGACCGGATCTCGAACGGTGAAATCGATTGGCGCGCGGTACTCGCCGAATTCTGGCAAGACTTCATCGGCTCGGTGAACGAGATCAAGGAAGTCCGCAATCGCGTCGTGCTCGACGCGCTCAATGACCTGCTCGAGCCGCACATCTTCCCGGTGCGCGCCGACGGCGTGCCGCGCCGTCAGTGCCCGCAATGCAATACCGGTCAGTTGTCGCTGAAAACCGGCCGGTTCGGCGCCTTTGTCGGCTGCTCGAATTATCCGGATTGCAATTTCACACGCCAGATATCGCCAAGCGCCGACGGCGTTCAGGGCAAGAAGGTGCTGGGCGAAGATCCCGTCACCGGCCTCGAGGTCACGTTGCGCGGCGGCCGCTTCGGCCCCTATTTGCAGCTCGGCGAGCAGATCAAGCCGCCGAAGCCGAAAAAGGGCGAGAAAAAGCAGGAAGTCGAGAAGCCCAAGCGCGCCAGCGTGCCGAAAGGCGTCGTCCCCGACGACATCGATCTGGAAAAGGCGCTGGCGCTTCTCTCGCTGCCGCGCGAGGTCGGCCTGTCGCCCGAGGACAACGAGCCGATCCTCGCCGGCGTCGGCCGCTTCGGCCCCTATGTGAAGCACGGCAAAATCTATGCGAGCCTGGAAGACGGTGACGACGTCCTCACCGTCGGTCTCAACCGCGCCGTCACCTTGATCGCCGAGAAAAAGGCAAACCCGAAAAAGGGCCGCCGGTTCGGCGCCGATCCGGGCCGTTCGCTCGGCGAGCATCCCGACAAAGGCGGACCGGTTCTGGTCAAGAGCGGCCGTTACGGCCCTTACGTCAGCAACAACGGCATCAACGCCACCATCACCGGCGACAAGACGCCGGAGACGATCACGCTGACCGAAGCAGTCGTGCTGCTCGACGCGCGCGCCGAAGCGATCGGTTCGCAACCACGCCGCGCCGCCGGCCGCAAGAAACCCGGCACTCCGGCGGCGGCCCCCAAGGGCCGCAAGGCCAAGGCCGCCGTTGAGCCCGGCGACATGGCGGCTGCCAAGCCGCGCAAGACCTCGGCCAAAAAGCCGGCCGCGAAGAAAAAGCCGGTCAAGGTCGCGGCTGCCGAGTAACTGGCGATTGCGATTGCGGGCGATTATCTAAAGGCTGGCGCCGTTGCGGCGCTGGAACGTTTCCTCGCGTTTATTCATTGAACCTCACTTCAACCGAAACATTAACTTGAACAAACCAAACAACACCCGGCAGGCACGCGCCCTGCCCTCGAAGGCCGAGATCGTCGCCTTCATCGCCGAGCACAAAGGCAATGCCGGCACGCGCGAAATCGCGCGCGCCTTCGGCCTCAAGAATGCGCTGCGCGGCGATCTCAAGCGGCTGCTGCGCGAACTCGCGGACGAAGGCCAAGTCGAAAAGCGCCGCAAGAAACTGCATCACGCCGGCGCCCTGCCCGAAACCGTCGTCGCCGACATCACCGCGCGCGACAGCGATGGCGACATGATCGCCGTCCCGAACGAATGGGACGAGGCGGCGCACGGTACCGCGCCCAAGATCCGCATTCCGCCGAACCGCCGCGCCCGCCCCGGCGAGGCCGGCGGTATCGGCGACAAGGTGCTGTTGCGCGTCGAGGAGATCGACGAGGACGACGGCATCCGCCACCGCGGCCGCGTGGTCAGGGTACTGGAACACGTCAAGCATCGCGTGCTCGGCATTTTCCACAAGCTCGCCGATGGCAGCGGCCGGATCGAGCCGATCGACAAGAAGATGCTCGGCAAGGAGCTGGTCGTCCCGGCAAATGCCACGGAAAACGCGCAGGATGGCGACCTCGTCGCCGTCGAGGTGTCGCGTTGGGGCCGGCTTGGCCGGCCGGTCGGCCGCATCAAGGAAAAGCTCGGTTCGCTCAAGACCGAGCGCGCGGTCAGCATGATTGCCATCGCCGCCCATCAAATCCCGTCACAATTCCGCAGCGACACGTTGGCGGAAGCCGAAGCCACCAAGCCGGCGACGCTGCGCGATGGCCGCGAGGATTGGCGTGACCGGGCGCTCGTCACCATCGACCCGCCCGACGCGAAGGACCATGACGACGCGGTTCTGGCCGCGCGCGATCCGTCGCCAGACAATCCCGGCGGCTTTATCGTCACCGTCGCCATCGCCGACGTTGCGCATTACGTCACGCCAAGCTCGGCGCTCGACCGCGAAGCGCTGCTGCGCGGCAACTCGGTGTATTTCCCCGACCGCGTCGTGCCGATGCTGCCGGAACGGATTTCCAACGACCTCTGCTCGTTACGTCCGCACGAAGATCGGGCGGCGCTGGCGGTGCGAATGGTGATCGATGCCGCCGGCAACAAGCGCGCGCATTCATTCCATCGCATCCTGATGCGCTCGGCCGCCAAGCTCTCTTACGCCCAGGCGCAGGCGGCGATCGACGCCGGTGGCGGCGCTGACCCCGAAACCGCAGAGCTGCTGGAAAGTGCATTGCGGCCGCTTTACGCGGCCTATGCCGCGCTCAAGATCGGGCGCGTCGAGCGCTCGCCGCTCGATCTCGATCTGCCGGAACGAAAAATCCTGCTGAAAAGCGACGGCACCGTCGACCGCGTCGTCGTTCCGCAGCGTCTCGATGCGCACAAATTGATCGAGGAGTTCATGATCCTCGCCAATGTCGCGGCGGCCGAAACGCTGGAACGGGCGCATGTCCCGTTGATTTACCGGGTGCATGACGAGCCGTCAGTCGAGAAGCTCGTCGCCCTGCGCGAGTTCCTGGCGACGCTTGATATCTCTTTTCCCAAAGGCGGCGCGTTGCGTCCGCAAGCCTTCAATCGCATCCTCGCGCAAGTCAAAGGCAGGGACAGCGAGCAGCTCGTCAACGAGGTCGTGCTGCGCTCCCAGGCCCAGGCGGAATATTCCGACGAAAATTACGGCCACTTCGGATTGAACCTGCGCCGCTACGCACATTTCACTTCTCCCATCCGCCGCTACGCCGATCTGATCGTCCACCGCGGCCTGATCCGCGCGCTCAAGCTCGGGGCCGATGGCCTGCCGCCCTCGACCGACAGCGCGGCGCTTGCCGAAATCGCAGCGCAGATTTCCGCCACCGAGCGCCGCGCGATGGTCGCAGAGCGCGAGACTGCCGACCGGCTGATCGCGCATTTCCTTGCCGACCGGATCGGCGCGACATTCGAGGGCCGCATATCGGGCGTCACGCGCGCCGGACTGTTCGTCAAGCTCCAGGAAACAGGCGCCGATGGGTTTATTCCGGCCCGCATGATCGGCGAGGAATATTTCCGCTTCGACGAGGCCGCGCGCGCCATGGTCGGCAGCCGCTCCGGCGCTCGCCATCGGCTTGGTGACGCCGTGACGGTCAAGCTCGTTGAAGCGGCGCCAGTGGCCGGCGCGTTGCGCTTCGAACTGGTGTCGAAGGCGCGCTTTGACGGCGGAAGGACGCGCCAGCACAATGGCCCCCGCCAAGAGCCGGCCGAGCGGCGCCACAAGCACCGGCCCAAACATCATCAAAAGCACAAGGGAAAACGGAAGGCCCGATGACCGATCAAGCCAAAACCTGGGCGCAACGCTTGACCACCCTGGAGCGCGACCAGTCGTTTCCCGACAGCGTGCCGCGCGACGCCGCGACCTTGATGCTGATCGACCGCTCCGGCGCCGAGCCGAAAGTCCTGCTCGGCCGCCGCCACGCCGGCCACAAATTCATGCCGGGCAAGTTCGTCTTTCCGGGCGGCCGCATCGAAACCGGCGACGCCGAAATGACGGCAGCGAACGAACTCGACGCGCAGTCCGCCGCCAAGCTCGCGGTGCGGCCGCGCGACGATAAAGTGCCGCCGGCGCGGGCCTTCCCGCTGGCCGCCATTCGCGAGACGTTCGAGGAAACCGGGTTGATGCTCGGCGCCAAAAGCGCGGCACCGCCGCAGACGCCAAACGCCGAATGGGATGGTTTCGCCAAGGCCGGCGTCCTCCCCGACCTTGCGCAGGTCCACTTCATTGCGCGCGCGATCACGCCGCCGAACCGGCCGAAACGGTTCGACACGCGGTTCTTTACTGCCGACTTTCAAACCGTCGCGCACACGGTCGAGGGCGTGGTCGGTCCCGACAGCGAACTGGTCGAGCTCGTCTGGATCCCGATCAAGCAGGCCAAGACGCTCGACATGCCGACCATCACCGGCGTCATCCTCGAAGAACTGGAGGCGCGGGTCGCAGCCGGCATGGCCCACAGCCTGCCGGTGCCGTTCTATTTCATGGAAAATCGGCAATTCCGGCGGGAACTGCTGTGAGCGGCGAAACATCCTGGTTTTCTTGACATTTCACGCTTGCGCGCTAGGTTCCGCGCGAAATCGCACCCTGTTCGAGGTTTTCCCCTATGGCCAAAGCCGCCAGTCTCAAGATCAAGCTCGTGTCGAGCGCCGACACCGGCCATTACTACGTGACCAAGAAGAATTCCCGCACCATGACCGACAAGCTGGTGAAGAAGAAATACGACCCGATCGCGAAGAAACACGTCGAGTATCGCGAATCCAAGATCAAGTAATTCTCCGCAAAGGGCGCCCAAAAAGGCGCCCCTTGTTTTTTGGCGTAAGGCAATTGCGGCGGCCTCGGCGGTGTTTCTATCTTGGAGTCTCGCCTGATCAGGAGCCAAAAATTCGGATTGATCCGCGTCGCCATCGCTGCGGTTACGCTGGCCTTCGCGCTGTCCGCCAGCGCCGGCGAGCACCACAAGCTCGCGCTGCAGATCAGCGATAACGACCCGGCCAAGATGAATGCCGTTCTCAACGTCGCCGCCAACGTGTCCACCTATTATTCCGAGAAGGGCGATGACGTGGAAATCCAGATCGTCGCCTTCAATGCCGGCCTGCATATGTTGCGCGACGACACTTCGCCGGTGAAGCCGCGGCTCAAGTCGTTCAAGCAGGGCATGCCGAATGTCAGCTTCATCGCCTGCGAGAACACGCTGGAGTCGATGGCCAAAACCGAAGGCAAGGAACCGCCTTTGGTCGACAACGCCGAGCGGGTGAAGGCCGGCGTCGTGACCCTCATCGAGCTCGGCGAAAAAGGCTGGACCATCGTGCGGCCATAACGGCCCCGCGCGATCTTTAAGGTCGATGCGAAACCGGCCAATGGCGAGGTGGCCGGCCGGAAGCGGCGTCTTGAGGAGGCCACTCGCACCACATCCCGGCCGGCCGAACCCCACGGACCCAGGAGATGCGGCGGACCTGAGCACTCCGCAGGGTACGGGAAAGATTGCGCGATGACGGCGATGCCGAATCCGACCGCCGACTCAGCAAAGGTTAGACCAGCCGGCCAGGCCGACAAACTCACATTTTAGGATCGCTGGATTCCCGCGCTATTTCGCGCTCAGGCGGCGTCGGGCACGACCCGGTTACGGCCGTCGCGCTTGGCGCGATAGAGCGCCTGATCGGCGCGCTTGAGGATCGCCGCGGCGTTGTCCTCGCCCCCGCCCAGGGCCGCGATGCCGATCGAGATCGTGACCTCGAGGCTGGCGGCGCCCTGCTGGATGGCGAAGGGCTCGCCGGCGATCCGCCGGCGCAGCCGCTCCGCCACCATCGCGGCGACCGCGAGATCGGTTTCCGGCATCACCACGACGAATTCCTCCCCGCCGTAACGGCAGGCGAGATCGATGTTACGGATGCATTTGCGGATGCGCAGCGAAAATTCGCGCAACACATCGTCGCCAGCGTCATGGCCATGGCCGTCATTGATCGACTTGAAGTAGTCGATGTCGAGAATCAGAACCGCGATCGGCTTGCTGCGCGCAGAGGCCTGTTCGACCAGGCCCGCGAGATGCGTTTCCATATAACGGCGGTTGAACAGGCCGGTGAGGCCGTCGGTGATCGCCATTTCGATCGACAATTGCACGTTGTCGCGCAGCCGCTCGGTATAGCGCTTCTTCTTGATCTGGGTGCGCACGCGCGCCAGCATCTCGTTCTTCTCGACCGGTCGGATCAGATAATCGTTCACGCCGATTTCCAGCCCGCGCACCAGCCGCGCATTGTTGTCGGCTTCCGATACCGCGAGGATCGGGACGTTGCGGGTGCGCTCGAGCGAGCGGATCTGGCTGCACAGCCGGAGCCCGTCGAAGTCTTCCAGGCCGAGCGACACGATGATGAGGTCGTAATTGCCTTCGGCGGCGTGGAACAGCCCTTCGTTCGGCTGCGACTCGACGTCGACCGTATGTTCGGCCGACAGTGTGGCGACGATGCGCTCGTAGGAATTCTTGCGGTCGTCGATCACCAGAACCCGGCCATTGCGGCCGGTGTCGTTGACCGCGTCCTTTTCCGGGCTGTGGATCCCGACTTCCTTCGATGTCACGGCGCGCATGCGCAGTTCGTCGGTCACCATCTTGAGCCGCGCCAGCGAACGCACGCGCGAAATCAGCGCGACATCGGTGACCGGCTTGGTGAGAAAATCGTCGGCGCCGGCTTCCAGCCCGCGCACGCGGTCGGACGGCTGGTCGAGCGCCGTCACCATCACCACCGGGATATGGTGCGTCGCCGGGTTCGACTTCAGCTTGGCGCAGACCTCGAAGCCGTCCATGTCCGGCATCATGACGTCGAGCAGCACGATGTCGCATTCGGCGCGCTCGCACATCGCCAGCGCATCGACGCCGCTATTGGCGGTGGCGACGTCGAAATACTCCGCCGACAGCCGCGCCTCGAGCAGCTTCACATTGGCCGGGACGTCGTCAACCACCAGTACGCGCGCGCTCATGTCATTGCCTTACGCATTGCCGAGAAAATGCCGGATCGTTTCGATGAATTTGCCGACCGAGATCGGCTTCGACAGATAGGCCTCGCAGCCGCCTTCGCGAATGCGCTCCTCGTCGCCCTTCATTGCGAACGCTGTCACCGCGACCACCGGGATGCTCTTGAGCTCCGGATCGTCCTTGAGCCACTTCGTCACTTCCAGGCCGGAGACTTCCGGCAGTTGAATATCCATCAGCACGAGATCGGGCTTGTGCTTGCGCGCAAGATCGAGCGCCTCAATTCCATTGCGGGTGCCAACGGTCTGATAGCCATGCGCTTCCAGCAGATCGTGGAAGAGCTTCATGTTCAGTTCGTTGTCCTCGACGATCAGGACGGTTTTGGCCATTTCCCCGCCCACATCCCCCACGGCACCCGCACGCAATCCACACCGCCTTATTGCGCGCGTCAGGCCCTCTCGGCACGGTAGCCCGCATATATTACGGAAAGGCAAATACCCGCCGATGAAAAGACGGGCTTCCCTAACGCCGGAAGTGGCAGAAGCGCTGGCGATTCAGGCGCTTAACTACATCGCGGTGGACGCCGAACGGCTCGGCCGGTTCCTCGCTATGACCGGCATCGGACCGGCGGAGATTCGCGCCGCCGCGCGCGAACCGGGGTTTCTCGCCGGCGTGCTCGATCACATCGCCGGCCACGAGGCCCTGCTGCTCGATTTCGCGGCGGACGCCGGGATCGACCCGGGCGAGGTCGGGATGGCCCACGCGGCGCTGTCGGGCGAAGGCTGGGAGCGCGAAGCGCCATGACAGAGCCCAAGGCCGCGCCCAGAACCGAACCGATGACCGCGCCCGCCACCGCCCCCGGCTTCTGCCGCGACTGCCTGGCCGACGCGGAGGGCGGCGCGCGGTGCCGCGCCTGCGGCTCGCCACGGCTCATCCGCCATCCCGAGATCGCAACCCTCACCATCGCCCATATCGACTGCGACGCGTTCTACGCCACCATCGAGAAGCGCGACAATCCGGAGCTGGCCGACAAGCCGCTGATCGTCGGCGGCGGCAAGCGCGGCGTGGTCGCCGCCTGCTGCTACATCGCGCGCACCTATGGCATCCGCTCGGCGATGCCGATGTTCGAAGCGAAGCGGCGCTGCCCCGACGCGGTCGTCATCAAGCCCCAGATGTCGAAATACGTCGAGGTCGGCCGCGCCGTGCGCAGCGCCATGCTCGGCCTCACCCCGCAGGTCGAACCGCTCTCGATCGACGAGGCGTTTCTCGACCTGACCGGCACCGAACGTCTGCACGGCCTCAGCGCGGCCAAGCTGCTGGCGCGTTTTTCCCTGCAAGTCGAACGTGAGCTTGGCATCACCATCTCGATCGGCCTCGCCAGCAACAAATTCCTGGCCAAGATCGCATCCGACCTCGACAAGCCGCGCGGCTTTGCCTTGCTCGGCAGCTGCGAAGCGGCGGCCTTCCTCGCGCCGAAGCCGGTCAGCTTCATCTACGGCGTCGGCGCGGCTGGCGCGGCGCGACTTGCCGCCGACGGTTACCGCACGGTGGCCGACCTGCAGCGCGCCAGCGAGCATGACCTGCTGCGTCTCTACGGCCAGGAGGGGCTGCGGCTGTCGCGGCTGTCGCGCGGCATCGATGCGCGCAAGGTCGATCCGCTCGACGAGACCAAGAGCGTCTCCGCCGAGACCACCTTCGACCGCGACATCGCCGAATTCCGCCCGCTGGAGCAGACCTTGTGGGAATTGACCGAGCGCGTCTCTGACCGGCTGAAGAAATACGGCCTCGCCGGCGCGACCGTAAACCTCAAATTGAAGTCGGCCGATTTCAAGATTCGCACGCGGGCGCGCTCGCTGCCGCAAGCCACCCAGCTCGCCGGAAAGATCTTCGCGGCCGGACGCGACCTGCTGAGCCATGAAGTCGGCACGACCCGCTACCGTTTGATCGGGATCGGTGTCAGCAACCTGGAAGAGGTGGCGGGCAACGAGTTCGCCGACCTGCTCGACCGCCGCGCCGCCGAAGCCGAACATGCGGTCGACCGGCTGCGCTCGAAATTCGGTCGCGACGCGGTGGTGAAAGGCCTCGCGCTGGAAGGCGACGATTAGTTACAGGCCGTTAGTTACAGGCCGTGGGCTTCTTGATCTCGAGCGAAGTCATCTCGCCGGCAATGGTGAAATCGGCGTAGTCGAGCGACAGCGCGCGCGAAATCCCGTTCTCGTAAAGCTCGAACGAGATCGAATAGACCGGCAACTGCTCGCTGCTCGGATCTTCCTTCGCCGCTTTCTCGAAATAGCTGATCGTCACCGGCCAGCGCCTGAGCTTGAGCAGCGCCGGTTCCTTCGCGCCGGCGTCCGCCGGCGGCTTGGCTCCCGGAGCGATCGGCTGCCCGATCACGGTGAGCGTGTTGTAGATTTTCTCCCCGGTTTCCGAGCCGTCGTAGACCTGCAAATCCAGCAGGCTCTGGCCGGCCTGCGCGGTCGCCACGATCTTGCGCATGTGCTCGGTTGGAAACACCGCATCGAACGGCAGCGTGAACGATTTGTCGGCCGGCTTGTGCAGACTGACCGCAACCGCGCTCGCCTTGCGGCTGGCGTCGCCATTGACCACGTCAACCGACTTGTCGTTGAGCCGGTTCTCGGACTTGAACCGGAACGTCTTGGCGGCGGCGTCTTCCCAGGTCGTCGAGCGCAGGTCGCTCAACGCCGTCTTGCCCTCGCCGGAATCCAGCTCGGAGACCTGGCGGAATTGCAATTCATAGCCCGCGCAGTCGCTGCCGGAAAAATCATAAAGGATGCGGCCGCGAATGCCTTCGATCCGGCTCGAGCCGCGGGTGCGCGACAGCTTGAGGTCGTAGACCGCGCGATGCGGCACCAATACGGCCTCGGCCGGCGGCGCAGCGGAAACGATGCCGCCTGTCCCCGCGACCGCCAAAGCCGTAAGGCCGACTGCAAATGCCGCCGCGACGCCATGTCTAGCCCGCGTTTGTCTTGCCATGCTTTTCTCCATGCCCGGCGAACAGGCAACAGGATCAAGGCAGGATAGAGGCCGGGCCGGCAAGCGCAACGCCGCAAGGGCGCGCTTGCACAGGCTGTTGCGATCGGCCAACCTTTTTTCGACCTAGACAATTACCGACCGCGGAGAGCGCCATGACCGGGACGATTGAAAACAAATTGAAGGGGCTCGGCGTTGATCTACCGATGCCGGCGAGCCCGATTGCGAATTACGTGCCCTTCGTGCGCACCGGCAATACGCTGGTGATTTCCGGCCAGCTTTGTTTCGGCAGCGACGGCAAGCTTGCCGCCAAGGGCCAGCTCGGCGGCGGCGTCTCGATCGAGGATGGCGCCAAGGCGGCGCGCGCCTGCGCGATCAATCTGCTGGCGCAGGTAAAAGCCGCGCTCGGCGATCTCGACAAGGTCAAACGGGTGGTGCGGCTCGGCGGTTTCATCAATTCCGCCGCCGGCTTTGCCGACGGGCCGAAAGTCATGAACGGCGCTTCCGATCTGATGGTGGAAGCCTTCGGCGACAAGGGCCGTCACGCCCGCTCCACGGTCGGCGTCTCGGCGCTGCCGCTCGATGCGGCGGTGGAAGTCGAAGGCCTGTTCGAAGTCGATGCCTAGATGCCGGACCTGAGCTGGATCACCGCTCGCCCGGTCGCACACCGCGGGTTGCACGATGCCGCGCGCGGAATCGTGGAGAACACCGCCACCGCATTTCAGGCGGCGATCGCAGGCAACTTTGCCATCGAATGCGACCTCCAGGTCAGTGGCGACGGCGAGGCCATGGTTCACCACGACGATGCGCTCGGACGCCTGACCGAAGGCAGCGCAACCCTCGTCAGCCTGCCCGCCGCCGAGATCGCGGCAGTGCGCTTTAAGGCGAGCCCCGACCGCATCCTCAGGCTGGGCGAACTGCTCGATCTCGTCGCCGGCCGGGTAACGCTGCTGCTCGAACTCAAGAGCCGCTTTGACGGCGACCCGCGCCTGACCCGGCGCGTGGCGGAGATCGCCGCTACCTATCGCGGACCGGTCGCCGCCATGTCGTTCGACCCGAAACCGGTTGAGGCGTTGCGCCGGCTCGCGCCGGCCCTCTGTCGCGGCATTGTCGCGCAGCGCGACTATTCCCATCCGGACTGGGATGGCCTGCCGGCTGCCGAGAAACGCCGCCTCGCCTTCCTGCTGCACGTCCCGGTGACCAGGCCGCATTTCATTGCCTACGCCGTGCGGGACCTGCCCACGGTCGCCCCGGCGGTGGCAAAACTATGGGGCGTGCCGCTGCTGACCTGGACCGTGCGCACCAAAGAAGAGCGGGCCCGTGCCGCGCGTTATGCCGACCAGATGATTTTCGAGGGATTCCGGCCGTAGCCCACCTCACCTTTGAGACAATTCCGCCCTAAGCTGGCGCCAACCCGCTTTTGGCCCGATTGCATGACCGACATTGAGCTTCGCATCCGCCTGGCGCAATCGATCGCCGACGTGCCGGCGGACGGCTGGAATGCGTGCGCCGGCAATCTTCAAGTAATGGATGAAGAAGCTCTACTCACATCTGAGGATAACTTTTCCCCGGACTTACCCACACGGGGATATCTCGCCAATCCATTCTTGTCCCATGAGTTTCTGACTGCGCTGGAGGCGTCGCATTCGGTTGGGCTCCGAACCGGATGGCAGCCGCGGCACCTGCTGGCGGAGGACGCCGCGGGCAATCTGCTGGGCGCGGCACCTTGCTACGTCAAAAGCCACTCACGCGGCGAATACGTGTTCGACCAGGGCTGGGCCGAGGCCTACGAGCGGGCGGGCGGCGATTACTATCCCAAGCTTCAGGTCGCGGTTCCCTTCACGCCGGTGGCCGGCCCTCGCCTGCTCGCCCGCCCCGGTCCGCTGGCGCAAGCGGTGCGCGGCGGACTGGCCGACGCCCTGGTCCAGGTCACCAATCAAAGCGAATTGTCATCGGCGCATGTCACATTCCTGACCGAGCCGGAGTGGGGGATGTTGGGGGCGCGCGGCTTCCTGCAACGCACCGATCAACAATTCCACTGGCACAACGCCGGCTACGCCAGCTTCGAGGATTTCCTGGCCGCGCTGTCGTCACGCAAGCGCAAGGCGATCCGCCGGGAACGGAAGGAAGCGCTCGCCAACGGCATCGAGGTCCATTCGCTGACCGGGGCGGAGCTCACCGAAAGCGCCTGGGACGCATTCTTCGCCTTCTACATGGAAACCGGGTCGCGCAAATGGGGGCGGCCCTACCTGACACGCGAATTCTTCTCGTTGATCGGCGCCGCCATGCCCGAGCGCATCCTTTTGGTGATGGCCAAGCGCGCCGGACGCTGGATCGCAGGCGCCATCAACTTCCTCGGCGCCGGCACGGTCTACGGGCGCAACTGGGGCGCCATCGAACATCACCCGTTCCTGCACTTCGAGATTTGCTACTATCGGGCGATCGACTACGCGATCAGCCACAAGCTCCAGCGCGTCGAAGCCGGCGCGCAGGGCGAGCACAAGCTGGCTAGAGGCTACATGCCATCGACAACCTATTCGGCGCATTATATCGCCGACCCGGGCTTGCGCCGCGCCATCGCCGATTACCTGCGGCGCGAGCGCGCTTATGTCGAGGCCGCCGGCGAGCAGCTTGCAGCCGCCGCGCCATTCCGTAGGGATTTGGTCGAGCAGGAATAGCGCATGATCCCGAAAAGCGGGAATGCGCAAGCAATAGAGAGCCGCAATGCCAACTTACGATCCGAACAACATCTTCGCGAAAATCCTGCGCGGCGAGCTGCCCTGCTACAAGGTCTATGAGGACGACCAGGCGCTGGCGTTTCTCGACATCATGCCGCGCGCGCCCGGCCATACTTTGGTGCTGCCCAAGACGGCGGCGCGCAACATCCTCGACGTCCCGCCGGACCAACTCGCCCATGTCATGACGGTGGCGCAGAAGATCGCGCGGGCGCAGGTCAAGGCGTTCGGCGCCGACGGCGTCACGGTCCAGCAATTCAACGAAGGCGCCGGCGGACAGGTGGTGTTTCACCTTCACGTCCACGTCATCCCGCGCAAGACCGGCGTGCCGATGAAGCCGCCCGCGACCGACAAGGAAAAGCCGGACGTATTGGCCGATCACGCCAGGAAGATCGCGGCAGCGATCGAGTGAATTAACGGCCGAACAAAAATCCGCCGAGCAGCAACACAGCCTCCCCCCCGGCGACGCCGACAAACACCGAGCGGCGGACCAGCGCGTAACTGGTGAATCCGATTGTCGCGGCCGCAACGCGAACCCACAGCGGAACGCTATCCAGCGAACCGGACGAAAACACGATCAGCTTGGCGACCACCCCGGCGATGATGGCGGTCGCCACCGCGCGCGACAGCACTACCAGCTCGGAATCCTCGTCGAGGCCGTGGGCGAGAACCAGGCCGAGCGCCCGCCATATTTCGTTCGGCAGGAAGCCGACCAGCAGCAGCAGGACGTAAGGCCAGGCGCCGGCGGTGTCGAACACTGTGGTCGTGGTGGTCATGCCGCCGTCCTGCACCAGCGGTGAATGCCATAGGCGATGACGCCGCCGAGCACGCCGGTCCACAGCAGATCGAGGCCGACGCCGTACCACGTCAGCAGCGGACCAAATGCGAGGCCGAGCACGAAGGCGACGCGCTCGATCAGCATGCGGCTGTTGCGCGCCGTCGAGATCAGGAACGACAACGGCGTGAGAAACAACAGCGCACCCGCCAGCAAAGGCGGCAGCCCGGCGGCGAGGTAATAGCCGACGAAACCGAACGTCACCGCCGTCCCCATATAGCCGACCGACAGGCCGTTGCAGAACGCTATCCGGTGCTCGGGCGCGATCGCGGGCAACAGGCGCAGCGATTCAACCCACATGCTGACCGCGGTGAAATGCGCCGGCAGTAGCAGCTCGCGTTTGCGAGTATTGGCGTCGTCGCGCAACAGTGGCAGCAGCGCAACGACCATCGGAAGCAGCCGAATCGCCGATAACGCGACCGCAATGGCCGCCTCGATCGCGGCCGAGCCGTTGCCCAGCGCCGAAATCAGGATGACCTGGGCCGGCGCCGCCCACACCACCACGGAAGACAACGCGAGCCACCACGCCGAGAACCCGAAATCGTGGGCGAGCGCGCCGATCCCGCTATAGGTGCCCGCCAGAACGAGGAAGAACACCGAGAGCCACGCCGCGCGGACCCCGGCGGCAAAGGCGGCGCCCGACGACGTGAAAGTGCGACGCGATGGCGCGGGTGGCGGCATCGCTCACCTGTTCCATAGACCGGTGAGCCGCGCAACGACGCGCGCGCATGCGCGCGCCCAAAATACGAAGGCCGGGCGCAGGGTGTGACCCCGGCCCGGCCTCGCCATTAATATCCGGCGTCAGGCCTTGAGCGGCACTTTCGGCACCGAGCCGCGCTTGCCGTCGCCCTTGCCGTCACCTTTGGACCGCGGCGGACGGCGCTTGCGCTTGGCCTGCGCCGCGTCGGGCAGCTTCTCCGGCTTCGGCGTCACCGGCCCGTCGAGGAACTCGAAGCCGAGCTTGTCGCCGGCGGTCTCGTCCTTGACGACGACGACGCGAACATGGCCGCCGTTCTTGAGATGGCCGAACAGTACCTCGTCGGCCAGCGGCTTCTTGATGTGCTCCTGGATGACGCGCGCCATCGGCCGCGCGCCCATCAGTTCGTCGTAACCGTTGGCGATCAGCCAGCGCGATGCTTCGTCCGACAATTCGATCGTGACGTTGCGGTCGCCGAGCTGGGCCTCGAGCTGCAGCACGAACTTCTCGACCACCTTGGAGATCACGTCCTGCGACAAATGCGCGAAGGTGATGGTGGAGTCGAGCCGGTTGCGGAATTCCGGAGAGAACATCCGGTTGATCGCCTCGGTGTCGTCGCCTTCCCGCTTGTTGCGGGTGAAGCCGAACGCCGACTTCGCCATATCGGACGCGCCGGCATTGGTCGTCATGATCAGGATGACGTTGCGGAAGTCGACCTGCTTGCCGTTGTGGTCGGTCAGCTTGCCGTGATCCATGATCTGGAGCAGCACGTTGAACAAATCGGGATGCGCCTTCTCGATCTCGTCGAGCAGCAGCACGCTGTGCGGATGCTGGTCGACGCCGTCGGTCAGCAGGCCGCCCTGGTCGAAGCCGACATAGCCCGGCGGCGCGCCGATCAGGCGCGACACGGTGTGGCGCTCCATGTATTCCGACATGTCGAAGCGGATGAGCTCGACGCCGAGCGACTTGGCGAGTTGCTTGGCGACTTCGGTCTTGCCGACGCCGGTCGGACCGGAGAACAAATAGCAGCCGATCGGCTTTTCCGGCTCGCGCAACCCCGCGCGGGCGAGCTTGATGGACGCCGACAGGGCCTCGATCGCCTTGTCCTGGCCGTACACCACAGACTTGAGCGTCTGCTCGAGGTGCTGGAGCACCGCGGCGTCGTCCTTCGACACGGTCTTGGGCGGGATGCGCGCCATCGTCGCGATGGTTGTCTCGATCTCCTTGAGGCCGATCGACTTCTTGCGCCGGCTTTCCGGCAGCAGCATTTGCGCCGCGCCCGACTCGTCGATCACGTCGATCGCCTTGTCGGGCAGCTTGCGGTCATGGATGTAGCGCGCCGACAGTTCGACCGCCGCCCGGATCGCCTCGCTGGTGTATTTGAGCTTGTGATACTCCTCGAAATACGGCTTGAGGCCCTTGAGGATGCTCACGGCGTCTTCCACCGTCGGCTCGTTAACGTCGATCTTCTGAAAGCGGCGCACCAGCGCGCGGTCCTTCTCGAAATACTGGCGGTATTCCTTGTAGGTGGTCGAGCCGATGCAGCGCAGCGAGCCGGACGCGAGCGCCGGCTTCAGCAGGTTCGACGCATCCATCGCGCCGCCCGAAGTGGCGCCGGCGCCGATCACGGTGTGAATCTCGTCGATGAACATGATCGCGTTCGGGTAGGCCTCGAGCTCCTTGATGACCTGCTTGAGGCGCTCCTCGAAGTCGCCGCGATAGCGCGTGCCGGCGAGCAGCGTGCCCATGTCGAGCGCGAATACGGTCGAGGTCTTGAGCACGTCCGGCACTTCGCCATGCACGATGCGGCGCGCCAGGCCCTCGGCGATTGCGGTCTTGCCGACGCCGGCGTCGCCGACGAAAAGCGGATTGTTCTTCTGGCGCCGGCACAGCACCTGGATGGTGCGGCTGATCTCGGCGTCGCGGCCGATCAGCGGATCGATCTTGCCGTCTTTCGCCTTCTTGTTGAGGTTGACGCAATAGGCTTCCAGCGCGTCGCCCTTCTTCTTGGGCTCGTCGCCGGATTTGGTCTCGGCTTCCTCGTCGGCGCCGCGCGCCGGGCGCGATTCCGACAGGCCGGGCCGCTTGGCGATGCCGTGGCTGATGTAGTTGACCGCGTCGTAGCGCGTCATGTCCTGCTCTTGCAGGAAATAGGCGGCGTGGCTCTCGCGCTCGGCAAAGATCGCCACCAGCACGTTGGCGCCGGTGACCTCCTCGCGGCCGGATGACTGCACATGGATCACCGCGCGCTGGATGACGCGCTGGAAGCCGGCGGTCGGCTTGGAATCCTCGGCGCCGTCGGTGATCAGGTTCTCGAGCTCGGATTCCAGATAGGCGGTCAGGCTGCGGCGCAATTTGTCGAGATCGACATTGCAGGCGCGCATCACGGCGGAGCCGTCCTGATCGTCGATCAGGGCGAGCAACAGGTGCTCGAGCGTCGCATATTCGTGGTGACGCTCGTTGGCGAGCGCGAGGGCGCGGTGCAAAGACTGCTCGAGACTGCGCGAAAACGTTGGCATCAGCTTTCTACTTTCATTGTCGCTTGTATTGGACGTCCCCCCGAACCCTTCCCGGCCTCACTTCTTTTCCATCACGCACTGCAAAGGATGCTGGTGTTTGCGCGCGAAGTCCATCACCTGAGTCACTTTCGTCTCGGCCACTTCGTAGGTGTAGATGCCGCATTCCCCGATGCCATGATGATGGACATGCAACATAATTCGCGTCGCCGCCTCGCTGTCTTTGCTGAAGAAGCGCTCCAGCACGTGCACGACGAATTCCATCGGCGTGTAATCGTCATTTAGGATCAGCACGCGGTAAAGCGAGGGCCGCTTGGTCTGCGGCTTGGTTTTTGTGATGACCGCCGTGCCCGGGCCGCCGGGCTCGTTACCGCCCTTGCGCTTGCGGTCGTCGTTCGCCATCCGCGCGGCGCTCGAACCGGCGGTTTGAGCCGCAGTATTATCAATGGCGTCAATCATAGCCCTTGCTGCCGTGAGCGGTCCTTAAGTCCCAAATTCCCCGCTCATCATAAGGATCGCCCGGTCCCCATTCCAGATCGGGAAATGCCCCGTTCCGGCACAGGTGATCGGGTTCCCCGGTCCGATCCCCCATCAGATAGCCATTTGTGACGCTATCGCAACCCGCTCGGGCCGAATCGGCGGGCCGGTTTCGCCAATTTAAAGGCGAAGGGTGCCGCAGGGTAGCTTCCGTCCGTTGCCGGAGCTGCGAACAACAAAAAGCCCGGCCACTCGGCCGGGCTCTGTCTTCCTACGCGGACGTTACATTACGCAACAACGACGCAACAGTTACGCGACGCAAATCCGTGGCGGACGTTACTTGACCTTACTTGGCTTCGCCAGAATCGTCTCGAACGGCTTGTAGGCTTCCTTGGCGAGATCGGAGTACAGCGCGCCTAGCTTGGTCGCTTCGGCAACGAAACCCTCATACGCGGTCTTGGCGTAATCGGTCTGCAGTTCGATCGCCTTGTCGAGCGATTTCACGCCGAACAGCTTCTCGAGAGCGGCAGTGCCTTCCTCGAAGCTCTTCTTGGAGTAGTCCGCGATCTCGACCGCGATCGCCTGGCCGCTCTTTGACAGCGTGCCGAACGACTTCAGGGCGATCTCGACGTTCTCTTTACCGACCTGCTGGATGTCATCGAAATTGTTGACCATCTAGTTCCTTCCCGGCTCGTAAGCCTGTGTGTGCTAGTCCCTAGACCCGGCATCGACCGGGGATGTTTGTCACTATACCGCACTGCACAATAAAGTCAACAAAAATGGTGCAGCGCGAAAACTCGTAAAAACCCAGTGGATTGGCTTAAGATTTTGTAAACCGTGCTCGCCTACCGTTGTATTTAAGTGCCCTCCAAACGGGCAAAGGTAGCGGAAGCGGCGGCCCCACGGTCTTGCCGCCCACGAACGGGGTTGGGGAAGGCGCATGGTGCGTGCGAACGCCGGCAGCCGGCAGACCATGCGTTGGACTGCCTTGGGCCTCGTTACCGTCGTGCTCGCGACGTCCTTCGCAACCGAAAATGCCGAAGCACGCCGGCGCCATCGCCACCACGCCCGGGCTTCGAGCTATAAACCCGCTTATGCCTCGATCGTGGTCGACGCCAATTCCGGCGCGGTGCTGCAGTCGGACGAAGCGGACAGCCCCCGCCACCCTGCCTCGCTGACCAAGATCATGACGCTCTACCTGCTGTTCGAGCGCCTCGACAGCGGCAAGATCAAGCTGACCACGCCGATGGAGGTTTCTGACCATGCGTCGTCGCAGGCGCCGTCCAAGCTCCGCCTCAAGCCCGGCGACACCATCGCCGTCGAGCCGGCGATCCGCGCCATCGTCACCAAATCCGCGAACGACGTCGCCGTCGTGGTCGCCGAAACCCTGGCCGGCAGCGAGCCGGAATTCGCGCGAATGATGACAAAAAAGGCGCGCGAGATCGGCATGGCGAACACGACTTACCGCAACGCCTCCGGCCTGCCCGACGATGAACAGATCACCACCGCGCGCGACATGACCATTTTGGGCCGCGCAATTCAGCAACGCTTTCCGACCTACTACCAATATTTCTCGACGCGCAGCTTTGAATTCCGCGGCCACGCGATGCGCAATCACAACAAGCTGCTCGGCGCGGTCGACGGCGTGGATGGCATCAAGACCGGCTACACCAATGCGTCCGGCTTCAACCTGATCACCTCGGTTCGCCGCGGCGGACGCCATATCGTCGCCGCCGTGTTCGGCGGCCGCACTGCCCGATGGCGCGACTCGCGCATGGTGGGACTGATCGAGAAATATTTTCATCTCGCCGCGGCCCACAAACCGAGTTTGATCGCCGAGGCGAAAGCCGCTCCGACCAAGGAAGCAGTCAAGGAACTGACGACGCCCGCCGCGCCGCCGACACGGGCGTTCGCGGCTGTTGCCGCGCCGCCAGTATCGGCCGCCACTCCCGTCGCTGGCTCGACCGACCCGATCAAGCCCGTCATCGTCAAGACCGTGCTGGTGAAAGCCGCCGCCCTCAAAGGGCCGACCCTCGCCAATCTGTCCGGCCCGCAGCAAAAATTGATGCCGATGCCGGCGGCCAGCAAGGACACGCCCATCACCACTGTTGCGACGGTAAAAGCCGAAGCCGCGCTGCCAGCGCCTCCTGCTCCGGCCGGCGCAAAACCGGGCGTGCTCGGCGTGCTGAACGTGCCAGCCGGCACGCCGGGCGCCACGCCGGCGCCGGTCCGGCTCGCCGCCGCGGAAAGCGAGGGCGTCTCGCTGTCGCCGTCGCCGTCCAGCTCAAAACAGCGCGGCAGCTACATCATCCAGGTTGGCGCGTTCGACGAGGAGGCCGAGGCCAAGGAACGGCTGAGCGTCGCGCAACGCACCGCCAAGGACATGCTCAGCGCAGCCGATCCTTTCACCGAACGTGCGGCCAAGGGCAACAAGACGCTCTATCGCGCGCGCTTCGCCGGCCTCGACAAGGACCAGGCGGAAGCCGCCTGCGTGCAACTCAAACGCGGGGAAATCCCCTGCATGCTGCTGAAGAACTAGAATTCCAGCGCGCGTGCGCAAGACACGCCGCCAAGACACGCCGCTTAATAACGAAACGGGGATGCGCCAAGCCGGGAGCCGCTGAGTGATTGTGCGGAGTACTCAGCGATGGCGTCGCGTAAGAATTTCCTTGGCCTCATTGATGCGGGCCGCGAGATACGTCGATCCCCCCTGGTCGGGATGGAGTTTCTTCATCAGCGTGCGGTGCGCGCGGGTGATGTCGCGCTCGCTCGCCCCCGGCTCTACGCCAAGGATCTGATAGGCCTCCTGCTCCGTCATTTTGCCGCTGGACGCAGTGCTGCGCCGCGCGCCCGTGTCACCGTCCGCGTGTTCACGCCAGCCGGGCTCCCGGCGGTCAAGATACGCCATCAATAGCGCGCGGCTTTCCTCGTCGACGTCGGTGAGCAGCCCGGCCAGCGTCGCAACATCGAGCGCCTCGAGCGCCTGGCCCTGCTGCGGGCCGGCCAGCACGCGGCCGCGCATCGCGCCGGTATCGTGGTCGAGCTCCATCGCGAAATAGGTCGAGCGCACCCGCGAGGTCTGCCCCGACGTTTTCGTCCGGCCGGCGCGGCTGAACCCGCTGACGCCGAACGGCAGCCAACCCAGCAGACCGAGCCCGAACGCGCCGAGCGGGATCGCGATGCCGATCTCGCCGCGCAGACCGAGGAAGATCGCAAGGCCGAGCGCCAGCAATCCGCCGCCGGCCTTGGTGACGCGCGCCGCGATCCGGGGGTCGACCTTGGAGATCACGTTGAGCGCCCACAGCGCGAGCACCAGCGCCAGCAGGCCGAGGAACAGCATCGGCATCAGCGCGTCACCTCACGCCGCGTCGCCCGATAACCTGAACGGTTCATACGCATCAGTTCTTGAGCTGGGCGAGCAGGAGCTGCGCGCTGCGATCCTTGCGCGCCGACAGGTCGTTAAGTGCTTTGATGCCGCCGGCGGCGTAGGCCGCCACCGCGCGCAGCAATTCGCCAAGCTGGTGCGCCGCGCCGGCGTCGAACCGGCAATAGGCGCCGCGCGTCAGCCGCGCGATCTCGCGGAACGCCTGCTCGGTCGCCGCGTCGTTGCCCTCTTGGAACATGAAGGCCGGAACACCATGCAGCGCGAGCTGGCCGGCTTTGGCGCACAGCGCATCGATCGCCTCCTCCATCGCGTCGCCGACGAACACCAGCGCCTGCACCCGCCGCCGCTCGGTCTCGGCGATGGCGTGGCTCAGCACCTTGCCGATCTGGGTCTGGCCGCCGCGGCAGTCGATCTTGGTCATCAGCGCCGCGAGCTTGTCGGTCTGCGCGATCCAGGGCGAGGCGCCACATTCGGCGAGCCCGCGGAAATACACCAACTGGATGTCGAGCCCGCCGGTCGCAGCCGCCTCGCGGAACATGCCGGCCTGCAGCGCGCAGGCGCTGTCCCAGGTCGGCTGCCGGCTCATGGTGGCGTCGAGCGCGAAGATCAGCCGGCCGCGCGTGCCGGCCGCGGTGGCGGGCCCGAGCGTCTTGACGCGGTCGAGGAACGCCGCGATCTCCGGCCGGGTCGAAGCCGGCGCCTGAGCCGATGGGTTCTTGATGTCTTTGCTCATGTCCGGACCATCATACCGCAGTTCACGACCGGCGCCCCCTGCTCCCCCCTCAGAGGTGGGCGGCCGGCGACGGTTTCGCAACGGCAGAATCAGGCAGTGATTGGGACGGGGTCGGGACGAAGGTCAGGCCGAAATCAGGCGATGACGTCGTGGACCTGGAGCGGCTGGTCCATCACCGAGTACCACTCGGCGCGCGCTGCGGCGCGGCGTTTGCCGTGCTCCGACAGCGGCAGATGCAGCGCGTTGAGCAGCCCGATCACTTCCTCGCGCGCGGTGACGTGGGACAGGCTTGGCCGGGTGCCGAGCGTCGTTTCGTCGAGATCGTCGAGCGCGGTCAGGCCGCGCGGAAAAAATTCGCGGTAGACGACGCGCTCGGCAAAGCCGTCGACCGAACGCAGCGCCAGCCGCTTGGCGAGCTCGGCGATGCCGTCGCCGACCAGCCGCTTGTTGCGCGACGACAAAGTGGAGAGACGATTGCGCACCACGATCCAGTCGGTCAGCTTGCCGTCGACCAGCCGGCGCTGGCGGCGCGCTTCGCGCACCATCGCCGCATAGTGGCTCTCGCCTGTCACCGCGAAGGTGGTCTGGTCAAGCGTGCCCAGCACGTCGAAATCGAGGAAGCTGTCGTTGAGCGGGGTCACCAGAGTGTCCGCCATCGAATGCGCGAGCCGCATCAGGTAGGTGTCGGACCCCGGCGTGTCGATCACCACGACGTCGTGGGTGTGCTCGATCGCACCGATCGCCTTCGAAAAGCCGGCGAACTCTTCCGCCTCGTTGCCCTCGACCGAGGGCCCCTCGGCGCGCGGCACACAATAATGCGTCGGCAATTCGAGCGCGACGCCGGCGCGCTCCGCCCAGGCGCGGCGGTTCTCGATGTAGTGCGTGAAGCTCTGCTGCCTTGAGTCGAGATCGATGGTGGCGACGCGCTGGCCGGCCTTGAGCAACGCCACCGCGATATGCAATGCGGTCGTCGATTTGCCGGAGCCGCCCTTCTCGTTGCCAAGCACGACAACGTGGGCAGATTGCTTATTGTCTTGGATCGGCTGGACCAACATGAACGCGTCCTTGGGACCCGGCTATGTCACTATAGCAACGGACTTTATTCAAGTTGACTCTCATTTAACCATGAATCGCGGCGTGGCCGTTTACCCTGCGCTTTGCTAGGTACTGCGTGCGTTTTGTCAAAGTTCCAACCGGGCAACTTCCCATGGCCGCTCGTCCCCGCGTTGCGCGCACGGTTCGCGACCTTGATCGTGCGCTCGGCGTCTACGCACGAAATGCCGTTGCGCTGGTGCCCACGATGGGCGCGCTGCACGCCGGGCATCTGGCTTTGGTCCGCCAGGCGCGCAAGCGCGCGCGCCGGGTCGTCGTCTCGATCTTCGTCAACCCCACGCAGTTCGCCGCCAACGAGGATTTCGGCAGCTACCCGCGCACCTGGAATACCGATCTAGCGGCGCTCGCCGCCGAAAAAATCGACCTGGTCTGGGCGCCGTCGGCCGCCGAGATGTATCCGGCCAGTTTTGCGACCCGCATCGAGCCCGCCGGACCGGCCAAAACCGGCCTCGAGGATAAATTCCGTCCGCACTTCTTCGGCGGCGTCGCCACCGTCGTCGCTAAATTGTTCACGCAGGTCCGGCCAGATTTCGCACTGTTCGGCGAAAAGGATTACCAGCAGTTGCGCGTCATCACGCAGATGGCGCGCGACCTCGACCTGCGGGTGAAGATCGTCGGCGTGCCGACCGTGCGCGAGAAAGACGGCCTCGCGCTGTCGTCGCGCAATGTCTACCTGTCGGCCGCCGAGCGCGCCGCGGCGCCGGTGCTTTACCGCACGCTGAAGGACTGCGCGTCCCGGATCAAAAAAGACATCCCGATCGTCGATGTGCTGGCGATGGGCCGCACCGCGATCGAGCGCGAAGGCTTTGCGCTCGATTATCTCGAGGCCCGCCACGCGTTGACGCTCGCGCCGGTGACGTCCCGCAAGGACGGCCCGGTGCGGCTGCTGGTCGCCGGCCGGATCGGCAAGACGCGGCTGATCGACAATGTCGCGGTTTAGCTAGAGCAGGCCGAGCGCGCGCAGCTCCCGGCGCATCGGTTCGGGCAGTTTCGTCAGTCCGCGTCCGGCCCCGCTCAAGTCGCGCGGCGCGTCCTTTTCGAGATAATACCGCCAGCCCTGGAAAGCACGGAACGGCCGCGGCTCGACCAGAACGAGCTTGCCGTCGAGCACCAGCCGGCAGCGCCCGATGCCGTCTTTGTCGGTGAACGGGCGCACGTCGAGAATTTTCTCGCGGCACATCACCTGACCGCGGATCACCCAATACAGCGATCCGCCATTGACCAGTTCATCGCCGCGCTTTGGCACCATGCGGGTGGTGTGAAAGCGCTCCGGCTTTTGTCCGCGTTTTTTCTTTTCCCGCAGTTTCTCCTTGATCCAGTCCTCGAGGTCCTGGACGGAATCGCAGCCGACGCACAATTTGATGAGATGAAGCGGCATTGGCGAAAAACTGTCAGCTCGAGGGGTCCGGTTCGATCCGCACGATGGTGGCGCCTTCGGCGACCTGCGCGTTGGTCGTCGCCGCGATCTCGGTGACCTCGCCGTCGATCGGCGCCGTCATCGTGTGCTCCATCTTCATCGCCTCGATAATGGCGAGACGCTGGCCGCGCACGACTTTGTCGCCCTTCTCCACAAAAATCCCCAGCACCCTGCCATGCATCGGCGCGCGCACCAGCCCGTCGCCGCCGTCCTGCGCTTCGCTCGCGGCCAAATCGCGCAAAGTAACGCGAATCTGCCGGCCGTGGCGCAATACCAGCACCGCTTCGCCGGCCTCGATCGCGATGGCGTCGGCGGGGGGCGCCGCGCCCTCGACGCTGACCTGCGCCGCGCCGGAACCGTAACTGACCGTTGCCGTGACCGGCTCGCCGTCCGCCGACAGCGGCAATGTGACTATCCGCGCGCCGCCGAACTGAAAGGCGTCGGCGGCATCCCAAGGCGACGGTGGCTCGTCGGGGTCGCGCTCCGGTGCCTTGACGCGCGCCAGCAAAGCCTGCGCGCCACGCGCCAGCGCGCCAAAGTCGGTTCCGGCGGGCCGCTCGATCAGCTCGGTCAGGTGCTGTTCAATGAAGCCGGTATCGAACCGGCCGGCGCGAAAATCGGGGGCGCGGCACAGCGCGGCGAGAAAACGGGCATTGGTGCGCGGCCCCGCCGCCACCGTCTTATCGAGCGCCGCCGCAAGCCGGTCGAGCGCGAGGTCGCGGCTCGGCGCATGCGCGATCACCTTGGCGATCATCGGATCGTAGAACGGCGTGACCTCGGCTCCGCTTTCGACCCCGGTATCGACCCGGATGCCCTCGCCCGCCGGCAATTGCAGCGCGTAGAGCCGCCCGGTCGAGGGCAAAAAGCCGCGCTCGGGATCCTCGGCATAAAGCCGCGCTTCGACCGCGTGGCCGTCGAGCCGCACGCCGTCCTGCGCCAGCGGTAGCTTCTCGCCATAGGCCACCCGGAATTGCCATTCGACCAGATCGAGCCCGGTGATGGCTTCGGTGACCGGATGCTCGACCTGGAGCCTGGTATTCATCTCCATGAACCAGAAGCCGTCCGGCCGCAGGCCCTTAGCGCCGTCGGCGATGAATTCGACCGTGCCGGCGCCGGAATAGTTCACCGCCTTGGCGGCGGCGACCGCGGCAGCGCCCATGGCGGCGCGCAACTCCTGGCTTATGCCGGGCGCCGGGGCTTCCTCGATCACTTTCTGGTGCCGCCGCTGCAACGAGCAGTCGCGCTCGTTGAGATGGATCGCATTGCCATGATTGTCGGCGAACACCTGGATTTCGATGTGGCGCGGCGCCGTGACGTATTTCTCGATCAGCACGCGTTCGTCGCGGAAAGATGAGCCCGCCTCGCGCATCGCCGAAGCGAGCGCGGTTTCAAACTCGGCATGCTTGTCGACGCGGCGCATGCCCTTGCCGCCGCCGCCCGCCACCGCCTTGATCAGTACCGGATAGCCGATCTGATACGCTTTCTCTTTGAGAAATTTCGGATCCTGCCGCTCGCCGTGATAGCCCGGCACCACCGGCACGCCGGCTTTTTCCATCAACGCCTTGGCGCGATCCTTGAGGCCCATCGCGCGGATGGCATCGGGCGAAGGACCGACGAACACGATGCCGGCCTCGGCGCAGGCCTGGGCAAAATCGGCATCCTCCGACAGAAAACCGTAGCCGGGATGAATACACTCGGCGCGGGACGCGCGCGCCACCGCGATGATCTTCTCGATCGAGAGATAGCTCTGCGCGGCAGAAGCCGGACCGATCGGATGGGCCTCGTCGGCGAGGCGCACATGGAGCGCTCGCGCATCGGGCTGCGAATAGACGGCGATGGTGCGCATGCCCAGCCGCCGCGCGCTGCGCGCGACTCGGCACGCGATCTCGCCGCGATTGGCGATCAGGACGGATTTGAACATCGCGGCCTAGCGCGCCGCTGGCGGCTGCGGTGCTGCCGCCTCGGTCTGCGGGCGCTTCGCTGGCAGCGGCGGCGGTTTGATCGCGGCGCCCTCGGCCGCCGCAGGGGCCGATACCGATGACGTGGCATCGGGCTTCGCCGCCAAAGGCGGCTCGGCATTCATGATGCTGACCGGCGGGATCGAGGCCGAAGACGGGAAGCTGTATTTGCTGGCAACCGGCGCCGGGCCGGCCGGTGGCGCGCTGGCTTGCGGCGCGTCCGCGGGATCGGCGGGCTTGTCGCCGGCCGCAGGCGCGCGTTCCTCGGCATTCCAGCCGGGCGCGTAGCGCGAGACGTAAGTTTCGTATGCGTGCGCCTTGATGTTGGCCTTGAGCACGCCGGGGTCGCGCGTCAACGCGAAGAACGGGCAATTTTCAGTGGTGCAGCCGTCTCGGGTCGAAAGGACCTGCGCGGCCAGGCCGAAGCGATCGAGCTCAATCGCGCGGCGAACGCCGCTCAGCGTGTCGGCGAAGGCGGGCTCCGAGCGCCGCGCATAATCGAGACCGTCGGCGATCAATGAAAGACGCGCGGCGGTATAGGCGACTGCGGCGCCCGTGGTTTCCGGCCCGGCGAATACGACGCGCTCGCAGGCGGTCTCGACGGCATCGCCCAGATCGCCCGTCAGGCAGGCCAGCGGCGAGCTTTGATCGAGGCTGCGGGCGGCCAGTTCGGCGGTGCGCGCCTTCAGCTCGCGGCCTTCGGCCAGCCGTTCGCCGCGCGCCGACCAGTCGTACAGAGCAAAGATTCCGCCGCCCGCGATGGCGACCAAGGTCAGCGCGACGATAATGGCTGAAAGCCGGTTCGACATGCCCTGCCCGCCATCCCCGTTACTGGACGGTCGCTCCTGAAACCTTGACCACTTCCGCCCACTTGTCGATGTCTTTTCGCAGATATGCATCGAATTCAGCGACCGACATGTGCATCGGCACCGCGCCCTGCTTGGCCCAGGCCTCGCGCACCGCGGGCAGCTCGACCACCTTGTTGATCTCGGCGTTGAGCTTGTTAACGATCTCCGGCGGCGTGCCTTTCGGCGCCATCACGCCGAGCCAGATCGTGGCCTCGTAGCCGGGCACTCCGGCTTCGGCCACCGTCGGCACGTCCGGCATCAGCGCCGAGCGTTTGAGCCCGGTAGTCGCCAGCGCGCGGACCTGGCCGCCTTTCGACACTTCCGCCATCGTCGTGATCGCGTCGAACATCATCTGGACATGGCCGCCGATCACGCTGTTGCGGGCATCGCCCGAGGCCTTGTGTGGGACGTGAACGATCTCGGTGCCGCTCATCGACTTAAAAAGCTCGCCCGCCATGTGGTAGGGCGTGCCGGGGCCGGACGAGGCGTAATTGAGCTGGCCCGGCTTCGACTTGGCGTAGGCGATGAATTCCTTAAGATCCTTGGCCGGCACCGAAGGGTGCACGACCATCAGCAGGTCCGAATAGTTGATTGGCCCGACGGCGACAAAATCGCGCATTAACTGAAACGGCTTGTTGGGAATCAGCGACTCGTTGGTGGTGTGGGTGTTCGACATCACCAGCAACGTGTAGCCGTCGGGCGCAGCCTTCGCGACGGCTTCGGTTCCGATCACCGAGCCGGCACCGGGCCGGTCCTCGACCACGAAAGTTTGTTTCATGGTTTCCTGCATGTGCTGGGCGAGCACCCGGGCGAACACGTCGGCTGGACCGCCGGCGCCGAACGGCACGATGAATTTGACCGGGCGGTTGGGGTAGTCCTGCGCGCAAGCGGCGGCCGCGGGCAATGCGGCAATCAGCGCCAGAGCGAACAGACGTGCGATCTTCGACATCACACGCCGCCGGCCGATTTGAAAGCGCGCGTCAGGTCGGACGCCGCCGCGAACGCGCCGGTCGCCTCGGTCGAGGTCATGCCGACCGTGGTGCGCAAATCCGTCACGCCGCCGCCGCTCGCCGCCGCCAGCAGCGTCGCCATCATCTGCATGTCGCCGGGGGCTTCGCAGATCGACAGGAAGTCGTATTCGCCGAATGTGACGTAATAGCCGATCAGCCGGCCGCCGGCCTTCGCCAGCGCGCGGGAGACGGCTTCGGCGCGATCCTCCGGCTTGACGATCATGCCTTTGATCGCATCGCGGGTGTAGCGACCTTGCGTGATGTAGATCGGCATTTGCTCGGTCCTTGGTCGGGGCGAGGAAGCACGATAACCGGCCCGACAAAGGCCGGCATCGCAGAGCAAGGAGCGTTATATCAGGCTTCCGGCCGGGACAGGCGCGCCTCAGGCGCGGTCGAGCTGGCTTTCTTTCGCCACGCGTTCAAAGGCTTCGCCGGAGCTCTTGATGCGATACTGGTAGTCGTCGCCCTCCGACGGCAGCAATTTGATCACGGTGTAGCTGCCCGTCGCCGCCGCCCGCCCGAAACTCGGCGAGTTGTAGTAAACCGTGTCGCCCACGACGTATTTGTGATTTTTGACCGGCAGTTCGATCGCCTGCGGCTGGGTCGGCGGGCTGATGGTGCGCAGCATCGGCGCGACCTTCTGAACCGAACGAATGTTCAGGGCACGCGTCTTCGAGGCGCTTGCGGTGCGCCGGGACGATGGGGCCGCTTTCTTGGACGTCGCACGGGCGGACTTTGCCGCTTTCTTACCGGTACGCCGGGTCGCCTTGCTGGTACGCCGGGCGGCCTTCACTGAACTCTTATTCATGGCGCCAATATAGCAATGTTTTTTCCTGGTTGAAGTACTTTTTTAACAAAATAACTACGCATCTCCAATGCGTTAGCAGCCACTCGGAACGGCCAGTAAAGGCGGCCCAAACCCGGAACTCCGGCCCCCGACGGCGCGTTTGTTCCGGACAGGGAGAGACACTATGCGCACACTGTTCGGCATCATTTTGGGCGCGGCGATCACGGTCGGCGGAGCCTATCTCTACGACTCCCATAACGTGCTGGCCGGCGCGCCGAAGGACCAGGCCTTGGTCAACTGGGAGGTCGTGGGTCAAAAATGGAATGTTTTGAGCGACCGCGCCAAGGTTTCCTGGGACCGGCTGAGCGCCCGCGCCCGCGTCGAGTGGAACCGGCACGTCGGTTAACGCTCGTAGAAGCGCACTTCCTCAATGAAAAAACCCGCCGAACAGGCGGGCTTTTTCATTCGTGCGCACTGTATTTGCGCTTGCTCTTACCGGTTGACCGTCGTGCAGGTCCGGTTGCCGTAGCTGTCGGTCACGCAACTGCGTTCCCTGACCGACGGGCTGACGACGACCGTGGTGTTGCTGCCCGGAGGTGCCGTGTTGGTGCCGCCCGCGGCCGCGCCAACGGTACCGCCGACGCCTGCGCCGACCGCCGCACCGACCGGGCCGCCCACAACGAAGCCCGTGGTGCCGCCGACCACCGCGCCGGTGGCCGCGCCGCCGGCCGCATTCTGGGCGGAGGCAAGCTGGGAGCCGCAGCGAGGGCTAACGCACCGAACGACGCTCCTGTGTACCCCTCCAAGGCAAAACGCGGTCTGCCGGGCCAGGGTTCCAACCGCTGTTCCCGCCGGCCGAACTTGGTAACGTAAGCCAAATACGGGGGGCATTATGCGAGCGGCCTTTTACGAGAAAAACGGAACCGCGCGCGAAGTGCTGCGCGTCGGCGAGATCGACACGCCCCAGGCCGGCGCCGGCGAAGTGCGGGTCAAGCTCGCGGCTTCCGGCGTCAATCCGTCCGACGTGAAATCGCGCCAGGGCACGGCCCGCAAGATTGCGTTCCCGCGAGTCATTCCGCACAGCGATGGCGCAGGGGTGATCGATCTGACCGGCGACGGGGTCGACAAAGCGCGGCTCGGCCAGCGGGTCTGGCTGTGGAACGGGCAATGGCAGCGCGCGTTCGGCACGGCGGCCGAATACATCGTCGTGCCGCAGCGCCAGGCCGTGCCCTTGCTGGCCAATACCGATTTCGCAGCCGGCGCCTGCCTCGGCATTCCGGCGATGACGGCGTTTCACGCCATCGAACTCGCGCGCACCGGCAAGGACACGACGCTCCTGATCGCCGGCGGCGCGGGCGCGGTCGCGCAATATGCCATCCAGTTCGCCAAGCAGCGTGGCGCGCGCGTCATTGCCACCGTCTCATCGCCGGAAAAGGCGGCCTGTGCCCGCGAAGCCGGCGCCGATCACACGATCGACTATAAGCACGACAACGTCGGCGAGCGCGTGATGGAGCTGACCGGCAAGCGCGGCGTCGACGCCGTGATCGAGATGGATCTGAGCGCCAATGCCAAGCTCATGCCGGCGGTCGTGCGGCCCAAGGGCAGCGTGATCGTCTACGGCACCGGACCGGAGGCGGTGCTGCCGGCCTCGTTCCTGCTGGTGAACGCGATCCGGCTGGAATTCTTTCTGGTCTACGAGCAGGACGCCGATGCCCGCGCCCGCACCGTAAAGGCCATCAATGAATCGCTGGCGAAGGGGGCGCTGAAGCACCGGCTGGGCAAAACCTTCGCCCTCGACGACATCGTCGCCGCCCACGAGGAAGTCGAACGTGGATCGGTCGGCAACGTCGTGGTTACGCTGTAACCTGCCATGACCGCGATCCCGCACCGCGCCGGGCTTTATCTCGCGATGCTGCAGCTTCTGTTCACGTTGTGCTGGACGGTCTACGCGATCTATCTGCCGGCTTTGGCTGCCACCGCAGGAATCCCGCGCACCGCGGTGATCTTCCTGTTGATGCTCGATCAGGCGATCTTCACGGTGGCCGATTTTGCCACCGGTATTGCCGCCGACAAGGTGTCCCGCGTGCTCGGCCGGCTCGGTTACTGGGCAGGCGCCATCACTTTGCTGTCGTGCGCAGCGTTTCTGGCGCTGCCGTTCGTCGCAGCAGCCGGCGCACCGGTCTTCGTCGCGCTGACCGTGATCTGGGCGGTGACATCGTCCGCGCTGCGCGCGCCGCCTCTGATGCTGCTTGGCAAATACGCGGCAAAGCCGGCGATTCCTTATCTCGCCGCCCTCACTATGCTTGGATACGGCATCGCCGGCGCGCTCGCGCCTTACCTCGCCGTCACTTTGCGTAACCAGGATCCACGCTGGCCCTTCGCGCTGGCGAGCATCGCGCTGGTACTGACGACGTTCGGCCTTGCCGCCGTCGAGCGCCTGCTGGCCCGCACGGCACCGCCAGCCGCCACCAAGGCGGTCGCAGCCGCCCCGCCCCTCAGCACGCGCGCCGTCGTATTCGCGCTGGCCTTGATCGTGCTGGCGCTCGGTTACCAGCTTCACTTCGCCATCAACAGCGGCCCGCTGTTCCTGCGCTTCGCCCAGCCTTCCGATCTCGAATACCTGATGCCGGTGTTCTGGATCGGCTTCAATCTCGCGATGCTGCCGGCCAGCCGCTACACGGCACGTCTCGGCGCTTACACGATGATGGGCGGCGCTGCTGTGGTCGGCGCGCTCGCCATTCTGGTTGCCGCCGCCGCTACCGGCCTCGATCTCATGGTCATCGCGCAATTCGCCGCGGGCGCCGCCTGGGGCGCCATCCTGATGAGCGCCTTCGCCCTCGCCTTCTCGATTGGCGAAAACGGCCATGAAGGCGCGATGTCGGGCCTGCTGTTTTCCGCGCTGGCCATCGCGACATTCGCGCGGATGGCCGTCGCCGGTTTCGGCCTGATCGCCGAGCCCGCCGTCCAGGCCGCGCTGCAATGGGCGCCGACCGTCTGTTGGCTGATTGCGGGAGCGGCGCTGCTTTACGTCGCGCTCGACGGCCGGGGACGGCGCGTCACTTCTTCCACGGGCTGAAGTTCTGGTTGCTGAACGGGTTCGAGGTCGGGCGCTGGATCACTACGAAGCCGACGCCGGTCGGCTCGTGGCAGGAATTGCAGGCCGTGAGTTTGTCGAACGCCGCGGTGAATTTGCCGGAATCCTTGGCCGCGACCGCCTTTTCGACCTCGGCAATCGGCCCGACGATTACGGCATCGACCATGTCGGCAAACGGCATGCTCTTGAATTTCGGGTACAGGTCCTGGATGTCGCCGAGCAATTCCTTGATCTCGCCGATCTGGAAATCCGCCAGCTCCCAGTTATTGGCGCGCGCCGCGAACCACAGTCGTCGGCCTGCTGCTGGGTTCCGGGCTTTTTCGCGTCCTGCGCCAGAACAAGGCCGGCCGACAGGGCGGCCGACAGCAAGGCCGCAGCGATCAGACGAACGCGTATTACATCCTCCGCATCAGGCGTTGCGGCAAATGAGTGTCATCCGGACCCTGCCAATGCAACCCGGATGATTTGGAATTCATCTAATCGAGCGACCGGCCGCGGTGTATGATGGGGCCCCTAGACGAGGAGCGACCATGAACTTCCTCTTTGGCATGATTGTCGGCTGCGCGTTGATGCTCGGCAGCGCCTATCTACACGATACCGGTTCGGTCAGGTTCGGCCCGCAGGGGGCGTTCGTGAACTGGGACACCGTCTGGAGCATGATACCAGCGCGCTGAACGGACACGCCCCGCCCTCGCGGAGGGCGAGAGCGGGGCGCGATCTCGTTGGCGATCAGGGAGCAGCGCCGTTGGTTTGGCAGTCCAGGATGCGGCCCTGCGCGTCTTCCCACACGCAGCCCCAGGACGAGACCCAGTGGCCGGGTCGCACCTCGATCATGCGCGCCGGGGCCATGCTGGAATGCTGCGCCGGCATGCCATAGCGCTCAGGCGCGTGGCTGCGCACGACCGGCTTGCGCTTGGGGTGCGGCTGATCCGTCTGCGCTTGGGCGAGGCCCGTCGCGGCGATCGCAAATGCGGCGGCAATCGCGACGCTCATCGTTGTCCGAATGGTCACGGTCAGGCTCTTTGTTGTTGCTTCGCCCGTGCCGCACGGCATAGCGCCGCACCGAAGACGGCAAGCCGGTGGCGCCACCGCGGCAATCATGCCGAGCAAAAAGAATGTCAGCGATGCCGGAAATACCGCGATCGCCGCCCAGCGCACTTTATCGATCGTCCTGGCCAGCGGGCGGCGCGCCAGCACCGTGTCGTGGATGCGCATCGAATTGATAAAATAGGTGAACACGTAGGTCACCGTGGCGAGGAACACCCCACTGCCGAACGCGGCAAACGCCCAGCGGATAAGCGCAGAGTCGACCGCAATGCGGCTCGCTTCCGAGGCCCCGGCGAGATGACCGACAAAGGCCAGCAGCGCCGCCGTTGAGCAGAAGCGCCGCATGAATCCCGGCGCGCGCCATGCGAGCGCTGCTCCATGAAGAGCCGCTGCCATTCCTCAGCCGTGTATGGATCCCTGCTGCGCGCCCGCATCGGAATTCCCCCTACATCCGGAAGACGCCGAACTTGGTGTCCGGCACCGGCGCGTTGAGCGCCGCGGAAAACGCCAGCGCCAGCACGCGGCGCGTCTCTGACGGCGCGATGATGCCGTCGTCCCACAGCCGCGCCGTGCCGTAATACGGGTCGCCCTCTTTCCAGATCTTGTCGCGGATCGGCGCCTTGAAGTTTTCCTCGTCATCGGCGCTCCAGGTCTTGCCGTCGGCCTCGATATTGTCGCGCCGCACCGTGGCGAGCACCGAAGCCGCCTGCTCGTGACCCATCACCGAGACGCGCGAATTCGGCCAGGTGAACAGGAAGCGCGGGCCGTAGGCGCGGCCGCACATGCCGTAATTGCCGGCGCCATAGGAACCGCCGACGATCACGGTGACCTTCGGCACCTGCGCGCAGGCCACCGCCGTCACCATCTTGGCGCCGTCCTTGGCGATGCCGCCTGCCTCGTAGTCGCGGCCTACCATGAAGCCGACGATGTTCTGGAGGAACAGCAGCGGGATGCGGCGCTGGCAGCACAGTTCGATGAAATGCGCGGCCTTGAGCGCGCTCTCCGAAAACAGGATGCCGTTATTGCCGAGCATGCCGACCGGCATGCCATAGATGCGCGCAAAGCCGGTGACGAGGGTCGTGCCGTACAGCGCCTTGAACTCGTCAAACTCGGAGCCGTCGGCGATGCGCGCGATCACTTCGCGCACGTCGTATTGTTTCTTGAGATCGACCGGGACGATGCCGTCGAGCTCGGCCGGGTCGAGCGCCGGATCGCGCGGCGCGGCGATCGGGATGTCCGGCGTTTTTTTGGTGTTGAGATTGGCGACGATGCGGCGCGCGATCGACAGCGCGTGGTGGTCGTCCTGCGCGTAATGATCGGCGACGCCGGATTTGCGGGCGTGAACGTCGGCGCCGCCGAGGTCCTCGGCCGAGACCACCTCGCCGGTCGCGGCTTTCACCAAAGGCGGACCGCCGAGATAGATCGTGCCTTGATTTTTGACGATGATGGTCTCGTCCGACATCGCCGGCACATAGGCGCCGCCGGCGGTGCAGGAGCCCATCACCACCGCGATCTGAGGAATGCGAAGCGACGACAAAGTCGCCTGATTGTAGAAGATGCGGCCGAAATGCTCGCGGTCGGGAAACACCTCGGTCTGCTGCGGCAGATTGGCGCCGCCGGAATCGACTAGATAGATGCAAGGCAGCCGGTTCTCGCGCGCGATTTCCTGGGCGCGCAAATGTTTCTTGACGGTCATCGGGAAATACGTGCCGCCCTTGATCGTGGAGTCGTTGCAAACCACGATGCATTCGCGGCCTTCGACCCGCCCGACGCCGGTGATCAGCGAGGCGCCGTGAATGGCGTCGTCATACATGCCGCCGGCGGCCAGCGGCGACAGTTCGAGAAACGGCGAGCCGGGGTCGATCAGGTTCATCACCCTTTCGCGTGGCAGCAACTTGCCGCGCGACAGGTGGCGCTGCCTCGCCCGCTCCGGGCCGCCTTGCGCGGCTTCGGCGCGCTTGGCCTCCAGCTCCGCGACCAAAGCGCGCATGGCCTCGGCATTGGCGCGAAAATCGGCGCCGTCGCGGTCGATTACGCTGCCAATTTGCGCCACTTGCGCCCTTTCCCTCGATTCTAGCGTCCCACTATGGCGCGGCGCCTGCGTGAAGTGAACGCCATTCAGAGCATGGAAACCGGCATGGAAACCGGGGTGGGAACGGCAGTGCCAGCTCGGGCGTTTCCTCCAGACAAGAACAACCAAGGAACCGCCATGACAATCCGTCCGCTACTGGCCGGTGCCCTTCTGCTCGCGGGCAGCGCTTTTGCGCTCGCGCAGACTACGCCACCCGCCAATACCAGCGAAGGCGCCGCTCCGCCGCCTCTGGCGATCCAGAACGCGTTGCCCGACAAGATCGCGCCGGCCGACGAACTCAAGAAACGGGCCGAGCCCAAAATCGGTGAGCCCAAGGCCGCGACGCCGGGGCTGGAAACGACCGGCGCGGCCGTCCCGGCGACCGACACGTTCGACGTGCCGCCGCGACCGGGTGCGACCGCGCATCCGATCGACCAGCTCGATAAGAAGCCCGATCTCCAGGGGCCGGAACGCAAATAACGCCGGCTAGATGATTGCGACGTCGGCGATGACCGGCAGGTGGTCGGAGATCGCCCGCGCCCCCCGGCGGCATACAGCATCGCGTAGTCCCACAGCAAAACGTAGATTTCGAGCTGCGGCCGTTCGCGCACGATCGCCGCGAGACATTCCGCCAGTGTTTTCGGATAACCGTCATGCGCTTTCCCGCTTTCCCCGACCAGCGGCGCGCGGCTGTGAATATCCCAGCCCAGAATAAAAACGCGGCGCTCCGCCTTGAGCAGCGCGCTTCTGACCGCGGCGAAATAATTCCCGGCACCGATCAGCACCGCGGCACGTCCCGCGTGTTCCTTGCGCCAAATATTTTCGCGCTCGCGCAAAAGCATCAGTGATCCCGGCAATAAAAACTGATGAAAATCGCGGAGATAACGTCCGAGTTCCAAAATGGTGGCATCGCGGCCGTTGAATGCGGCGGTGCGGAACCAAGCGAACAAGGTCGGCGTTATCCTCACAATCACACAATCGCAAAAGGACACGCGGCAATGGACAAGGATCGCATTCAAGGCTCGTTCGAGCAGGCCAAAGGCAAGACCAAGGAAGTCGCGGGCAAAGTGACCGGCGACAGCAAGCTTGAAACCGAAGGCAAGGCGCAGAAGAGCGCCGGCAAGATTCAAAACGCGGTCGGCGGCTTGAAGGATTCGATCAAGGAAGCGATCGAATAGACCCGAATAGCCGATCGGCGGCCTAACGACTAAAGCCCGGCTCAGGCCGGGCTTTTTCTTTGGGTTCTTGGGGGGCGTCAGGCCTTATGGACGGTCGGCCAGTCGATCTCGTCTTCCGGCAGCACCCAGGGTTCCTTGACCGCAGCGGCGTGCCATTCCTTCCAGGCCGGCAGCGCCATGACGGCGTCGATATAGGCGGCGGAAAACGGCCCGACCTCGAGGGAATAAGTGTGAATACGCGAGACTACCGGCGCGTACATCGCGTCCGCCGCGCCGAACTCGCCGAACAAAAACAGCCCGCCCCCGCCGAAACGCGCCCGGCAGTCGCTCCACATCGCGTCGATGCGGCCGATATTGGCCGCAACCTCGGCGTCGATCGCGAGCTTCATGACCGGACGCCACATGTTCATCGGGGCGGCGCGGCGCAACGCCCCGAACCCCGCATGCATCTCGGAGGCGATCGCCCGCGCATGTGCGCGCGCGGCGGCGTCCCGCGGCCACAGCTTCGTGTCGGGAAACTTGTCGGCGAGATATTCCAGGATGGCGAGCGATTCCCAGACTTTCACCTCGCCGTCGATCAGGGTCGGCACCTTTCCGGTGCCGGACACCTTGAGGAGACGCGACTTGAAGTCATCGGCGTTGAGCGAGATCACCGTCTCCTCGAACGCAATCCCCGCAACTTTCATCGCGATCCAGGGCCGCATCGACCACGACGAATAGTTCTTATTGCCGATGACCAGTCTCAATCCCATCGCGCCGTTCACGCTTTCTTGGGTGGCGCTGCGGGCGGCTCGACCGGACCTTGCGCCTTTTTCCACGCGCTGAAGCCGCCCTCGATATGGGCGACCGGCTTGAGGCCCATGTCCTGCGCTGTCTGCGCCGCCAGCGCCGAACGCAGCCCGCCGGCACAGAAGAACACGTACTTCTTGTCCTGGTTGAATACCGGCTTGTGGTACGGGCTGTGCGGGTCGATCCAGAATTCGAGCATGCCGCGCGGCACGTGCACTGCACCGGGCACCTTGCCGTCGCGCTGCAATTCGCGAATGTCGCGAATATCGACCAGCACGGTGTCGTCGCGGTTCGCCAGTTCGATCGCCTGCTCGATCGGGATGGTTTCAACCTCGCGCATCGCGGCATCGACCAGCGCGCGATAGCCGAGCGTGATATTTTGCGGCATTTGGCTCTCCTCGGCCGCAATCGTGGCAGAGCGACGCCGCGCACTCAAGTCACGCCGGTTGCTATGGGGCCGGACGCGAGGCACGATGTTCGCCCGACAGGCTGCACCCCTGCTGTTGAGCGTCCCCGACATCCTTGTCTTGGCCTATTTCGTCGGCGCGTGGATCGCCTATTCGATCGTGATCGAGCACAGTGCGCATGGCCGGCAGAGCCTCAATGCGCTGATGAACATCTACCGCGCCGAGTGGATGGAGCAGTTGCTGGCGCGCGACATGCGCATGGTCGACGCGCAGGTGACGGCGGCGTTGCAGAACGGCACGGCCTTCTTCGCCTCCACCAGCCTGATCGCGGTCGGCGGCGCGCTCACATTGTTTCGTTCCACCGGCGAAGTGGTTTCGCTGGTCGCCTCGCTGCCGTTTGGCACCGCTCCGACGCCGGCCTTGTGGGAGCTCAAGATTCTTGGACTCACCGTCATTTTCGTCTATGCATTCTTCAAGTTCGCATGGTCGTACCGGCTCTATAACTACGTCGCCATCATGGTGGGCGCTGCGCCGCCGCGCAGCGAGCGCAAGACCCGTCAGGCCCGGGAAATGGCCCATCGCACCTCGCGGATCTGCGCCGATGCCGGACAACACTTCAACCGCGGCCAGCGCCCGTTCTTTTTCGCATTGGGCTATCTCAGCTGGTTCCTCGGCCCGCTGCCTCTTGCGTTGACGACCACGGGCGTGGTGATCGTAATGTGGCGCCGGCAGTTCATGTCGCAATCGCGGCTGGCATTCTCCAAGACCTTGCCGCGTTGACCGGTTCGGAGTTCGAAGGACATGGCAGACAAGCTTTTGCCGACGACCGTGGTGGGCAGCTACCCGCAGCCCGACTGGCTTGTGAACCGCGACATGCTGGCCAAGGTGGTGCCGCGCGTGCGCATGACCGGCCTGTGGCGGGTGGCCGAGCCCTACCTCGAGCAAGCTCAGGACGATGCGACGATCGTGGCGATCCGTGACATGGAGCGTGCCGGGGTCGACATCATTACCGACGGCGAGATGCGCCGCGAAAGCTACTCCAATCGCTTTGCCACCGCGCTCGAAGGCATTGACAACGCCAATCCCGGCGAGATCAAGGCGCGCGGCGGCATGACCAAAGTGCCGCGCGTGGTCGGTAGGATCCGCCGCACCGGGCCGGTCGAGCGGCGCGACATGGAATTCCTGCGCCGTAACACCGACCGCAAGGCCAAGATCACCTTGCCCGGCCCCTTCACCATGAGTCAGCAGGCGGTCGACGAGTTCTACAGAGACGACGAAGCGATGACGATGGACTTCGCCGCCGCGGTCAATGCCGAGCTGCGCGACCTCGAGGCGGCCGGCGCAGACGTGATGCAACTCGATGAGCCGTGGCTGCGCACCAACCCGGAGCGGGCCAAACGCTATGCGGTCAAGGCAATCAACCGGGCGCTCGAAGGCATCAAGGTGCCGACCGTGGTGCACCTGTGCTTCGGCTATGCCGCGGTCGTCCCCGGCGATTCCAAGCCCGCGGCCTACGCCTTCCTGCCCGAGCTTGCCGACACGACCGCGCAACAGATCTCGATCGAATCCGCGCAGCCGAATATCGATTTCGGCGTCCTGCGCGAGCTTTCCGGTAAGAAGATCGTGCTGGGCGTGATCGACCTCGGCGACCGGGAGATCGAGACCGCCGAGAAGGTCGCGGCGCGCATCCGCCGCGGGCTCGATTACGTCGCGCCGGAAAATCTCATTCCGGCGCCGGATTGCGGCATGAAATACCTGCCGCGCGACGTCGCGTTCGGCAAATTGCAGGCAATGGTGCGCGGCACCGCGATCGTGCGCGACGAACTCGCCAAGGCCTGACCGCTGACTAGTTGACGAGCCCCATCAGCACCGCGATCAACGCGACCACGATCACGCCGAGCGTGGTTGCGGCCGTCATCACGATGCGTTCGCGGATGTTGTCGGGGGCGTCCGCAGCGGGCATCACCGCGGCGAGCCGCCCGGAGCGCCACAGGGCGCTAAGCTTGAGTTGCATGGTCCCAGTCCTTTGTCTTCCGGCGACAGCCGGCGCACACGGACGCCGCGACTCAATCGGCCAAGCGTAATGGGATCGGGTTCCGCGTCACACTCTTGACGCCGGACATTTCGTTTAACCCGGGCGCGATTCGCGCTATTTCCGGGTCTTCTTCCAGGCCTCGTAGCGCTTTTTGTTCTCGTCATTGGGCGGATAAAGACCGGGCAGCTTCTCGCCCTTCTCGACCTCGGACACCAGCCAGCTTTCCAGCAATTCGTGCTCGGCGCCTTCCTGCGCGACGTAGTCGACCAGAGCCTGCGGGATGACGACCGCGCCGTCGTCGTCGGCGACGATCACGTCGCCGGGGAAGATCGCGCAATCGCCGCAGCCGATCGGCTCGTTCCAATTGACGAAAGTGAGCTGGTTGACGGAGGCCGGCGCCGCCACCCCGGCGCACCATACCGGCAGCCCGGTCGCCACCACCCCGTGTTTGTCGCGCATTACGCCGTCGGTGATCAGCGCGCGAACGCCGCGCTTAACCATGCGCATGCACAGGATGTCGCCGAAAATTCCGGCCGTCGTTACCCCCATGGCGTCGGCGACCACGACGCAGTCCGCCGGCATCGCCTCGATCGCGCCACGGGTCGAGATCGGCTTCGACCAGCTTTCAGGCGTGGCGAGATCCTCGCGCACCGGCACGAAGCGCAGCGTGAAGGCCGGGCCCACCACCCGCTTGCCGGAAAAGCCAAACGGCATGGCGCCCGCCAGCCAGCAGCGGCGGATGCCTTTCTTAAGCAGCATGGTCGTAATGGTGCCGGTGGTGACGTCACGCAGCAGTTCGAGGGAGGATGCCATGTTCACACCGCGGTCAGGCCGGTCCGCTCGTCACGGCGGCGCAGGTAAGCAACGAACGGAATCGAGAGGATCACCATCCAGGCCTTGCCGAGGACCTGGCCGGCGACGAACTCGAGCGATCCGAATGCCAGCCACAGGAAGATGATGGAGTCGATCACCAGCCCGACCAGGCCCGACAGCACCACCGCCAGTACCAGGCGTCGGCGCGCCAGCGGCGTATAGACGGCGAAATCGGCAAATTCCGAAATCAGGAACGCGGTGGCTGAAGCCAACACCAGCGCGCGCGGCGAAAACGCGGCCGACAGTGCCGCGCCGGCGATAATGGCGGCGATGCCGAACTCCATGCCAAGCCGCCGTTGCACCAGATCGCGCAGCACCAGCGCGGCTCCGATCAACAGCACGCCGGAGGGTGCAAAGACCCCGGGCGCCACCGGAATGACGCAAGGGCCCTCCGGCAGACAGCTTGTGCCGACGTGATTGATCATCCAGTTCGCGACCGGGATCGTCAGGCAATACAAAGCGAGATAGGCCGATCCCTCGACGATCAGCCGTGTGTCGTTTCGTCCGTTCATTCCGCTTCGGCCCCCATCATCGCGGCGCCCGCCGTAAACGCCGCATAACCATCCGCGCGCAGCTGGCAGGCCGGACATTCGCCGCAGCCGTAACCCTAGGCGTGACGTGCGCCGCGCTCGCCACGATAACAGCTATGGCTGTCCTCGATGACGAGATCAAGCAAAGCCTCGCCGCCGATGTCGCGCGCCAGCGGCGTCGCGGCAGCACCAGGGCCATGTCGGGGCTCAATCCCATTTCGGCGACCACGACCAGTCGACGATGCGCCCGGCGCGCCCTGTCAAGGCGGCGATCCGCCCGATCTCGGGGGCACTGAGCTTGAAATCGAAGATATCGATATTCTCTTTCAGCCGCTCCGGCTTGCTGGTCCTCGGGATCACGATCAATCCTTGCTGAACCAGCCAGCGCAGCGAAATCTGCGCGGCGCTCTTGCCGTGGGCCGTGCCGATCTCTTCGAGCAACGCGTCGCCATCGGTGCGGCCACGCGCGACCGGGCTGTAGGCGGTGACCGAAACGGCGTGCTTCCTGCAAGCCGTGATCACTTTGCTCTGGTCGAGAAACGGATGGCACTCGATCTGGTTCGTCACGATCGGCTCGAGCGACACTGCCACGGCCTGCTCAATCAACGAAACGGTGAAATTTGACACACCGATATGCCGGGTCGCGCCCGCGCGTTTGAGCTTGCTCATCGCCCCCAGCGTGTCGGCAAGCGGCACGCCCGGATTGGGCCAGTGGATCAACAACAGGTCCACCGCGTCGAACTTGAGCGCCGCCAGGCTATCCTTGACCGAACGCTCGACGTCATGTGGCGCCAGATTGTCCGGTTGAATCTTCGTGGTGACGAACACCTCGTCGCGCAGGCCGGAGGCGCGCACGGCCTCGCCGACTTCGCGCTCGTTGCCATACATCTGCGCAGTGTCGATATGGCGATAACCGGCCGCGATCGCCTGTTCCACCAAACGAACGCAGTCTCGCCCGCGCAGCGTCCATGTGCCGAGGCCGACGACCGGGATGGCGGCGCCGTGCGCTGAGACGCTGAGCGGAGTTAGTGGCTTGCGCATGACCTGCTTTGCGCTATGGCGTGTCCCAAACCGGCGCATGTGGCGGATTGACGACGCGCATGTTGGTGGAATTAAGCGACTTGAGGTCGGCCATTTCGGCATCGCTCAGCTTGAAATCGAAGATGTCGATGTTCTGCTTGAGATGGTCGCGGCTGATGCTGCGCGGAACCGATACCAGTCCGAGCTGGAACAGGTAACGGAGCGAGATCTGCGCCGCAGCCTTGTTATGTGCCTTGCCGATGCGCTCGAGCGCCTCGGCGCCCGGTACCTTGCCGCGCGCGAGCGGGACATAGGCCACGACCGCCATGCCGCGCTTCTTGCTGGCGGCGATCACCTTGTCCTGATTGATGAAGGGATGCACTTCGATCTGATTGCAGACCAGCGGCTCGGTGGTGACGCTCCAAGCCTCGTCGAGTTGCTTGGTGGTGAAGTTGGACAGGCCGATGTGTTTCGTCTTGCCGTCCTTCTTGGCCTTGCAGAGCGCGCCGACGGTCTTGCTGAAAGGCACGGTCTTGCTCGGCCAGTGGATCAACAGCAGGTCGACCTGGGGGATTTTCAGATTGGCCAGGCTTTGCTCCACCACCTTGGCAAAAGCCTCCGGTTCGGCGTCGTCCTGACGAACTTTCGTTGTCACGAAGACGTCCTCGCGCTTGACGCCCGAAGCGCGCAGCGCCTCGCCGACCTCACGCTCGTTGCCGTAATGTGCCGCCGTGTCGAGATGCCAATAGCCGACCTCGAGCGCGGTCTTGATCGCCTGAGTCCCAGCTTCGCCGGTCAACGTCATGGTGCCGAGCCCAACCACCGGAATACGGGCGCCATTCGCTTCGATCGACTGCATGCAAAAACTCCTGAATGTGGGCAGGCCGGATGCCGCCAAACGGCTTCGCCAGAATGCCCGCTGGAGGTTTTGCTGCCAACCCGGGACCCGCCCAGGCTGCGACGAAAGATCGCCGCGCGGACCGGCGGGCAGCCGCAAGCCGGGACTGGCCTGCAACCGCAAAAGGTTGCCCCGTGTTCTTACATTGGAATAATTCGAGATTGAAAAACAGCTATTGCATCAATGGCTTTTAAAGGTTTTGTGAGACCCTCAATCAGGGAGTTCTCATTTCATGCGCTGGTTCATGCTCGCCGTTCTCGCGCTCGTCGCGATGCCCGTCGTCACCTTCATCGGATCGGTGCGGGCGGACGACGCCATCGTGATCACGATCAGGGACCATAAATTCACCCCAGGCGAGGTGAAAATCCCGGCCGGCAAGCGCGTGGTCCTGACTGTCGTCAATGACGATCCGACTCCTGAGGAGTTTGAAAGCAAGACCATGAAGGTCGAGAAGGTCATTCAGGGCAAATCCAAGGCCACGGTACGGATCGGCCCGCTCGAAAAGGGCCGCTATAAGTTCATCGGCGAATTTAACGAAGCGACCGCGCAAGGCGTGGTCATTGCCGAATAGTCCATGCTCGGCGCACTGATCATCGTTTTCCGCGAAGTCATCGAGGCCGGCCTCATCATCGGCATCGTGATGGCCGCGACGCGCGGCGTTGCCGGACGCGGCCGCATGGTCGTGATCGGCGTCGCCGCCGGAGTGCTGGGAGCTGCCATCGTCGCCATGTTCGCCGGAGCGATCTCCGAAGCCTTTCAAGGCTCCGGACAGGAGCTGCTCAATGCCTGCGTGCTTGGCGTCGCGGTCGTCATGCTGATGTGGCACAACGCCTGGATGGCACGGCACGGCCGCGAGATCGCAGCCCAGATGCGCCAGGTCGGCGTCGCCGTCAGCGAGGGTAGCCGTCCTTTGAAAGCGCTCGCCGTCGTGATCGGCGTCGCGGTCCTGCGCGAAGGCGCCGAGGTCGTGCTGTTCCTTTACGGCATCGTGGCGTCCGGGACGTCCAGCCTCGACATGCTGACGGGCGGCCTGCTCGGCATCGCCGCCGGTGCAGCCTTCACGGCGCTGACCTATTTCGGCCTACTGGCAATCTCGACACGCCACATTTTTGCAGTAACGAGCTGGCTGATCGCGCTGCTCGCGGCCGGCATGGCGGCGCAGACCATCCAGTACCTGCATGCCGCCGGCGCCGTGGTCGCGCTCGACCAAACCGTGTGGGACACGTCGATGCTGCTGTCGGAAAGCAGCCTGTTCGGCCGTTTCCTGCACACGTTGATCGGCTACACCGAGCGGCCGAGCGAGATGCAGCTCATCGCCTATGTGACGACCCTGTTCGCGATGTTTCTGCTGATGCGGCTCGCGCGCTATTCGCCGCCGAAGCGGGCCGCGGCCTGATTAACCGGCGCGTTCTTTATCGCGCGACCTTTTCCGAAAACCCATTCTCGCTTTGCGGGATCACGCGCGGCGCCGGCCGCCGAGCGCGGCGAACGCCGCCTCCGGTGAGCGCGCGATGACCTTGAGCAGCGCCCGCGCCGGGCCGCGCGGCGCGCGCTTGCCCTGCTCCCAATTGCGCACGGTTTCGATCGGCACTTCGATCTTTTGCGCGAAGGCGGCCTGGGTCAGACCGCACCTCGCCCGCACCTGGCGGGCGAACACGGCCGGATCGTTGTGGTCGAGCGTCATCTCGCTGCCGTCGGGGAGCAATTCGACGATCCGCCCGTCTGCCTTGAGCCGCACCCGCATCATGTCCGCATCCCCCGTTCGCATGGTTCAGCGGCCTAGCTGATTCGTCATTTACCTGCGTTAACGGCGTCAGCTCGACTTATCGAACAGCTCGCGGCCGATCAGCATGCGGCGGATCTCGCTGGTCCCCGCGCCGATTTCGTAGAGCTTGGCGTCCCGCAGCAGCCGGCCGGTCGGGAACTCGTTGATATAGCCGTTGCCGCCGAGGCACTGGATGGCGTCGAGCGCGAGCTTGGTGGCGTTTTCCGCGGCATAAAGGATCGCGCCGGCGGCATCCTCGCGCGTGGTCTTTCCCGCATCCGCCGCTTTCGCCACCGCGTAGACGTAAGCCTTCGCCGCATTCATCGTCACATACATGTCGGCGATCTTGGCCTGCATGATCTGGAACGAGCCGATCGGCTGGCCGAACTGCCTGCGGTCATGAACGTAAGGCAGCACGACGTCGAGGCAGGCCTGCATGATGCCGAGCGGGCCGGCGGCGAGCACGACGCGTTCGTAATCGAGTCCCGACATTAGCACATTGACGCCGGCGCCGAGCTTGCCCAGCACGTTTTCTTCCGGCACCTCGCAATCGTCGAACACCAGCTCGCAAGTATCCGAGCCGCGCATGCCGAGCTTGTCGAGCTTCTCCGCGGTCGAGAAGCCTTTCATGCCCTTTTCGACGATGAATGCCGTGATGCCGCGCGCACCCGCGCTTGGGTCGGTCTTGGCATAGACGACCAACGTGTCTGCCCCCGGGCCGTTGGTGATCCACATTTTCGAGCCGTTGAGAACGTAGCGGTCGCCCTTTTTGTCGGCGCGCGTGCGCATCGAGACGACATCCGAGCCCGCCCCGGGCTCCGACATCGCCAGGGCACCGAGATGCTCGCCCGAAATCAACTTCGCGAGGTATTTTTTCTTCTGCGCCTCGGTGCCGTTTCTGCGCAACTGGTTGACGCACAAATTGGAGTGCGCGCCGTAGGACAGGCCGACGGCGGCTGAGGCTCGCGAGACCTCCTCCATGGCCACGCAATGCTCGAGGTAGCCGAGCCCGGAGCCGCCGTATTCTTCCTCGACCGTGATGCCGTGCAGGCCCAACGCGCCCATCTCCGGCCACAGCTCGCGGGGAAAGGTGTTGGTGCGGTCGATCTCCTCGGCGCGCGGCGCGATCTTGTCCTGTGCGAAATCCGACACGCTCTTGCGCAGCATGTCGGCGTCGGCGCCGAGGCCGAAATCGAACCCGCTCCAGGCATTGGGAATCATCGAACGCTCCTGCCGCCGCTGCAAACACGCGCGGAGCGGGACTCTATAAGCTCGCGGCTACCCTGTCAGCTTTTGCGCGGCCGGCGCCGGGCGCGCCGATTTGCGCTGCTCGACCAGACGGTCGATCGATTTCGCGGGGGCCGGACGCGCAAACAGGTAGCCCTGCATCTCATCGCAACCAGCCAGGCGGAGCAGAACGCGCTGCTCCTCGGTCTCGACGCCCTCCACCAAAACCGAGACACCGAGCGCGCGGCCGAGCGAGACGATCGCCTGCAGGATTACCCCGGCATTAGAAGAATGGCCCAGCGGCGCGACGAAGCTCTTGTCGATCTTGAGCTTGTCGAAGGTAAAGCGTTGCAGATAGCCGAGGTTGGAGTAGCCCGAGCCGAAGTCGTCGAGCGCGATGCGAACGCCGAGCGCGCGCAATCCTTCGATGCGCTTGACCATGTCGTCCGGATTGTCGATCAGCACGCCTTCGGTGATTTCCAGCATCAGCCGCGAGGGCTCGACGCCACTCTGCTTCAAGGCGTCGCGCACCAGGTCGAGGATGCCGCGGTCGCGCGCCTGCACCGGCGACAGATTGACCGAGACGTAGAGCCCGGGCCAGCGCTTGGCCTCAGCGAGTGCGCGACGCAGCACGAAAGCGCCCAAGGTTTCCATCAGGCCCATTTGCTCGGCGACCGGGATGAAGCTCGCCGGTCCGATCGGGCCGCGCTCGGGATGATTCCAGCGTAACAGCGCCTCAACACCGAGAATGCGGCCACCGTCGGCAGCGACGATCGGCTGATAGTGTACGTCGAACGCGTTCGCGGCGACCGCGTGCGGCAGTTCGCGGCGCACGAAATGCTGATCCTTCGAGATGACGTCTAGGGAAGTCTCGAACGCCGTGACGATCCCTTCGCCCTTGTCTCCCGCCGCACGCAATGCGAGGCGCGCGCGGCGCACCAATTCGTCGGCGCCGGTCGCGTCGCGCGGCGCCAACGCGTATCCGGCGTGGGCCGCGATCCGCAGTTGCGTGTCGTTGCGCAGCACGTCGGCGACGGCGCCGATCGTCGAGCGCAGCATGGCGCGGGCGTCGATGTCGCCGCCGCATATGATGGCGAATTCGCTGGTGCCCATGCGTCCGAGGATGGCCTGCCGCGGCAGCTGCTCCTTCGCGCTCAGGATCGCCTCCGCCAGATATTCTTCGCGGCGGATCATGCCGATCTCTTCATCGATATCGGTCAGGCCAGACAGTTCGAGCATGGCCAGGGTCAAGGTTTTGCCTGCACCGCGCGTCGCCATCGCGTCGTCGAGGATCGCGAGCATCTTGCGGCGGTTCGGCAACCCCGTGAGCGGATCCTCCTCGGCGGCGCGGCGCGCCTGGCTTTCGCTGGCGGACAAAACCAGCCGCGCGCGGCGCAATTGCACCACAGAAAATCCGGCAAAGCCGACGAGGCCGAAGGCGATGCAGGCAATCAGCGGCATCAGCCGGCTCATCACCGCGGTCAGCGGCCGTTCGGGCTGCCAGGTGAAAAACCCGACGATGCGGCCTTGCGCGTCCAGCACGGGCTGCGTTTCGCGCCCCTCCGGCGCCGGCTCGCTCTCGAACCTGAGGTCTTTGAGCGCCGTGCTCTGCTCGATCATGCGCACGAAGCGCGGGTCGATCTCGGCAGTCGTGCCGAACACGGCGCGAAACTCGCTGGCCGCCGCGCGCAACACGTCGCGGCGCGCATCGGCGTGGCGCTCGTCGCTGCGCTCGGCAAGGTTGTAACCGATCCCGGCGCACAGCAACGTCGCGCCAGCGCCGATCACGGCGATCGAAACGATGAGCCATGTCGCGGCGAGATGGCGGCGCGCACGGCTGCGCCAATCGGGGGCGGCATTGGCGCCAGGCGGCTGGCGCAACATAGCGCGATCGGCGCCTGCGCCCGCCGTGGCCGTGTCACGCTCGCCGTCCACGAAATTCCTCGCGATCACCACTATGAGGCGAACGAGCGTAGGATTTCAGAGTTAATCGGCGCTGAGCAAACAAGGTGAACGAATGGTAACGCCGCCTAACGCAGGCCGAACCACACCGTCGCGATGGCGAGGAACGAGAAAAAGCCGACCACGTCGGTCACGGTCGTGACGAAGGGGCTGGAAGCGACCGCCGGGTCGACCTTGAGCCGGTTGAGCGCGAGCGGGATGAGGATGCCGCCGAGCGCGGCGGCCAGCAGGTTGCAGATCATCGCCAGGCCGATCACGATCCCGAGCCCGGGCACCCTGAACCAGACATACGCGGCGATGCCGGTGATCACCGCAAAAGCAATGCCGTTGAGGGCGCCGACGAACAGCTCGCGCCACACCACGCGCCACGCATTGGCGTCATGGAGCTCGCGGGTCGCCAGCGCGCGCACCGCCACGGTCATGGTTTGGGTCGTCGCATTGCCGCCCTGGCTGGCCACGATCGGCGCCAGCACCGCAAGCGCCACCATCTGCTGCAACTGACCCTCGAACAAGCCCAGCACGGACGAAGCAAGGAACGCGGTCGCCAGGTTGACCAGCAACCAGTTGAAGCGACCACGCGCGATCTGCCACACCGTGTCGGACAATTGCTCGTCGCTGGTGACGCCGCCGAGTGCCTTGATGTCCTCTTCGGCCTCCTCGACGATGACGTCGGCGATGTCGTCGTGGGTGATGATGCCGACAAGGCGATCTTGCGCGTCGACCACCGGTGCGGCGACCAGATTGTAGTGCTGGAAGGTGCGGGCCACTTCCTCCTGGTCGTCGGTGGCAAGCACGCGGCGGCGGTTTTCATCGACCAGCGCCGCGATCGGCACCGGACGCTGGCTGCGCAACAGCCGGTCGAGCGGCACGGCGCCCTGAAATTTATGCTCGCCGTCGACGACATAGAGCTCGTAGAACCGTTCCGGTAGATCGACGGTCTCGCGCATGTAGTCGATGGCTTGGCCGACATTCCATGACGGCGCGACCGCGATCACGTCGGTCTGCATCCGCCGGCCCGCCGACTTTTCCGGGTAATCGAGGCTGCGCGCCAGCGCGACGCGCTCGAGCGGCGGCAGTTGGTCCAGAATTTCGCTCTGCTCGGTTTTCGGCAGATCCTCGAGGATGGCGACGGCGTCGTCGGAATCGAGATCGCGCACACCTGCAGCCACGGTGCGCGCCGGCAGTCCCTCCAGGATCTCGTCGCGCATCGCGTCGTCGATCTCGGTCAGCGCGGTGAAATCGAAGTGGATGCCGAGAAGCTCGACGAGGCGGGGACGAAGCTCCGGCTCCAGCGCCTCGATCAGATCGCCGAGGTCGGCTTCATGGAGACCCTCGACCAGACCCCGCAGCGCCTCGGTGTTGCCGGCGGCGATGGCCTGCGCGACACGCTTGACGTATCGGACGCGCAGAGAGCCCTCGCGGGTGCGGATGGTTTTTAGCAGTTCCGGAGCGGCGTTTTCTTCCTGCGCTTCGTCTTGCATTGAAATCGCGTCCGGTGAGGGCTCGCGCTTTTTACGCTCGACCCGCCAGTGCCGCAAACGATTAACGTCGCGAATCCTGAATACTGATGTGGCTTTGCCGCTCTTGCCGCCCAGCCGTATCTGCGGTCATCTGGACCACCAAGAGCCGACCATGATTCGCCCTCTCCTCTTCGCCCTCGCCGCGGTTCTGTGCCCTGCCGCCGCTCTCGCGCAATCATGCGCGGGCAATCCCAACGCGCTGGGGACGGAGCGGGTGCTCGAGGTCGACGCCCGCTCGACGCCACGGGTCGGACGCAAGCACTTCCCCGCCACCCTGCCGCTCCAGCGCAAGGAGGTCGTGCTCACCTTCGATGACGGCCCGTTGCCGGAAACGACCCCCCGCGTGCTCGACGCGCTCAAGCAGGAATGCGTGCGGGCCACCTTCTTTCTGCTGGGCCGCAACGCCGAGGCCCATCCCGGCCTCGCCCGCCGCATCCTGGCCGAGGGCCACACTGTCGGGCACCACACTTACTCACACCAGATCCTCAACCGGGTGCCGATGGCGGTGGCGGAAAACGAAATCAATCGCGGCATCCAGGAAGACGATTACGCCGTTTACGGTCAGCGGCGGGACCAGCCGGCCACGCCGTTTTTTCGCTTCCCCGGTTTCGCGTCGAACGAGCGACTGCTCGATTTGCTCGCCCGCCGCGGCATCGTGGTGTTCGGCGCGGATGTCTGGGCCAGCGACTGGAATGAGATGAGCCCGCCCACCGAATTGCGGCTCATCATGAGCAGGCTCGAAGCGACGGGCGGCGGCATCGTGTTGTTTCACGACACCCGGGCGCAGACAGTGGCGATGCTGCCCGGCTTCCTGCGCGAGCTCAAACGGCGCGGCTATCGCATCGTACATGCCGTTCCGGCCGGCAGCAGGGGCATCCTGCGCTGACCGTGCAGGCCGCCTTGGTTAACGGCGCGGCATTAATCCTGAGAGGTAAATTTCAACCACCCGCGCCGATCCCCGCTAATTTGCGGCGGGGACCGATCGATGCGGCGTATTTCCGGTGTTCTTTTGTGTTGGGCGCTGGCGGGCTGGAGCCTGCCGGCGAGCGCACAAAGCTGCCGTGGCAATCCGCAAGCGCTCGGCACCAGCCGCGTCATCACGATCACCCCGGCCGAGTATCAGAAGATCGGTAGCGTGCATTATTCCCAGTCGCTACAACTGCCGCTGCGCGAGCGTGAGGTCGTCATCACTTTCGACGACGGTCCTTTGCCGCCATTCACCAGCCAGATCCTAGATGCCTTGGACAGGGAGTGCGTCAAGGCGTCATTCTTCCTGATCGGGCGCCAGGCTGCGGCTTTTCCCGACCTCGCGCGCCGCATCCAGCGCGCCGGCCATGTCATCGGCACCCACAGCCAGAACCACCCACTGACCTTCGACCAGATGCCGATCGAGGCGGCGCAGCGCGAGATCGAGGACGGCATCGCGTCGGTTTCGACGGCGCTTGGCGATCCACGCGCGGTTGCACCGTTCTTCCGGATTCCCGGCTTTTTGCGGGTCGCCGCGGTCGAAGATTACCTGGCATCGCGCGCCATCACGATATGGAGCACCGACGTCGACGCCGACGACTGGTATCGCACCGCAACGCCGGAAGACATCGTGAAGAAGGCGATGACGCGGCTGGACGCCAAAGGCCGCGGCATCATCTTGCTGCATGACGTCCACCCGGCGACGGCGATGGCGTTGCCGATGCTGCTCAACGAGTTCAAGGCCAAGGGCTACAAGGTCGTTCTGGTGGCGTCACCCGGGCGGCGGGTGGCGGCGCGGGAAAAAGAACGCGCCATCCCTTTGGGGTGGCCGCGCATCACCACCGAACCGGCGCGGCGCCCTTCCCGCTCAGGCTGGCTCTATCTCCCGCGCTGACGGCCCGGCCTTGGGGCCCGGCCATCGGCGCAGGAATGGTGCGGTCAAGAGATGTAGGAGTTTTGTTGCAGGCCAGCGGGTTAGTCGAAGGTGCGGGCGAAACGGGGCCTTTGAAGCGCAAAGGTTCTTTTCAACGACGCCCTCACCTTTTTAGGCAAACTTCCGCGCCGTTGCCTGAGCGGTCGTGCGACGGGCCGAAGTGGCGGGATATCGATTACTGTCACGGCACCGCACAAAGTAAATCCCCCACCCCGGGCTGGAGTGTGGGGGCTTTACGCCTCGAAACCTCCGAGGTGGCTAAAATCTATAATTCAAACCGACGCGGAGCAGATTAGTTTTGAAAGTGACGTCGGTTGGACCGCCACAAGCCGTGCTGCAACGTGCCGTACCGAGATCAGCATAAAGATATTCGACTTTGGCCGACCATGAACCCAGGAAGGCGTATTCCAGGCCTAGACCCAAGGTCCAGCCAAGCTTTGTCTGGGAGTCCGAGGCACCACCCGACACGGGCGTCATCTTTATGCCGCCAAAGGCAGCGCCGCCTGTGATGTACGGCAGCCAGCGATCGAAGGAATAGCCGAGGCGGGCCCGCGCGGTACCCAGCCAAGTATTGCGGGTTTCGCAAGCGCCAGGCCCACCTCCGCAAAGTGTTCCCGCGCTGCCTTTGATGGTGCTGTAATCGAGATCGCCTTCGAGGCCGTAGACTAAGGATCCAGCTTGAAGGTTATAGCCGAGCGTGCCACCGGCCACCAATCCTGAGAGGTTGAACTCCCCGGTCGCGAAACCCGTCGCGTCCGTCCAGCGCGATTTGCCCCACCCATAGCCGGCGTTTGCACCGACGTAGAACCCGCTCCAACTGAACGCCGAGGGCGCCGAATAGGCGGGCGCCTTATAGCTCGGGCGAGGAAGATCGGCTGCGTATGATGGCATTCCCGTCATTGCAGCTAGGAGGCCTACGCCGCCAGCAAGTATCAGCCGATGCATTTTCTTACCCCTAAGAGTGATGGAGACGGGATTTCGCGCAGGGGGGCTTTGTCGGCGAATATGGTTAAAATTTCCCTTATGGTTCGGCGGCAGCAGAATGCGCCACATAACGCCGTTCTCGTCCTGGTCCACTTCGCAGCGATATTCGCCGCTGTCGCCTCGAAAGTTGCGAATATCGTTTGCTCAGCAGCTGCTCCCACTAACCGGAACAGATGCGCGCGTCACGCCGCCATGGCGTCAGGGCGGGCGCAGGCCCAAGCGCCTATTTACATTTCTTCAACCACGAGGCCGTGGACGCCGTAAAATGGCATTCACCATTCCTTTATCACGCGGTCCACTTGCCGATCCTCATTTAGGATTGTGAAAAAATCCGTAGATATTGTTCCGTGATAAAACTCGTCTTGTGTGATGATTAGAAAAGCCCACCAAGCTTGGCAGTTGCGGGGAAGTAGGGGGGGGTATGCGCCTAGTGCTCGTTGACCCAAGCCGGACGGTGCGCCGGATCGTCACTAATCTGGTTCAGCAATGGCAATATGAAGTTTCCGCCTTTGGCGACGGCGCCGAAGCGCTTGCTTATATTCAGCAAGACGACAGTGCGCAAGTTCTCCTCACCAGCGCCGAGTTGCCCTCTCTATCTGGTCTGGAGCTGTGCGTTAGAGCTCGTGCTTTTTCAGGGACGCGCCGGCCGCTCTATATCATTATGATGTCATCCACCGATGAGTACACCAAATGCATCGAAGCGCTGGACAAAGGCGTAGACGACTTCATTAGCAAGCCGCCGATCGCCGAAGAGCTGCGTGCTCGTCTACGCACGGCGCACCGGGTCACGGCTATGCAATCCGAATTAGTCCGACTTGCAACCACCGATTTTCTTACCGGACTGGCCAATCGCCGCGCTTTCTTTGAGAACGCGAATAAAGTAATGGAACGGGCGAAAAATGGGGCCCCTACTTCGGTAATGATGATCGATCTCGACCACTTTAAGAAAATCAATGATGTACACGGTCATAGTGTTGGAGACGAGGTTTTGAAGCGCGTTGCAGCAGAGATCGCCACGTTGCCTGGAGTCGCAGCTCGTTTGGGCGGAGAAGAATTTGTAGTACTGGCAGAGGGCCCTATAAGCGACCTTGCAGATCTCGCGCAGGACTTTCGGCGCAGCGTCCAAGGCTTCCAGATTTTTGCCGGCGAACGCACCGTTGACCTGACGTGCAGCCTCGGATTGGCCGAATGGGAAGCGGATGATACTCTCGACACCCTACTCAGGCGGGCGGACGTCGCCCTCTATGAAGCTAAACGCACGGGGCGCAACAAGGTAGTTCTTGCAGATTCCTTTGTCCTTTCTGCGCAACACCAAGAATGGCAAGGCGCGGCCCGTCTCCGGAATCGCGCTAGTAAATCCGTTGTTCTAATCCGCGCTCGTTGAACCTAATCTCACGGCGTATGCAAGATCGCGGCAACGTGCGCCGCGTAAAACGGAGGCTACCGTCGGCCCCGCTTGCGAACATGGCCGATAATGCAGACCGCGCCGAGGGCACCCTCGCCGCTAGGGCGCAGGATCAGGTGCGGGCAAAAAATAGAAATTCGTAGGGGGTAGAACCCCTTACAAAAGTATTGGTGCGGTCAAGAGGACTCGAACCTCCACGGGTTGCCCCGCTAGCACCTCAAGCTAGTGCGTCTACCAATTCCGCCATGACCGCATGGGGAGAGCGCAGCAGGCACGAAAGCCTTGCCGACGGCGCTCGATGTAACAAATAGGGCTAGGTGCCACAAGGGCGCGGTAACACCATAAAATGTAGTCCAATTCACGGTGACCGCGGCCAGCAGCGGCCGCGTCAGGTTCGGGTCAGGTTCGCGTTTCCGGCGAGCGCGGCAGACATTCGGCGACTTCGACCGCGATGCGATTGCCGTTGACCACGACCATGCCTTTGGCGACCGGCATGTTGTTGGCCAGGATACTGACCGCGTCGTCCTCCGACGCTTCGAGTTCGATGATCGCGCCGCGGCCGAGCCGCAGCACCTGATGGACCGGCATGAAAGTCGAACCGAGCACGACGGTGATATCGACCGAAACCTTTTCGTGTGTGGCCACGAATTCTCCCCTTCGCCCGCCGATGCGCGGGCGGCCTCCTGGAGGTCATCATGGTATGGTGAACCGATGGTTAACACCCGCGACGACCTGCTGTTAGCGCCGCCCCCCGCGGCTTTGGCGCCGGTCGAATGGCGCCTGAGCGCGCAGCCGGTTGGCTACCGGGAGGCTGTGGCGTTCATGGATTCGCGGGTGGCTGCAATCGCGTCCGGGGAGGCCTCCGAACTGGTCTGGCTGCTCGAACATCCCCCACTCTATACCGCCGGCACCAGCGCCGGTCCGGGGGACGTGATCGAGCCGCGCTTTCCGGTCCATCAGACCGGCCGCGGCGGCCAAACGACCTATCACGGCCCCGGCCAGCGGGTCGCCTACGCGATGCTCGACCTCAAGCGCCGGGGGCCCGACGTGCGGCGCTACGTCGCCACTTTGGAAGAATGGATCATCCGCACGCTGGCCGCCTTCAATGTGAGGGGCGAGCGGCGCGACGACCGCATCGGCGTCTGGGTGCGCCGGCCGGACAAAGGCGAAGGCCGCGAGGACAAGATCGCTGCGCTCGGTATCCGGGTGAAGCAATGGATCACGCTGCACGGCATCGCCGTCAACGTCGATCCGCAGCTCTCGCATTTCGCCGGCATCGTGCCGTGCGGGGTCAGCGAGCCGCGCTATGGCGTCACCAGCCTCGCCGACCTCGGCCTGACCGCGACGATGGACGATCTCGACACCGCGCTGCGGCGCGAGTTCGAGGCGTTGTTCGGCGTAACAGCGGATTATGCGGTCGGCAGGAGGGAAAAACGGATGCCCGATCTGCCGTGCGCGAGATCCTCCGGCGTTCCGTCGCGCTGATCGAGCGCCTCGACGCGGGCGCCCAACGGGCCTTTCCGGCAGACGCCGATCATGCCCTGGACCGACTTTTGCGGGCCGGCGAACACCGCCTCGACCGAGCCGTCCGAACGGTTGCGGACCCAGCCTTCGAGGTTGCGCTGGGTGGCGTGATGCTCGACGAAGGCGCGAAAGCTGACGCCCTGCACCCTGCCCCGCACGACGACGCGGCGGATGACGCGCGGCTCGCTCACCCGCCAACCGCCTTGACGCTGTCGAGCTTCTCGATCATGCGCGTGCCGGTCCAGCCGGACTTCGACCAGCGTTCGACCGAGCGGATGTAATCCTCCGGCAACTGCCAGTTGCGAGCGCAGGCCGCGATCATTTCGACATAGCCCGGTTTCGGCAGGCCCGGCCGCTGGCGGCGCAGCAGATAGGTCATCGCCAGAACGCGACGCGCGCCAAGCCGCACCGGCAGGAAGCGGACGTTGTAAAGACCCTTGTCAAGCAACTCATAGGCATGGAGCGCCGCGCGGTCGCGCAGGCTGATGCGCCACACTACGCCGTGCACGCGCTCGCCCGGCGATGGCACCACGGACCCCCAGCCATCGATGCCCACGATGAAGCGATGATTGTCGAGCACGGCCGTACCGACCGCGACGGCGGTCGGGCAGCGGCGATGCATGCCTGCGCGGCTGAGATTGGAGCCGTAAGCGAAATAGAACGTCATGACGCCCGTCTAGCAGAAAGCTGGGCGACCTGCGTCAGATTCCGGCGCCGCGTCGTGCGCCTCTCAATTTTTGGCGGCGATGTCGCGCGCGCGGCGCGCCTTGCGCGAGTCGGCGACTTCGTCGATCAACTCTTCGTAGTCGGCCGGCGTAAAGTCCTCGTCCGGGTCGTCGTCGTGGATCGGATGCTGCGCAACGCCGCCGTCCTCGGACGGCCGCTGGGCGGCCAGCGGAATATCGTCGTCGCCCGAGATTTCGTCGTCCGCCGGCAGCGAGTCCGGCGGGGCGGCGCTGGGGTCTTCCCGGCGCAGATCGCCCGGCAAGGTTCCTGATGTCGGCGTAACCGAATCGGGCGGCGCGTTGGTTTCGGGGCGCTTCTGTTGCGGGTCCTTGGGGGGCATTGTCGGCTCCTCTTCAGGAGAGCAACGCGGCCCCCGGCTGCGCGGTTCCGCGATCAGGCGAACTCGAGAATGACCGCGTCGACCGCAAGGCTGTCGCCCGGTTTGGCGTGGATCTTCTTCACGGTGCCGTCGATCTCGGCGCGCAGCACGTTTTCCATCTTCATCGCCTCGACCACCGCGACGGTCTCGCCGGCCTTGACCTCCTGGCCTTCCTTGACCTCGATCGAGCGCACCAGGCCCGGCATCGGACATTGCACCTGCTTGCCGCTATTGGCGGCGACCTTGACCGGCATCAGCCGCGCATAGCCGGCTTCCGATGCCGTGTAGACATAGGCGCGGGTCTCGACGCCACGAAACGCGAGCGCAAAACCATTGGGAAGGGCGCGCACCTGAACGTTGACCGGTTCGCCGTCGACGGTGCCGCTCCACAGCGGATCGCCGGCTTTCCATCCCGAATGCAAGAGAACGGGTTTCGGCCTGCCGGCGAACTTGACCTCGATGCCGCCGTTTTCCCGCACGATTTCGAGGCCGTGCTCGACACCGGACAGCCACACCGCGCGCTGGCGTTCACGGGTCACGGAACGTCCCGTCATCTGGCCGGAAATGCGGCGCTTGCGTTCGCCCAGTACATGGTCGATCGCGGCGGCGACCGCGGCGAGCACCTGCGCGCGACGGCCGTCCGGCGCCTGCGGCTTGAAACCGTCCTTGAATTCCTCGGCGATGAAGCCGGTCGAAAGTTTGCCGGCGCGCCAGCGCGGATGCGCCATCAGCGCGGCGAGAAACGGGATGTTGTGGCGAATGCCGTCGATGGTGAAGGCATCGAGCGCGTCGGCCTGGGCGTCGATCGCCTGCGCGCGGGTCGATGCGTGGGTGACGAGCTTGGCGATCATCGGGTCGTAGAACAGCGAAATCTCGCCGCCTTCATAGACGCCGGTATCGTTGCGCACGGTGACGCCGTTCTCCTGGCGCTCGGCCGGCGGGCGGTATTTCACCAGCCGCCCGGTCGACGGCAGGAAGCCGCGGTACGGGTCTTCGGCATAGACCCGGCTTTCGACGGCCCAGCCGGTCAGCTTCACGTCGGCCTGCTTGATCGCGAGCTTCTCGCCGGCGGCAACGCGAATCATCTGCTCGACCAGATCGATCCCGGTGACCAGTTCGGTGACCGGATGCTCGACCTGTAGCCTCGTATTCATCTCGAGGAAGAAGAAGCTCTTGTCCTGACCGGCGACGAACTCGACGGTGCCGGCCGAGTCGTAGCCGACCGCTCTGGCCAGCGCGACCGCCTGCTCGCCCATCTTCGCCCGCGTCGCCTCGTCGAGCAACGGCGACGGCGCTTCCTCGATGACCTTTTGATTGCGGCGCTGGATCGAGCATTCGCGCTCGCCGAGGTGGATGACATTGCCGTGCTTGTCACCCAGCACCTGAATCTCGATGTGGCGCGGATTGACAATGAATTTCTCGATGAAGACGCGATCGTCGCCGAACGACGACTTCGCCTCGGATTTGGCCCGGGCATAGCCTTCGGCGACTTCGGACTTGCTGAAGGCGATGCGCATGCCCTTGCCGCCGCCGCCGGCCGACGCCTTTATCATCACTGGATAGCCAATCTGATCGGCGATCTTCACTGCTTCCTTGTCGTCGGCGATCACGCCGAGATGGCCGGGCACGGTCGAAACCTGGGCGGCGGCGGCCGCCTTCTTTGACTCGATCTTGTCGCCCATCGCGGCGATCGCCTTGGCGTTGGGCCCGATAAAGGCGATGCCCGCGGCGGCGAGCGCCTTGGGAAACGCCTCGCGCTCGGAAAGAAACCCGTAGCCCGGATGCACCGCCTGCGCCCCGGTCTGCTTGCAGGCGGCGACGATCTTCTCGATCACGAGGTAGCTCTGCGCAGCGGGCGGCGGGCCGATCGCGACGGCGGTGTCGGCCATCGCGACATTCAGCGCGTTCTTGTCGGCCTCGGAATAGACCGCGACGGTCTCGATGCCCATCTTGCGGGCGGTCTTGACGATGCGGCAGGCGATCTCGCCGCGATTGGCAATGAGGATACGCTTGAACATGCGGGGGCGGCTGTTGTCTCTCTCGATGGGGGCCGGCACCCCTTTCGCCTCGATTTGTAACGGCTTGCGCGCGCCGAAGCCAGCCGACTTAAGAATGTCCTGCCTCCGCGCGACGCCGTGAAAGCGCGGCTTTGCCAAGCCCTGCGGCATTTTTGGAAATAATGCCTCCTACCGGCTCCCCTCGCAGCGGCCTATATTGGGCACGGTTTCAACGCGACGTTTTCACGTCCGCCTGTTGCGTCCGCTTTTCAGGAGAATTGTCATGTCACTCGCGATTGGCGACACCGCCCCGGATTTCGAGGCGGATACCACCGAAGGAAAAATCAAATTCCACGACTGGATCGGCGACAAATGGGCCGTCCTTTTCTCGCATCCGAAGGATTTCACCCCGGTCTGCACCACCGAGCTCGGCTACATGGCGCGCATCAAGCCGGAATTCGACAAACGCGGCGTCAAGATCGTCGGCATCTCCGCCGATCCGGTCGACAGGCACGGCAAATGGGCCGAGGACATCAAGGAGACGCAGGGCTTCGCGCCGAACTATCCGATGATCGGCGACCCCGACCTCAAGGTCGCCAAGCTCTACGGCATGCTGCCGGCTTCCGCCTCGGGCGATCCGTCCAAGCGCACCGCCGCCGACAACCAGACCGTGCGCAACGTCTTCATCATCGGGCCGGACAAGAAGATCAAGCTGATCCTTGTCTATCCCATGACGGTCGGGCGCAACTTCGACGAGGTGCTGCGCGTGATCGACTCGCTGCAACTCAACGCCAAGCACAAGGTCGCGACCCCGGCGCAATGGAAACCGGGCGACGACGTCATCATCGCCGGCTCGGTGAATGACGACGACGCCAAGAAGCTGTTCCCGGGCGGCTGGAAATCGCCGAAGCCTTATATTCGCATCGTGCCGCAGCCGCGCTGACGCGAAACTTAAATTGTGCGACAAGGGCGCGGGCCAAGGCTCGCGCCCTTTGCTTTTTTCCCGCCCGCCGGAGCGACGACATGAGCGACCCCAACAAGCAACCGCCATTCACCGAATTCCTCGGCATGAAAGTCACATCCGTATCGCCGGAGCGCGTCACCGCCGAGCTGCCGGTGCGCGAGGAGCTCAACAACCGGTTCGGCATCATGCATGGCGGCGCCATCATGGCGCTCGCCGACAACTGCGGCGGCACCGCGACGATCGCCAACCTCAAGCAGGGCCAGTCGACCACGACGATCGAGAGCAAGACCAATTTCTTCGCGGCGATTCCGATCGGCGACGTCGCCAAGGCGGAATGCACGCCGTTGCATCGCGGCCGCACCACCATGGTCTGGCAGACCAAAATCACCCGCAATGACGGCAGGCTCTGCGCCATCGTCACGCAAACCCAGATGGTGCTCGAGCGTAAAAGCTAATCAGCGCGCGGTTGCCCGGTTCACCACATAGACGCCGACCGCGACGATCACCATGCCGGCGATCGACAGCGCGTCGAGCTTTTCATCGAACGGCCCGTAAGCGATCAGCGCGGTGACGACCGGCACCAGATAGAACAGGCTGGCTACCGCGGTCGCCGCCGAGCGGCGGATCAGCCAATACATCAGCCCGACCGCGCCGAACGACAGCACGAACACCAGCCAGGCGAGCGCGAACACCAGCTCGCCGCTCCAGTGGATGACGCGGGTCTCGAACGCGAAGGCGCCCAGCGCGAACACCACCCCGGCCGCGGTGTACTGCACCAGGTTGCCGCTGCGCCAATCGATCCCGCCGCAATAGCGCTTCTGATAGAGCGTGCCGAGCGTGATGCCGATCAGCGACACAAAGCTCGCCGCCCAGCCGAGCGCCGTGCCGGCGCCGACGATGGTGCGGTCGTGCAAAACGAGCGCCACTCCGACGAGACCCAGGCCGAGGCCGAGCCATTGCACTTTGCTGACTTTCTCGCCCAGCCAGCGGTTGGCGAGAGTCGAGGTCAGGATCGGCTGCAGGCCGGGGATCAGCGCCGAGATGCCGGCCGGCACGCCCTGGCTGATCGCGGTGAACACGCCGGCGAGATAGAGGCCGTGCACCATCAGCCCGGCGACGACGCTGTGGCCGGCCTCCCCGGCGGTCGGCCAGCGCGCCGCGCTCAGCCACACCAGCAGCAAATGCAGGACGATGACGAACATCATCCGCACCGCCAGGAAGTTCAGCGGTTCGATATAAGGCAGGCCGTATTTCGCCCCGATGAAGCCGGTGCTCCAAAGGAACACGAAGATCAGCGGCGCGGCGCGCACCGCGAACTGGCCGAACGGCATGGAGGGTCCCGGATTACTTCCCAAATGGAGCGAGGCGCCGATGCCTATAGCATTTTCCGGCCCGGCGGGATGGCGGCATCGCCTCTTGTCGCGCAGCTTTTCATGCTAGCCTCCGCGCCGCTGGGAGAGCGCCATGAAATTGATCGCGGTTTACATCGGTCTCGTCCTGGTCGGCGACCGGATCGCTTACGGGGTCGGCCGCACGCTTGAGTCGTTCGCGCCGACGGCGAGCCTGCCGGTCTTTCTTGGGCTGTTCTTCCTGGTGTTCTGGGCCGGCTGGAAGGCCGCCGTCCGCCTGACCTGACGGCGCGGCAAGCGCGGCGCAATCGGCGACGCCGCAATCTCGCCCTATATAAAAAACGGTTCCGCCGGAATTTTCGGAACGCGGCGCGTCGGCGGGAATTTAACCCCTACGAGCCGACGAACCCAATCCCGGGAGACCGCCATGACCTACGATCCGAACTTCCCCGACCGCGACCCGAAGAACTTCCCCGCCCCCACCCCTCCGCGCGAACCGGAACTGGACGATCGGTATCGGCGTGCTGGTGGCGCTCGGCATCATCGCCTTCCTCGCCACCGGCAAGACGCATAAGGCCGACAATACGCCGCCGGCGCCGACCACGAATACCGCCGTCAACACGCCTGCTGCTCCGCTGCTGCCGCCAGCCGCTGCTGCCGCCAGCCGCTGCGCCGCGCGCGCCTGCCGAGACCACGGGCAGCGCAACGACGACGCCTGCCGACACCACGAACAGCGCCACGACGACGACCACGCCGAGTGCAACGACCCCGATGCCTGACGACGCGCCGCGCCGTCAGTAGCGTCTATTTTTCGAACGCGGGATCGACCGGCACGCGATAGCCATTCGCGAGCCGGTTGATTTCGTTCGCCATTCCGACCACGGCCATCAGCTCGCCGAACTGCGCCTCGCTCATGCCGGCCTTGCGCGCCGCCGCGGTGTGGCTCGCGATGCAGTAGGCGCAACCGTTCGTCACGCTGACCGCGAGGTACACCATCTCCTTGGTGACAGGGTCGAGCGCGCCCGGCGCCATGATCTCTTTGACGCTGTCCCAGGTGCGCTTGAGCGCCGCCGGATCGCGCGCCAGATATTTCCAAAAATTGTTGACGTCGGGAACCTTGCGAGTCGTCTTGATGTCGTCGAACACCGCGCGCACGGCGGCTGAAGCATCGGCATAGTCAACAGGCGGCGGCGTGGTCATACACATTCTCCCGGGCGGTTCCCGTCATTGTGTCACGGCGCGCGCAAAGCAAACAACGGGGATAACCGCCCCGGCGCACGAGACGGCGCGGCGGCGTTGGCGTAACGATCAGCGTCTGGGATAGAAGAGGACGGGTGCTATCATGGGTCAGACGCCTTCCGACGACGAAGTCGGCCGCCAAATCCTCGGCATTTTCGTGCGCAACCGCGTGCCGGCGCGCGGCACGCTCCGCCGCAACAATTTCTTCGATGTGCGCGACGGCGACTTCCAGCGCGGCCTCAACCAGGCGGTCAGGAACAACTGGATCGCGATCGACCGGCGCAACCGCTACCGCTACGAGCTGACGCCGGAAGGCTATGCGGCCGGGCGGGCGACCGAGCAGGTCTGAGAGCCGAACGCCGACACCGGCCTATTTGACCGGGTTCACCAGCGGCTGGCCCTTCTCGACCACATAGGTGACGACGATCTTCACCGGCGTCGCGCCCGGGTTGCCCTCGTTGTGCACCTGCCTGTCGGAAATATCGCAGGTTTCTCCGACCTTGCAGGTCTTTTCCGGCTGACCGTCGATCGCGAGCCAGAATTCGCCTTCGAGGATATGCCCGCTCACGATGCCGGGGTGGAAGTGGCGGCCGGCCTTGAAGCCCGGTGCGATCTCGAGCATCGCGGTGATCGCCTCATAATTGGAACCGGGCACATCGATCTTGCTGGTGATGTTGCGCTTGACCGGCGACGGCGATACCGGCGGGTTTTGCGCATAGACCGCGCCGCCGAGCGCCAAGGCCGCGAGCGCGGCCAGAACCAGCGATTTTTTCAGCATGACGTTCCCCCTCTTTTATTGGTCGACGAAGCCTAGCACAGTGGCGCGAGGCCAGCGCCAGAGGAGCCAGTCATGCCGAAAACGCCGGATTATTTCAACGGCAAGACGGCCGTCATCACCGGCGCCGCGAGCGGCATCGGCCGCGCCGCCGCGCTGATCTTCGCTCGCGAAGGCGCCAACGTGGTGTGCGCCGACATCGACGAGGCCGGTGTCAAGGAGACCGCGGCGCAGGTCAACGCGATCGGCAGCCAGTCGCTGGCGCTGACCATCGACGTGACCAAGCGCGCCGCCGTCAACGACATGATCGAGCTGGCGCTCAACGGCTTCGGCCGGGTCCACTTTTTGTTCAACTCGGCCGGCGCCGCGATCCGCCGCTCGAAATTCCTCGACATCGACGACGACTTGCTCGAGCGCACCTTCGCGCTGAATTTCTACGGCACGCTGTACGCGATGCAGGCGGTGATGCCGCACATGCTCAAGAACAAGTTCGGCGTGATCGTCAATGTCGCCTCGATGGCGGTCAAGCGCGGCGGTCCCGGCACCTCGGTGCATTACGCCGCCGCCAAGGGCGCGGTGAACTCGCTGACGCTCGGCGTCGCGCGCGAATTTGCCAAGGACGGTATCCGCTGCCTGTCGATCTCGCCCGGCCCGGTCAACACCGCCTTCGCCAAGGCGGCGGCCTCGTCGCCCGAGCTGGTCAAGCGCTTCCTCGACGACATTCCGATGGGCCGGTTCGGCGAGCCGGAGGAGATCGGGGAGCTGGTGCTGTTCATGTGCTCGGATGCCTGCGGTTTCATGACCGCCGACACTGTCTACGCCAATGGCGGGGGCGGCTGGCGCTAGGGAATAAAGCACGCTGCAAATCGTTCGTTCAGAGACCAAGAAAAAACATCGAGTTGCGCGCGCGCCGTGCCGGGCGCGGCTCCAGCGGCCAATGTCATGATCAGAACGATGGCGAGGATAAAGCGCGGCATGGCCGAAAATGACGCCCGAGGCGTCATTTTACCCCGAGCAACTCGACGTCGAAGATCAGCGTGGCGTTCGGCGGAATGACCCCGCCCGCCCCGCGCGCGCCATAGCCGAGCTCCGGCGGCACGATCAGGGTGCGCTTGCCGCCGACCTTCATGGTGGCGACGCCCTCGTCCCAGCCCTTGATGACGCGGCCGGCGCCGACCGGAAACTCGAACGGCTCGCTGCGGTCGACCGAACTATCGAACTTCTTGCCCTTGCTGCCGCTCTCCGACAGCCAGCCGGTGTAATGCACCACCGCGGTCTGGTTCGGCTTGGGCGACGGCCCGGTGCCCTCTTTGGTGTCGACGATCTGCAGGCCGGAAGCTGTGGTCATTCTTTTTCCTTGAGCTTGGGCGTGAATGGGAGCGAGGGCCAACGCGGCGACAAGCACGGCGAAAGTAAAACTGCGGCGAAGCATGAGAGGTTCCTCTTTTATGGCGCCTCAAGCTGGCACGGATGACGGGCGATTGGTACCTTCGCCAATAAAGGAATGAGGCGCAAAAATATGAAAAAGAACGCAAAGGCCCAAGGCAAACCCTCCGGCAAGTCTTCCGGCAAGTCCCCGTCCCGACTGATCGACGCCAGGTTCAAGCAGCTGGACGACTGGCGCGGCAAGATGCTCGTCCATGTCCGTGCGCTCATCAGACAGGCCGATCCCGGCGCGGTCGAGGAGTGGAAGTGGCCCGCCGTTCCGGTGTGGTCGCACGACGGCATCATCTGCACCGGCGAGACCTACAAGAGCGTCGTCAAGCTGACGTTTGCCAAGGGCGCTGCGCTCAAGGATCCGTCAGGACTGTTCAACGCGAGCCTGGAAGGCAATGTCCGGCGCGTAATCGATATCCCCGAGGGCGGCAAGATCAATCAGCGCGCCTTCAAGACCTTGATCCGCGCCGCTGTCGCGCTGAATACCTCGAAAGCCAAGGCGCGATAGCTATTTAAAGCGGCAGATTGTCGTGCTTGCGCTTCGGCATCTCGACCTGCTTGCCCCGCAGCATCGCCAGAGCCCGCGCGATGCGCCGGCGCGTCGAGTGCGGCATGATGACGTCGTCGATATAGCCGCGCTCGGCGGCGACGAACGGCGACAGAAAGCGGTCCTCGTATTCCCTGGTGCGCGCCGCGATCTCCTCGGGCGTGCCGCCGCGGAAGATGATCTCGACCGCGCCCTTCGCCCCCATCACCGCAATCTGCGCGGTCGGCCAGGCGTAATTGAGGTCGCCGCCGACGTGCTTTGACGCCATCACGTCATAGGCGCCGCCGAACGCCTTGCGGGTGATGACGGTGACCAGCGGCACGGTGGCCTGGCTGTAGGCGAACAGCAGCTTGGCGCCGTGCTTGATCAGCCCGCCATATTCCTGGTCGGTGCCGGGCAGGAAGCCGGGCACGTCGACGAAGGTGACGATCGGGATACCGAAGGCGTCGCAGAACCGCACGAAGCGCGCCGCTTTCCGTGACGCATTGGAGTCGAGCACGCCCGCCAGCACCAGAGGCTGGTTGGCGACGAAGCCAACGGTCGCGCCAGCGATGCGGCCGAACCCGGTGACGATGTTCTTCGCGTGCGCCGCACCGATCTCGAAAAAGTCGCTCTCGTCGGCCACTTTGAGGATCAGCTCCTTGATGTCGTAGGGCTTGTTCGGGTTGTCCGGAATGAGCGTGTCGAGCGACTCGTCGTTGCGCTCGGCGTCGTCCTGGGTCGGCCAGTGCGGTGCGCCGCTTTCGTTGTTGGCGGGCAGGAAATCGATCAGCCGGCGCATCTGTAACAAACATTCGACGTCGTTCTCGAACGCGCCGTCGGCGACACCGGACTTGGTGGTGTGGACCGAGGCGCCGCCCAATTCCTCGGCGGTGACGACCTCGTTGGTGACGGTCTTCACCACGTCCGGCCCGGTGACGAACATGTAGGAGGTGTCGCGCACCATGAAGATGAAGTCGGTCATCGCCGGCGAATAGACGTCGCCGCCGGCGCACGGCCCCATGATCACGGAAATCTGCGGGATGACGCCTGACGCGACGACGTTGCGCTTGAACACCTCGCCATAGCCACCGAGCGCGGCGACGCCCTCCTGGATGCGCGCGCCGCCGGCGTCGAACAGGCCGATCACCGGCGCCCGCGCCCGCATCGCCATGTCCTGCACTTTCATGATCTTCTGCGCGTGCGTTTCCGACAGCGAGCCGCCGAACACCGTGAAGTCCTTTGAGAACAGATAGACGGCGCGGCCGTTGACGGTGCCCCAGCCGGTGACGACGCCGTCGCCCGGGATCTTCTGCTTCTCCATGCCGAAGTCGGACGAGCGGTGCTCGACGAACATGTCAAACTCCTCGAACGAGCCCTTGTCGAGGAAGAGCTCGATGCGCTCGCGCGCGGTTAGCTTGCCGCGCTTGTGCTGCGCCTCGATGCGCTTGTCGCCGCCGCCGAGCCGCGCCTCCTCCCGGCGCTGCTCCAGGCGATCGAGTATGTCCTTCATGATCCCTCAGCTCCCCGAACTGCGACGCAAGGATAGCACGGCGTGAGCGCTAGGGCGCGAGCTGCATGAGCGCCGCGGCGGCCTCCAGCTCGGCAAAGCGCGAGGCGCGGCGCTCGAGCACCGCCTCGTCGCGGCCCCAGGCCGCCATGTTCCAGTCCTCGTCGACATGCGCGGCCGCCCACACCGCCTCGGCCGTCATCGCGCCATGCGCCAAAGCAAGCGCCAGCAGCGCCGAGCCGGTCAAGGTGGTGACGCTTGCGATCGCGCCGAGCCGCCAGATCTCGCCGACCGAATTCGGCCGCGACGGGATCGCCTTGGCGGCGGCGTCGAGCGCGGCGCGCGGCTGCACGACATGGACGACGCCCTGCCCCAAAATAAAGCGCGCGCCGAACCGCTCGCGGGCGAAATCGAGCACCGGGTCCCACAACTGCGCCTGGCGCGCGACCAGCCCGGCCGGCGTATCGGTGCGGTAGAGCAGCATGTCGCTGCCGAGATAACTGACGATTTCCTCCGCGACCTCGGCCGGCCGCTCGGCGACCGCGTCGATCACCGCATTGGCGAGCCGCGTCAGCGGCATGGCGGCGGGCACGATGGCGTCGCGCTGCGCGTCCCACTCGGCGGCGATGCGCTCGGCCAGCGCGCGGGTCGGCGCGGCCAACGTGCGGCGGCCCGGCGTCTTGACCGGCTTGCCGTCGAGCAGCACGGCGAACTTCTCGTCCTGATGCGCGCCGACGCCGGCCGACGCGAAGAAGCGCTGGCGCACGGCCTGACGCATCGAGCGGCGCGCCGCCTCGTTGGGATCGAGCGGCTGGTGGGCGTAAAGCTCGTCGAAAATGTCGCGCATGTCCTGAGGCGGAATGTCTTTAGTCGTAGTGGAACTTAAAGTGTTTCTAGCAGAGCCACTTGTGCGATGCAGCAATCACATCGGGGCCATCGCAACGGCCCTATTTTCACCGCATGAACGACGAATACACCTGTGTCGCAGGGTCGCGCGGGTGGCGTTCGTGGCCTCGACCCCATAAAATCCTGGTCCGGGAATCGTGCCACCAGAGCGCCATCCCCTGGAGGAAAACTGCACGCGTGACGCCCGCCGACAGAGCTCCGGCTGGCGCCTCGAGGAGTGAATGAAGAATACCGATATCTCGGCGCCCGACTACTTCCACAAAGTCGTCGACTGCCAATGGGCCTGCCCCGCGCATACGCCCGTTCCTGAATATATCCGGTTGGTCGCGCACGGGCGTTATTCCGACGCCTACATGATCAATTGGCGCTCCAATGTGTTTCCGGGAATTCTCGGACGCACTTGCGACCGGCCATGCGAGCCGGCCTGCCGGCGCGTGCGCGTCGAGGACGAGCCGGTCGCGATCTGCCGATTGAAGCGCGTCGCCGCCGACTACAAGGACGACATCACGGCGCGGCTGCCGCCGCCGGCCAAGATCAAGAACGGCAAGAAGATCGCACTGATTGGCGGCGGGCCCGCCTCGCTCACGGTGGCGCGCGACCTCGCGCCGATCGGCTACCACTGCACGGTGTTCGACGGCGATCCCAAAGCCGGTGGCATGATCCGCAGCCAGATCCCGAAATTTCGCCTGCCGGACAGCGTGATCGACGAGGAGACCGGCTACATCCTCGGCCTCGGCGTCGAATTCCGCGGCGGCCAGCGCGTCGACAGTATGACCGCGCTGTTGGCGCAGGACTATGACGCGATCTTCGTCGGCTCCGGCGCGCCGCGCGGCCGCGACCTCGACATCCCCGGCCGCAAGCAAGCCGCCGCCAACATCCATATCGGCATCGACTGGCTGTCCTCGGTGTCGTTCGGCCACATCAACAAGATCGGCCGCCGCGTCGTCGTGCTCGGCGGCGGCAACACCGCGATGGACTGCTGCCGCTCGGCCCGCCGGCTCGGCGGCGAGGACGTCCAGGTCGTGGTGCGCTCCGGCTTCGAGGAGATGAAGGCCTCGCCGTGGGAGAAGGAAGACGCCCAGCACGAAGGCATTCCGATCCATAATTTCCTGGTGCCGAAGGAATTCACCCACGACAACGGCAAACTGACCGGCGTGGTGTTCGAGAAGGTCAAGGCGCAGTTCGACGACAAGGGCCGCCGCAAACTGGTGCCGTCCGGCGAGCCGGATTTGCTGTTTCCGTGCGACGACGTGCTGGTCGCGGTCGGCCAGGAAAACGCGTTCCCGTGGATCGAGAAGGATTGCGGCATCGCGTTCGACCAGTGGGGCATGCCCAAGGTCGATCCGGTCACGATGCAGTCGAGCAACCCGCGGGTGTTCTTCGGCGGCGACGCGGCGTTCGGCCCCAAGAACATCATCTGGGCGGTCGCGCACGGCCACGAGGCCGCGGTCTCGATCGACAAGATGCTCAACGGCGAGGACATCGCCGACCGCCCGCTGCCGGCGGTCGAGATGATCAGCCAGAAGATGGGCATCCACGAATGGTCGTACGACAATGAGATCGCGCTCGACCAGCGCTACAAGGTGCCGCTGCGCGACAAGGTGGTGGCGCTCAAGGACATCAAGGCCGAGGTCGAGCTTGGCTTCGATCCCACGCTCGGCTTCGCCGAGGCGAGCCGCTGCCTGAACTGCGACATCGAGACGGTGTTCACGGCGAACCTGTGCATCGAATGCGACGCCTGCGTCGACATCTGCCCGATGGACTGCATCACCTTCACGGCGAACGGCGATGAGGCGGACCTGCGCAAACGGCTGTCGGCGCCAGCGCTCAACCTGACGCAGGACATCTACGTTCAGGATGGCCTCAAGACCGGGCGCATCATGGCCAAAGACGAAGACGTCTGCCTGCATTGCGGGCTGTGCGCCGAGCGCTGCCCGACCGGCGCCTGGGACATGCAGAAGTTCTTCCTCGATATGACACACGCAGGGATTTCATGCCGGCCGCATCGCCGATCAGCAGCGTAAACGACTTCGTCGTTCGCTTCGCCAACGTCAACGGCTCGGGCTCGGCGAGCGCCAACGAGATGTTCGCGCGCGCGATCCTGCGCATGGGCATCCCCTGCGCGCCGCGCAACATTTTCCCCTCCAACATCCAGGGCCTGCCGACCTGGTACGAGGTTCGCGTGTCGGAAGCCGGCCATCTCGGCGCGCGCGGCGGCACCGATTTGATGGTGGCGATGAACCCGCAGACCTTCGAGCGCGACATCGCGGCGATCGAGCCGGGCGGCTACCTGTTCTACGATTCGACCAAGCCGCTGCCGGCCTCGAAATTCCGGCCCGACATCACGGTGATCGGCATTCCGCTGACCGCGATCTGCAACCGGGAATACACCGATCCGCGCCAGCGCCAACTGTTCAAGAACATCATCTATGTCGGCGCCCTCACCGCGCTGCTCGGGCTCGACGTCAAGGTGGTCGAGACGCTGATCGGCGAACAGTACCAGGGCAAGGACAAGCTGATCGGGCCCAACATCCACGCGCTGCATATCGGCCGCGACTTCGCCACGCTCAACCTCGCGCCGCTCGGTTTGCAGCTCAAGGCCAGCGACAAGGTCGGCGACCGAATCTTCGTCGAGGGCAATGCCGCTGCCGCGCTCGGCGCGGTCTATGGCGGGGCTACGGTATGCGCGTGGTATCCGATCACGCCGTCATCGTCGCTCGCCGACGCCTTCGCCAAGCATTGCGGCAAGTTGCGGGTCGATCCGAAGACCAAGGAGGCGAAATACGCCATCATCCAGGCCGAGGACGAGCTCGCCTCGATCGGCATGGTGATCGGCGCGTCGTGGAACGGGGCGCGCGCCTTCACCGCGACCTCCGGCCCCGGCATCTCGCTGATGCAGGAATTCATCGGGCTCGCCTATTTCGCGGAAATCCCCGCGGTGATCTTCGACGTGCAGCGCGCCGGCCCTTCGACCGGCATGCCGACCCGCACGCAGCAGTGCGACATCATCTCCTGCGCCTATGCCTCGCACGGCGACACCAAGCACGTGCTGATCTTCCCGGAGGACCCGGCCGAGGCGTTCGAGTTCGGCGCCGCCGCGTTCGACCTCGCCGACCGGCTGCAGACGCCGATCTTCGTGATGCTCGACCTCGACATCGGCATGAACCACCGGCTGTGCAAGCCGTTCGCGTGGGACAATGCGCGCAAGTTCGACCGCGGCAAGGTGATGACGGCGGACGAACTCGAGGCCGGCAAGGAATTCGGCCGCTATCTCGACGTCGACGGTGACGGTATCACCTACCGCACCTACCCGGGCGCCCACCCGACCAAGGGCTCGTTCTTCACGCGCGGCACCTCGCGCGACCGCTACGCCAAATACACCGAGGAAGGCGCGCCCTACGTCGACAACATGCAGCGCCTGGTGCGCAAGTTCGACACCGCCAAGGACCTGGTGCCGCGCCCGCTGCTCGCCAATGCCGGCAAGCCGACCAAATACGGCGTGATCTATTTCGGCTCGACCGCGCCGGCGATGGACGAGGCGATCGACATGATCGAGGCGCGCGGCCACGAGCTCGACCGCATGCGCATCCGCGCCTTCCCGTTCCACTCCTCGGTCAACAGCTTCGTCGCCGACCACGATTTCGTGTTCGTGGTCGAGCAGAACCGCGACGCCCAGATGCGCTCGCTGATCGTCAACGAATGCGGCATCGATCCGGTGCGGATCGTGCCGATCCTGCATTATGACGGCACGCCGATCACGGCGCGCTTCATCGCCAAGGCGATCGGCGAACATCTCGACAAGCTCAAGGTGAAGACGATGAAGGTGGCGTCATGACCTATCTGGCCAAGCCGAAATTCCACCACCCGGAATTGCCGAAGAACGACCTCGGCTACACCCACCGCGACTATGAAGGCACAGTCTCGACGCTGTGCGCGGGCTGCGGCCACGACTCGATCACCGCCGCGATCATCCAGGCCTGCTTCGAGCTGTCGATCGAGCCGCACCGGGTGGCGAAGATTTCCGGGATCGGCTGCTCGTCGAAGACGCCGACCTATTTCCTCGGCAATTCGCACGGCTTCAATTCGGTGCACGGCCGCATGCCGTCGGTGCTGACCGGCGCCAATCTCGCCAACCGCGACCTGATCTATCTCGGCGTCTCCGGCGACGGCGACAGTGCCTCGATCGGCCTCGGCCAGTTCGCGCATTGCCTGCGGCGCGGGGTCAACATGACCGATATCGTCGAGAACAACGGGGTTTACGGCCTGACCAAGGGCCAGTTCTCGGCGACCGCCGACCGCGGCTCGAAATCCAAGCGCGGCGTCATCAACACCGACAACTCGATCGACCTCGTCGCGATGGCGCTCCAGCTCGGCGCCAGCTTCGTCGCGCGCTCGTTCTCCGGCGACAAGGCGCAGCTCGTCCCGATCATCAAGGCGGCGATCACCCATCGCGGCGCCGCCTTCCTCGACGTGATTTCGCCGTGCGTCGCCTTCAACAACCACGCCGGCTCGACTAAGAGCTTCGATTTCGTGCGCGAGCACAACGAGGCGGTCAACCGGCTCGACGTAATTACGAGCCGGATGCCGATCGAGGTGAAATACGAGCCGGGCAGCGTCGAGATCGTCGAGCAGCATGACGGCTCCAAGATCGCGCTGCGCAAGATCGCGGCCGATTACGACCTGCACGACCGCACCGCGGCGATGGGCTTCCTGCAAAAGCACGCCGCCAAGGGCCAGATCGTCACGGGCCTGCTCTATGTCGAGCCGGACTCCGAGGATCTGCACGCGCACCTGCACACGGTCGAGACGCCGCTCAACGCCCTCAACGAGCGCGACCTGTGCCCCGGGCAAAGCGCGCTGGACGCGATCAACGCGTCATTGCGTTGATCCATTATGGATAAACGCCCGCTCGGCCGCTCCGGCCTCTCGATCGCGCCGCTGATGTTCGGCGGCAACGTGTTCGGCTGGACCGTCGACGAGAAGACATCGTTCGCCCTGCTCGACGCCTTCACCGCCGCCAGCTTCAACGCCATCGACACCGCCGACAGCTATTCGCGCTGGGTCGAGGGCCATAAGGGCGGCGAATCCGAAACCATCATCGGCAGCTGGCTGAAAAGGAGCGGTAAGCGCGACACCGTCGTGATCGCGACCAAGGTCGGCGCCGACATGGGCGAGGGAAAAAACGTGCGCAAGGACTACATCCTGCGTTCCGCCGAAGGGTCGCTGCGCCGCCTGCAAACCGACCGCATTGACCTCTACCAGACCCACTTCGACGACGCCGTGACGCCGGCCGAGGAGACGCTCGGCGCCTACGCCCAGTTGATCAAGGACGGCAAGGTGCGCGCGATCGGCGCCTCGAACGTGCCGCCCGGCCGGCTCAACGAGTCGTTCACCGCCAGTACGGCGAAGAACCTGCCGCGCTACGAGACCTTGCAGCCGAACTACAACCTCTACGACCGCAAGACCTACGAAACCGAGTACGAGCCGATTGCGGTCGGCGAGAAGCTGGGCGTCATCCCGTATTATTCGCTGGCGGCGGGCTTCCTGACCGGCAAATACAAGACCAAGGCGGAAGCCGAGAAATCGCCGCGCGGCTTCAAGGTCAAAAACTATTTCGACGAGCGCGGCCTTCGTATCCTGACGTCGCTCGACACCGTCGCGGCCTGCCATGACGCGACGCCGGCGCAGATTGCGCTGGCCTGGCTGATCGCGCGGCCCTCGATCGCCGCGCCGATCGCGAGCGCCACCAGCCTGCCGCAGCTCAGCGACATCATGAAGGCGCCGCGGCTCAAGCTGAGCGCCGACGATATCGCGGCGCTCGACACGGCTAGCGCTTAAGCCACGGTTTCTCCGCCACCGCCCGTTTGACCGCCTCGGCCATGCCGGGCGGCGGACCCTGATTGTCGAGCGTGAGGGTCTTGCCGGTCTCGAGCAGGCTCTTGAGATTTGACATCACCGCCTGCCAGCCCGAGCGGCCGCCCGCGAGGATCGCGTCCGGGATATCCCAGGAATGGGACTCGGTCATCGTCACGCGTACCGCGTCGCCCGACGGCTCGATGTCGTAGGTGACGATGCATTCTGGCAGCTCGTCGAATTCGCCCATGCCCTCGATCAGCCAAGTACAGGACAACCGCCGCGGCGGCGACCATTCGATGACCTTACCGCGAGCGTGGACGCGGCCATCCGGGTAAAGCAGCTTGAACGTGCCGCCGGCCCGCTGCTCGACCTCGACTGGGAAGCCGAAGAAATACCGCTTCGAGAACGCCGGGTCGGTCAACGCCTGCCACACCTGCTCAGGCGTCGCCGCGATGTAGGTGACGTAGACCGTACCCGGCTCCAACTTCGCGACGTCGACCATCGCTATACCTTCGTCTCGTAGGCCACGGCGCCGGTCTCGAGCAGCGACTTGAGGTTCGACAGGATCTTCGGCCAGCCGCCGGACACCGCCTCGATGAACTTGGTGCCCTCGCCTTCGAGCTCGTGCTGGACAGTGAGCTTTATAACGCCCTGGTGCGGCTCGAGGGTCATCGTGCAGCACGACCAGCCCTCGGCCTTGATCTCGGGCTTCCATTCGTTTTGCCAGCGGATGACGAGGCGGTTCGGCGGGTCGGCTTCCAGAATCTTGCCGCTGTCGGCGACACGGCCGTCGTCGAACTTGAGCGCCCACGGCGAGCCCGGCTTCCAGTCGGTCTCGGCAAACGCGCCGAACCAGTATTTCTTCATGGTCGATTTGTCGGTCAGCGCCGCCCACAGCTTCTCCTGCGTGGTGCGGATGTAGGTGACGTACACAAAGCTCGGCTTACTCATCCGACGACTCCAATGCCTGTTTCATGTCGCTGAGGGCCTGAAGCCGCCCCCGTTCGAATTTCCCGATCCAGCGCTCGCCGATATCGTGGATCGGCACCGGATTGAGGTAGTGCAGCTTCTCCCTGCCCCGCTTCATGGTGGCGACCAGGTTGGCCGCCTCCAGGATCGCGAGGTGTTTGCTCACCGCCTGCCGCGTCATGTTGAGACGCGCGCAGAGGTCGTTCAGCGTCTGCCCGTTCTCGGCGCGCAGACGGTCGAGCAGTTCACGCCTGCTCGCGTCGGCCAGCGCCTTGAAGACCGCGTCCGGGCCTTGCCTTGCCATGATTACAATATGCAACCTTTTGGTTGCCTGTCAAGCGTCAAAAAGGCTCGTGGACCAGAGTGACGGATCTACTGATTGATGCAGGAGCCGAGATAGGTGCCGCCGGTCTCGCCATAGACGCCGGCCTGATGCGCGCAACGCAGTGCGCGGTCCTGCCCGGTCTCGCGGCGGCCTTGGTCGAGGTTCGGCAGCACGCGGCCGCTTTGCGGCGACATGACGTAAGGCTGCACGCTGCGCAGGCGCGGCTGCGCCTCGATCTCCGGCGTCGGCGCGAAATGGTCCGGCTGCGGCAGCGGCGCCGGATAAACCGGATTGGACGAGCCGCGTGCGCGGCGCACCGGCTTCGGCACCGGCACGCGCCAGGCGCCGAAGCTGTCGTCGTGACGTCCCGGCTCCGGCCGCATGATGCTGTAGCGGTTGTCGGCCTGGGCGCGCACCGGCGCCGGCGCCAGCGCCGCGAGCAAGGCGATCAGCAGGATGCGCATCGTTGGTTCGGCCTAATCCTCCTCGGGGGCATCCTCGATTGGATCGTAGCGCGTGACGTCGAAACCGAGCAGATTCCACGACTGTTTCATGTGGTCGGGCAGCGGCGCGGTGACGTCGATGCGCTTGTCCGGGTCGCGCGGATGCGCCACCGCGATGCGCCGCGCCAGAAGATGCAGCCGGTTCTGGATGCCGCCGGGCAGCTGCCAGTTCTCGATGTTGAAGTATTTCGGATCGCCGAGAATCGGATGCTTGATGTGCTCCATATGGGCGCGCAACTGGTGGGTGCGGCCGGTGACCGGCTTGAGGCTGAGCCACGCCAGTTGCTGGGCGGCGGTCTCGACCACCGCGTAATAGGTCACGGCGTGGACGGCATCCTGCTCGCCATGCTTGGCGACGCGCATGAAGCTGTCCTCCTCCATTTCCTGCTTCGCCAGGTAGGTCGAGATGCGGCCCTGCCGCGGCTTCGGCACCCCGACCACCAACGCCCAGTAGGTCTTGCGGGTCGAGCGGTGGCGAAACGATTTGGCGAGCGCGGCGGCGGCAAAGCGCGTCTTGGCGACCAGCAGGCAGCCGGCGGTGTCCTTGTCGAGCCGGTGGACGAGGCGCGGGCGCTGCGAATCCTTCACCTGGCTTTGCAGCGCGCCCAGCATGCCGTCGATGTGGCGCACCGTGCCCGAGCCGCCCTGCACCGCGAGCCCGGCCGGCTTGTTGAGCACCAGCACGTCGTCGTCCTCGTACAGCGTGATGTCCTTGAGGAAGGTGCGGTCCTTCTGGTCCTGCGGCGCCTCGTCGCGCGGCTTCGGCGGCTCGATCTTGAGCGGCGGGATGCGCACCTTGTGGCCGGCCGTCAGTCGGTTTTTCGGCTCGGTGCGCTTGCCGTTCACCCGCACCTCGCCTTTGCGGATGATGCGCTGGATATGGCTGAACGACAGGCCGGGAAACCGCGCCTCGAAGAAGCGGTCGACCCGCATACCGTTTTCGTCCGCCGTCACCGCGACCGTGGTGACGCCCTGCGATACGGCGACCGGCGGCGCGGCGGCGAACGAGGAATGCGGCTTGCCCTCGGGCCGCGGGGAAGCGGCCGAGTGGCGGCGCGGGGCATTCTGCGCGTCCGGCCGGTCGCGGCGCTCGGGGCGGCGGAACGGTTTGCCAAATGGCTTGGCGTTGCCAAAGGACTTTCCCGACGGCTTGTGCTTGCCGCGCTGCTCGTTGTTGCGCTCGCCTTTACGGTCCGTTTGGCGTTGGCTGCGCGAGCCGCGTTGGCGCGGCCCGGCCGACTGCCGGCCGCCGCCGGGCTGGCGAGGGCCGTTGCTGCGTCCGCGCCTCACGGCTGTCCGCCGCGCTCGGCGCGTAATTTCGCCCAATAATCCAGCCGCTTCCTGATCTCGCGCTCGAATCCGCGCTCCGGCGGGTCGTAGAATTTCTGCCGATCCAGCGCGTCGGGGAAATAGTTCTGCCCGGAGAACGCCTGTTCGGCATCGTGGTCGTAGACGTAATTGCGCCCGTAGCCCTCGTCCTTCATCAGATTGGTCGGCGCGTTGAGGATGTGCTTGGGCGGCAGCAGCGAGCCGCGTTCCTTGGCGGTGCGCATCGCGGCGCCATAGGCGACATAGGCGGCGTTCGATTTCGGCGCGGTGGCGCAATAAATTACCGCCTGCGCGATCGCGAGCTCGCCTTCCGGGTTGCCGAGGAAATCGAACGCGTCCTTCGCCGCATTGGCGATGATCAGCGCCTGCGGATCGGCCAACCCGATATCCTCGATCGCCATGCGCACGACGCGGCGCGCGATGTAAAGCGCCGGCTCGCCGGCGTCCAGCATGCGGCACAGGTAATACAGCGCGGCGTCGGGGTCGGAGCCGCGCACCGATTTATGCAGCGCCGAAATCAGGTTGTAGTGGCCGTCCTGCGACTTGTCGTAGATCGGGGCGCGGCGCTGCACGACCTCCTGCAACTGCGCGGCGTCGAAGGTCTCGTCCTTGCGCGCGGCGCGCCAGATTTCCTCGGCCAAGGTCAGCGAGGCGCGGCCATCGCCATCCGACATGCGCTTGAGGGATTCGCGCGCCTCCGGATCGAGCGGCAGCTTGCGACCCTCGATCTCCTCGGCGCGCGCCAGCAGCTTCTCGATCGCCTCGGCGTCGAGCGACTTGAAGACGAGGACGCGGGCGCGCGACAGCAGCGGCGCGTTGAGTTCAAACGACGGATTGTCGGTGGTGGCGCCGACCAGGATGATGGTGCCGTCCTCCATCACCGGCAGGAAGCTGTCCTGCTGGGCGCGGTTGAAGCGGTGGATCTCGTCGACAAACAGCAAAGTGCCCTGCCCGGTCTCACGGCGCACCCGCGCTTCCTCGAACACTCGCTTGAGGTCGGCGACGCCGGTGAAGATCGCGGAAATCTGCTCGAAATGCAGGTCGGTCGCCTGCGCAAGGAGCCGCGCCACCGTGGTCTTGCCGGTGCCGGGCGGGCCCCAGAACACCAGCGAGCCGAGCGAGCGCGTCGCCAGCATGCGGGTGAGCGCGCCGTCTGGCCCGAGCAGATGATCCTGGCCGACCACCTCGTCGATCTTGGTGGGCCGCAGCCGGTCGGCCAGCGGGCGCGGCGCGTCGCGGTCGAGGCCGGCGGCGGCGAACAAGGTCGGTCCGGTTTTCTTCGACCGCGCTGCCATCACGTCGCCCTCATCCGCCGAACGTCACCGTCATGGCGCGCCCGGCGCGCACCACGGTGATGCGCCAGACCTGGGTCGGCTTTTCGGTGGCGCGGGCGAGATCGCCGGTCTTCTCGATCGCCTCGCCATTGACCGACTTGACGACGTCGCCGCGCTGAAATCCGACATTGCGCGCGATCGAGCCGTCGTCGACGTCGAGGATGACGACGCCCTCGTCGGTCGATTGCAACTGCAACTCGTCGGCCAAAGCCGGCGACAGGTTGGCGACCTTGGCGCCGAGGAACGGCGAACGGGCGCGGATAGTGATCTCCTCGCGCGGCGTTTCCGGTGCGGTTTGCAGGCCGACCATCGCGGCAGTTTCCTTGCCGCCGCGCATCAGGCCGAGCCGAGCCGAGCCGCCGAGCGGCCTGGTCGCAAACCGGTAATCGAACGCATTGGGATCGTCGACCGCCTGGCCGTCGACCGAGACGATGACGTCGCCGGCCTTGACTCCGGCGCGCGCGGCCGGGCTGTCCGGATAGATGCTGGCGACCAGCGCGCCGGCGGGCCGCTTGAGGCTCATGCTCTCGGCGATCTCGCTGGTCAGCGGCTGCAGCTTGGCGCCGAGCCACGGCCGCTTGACCGCGTGGCCGCCGGTGCGGGCCGACGCGGTGACGACCTGCACCATGTTGGCGGGGATGGCGAAGCCGACGCCCTGCGAGCCGCCCGAGCGCGAGAAGATCGCGGTGTTGATGCCGGCGAGCTTGCCGGTGAGATCGACCAGCGCGCCGCCGGAATTGCCGGGATTGATGGCGGCGTCGGTCTGGATGAAGAACTGGTAATCGGTGATGCCGACCTGGGTGCGGGCGAGCGCCGAGACGATGCCGTGCGTCACGGTCTGCCCGACGCCGAACGGATTGCCGATCGCCAGCACGACGTCGCCGACCTCGAGCTGGTCGGAATTGGCGAATTCGACGAACGGGAAACGCTCGTTGCCACTCTTGATGCGCAGGATCGCCAGGTCGGTGCGCGGATCCTTGAGCACGATGCTGGCCTCGAACTCGCGCTTGTCGGACAGCGAAACCTTGACCTCGTCGGCGCCTTCGATGACGTGGACATTGGTGACGATCAGCCCGGACGCGTCGACCAGCACGCCGGAGCCGAGCGAGCGCTGCACCTGGTCGCGCGGAATATCGGGGCCGCCGAAGAAGCGGCGGAAGATCGGGTCGTCGAACAGCGGATTGCGGGTCACCACCGTCTTGGCGGCATAGACATTGACCACCGCCGGCGCGACACGCTGCACCACCGGGGCATAAGACAGCCGCAGCTCACCGATCGTCGGCACGCGGCGCTCTTGCGCGGAGGCCCCGGCCGCCGCGATCAGGGCGATGCTGCAAGTCAACAGGCGGAGGAAATTCATGGCGTCCGGCTCACTCGGCGGTCATGCGGCGTGCGCGGCATGACCCGCAATGTTCCAGATATAGGCACAGCCGATGACCAAATGAAGGCCACCTAATCCTTGGCCGGCAGGATCCGCAGCCAGGCGACGGTGGCGTCGAGGTCGGCCTCGGTCATGGTGGCGTAGGAAGGATACGCCATCGGCGGCCGCAGTTTGCTGCCGTCCTTGCGGGTGCCCTGCGTGATCGCGCGCTTGACCTCGGCGTCGGTCCAGCCGCCGATCCCGGCGGTCGTGCTTGCGGTGATGTTGCGCGAGATCGAGACGCCCCACGGCCCCTCGAGCTTGAAGCCGCCGGCGCCGAGCCTCGTGTCGAACTCGCGGCCGCGGGGCCCGAGCGGCGTATGGCATTCGAGGCAGTGCGCAATAGTGACGAGATAGAAGCCCTTCTTCAACGGGTCGGCGAGGTCGGCCTCGGTGAATTTCTTGTCGCCGCCCGGCGGCACCGGGTGGGCCTGCGGCACCTTGTAGAACGGGTCCGGCACCTTGTTGCTGATCGGCTTGAGGCTGCGCAGATAAGCGATCACGGCGTCGAGGTCGCGGTCGGTCATGATCTCGTAGAAGCCGCTCGGCATCACCATCGCGACCGGCACGCCATTCGGCTTGATGCCCTTGCGCAGCACGGTGCGCAGTTGCTCGTCGGTGTAATTGCCGATGCCGGTCTCCTTGTCCGGCGTGATGTTGGACGCGGTCACCTTGAACGGCGGCTCGTCGAAATCGAGGCCGCCGGAGAACGCCTTCTCCATGATGTCGCCGGTAGGGCCTTTTGGCGTGTGGCAATTGCCGCAGGTCAGCAGGCCGTTGACCAGATAGCTGCCGCGGTCGATTGGACTCTGGTTTTGCGCCAGCGCCGGGCCTGCCAACAGACACGCCGCCAACCCGATCAACCCCAGCCTGTTCATCATGCCGCTCCCTGCGCGTGTGGTTCGACGCGAGGTTAGCGCGGCACAAATGCCGGGAAAATAAAAAAAAGGCGGCCCGGCGGCCGCCTTTTTTCTATTCGGTGGATTTAGGCGATCAGGCCGCCGCGGTGGCGTCGGCGTCCTCGGCCTTCTTTTCCCGCACCGGGCCGGAATCCTTGCCCTTGGCCTCGACGTCGCGGTCGATGAACTCGATCACCCCGACCGCGGCATTGTCGCCATGTCGAAACCCGGCCTTCATGATGCGGGTGTAGCCGCCCTTGCGGTCCTTGTAGCGCGGGGCGAGCACGTCGAACAGTTTCCTGACCATCGGCACGTCGCGCAATTCGGCGATCGCCTGGCGGCGCGCCGAGAGCCCGCCCTTCTTGGCCAGAGTGATCAGCTTCTCGACCACCGGACGCAGATCCTTCGCCTTCGGCAGCGTCGTGGTGATCTGCTCGTGCTTGATCAGGGCGGCGCACAGATTGGCGAACATCGCCTTGCGATGCTCGGCCGTGCGATTGAACTTGCGGTGAACCTTGCCGTGACGCATCGCGAACTCCTCAATTCTTCTTCAGGCCGCGATGCGGCCTAGTAGTGATCCTCGAAGCGCTTGGCGAGCTCTTCGATGTTCTCCGGCGGCCAGCCCGGCACTTCCATGCCGAGATGCAGGCCCATCTGCGCCAGCACTTCCTTGATCTCGTTGAGCGACTTGCGGCCGAAATTCGGCGTGCGTAGCATCTCGGCCTCGGTCTTCTGCACCAGGTCGCCGATATAGACGATGTTGTCGTTCTTCAGGCAGTTGGCGGAGCGCACGGAGAGTTCGAGCTCGTCGACCTTCTTGAGCAGGGCCGGGTTGAAGGCGAGCTCGGGGATGGCGGTCGAGACTTCCTCGCGCCGCGGCTCCTCGAAGTTGACGAAGACGTTGAGCTGGTCCTGCAGGATGCGCGCCGCGTAGGCGATCGCATCCTCTGGGCTGATGCCGCCGTTGGTCTCGAGCACCATGGTG
>JBBRAN010000001.1:0-207400 GCA_038206695.1 Hyphomicrobiales bacterium | reverse complement strand
ACAAACTCCTGCGCGACCTGCCGCTTGAACTCAATGCTGTGCGAACGCTGCCGTCTGGCCATGGCTTTCATCTTTCGAAAGCCCAGAACACCCTGTCAAATCACTAACTTCAACATGTCCGGCTCAAGGGGCGCACTCCACAAAAGTGACGCGATTGACCCAAAGCGGACATGCCAATCGCGCCGAAAATTGTCTACTTTGAGGGAGGCGAGCCAACGCACCCCCGGTTACATCAACCCCTGGTCTGAACGACCGGCGCTTTGCCTTTGCCAACCGGCGCTTTGCCCTTACCGGCACACCCAGCAACGTTGACGACGGCGATCACGGTGAAGAGCGCGACCAAAAGCTTTTTCATTTGAGAACCTCAGACGGTGACAGCGGCGCATAGTGATCAATGCCAGTTAATATACCGTTAACCATAAATGGCATGGTCCACCCTATTCCGCCTGTAGCTCGAACTCCGCTGACGAATGTCCGCTTTACCCCCGAAAGCGGACATGACGCAGATGCGCAGCTTCCCACGGATGATTAAGCGATTGCATTAACGTTCTTTCCTTACGCTAATTTTGAAATACGATTGAAGATGCAGGCGATCTTGCGACATTGGCCGGAATTGCCCGAGCCCGATGCCGAGATTACCAGCGATGTCGCGCGCAATCGCAAGCAAATACGATGTTCGCCGTATACTGAGCCCAGAGCAAAGGCTCATTGAGAACGAAGTCTGGCACCTTTGGACGGTGATAATTCCGAGGCGTTCAATTACTGGTCGATTGTTGTGGGGAACAGTTTGGCGTCGACGAGATAAGCGTCGGTGGATTTACAAGAATTATATCAAAAACTTGGATTGATAATACCGTCTTGGGGTGCGGGGAGATGCTCGACAAATTGGCCCGAATAATTGTTCTGATTATTTTAGCTGCAATGGTCGCCAGGTGGGCTTGGTTGTCTAGGAAAAGACGCCCAATTACGTAGTTGACACCACAAGGCCCATATGCTGTATTGGTGCCATCAGGAGCGATGGCCATGGCAAAAGGCGTTTTCAAGGCAAAGCACTTTCACGATGAGGATGCGGCGCGGGTCTGGTTTGAGGCCGCCCGTTGGCCGGACGGCCCCGTGTGCCCGCATTGTGGCAGCCTGAAGCACTACGCGACCAATAAGGCGGGCCGTTATCGCTGCGCCGAGAAAGAGTGCCGCAAGGACTACACGGTAATGACCAAGAGCGTCATGGAGCGTTCCCACGCCCCGCTCACGTCATGGGCCACGGCGTTCCACCTCTATGCCTCGTCCGTAAAGGGCTTCACCGCTACCCACCTCGAGCGCATTTTGGGTTGCGAATACAACACGGCTTGGTTCCTACACCATCGCGTAATGGAAGCGATGCGCCGTGGTGGCCTGGAAGCCCCGATGGGCGGCGTTGGCAAGATCGTGGAAGCCGACGAAACTTATTTCGGCAACACCAAGGAAAGCCGCGTCTCTCCGCAGCGCAAGGGCCGTCCTTACAAGAACAAATCACGCGGCCCGAAAAACAAGCGGGCTATCGTCTCTCTCGTCGAGCGAGGCGGCAACGTCCGGTCGTTTCACGTCGCGGTTGCCGATCAGGTCACGGTGCAGGGCATTGTAGCGGCAAACGTCTTGAAAGAGACGCGGTTGCATACGGACGAGTCGCGCCTTTACACCGGCATGGACGCGCACTTTGCCTCGCATGAAACCGTGAAGCACTCGGCCAAGGAATATGCCCGTGGCGACGTGCATACGAATACTGCGGAAGGCTTTTTCGGTATCTTCAAGCGCGGGATGCGCGGCAACTATCAGCATTGCGCTGAAAAGAATTTGCACCGCTATCTCGCGGAATTCGATTTTCGCTACAACACCCGCGCCATGATGGACGGGGAACGTGCTGCGCTTGCCGTAAAGGGCGGTGAAGGCAAGCGCCTCACGTATCGTCAACCTCACTAAGCAGGACTACACTCATTTCGTCGCGCGGGTGAAGCGCAAGTGGCGTAAGCGATATGGCAAAGAAAAGCCTGTACGACGACCCAAAGCGGAATAAGCGCGACCTTCCTTACATCGTGGAGATCGCCGTGCCTGAAAACGGGCTTGGCAATACCCTCGACGTAATTGCTGTATTCCACATGCAGTTGGCGTTGGAGCAAAAGCGCGGGCGTGGGCGGCACGAGGAAGGCCGCGACTTTGTGCGGTGGTGCTTTGACGACCCGCAGACAGCCGGCCAGTTCCAGGGGCTGTTCGGCGGCGCCGTATTGGGGCCTTAAAAAAAGGCTAAAAATTCGGTTAATGACGAAAGACACATATCGTTTTGCGCACAGAATCACGCATGATACGATGGAACCTCGACGCGATTTGCGCATTCACTTGGAAAGGTTCGTGCCATGAACGTTCTTGTTCAAGAGCGACCTGATACCGAGCCCTATCTCCGCGCCTGCCCGTTTTGTGGCGGCAAGGGTAAGCTCACCATGAAGCGCAGCATCACTCAAATTGAGTGCACGGAGTGCCACTCTGCTATCGTTGAGGATGCAGTTAAATCGAATGCGGTTGCTCGCTGGAATCATCGCGAGTAACGCTGTTCGTAGTCTTCAAAACAATCTTTAAGGGCGTCATAGAGCATGGCCCAATGCTCTTTTTCTTCCAACGTGTCTGCCGTTCCCTTAATCTTCATTTCTTCGATAGCTCGAACCGATAAATATTTTTCGACTAGCGTTGAATTTCTATCCATGAGCCGTTCGATTCGATATCGAGCGTTCGCATTGTAATAAACGATGGTGAGTTCACACATTTTGTGATCGTCCGCAAAGGAGATCGCATTTTGCGCTAGTAATTTTCCAACAAACTCTTTTGTGTGATCGTAAATTTTTTGCCGGTTGCTTGACGCTTGGGTCAAAAATGCCGATCGCCATAGTGAAAATGCTGCACCGATCATTCGGTTGAGCGGGTACCACTCATCCTTTTCTTCTGTTGTAAGTTGGCTTGTTGGTACATCGCTGAGCGGCAGATATTGCTCTTGCGCTTTATATAGCGCGTACATTCGATGAAGCAGTGTTTGAATTTTGGAACGGCTTTCGATCTGCCATAGTAGAACGCCTAAGTCCAAGTCGTCAGGCATATGACCTCCCAGGTCAGCGTGACGACCTTAACATAGGCTTAGACCTGCGTTTCTTTGGCTTCGCTCGCCCACGCGAGTCGCCGTTCTTTTTCCGGATAGCCTTGAGCGGCGTCGGCGGGCCGGCAAACGCGCCAGCCAGGATCGCGGACAGCCGTTGCTTAATGGTCTTTGCCATGAGGATTAGGGTGCCCCGTGCACAGACCTGTGCGCAAGCGGGACGCTGCGTTTCCGGGAATCCTTAAATCCATTACTCCTGATGCCATCAGGCGGCGGGGACCGATTCGCCCTGAGAAGCATCGGTCCAAGCCTGTTGGCTGGGGTGGTGCCTTTGGCACGCCCTAACTCGTGGACAGTCCGCCACGCACGGGACTACCTGCAACCTTGGGGGGCTTCGGCCCCCCTCTTTTTTACCAACGCTTTGGTTGCCAAATTGGTAACCGCTGCGGTTGCTGCGCCGCAAGGCCTGCACGCACCCTGTACAGAAAAAATGTATCTACCCATCCGCACGACCTTGCCAAGGAATTGCACCCTATATTAGGCCGTGTGGTGTCAACTACGTAATTGGGAAAAGACGCCTAGCGGACCCGCCGAGCAGCCAGCCTAGAGCTTTTGGTTGTGGATGACTTACGCTGCAACGAGAGCGGTCTCACCGCCGCTTGATATTCTCGTTGCCTCGAAGCTTCGAAACAATCTCTTCAGCCGTATGCCTCTTCCTTCCCATCTCCATATCCTCCTCTGGCAAAAACATACCTCAGGGAGGACCACTTCAAAGGGGGCAGATCAATTCATCTTTGATCTTGCGCGAGAATTTCCGCCGAATCTGGCCAAAAAACCCATCAGAGACAGTTCCGCCGTAAGCTGCGCAACGGGAGATGTGCAGCTTGGAGTGAGTCCTACGGCGATTGATATCCCAAGACCAATCGCGGCAAGAGCAGCGTGAATTCGGGCACGAAAGTTATAAAGATCAACGCGAGGACCATTGTCCCGAGCAAGGGTAGTAGAGGCAGCGTCGCCTTTTGAATTGAAACACCGCTGATGCCGCAGGCCACACACAGACACATCCCGATCGGCGGCGTAATCATCCCGACACCCATATTGGCCGTCAGCACGATGCCGAAGTGTACCGGATCGATTCCGTAAGCTCTCGCGATCGGGAATAGTATCGGCAGTGTCATGATCAGCGACGCAGAAACCTCGAACACACAGTGGACGACAATGAAGACGATATTGACGAGTAATAGGAACACCCAAGCCTCAGACGAAACCGACGCCAAAGACTCGGATATCCGGTGAGGCACTTGTTGGCTTGTCAGGATCCATCCGAACAGCGTCGCCGTTCCAATGATCAGCATCACGATCCCGGTTGTGACCCCGCTTTCAATCAACACTCGCCGGAAATGCAACCAGCTGAGCTCGCGGTAAATAAATTTTGAGATTAAAAAGCCGTAGACTACCGCTACAGCGGCAGCCTCGGTTGGGGTGAAGATGCCAATCAAAATTCCAGAGAGAATGATGATCGGCATCAGCAGGCTTAAGACCGAGCGTTTGAGTGCGCTCCAAACACCGGTGAATGAAAAACGTCCTTCAACGGGTAGATCGAGACGAACGGCCATCCAATAAGTGGTTATGAAGCCGACAACCCCCATCGCGACACCAGGCAGGAGACCCGCCAAAAATAGCGCTGAAATCGAAGTACCCGTCAAAATTCCATAGAAAATCAGAAGCAAGCTGGGTGGGATCAATATTCCCATTGCGCCAGACGCCGCGACAACTGCGGTTGCAAACGCCGGCGGGTATCCCTTCCGAATCATGGTGGGAATCATGACGGAACCGATAGCGGCCGTATCCGCCGTGTGCGAGCCCGAGATTCCTGAAAAAATCATAGCGCCAACGACGGTCACCATTCCCAATCCGCCGCGAAGATGACCGACAAAAGACTGGGCCAACTGTGTGATGCGGACGGAAATACCTCCGACATCCATTAAAGCGCCAGCCAGAATAAAGAGCGGAACTGCCACGAGCGGGAATGAGTCCATGCCAACGTAAACACGTTGCGCCACAAGGGCGATGGGCAAATACCCTTGCTGGATGATTGCGAGTGCTGAAGCACCACCAATCGCTGCGGCGATTGGCAAGCCAATCGCAATGCCGAACGTCAGAACTATGGTGAGGACGATAGCCATTAGCTCTTTTCCCGCATGAGCTTGGCCGTACGCCAGAGCGCAAACAGTGTCATCATAACACCCGATGTCGTAAGTGCGGCATAAGAGATGCTCATCGGGAATTCGAGCGAGGGGGACTGTTGATTGTGGGCCACTCGCATCACAATGAAAGCGCTCCATGCAAAGAGCGCGTAGAAGCCCGCCTCCATTGTCTGGAGAATGACCTTAACAGTGCGATGAAATTTCAGAGGTAGCAGGTCGAATATCAAGGTGACCGCAAAGTGACTACCACGCTTTGCGGCAATCACGGCGCCGATCATTGACGCCCAGATAAACAATAGCCGTGCGACCTCTTCGGTCCATGCCAACGGCTGGTAAGTGGCATAACGCACGACAACTTGAATGAAGACAACAACTAAAAGACCAACCATTAGCGCGGCGAGCAACGTTTCCAGTACGCCGACGGGGAACGTGCGGTCATTACCCGGCACGTTCCCCGTAGGATTCTCGGCTTCTGGCGTCTTAATGTTGCATCTCCCGACGCTTCATTTCGTATTCACGACAGCATCGATCATGGAACGGCCCCCAACTTTGTCGGCGAATTTGTCCCATACCGACTGCGCGACCGGCTCGAAGAGCTTAATGTCGGCGTGTTCCACGATCACGCCCTTGCTTTTGAGGCGAGCCAAGATCTCTGCGTCCGCCTCGCGGAACACTTTGCGCTGATACGGAATGGCTTCGTCCGCGGCATCCTGAATTGCCTTCTGCAAATCAGGAGGAAGTGACTGGTAGTACTTCTCGCTAATCATCAGCGCACCCGGAGTCTGGAATAACTCAACGCCGAGCGTAAGGTACTTTGTCACTTCGTAGTCGCCCATCGATTCATAGAATGCGAGCGGATTGTCGAGACCATCAATAACCCCCTGCTTAAGGGCTGAGAAGACTTCGGGCCGCGCCATTGGGACAGCCCGTGCGCCGAGCGCACGATAGGTCTCGACGAATACCGGGCTCTCCATCGATCGGAACTTTAGCCCCTTCATATCCTCCGGAGTTTTGATCGGGTGCTTAGAATTGTTAAGTAAGCGTGCGCCGTTGTCTGTATAGCCGAGCACCCGAACACCCTTCGGGATCAGCTTCGCACCGACGGACTTACCGATCGGCCCGTCGAAAACATGGTCGAAATGTTCAGACGACCGAAAGAGAAACGGTAAAGCAAAAAGGTCCATTGTCGGTTCGAACGAACCCACCGGTCCGAGGCTCGTCTGAGCCATCTCAATCGTCCCGAGCTGCATGCCTTCTACGTAGTCGCGCTCACCGCCCAATTGCTGGCTATGAAACAGCTTGACCTCAATCCGGCCTTTGCTCTTTTCAGCCACCTTTTGAGCGAAGTACTCCATTCCTTTGTGGAATGGATTTGTAGGCTGCGCGACGTAAGCGAGCTTGATGGTGTACTCGGCGGCAATCGCGGAATTCTTCGCCGAGACAACCGAAAGCAGCAAAGCTGCGAGTAAGAAGGGTAGTCTCATTGCAGTGACTCCTGGTTTGCATAAAGGCTTATTTAGAAGGCTTTCCTAAGATCGGGGTAGCGAACACAGACGGCTTGCGAGCGGCAGAGGCCATCACAAGCTCGTTCAACAGCGCGCAAATGGCGACTTGGGTGCTTTCAAGCATTCCGTCGGTGATCGGCACCGGCCGGCAATTGAAGCCATCCACGCCGCCCGCATCGATGGAACGATGAAGCATTCGCGTCTCCGTCGCGGTGTCGTGCATGACATCGGGATTGTTCAGCATTGAAGCGAGGACGGCGGCGATCCCGGACGCACCCCAATTAGAAACCGCCGCGGTCACAACAACGTCGACGACCGTGGTGTCCGTCGCTTTCTCGCCGAAGGGCAATATCTTGCGAGGCACATCGCCAATGGTCCCGAGGCCGATTTCGTTGCCGCGGTCACCAATGCCGATGGTCAATACTTCTCGTTTTTTTGCCTCATCAAACAGCTTTGCAGCTTTAGCAACGCAATCGCTATTATCTGCGCCGTTCACCATGCTGTAGCGGCCTTCTTTGTTGGGGCCGTTCTTCTCAATAGCAATCAGTGCCTTCGGCTTGTATGCATCGAAAAGTCGAGTGGTTTCTGTTGTCGCTGCCGCATCATCAATCGGAAACGGTATGATGACGCAATAATGATTGGTCTTGTGCGGGGGCCGTGGCGCTCGGCGCAAATCCTCTTCGGTCATGACATTAAGGCCGGCCGCCCGACATGCAGCCGTGGTTACACCGATCATCGTGTCCTCAGTGAGGACGACCATGCGGGCGTTAAAGCCAATCGCTAAAGCGCGCCCAATCGTTGCCGCGCCGATGGGACCATCAGTTTCGCCGTACGGATAGTAGCCAGGCATTACCCAACCTGACGTCACGAAGACGTAGTCTCCGTCACCAACGACGCTCTTCAACCGCTCCGCCGCTTCCAAAGTTACAGGCCGCCCATAAAGGGCAAACGCCGCCTCATGAAGGTGGCGGATGACACCATAGCTGCTGTAATCCAGATTGATGAGCCGATCGACGTTTTCGGCGATCAGATCTACGAGCTTATCGCCACTACTTTTCTTTTGTGTCCAATGAGCATTCACCGTCACGCGCCACTCCTATGACAAAGCCGCAACGGCTTCGATCTCGATCATCCACTCGGCGTTCGCGAGACCCGCGACGATCACCGCACTCGTTGCCGGAAAAGGCTCTTTGAAAAACCGACGACGCACCTCCATGACCTTCGGCAGGTGATCGCGCGATGTCAGAAAAATAGTAATTTTGCAGATGTCACTGAGCGAGCCACCCTGCTCTGTCACGAGCGTCTGGATGTTGGTGATTACATCTACAGTCTGCTTTTCGATGTCGCCGACACCGGTCGTTTTGCCGTCGAGCCCTTGAGCGACCTGTCCAGAAATGTGGAGGAACTTCGCCGAGTTGGTCAGTGTCGCCTGCGAAAAGGGCGCCGGCGATGCGAAGATCTTCTGCGACTTCACGGCTTTAAAAGGCACCGGCACCCCTGTTGTTGTCTCCGATCCTTTTATTCTTTAACGTTAAAGTCAAACGCGGCATTTTCCGGATTTCGTGGCTGTAGAGGTGGATAATTGAGGCGCCGCAGCGGACAGACGATCATGAGCGACGTTGCGAAAAGCGCCGGCGTATCGCTAATGACGGTGTCGAACGTCATCAATCAACGTTTCGAACAGATGTCGAAGCGCACGCGCCGGCGCGTCGAAACGGCGATCCGCAATCTGAACTACAAGCCCCACTCGGCTGGTCGCAATCTCCGCCGGGCTGAACGGCTGTCGATTGGCCTTCTGTTCATTGATAAAGACCCGATGTATCTCGCCCACCCCGGCCACGCCTATGTGGTCGCCGGCCTCAGCAGTTATCTAAACGAACGCGGTTATTCACTGACGGTCGAAGGAATTTATCCCGAAGAGGCGCAACAAGCTCTTGCGCTGAAAAAAATCGACGTTGACGCACTTTGCGTTATCCATTCTGGTCAAAGGGCCACGCGACTTAAGACGCTCGAGCAATTGTCGGCTACGCCTTATCCCTGCGTCATGATCCATGAACGCAATGCGCCCCTAAGAGACGTTTGCTGCATTCGCGCTGATGATTTCGATGGTGGACGGCTTCTAGCAACGCATATTATCGAACGCGGCTGCCGCAATTTGCTGGCCGTTCAGCCGGCAACGCTGTGGGCCTCGATGGAAGAGCGGGTTCGCGGCATGTCGACAGCATGCAAAAGGGCCGGAGTTTTGTTTTCCCTAATTCGGAGCGAAACTGCTCACTTGGAGGAAGCCTACGTAGCTCTCGATCAATACTTACAGACGAATGAGCTTCCTGACGGAATTCTCGCCTGTCATGACCAGATGGGGATTGCGGTACTTCGGTTCCTTCAAATGCGCGGAATTAATGTCCCGCGCAAAGTCCGCGTCACGGGATTTAACGGCTTTGAGCTTTGGAAATACAGCGACCCGCTTCTAACGACCATTAAAGCGCCTGCCGACGAGCTTGGACGAAAAGCTGGCGAGGAACTGATCCGTCGCCTCACCACTGGATCCTTTTCAAAGTCGAACATCACTCTCCCCATCGAATTTATTCAGGGAAACTCAACATGATGAATTTTCCGCACTGATTGCGGACGTGTCAGTGCAATACAACTTTTGCTCTGCACTGAATCTCCAAAAACGGGAATTATTCAATTCGTGCGTGGAGACTTTCGGCCGATTTGGGAATTTCGAGTGCGATTCCGGAGTCTCCGGATATTTTTCGCATGCAGGAAGCCCGCGAACTGCGGCCTTAAACAACCAATTGCACGCAGAGATAGCAGAGACCGGACTGGCTGGCTGGGGCGCCTGGATTCGAACCAGGGGATGGCGGAATCAAAATCCGCTGCCTTACCACTTGGCTACGCCCCAATACCGGCACAGGAAGCCGCGCGCGCCTTAAATCGCGCCGGCGCGCGGACCATAGCGACGGCGTTGCACGCTATCAACGCCGCCCCTCGCCGGAGGGGGAAAACGCCGGGAAATGACCGGCCGCCCTTTATTTGACCGCTCGCCGCGCCGGGTTAGATTGCCGCCATGACCTACCGGGCGCCGGTTTCCGACATCGCGTTCGCGCTGAGGCACTCGGCGGGATTTTCCCAGGCGCTGGCCGACGGCATTTACGGCGATCTCGACGATGACAGCGTCGACGTCATCCTCGAAGAAGCCGGCAAGTTCGCGACCGAGGTGATCGCTCCTCTTAATCGTATCGGCGATACATTCGGCACGCCGTTCAAGGACGGCGAGGTGACGACCCCGCCGGGCTGGAAGGAGGCCTATACCGCCTGGGCCGCCGCCGGCTGGAACGGGCTCGGCGCCCCGGCGCAATGGGGCGGCCAGAACCTGCCGCAGGCGCTCAATGCCGCCTGCATCGAGATGTGGAACTCGGCCTCCAACGCATTCGGCATCGGCCCGGTGCTGACGATGGCCGCGGTCGACGCGCTGCACGCCTATGGCAGCGACAGACTGAAAGAGACCTACCTCGCCAAGCTCATCAGCGGCGAATGGATGGGCACCATGCAGCTCACCGAGCCGCAGGCCGGCTCCGACGTCGGCGCGCTGCGCGCCAAGGCCGAGCGCGCTCCCGACGGCAGCTACCGCATCACCGGCAGCAAGATTTTCATCACCTATGGCGAGCACGACTTAACCTCCAACATCATTCATTTCGTGCTGGCGCGGCTGCCCGATGCGGCGCTCGGCACCAAGGGCATCTCGCTGTTCCTGGTGCCGAAATTCATGGTCGACCCCGACGGCTCGCTCGGCCAGCGCAACGACGTGCGCGCCCATTCGATCGAGCACAAGATGGGTATCCACGCCTCGCCGACCGCCACGATGGTGTACGGCGATCACGGCGGTGCAGTCGGCTACCTGATCGGGCAAGAGCACAACGGCATGCTCTGCATGTTCACCATGATGAATCGCGCGCGGCTCGCGGTCGGATTGCAGGGCGTCGGGATCGCCGAACTGGCGACCCAGCAGGCCACCGCCTATGCGCGCGAGCGCAAGCAAAGCGGCAACGCGATCATCGCCTATCCCGACGTCAAGCGCATGCTGCTGACGATGCGCGGCCTGACCGCCGCCGCGCGCGCGATCTGCTACGCCACCGGCGTCGCGATCGACCGCGCGCTGCGCAGCAAGAGCGAGGCGGCGCGCAAGGCCGCGCATGAGCGCGCTTCGCTGCTGACGCCGGTCGCCAAGGCGTTCTCGACCGACATCGGCATTGAGGTCGCCTCACTCGGCGTCCAGGTCCACGGCGGCATGGGATTCATCGAGGAGACCGGCGCGGCGCAGCATTATCGCGACGCCCGCATCGCGGCGATCTACGAGGGCACCAACGGCATCCAGGCGCTCGATCTGGTGACACGCAAGCTGCCGCTCGACGGCGGCAAGACGGTCGGCATCTACCTCGACGAATTGCGCGGCATCGTCGGCAAGGTCAAGGCCGTCAACGACCCGGCGCTCGGCGAGAGCGGCGCGCGGCTCGGCGAGGCCGTCGACAGCCTCGCGCGCGCGACGCAATGGCTCATGGCGCAGAAATCGTCGCAGACCGCGCTCGCCGGTGCGACGCCCTACCTGCGGCTGTTCGGCAGCGCGGCCGGCGGCTGCATGCTGGCGGTCGATGCGCTCGCCTCGCTGCGCGAAGGCGGCGGCGCGGGCCGTGTCGCGCTCGCGCGCTTCTTCGCAGAAAATATCTGCGCCCAGGCGCCGTCGCTGGAACGCGTCGTAATCGAGGGCGGCGACAGCATCACCGCGAGCGACGCGGCGCTGGCGGGCTAGAGCGGCTTCAGCCCCGCCTCGATCCGCTCGCGGTCGGCTTCCAGGAACGGCGGCAGCACCAACGTGTCGCCCAGTTTGTCGAGCGGCTCATCGACCGTAAAGCCCGGCCCATCGGTCGCGATCTCGAACAGGATGCTGTTCGGCTCGCGGAAATACAGCGAGTGAAACCAGAAACGGTCGACCTTGCCGCTGTTGGGGATGCGCAATTCCTTCAGCCGCTCCGCCCAAGCGTCGTACTGCGCATCGTCCGGCGTGCGGAACGCGACGTGATGGACGCCGCCGGCGCCCGGCTGCGCCACGGGCAGCTCCGGCCGCACGGCGACGTGCAGCTCCGCCCACGGTCCGGCCGACGGCCCGCCCTCGCCCATCTCGTAGACGTGGATGCGGTCGGTATTGGAGCCGGGATAGGCGTAGTCGCGCACCGGACGCATCGCCATCACTTTGGTCAGCACCGCATCGGTCGGCGCCAGTTCCGGCACCGTCAGCACGATCGGGCCAAGCCCGCGAATCTGGTGCCTGGTCGGAACGATGCTCTTGTCCCACGGGTGAGTTTCACCCTTGCCTCCATCGTCGACCAGCGACAGCCGCTGGCCTTCCGGATCCTGGAAGTCGAGGGTCAATCGGCCGTCGCGTTCGGCCAGCGCGCCCAAGCGCGCGCCGGCCAATTCCAGCCGTTGCTGCCACCAGCGCAAAGTGGCCTCGCCGCTGACGCGCAGACCCGTGCAACTGATGCTGTTGTTGCCGCGCCGCTCCGGCCGCGCCGGAAAATCGAAAAACGTCAGATCGCTGCCGGGCGCCGCGATGCCGTCGGCATAGAACAGATGATAGGCGCTGACGTCGTCCTGATTGACGGTCTTCTTGACCAGACGCATGCCCAGCACGCCGGTGTAAAATGCCTTGTTGCCGGGTGCGTCCGCCGATACCGCCGTCAGGTGATGAATGCCCGTCAATTGCATGGGAATGTCTTTCGCAAACGCCCTTTTACGCCGGCGGACCATCATCTAGGAATAACCCCACAAGATTGCGAGGGCCGATGTCGCTCAAGAACAAGACTCTGTTCATCACCGGGGCATCGCGGGGCATCGGGCTCGCCATCGCGCTGCGCGCTGCGCGCGACGGCGCCAATGTCGCCATCGCAGCCAAGACCGTCACGCCGCACCCGAAGCTCGAAGGCACCATCCATACCGCGGCCGCCGAAATCGAGCGGGCCGGCGGTGAGGCGCTAGCGTTCGGGGTCGACATCCGCGACGAAGCCGCGGTGAAGGACGCGATCGATCGGACCGCGGCAAAATTCGGCGGCATCGACATCCTGGTCAATAATGCGAGCGCGATCTCGTTGACGCCGTCGCAGCAAACCGACATGAAGCGCTTCGACCTGATGCAGGGCATCAACGCGCGCGGCACGTTCCTGGTCTCGAAATACGCGATCCCCCACCTCGTGCGATCGAAGCGGCCGCACATCCTGATGCTGTCGCCGCCGCTCGACATGGAGGAGAAATGGTTCGCGCCGTCGACCGCCTACACGATGGCGAAGTTCGGCATGAGCATGGTCGCGCTCGGCCTTGCCGGTGAATTGCGCGGCAAGGTCGCGGTCAACACGCTGTGGCCGCGCACCACCATCGCCACCGCGGCGATCCGCAACCTGCTGGGCGGGGACGCGATCATGCGGCGCTCGCGAACGCCCGACATTCTCGCCGATGCCGCATGGCACATCTTCCAGAAGGGGCCGGATTTCACCGGGCACTTCCTGATCGACGACACCTTCCTCGCGGGCGAAGGCGTCACCGATTTCGAGCGCTATCGCGTCGATCCCAGCGTGCCGCTTATGATCGACTTCTTCGTGCCCGACGGCATCCCGCCACCCAAGGGCGTCACCGTCGAGCCGGCAGACTGAGCCTTCCTTTGGGCTCTCCGAATCGCTAAGTGTGCCTTATGTCGACGCTGCTGATATCCCACCCCGCCTGCCTCAATCACGTCGTGCCCGCCGGCCATCCCGAACGGCCGGACCGGCTGCGCGCCGTCGAGCGCGCTCTCGAGACTGAGACATTCCAGACTTTGGCGCGCGAACGGGCGCCGATGGCGCCGCTAGAAACGGTCGCGCTGGCGCACCCGATGGAATATGCCGAACTGATCCGCGACGCCGCGCCGCGCGAAGGCCTGGTACGGATCGACGCCGACACGGCGATGTCGCCCGGCAGTTTCGAGGCGGCTTTGCGCTGCGTCGGCGGCGCGGTGCTGGCGGTCGACGAAGTGATGAGCAAAAAGGCGGACAACGCCTTCGTCGCGACGCGCCCGCCCGGCCACCACGCCGAAACCGCGCGGCCGATGGGTTTCTGCTTTTTCAACAATGCGGCGATCGCGGCACGCCACGCCCAGAAGAAGCACGGCGTCGAACGCGTCGCCATCGTCGATTTCGACGTCCATCACGGTAATGGCTCGCAGGATATCTTCTGGGCGGACAAGAGCGTGATGTATTGCTCGACCCACGAGATGCCGCTTTATCCCGGCACCGGGGCGCTCGGCGAACGCGGCGAATACAACACCGTCGTCAACGCGCCGCTGTCGGCGGGTGACGACGGCGAGCGCTTCCGCGAGGCGATGGAGAGCGCGATCCTGCCGCGGCTCAAGGGCTTCAAGCCGCAATTCCTGATCATCTCGGCGGGCTTCGACGCGCATACCCGCGACCCGCTCGCCAACCTCAACCTGGTCGAAGCCGATTATGCCTGGGTGACGCGCGCGCTGATGGACCTCGCCGACGACAGCGCCGACGGCCGCATCGTGTCATTGCTGGAAGGCGGCTACGACCTCGAAGGCCTGGCGCGCTCGGCCGCCGCGCATGTCGATGCGCTGATGCACGGCTAGAAGGCCGCGCTATCTTGCCGTCAGTCCGCCATCGATCGGCAGATCGGCGCCGGTGATGAAGGCGGCCTCGTCCGACAACAGATAGACGCACAACGACGCAATCTCGGCTGCGGTTCCCATGCGGCCGAGCGGAATGTCATTGATGAGCTTCTGGTGGACGAGCTCCGGCCGCTTGGTGGCGTTGGCGATGCCATCGACCATGGCGCCTTCGACGAAGGCCGGGCAGATGGCATTGCAGCGCACCGGCGGCTTGAACCGCGCGCCGTAGAGCGCGACCGATTTCGACAGCAGCGATACGCCGCCCTTCGAGGCGCTATAGGCGGCGAGATTGTGCCCGCCGATCAATGCGAGCACCGACGCCAGATTGACGATCGAGCCGCCCTTCTTGCGCAGCAGCGGGAAGGCGTATTTGCAGCCGAGGAACGTGCCGTCGAGATTGATCGACATGACGCGGCGCCATTCAGCGAAGGCGACGTTCTCGATGGTGCCGAGGCTGGCGACGCCGGCGGCGTTGACCAGCCCGTCGAGGCGGCCGTGATCGTTTTCGATTGCGGCGACGACGCGGGTCCAGTCGGTCTCGACCGTGACGTCGAGGCTGTGGCCGACGCCGCCGCCGGCCTTGAGATCGGTCGCGATCGCCTTGCCGCCTGCAGCCTCGACCGCAGCGGCGACCGCAGCGCCGATCGCGCCCGCCGCCCCCGTGATCAACACGATCTTGCCGTCCAATAGTGCCATATCGCCGCTATGCTTTCTGTGCTTGCCTGACGCCCGGCGCGCGGATCATCGTGCAGCCGGAAAACTTTGTCGAGCAATCAAGCGGACGTCGCGTCATGCAGCCCGTCACCGTGATAACCGGGGCCTCGGCCGGCATCGGGGCGGCGCTGGCGCGGGTTTTCGCCCGCCACGGCCATCAGGTCGTGCTGACGGCGCGCCGCGAGGCGCAGCTTGAGCAGCTCGCCGCCGAGATCGCCGCCGCGGGCAGCACGCGGCCGCACGTCATCACCGCCGACCTCGCCATCCCCGGCGGCACCGACGGCCTGGCGCAGCAACTCGCCGCGCGCGGCCTCGAGCCGGAAATCGTCGTCAACAATGCCGGGTTCGGACTGGCCGGCCAGGCGGCCGAGCTCGATCTCGAGGCCCAGCTCCGAATCATCGACCTCGACGCCCGCGCGCTGACCGATCTTTCGCTGCGGTTCATCGAGAGCCTGGGCCGCCATCATGGCGGCGTCCTCAACGTCGCCTCGATCGCCGGCTTCATGCCGGGGCCGGGGCTTGCCGTCTATCATGCGTGCAAGGCCTATGTGATTTCGTTCGGCGAAGCGCTGCATGTCGAGCTCCAGGGCCGCGTACGCGTCAGCACGCTTTGTCCCGGCCCGGTGCCGACCGAATTCGCCGCGCGGGCCGGCTTCGCCCAGAATCGCTACCCGAGATACCTGATGCGCTCGGCCGAACGGGTGGCCACCGACGGCTATGACGGCTTCATGCGCGGGAAGCGGGTGATCGTGCCGGGCGGGCCGAACAAGGCGCTGGCGCTGCTGGCCCGGGCGCTGCCGCTCCGCCTCGCGATGCGGCTCGCCGAACGCGACCGCCGCTAGCGGCTCGCGCCCGCGCGCAAACGACCCTATATTGCCGCCAGTGATCCGTACGGAACCCGACATGGCCGACGCTACCCACGCCGACGTCAAGAAACTGCCTTTCGAGCGCGCGATCGAAGAACTCGAAACGATCGTTAAGCGACTTGAAGAGGGCAAGGTGCCGCTCGAGGAGTCGGTGGCGATCTACGAGCGCGGCGAGGTGCTCAAGAAGCGCTGTGAGGAATTGCTGCGCGCCGCCGAGGCCCGGGTGGAAAAAATCACCCTCGACGCCAGCGGCAAGCCGACCGGCACCGAGCCGCTCGACCTGCCGTAAGGCGCCGGCGGCGGCCTCAAGGTGCGGATTTTCGCTTCAATTGCCCGGCAGGCTGCATCAGTGTAAGCCTCAATGCGGGGCGTTTGCGGGCCGGTGGTTGGCCGGCAGGATATGCGGAGTTGAGTTTGGCCGAACCTTCCAAGACGCCCCTGCTCGACAGCATCGCTCTGCCGAAGGACCTGCGCGCGCTGACGCCGCATGACCTGCCGCAACTCGCCGCCGAATTGCGCCACGAGACGATCGACGCGGTCGCCAAGACCGGCGGCCATCTCGGCGCCGGGCTCGGCGTCATCGAGCTCACGATCGCGCTGCATTATGTGTTCGACACACCGGCCGACAAGCTGGTCTGGGACGTCGGCCACCAGGCCTATCCGCACAAGATCCTGACCGGGCGGCGTGACCGCATCCGCACCCTGCGCCAGGGCGGCGGACTGTCCGGTTTCACCAAGCGCACCGAGAGCGAATACGACCCGTTCGGCGCCGCGCATTCCTCGACCTCGATCTCGGCGGCGCTCGGCATGGCGGTGGTGCGCGACCTCGAAGGCCGCAACAACAACGTCATCGCGGTGATCGGCGACGGCGCGATGTCGGCCGGCATGGCCTACGAGGCAATGAACAACGCTGGCGCGATGAATTCCCGGCTGATCGTCATTCTCAACGACAACGACATGTCGATCGCGCCGCCGGTCGGCGCGATGTCGGCCTATCTGGCGCGGCTGATTTCCGGCAAGACCTACCGGACGTTGCGCGACATCGGCAAGCAACTCGCGCACAAGCTGCCGAAGTTCTTCGAGGAGAAGGCCGGCCGCGCCGAGGAATTCGCGCGCGGCTTCTGGACCGGCGGAACGATGTTCGAGGAGATGGGTTTCTTCTACGTCGGGCCGATCGATGGCCATAATTTCGATCACCTGCTGCCGGTGCTCAAGAACGTGCGCGACGCGCAGGACGGCCCGATCCTCGTCCACGTCGTGACGCAAAAGGGCAAAGGCTACGCTCCGGCCGAGACCTCGGCCGACAAATATCACGGCGTCGTCAAGTTCGACGTCGCGACCGGCGCGCAGGCCAAGTCGAAATCGGCGGCGCCGCAATACACCAAGGTGTTCGGCGAGAGCCTCGTCAAGGAAGCGCGCAAGGACGACAAGATCGTCGCCGTCACCGCCGCGATGCCATCCGGCACCGGGCTCGATTTGTTCGCCCAGCAGTTCCCCGAGCGCTACTTCGACGTCGGCATCGCCGAGCAGCACGCCGTGACGTTCTGCGGCGGGCTGGCGGCCGAGGGTTTCAAGCCGTTCGCCGCGATCTATTCGACCTTCCTGCAGCGCGCCTACGACCAGGTCGTGCACGACATCGCCGTGCAGAGGCTGCCGGTGCGCTTCGCGATCGACCGCGCCGGGCTGGTCGGCGCCGACGGCCCGACCCATGCCGGCTCGTTCGACGTCGCTTATCTCGGCTGCCTCCCGGGTTTCGTGGTGATGGCGGCCGCCGACGAGGCGGAACTCGTGCACATGGTGGCGACCCAGGTCGCGATTCATGATCGACCGTCAGCTGTTCGCTACCCGCGCGGCGAAGGCCTCGGCGTCCCCCTCCCGGCGGAGGGCAAGCCGCTCGAAATCGGCAAGGGCCGCATCGTGCGCGAAGGCCACAAAGTCGCACTGCTGTCGTTCGGCGCCCGGCTCGGCGAATGCCTGTCGGCCGCGGATGAACTCGCCGCGCTCGGCCTGTCGGCCACGGTGGCAGATGCGCGCTTCGCCAAGCCGCTCGATGTCGACCTGTTGCTGCGGCTGGTGCGCGAGCACGAAGTGCTGGTCACCATCGAGGAAGGCGCGATCGGCGGCTTCGGCTCCTATGTGCTGCAGGCGCTGGCCGAGCATGGCGCGCTCGATGGCGGCATCAAGCTGCGCACGATGGTGCTGCCCGACGTCTTTCTCGACCAAGACACGCCGGCGGCGATGTACGCCACGGCCGGTCTCGATTCGCGCGGCATCGTCGCCAAGGTGTTCGAGGCGCTCGGCAAGGACATGACGGCGGAGACCGTCAAACTGGCGTGAGCGGCCGGGGGCGCGCCGACCGGCTGCTGGTCGAACGCGGCCTGTTCGACAGCCGCGCCAAGGCGCGCGCCGCGATCGAAGCCGGACTCGTGTTGGCCAACGGCGCGCCGGTGCGCAAGCCATCCGAAGAAATTCCGTCCGACGCCACGATCAACGCCGCGCCGGCGCATCCTTACGTGTCGCGCGGCGGCCTCAAGCTCGCGGCAGCGCTCGATCATTTCGGCTTCGATCCCCCCGGGCGGGTATGCCTCGACGCCGGCGCCTCGACCGGCGGCTTCACGCAGGTGTTGCTCGAGCGCGGCGCGCGACGCGTCTACGCGGTCGATGTCGGCACCGCGCAACTGCACCCCAGCTTGCGCGCCAACCCCCGCGTCGTTTCGCTCGAGCAGACCGATATCCGCAAGCTCGACGCGACGCAGCTCGCCGAGCCGCCGAGCCTGATCGTCGCCGACGTCAGCTTCATCTCGCTCAAACTGGTGTTGCCCGCGGCGCTGACACTCGCCGCCGGCCGCGCCGAGCTCATCGCGCTGATCAAGCCGCAATTCGAGGCCGGCCGGGCTCACCGCAAGAAAGGCATCGTGCGTGACGGCGCCGTGCACGCCGCCGTGTGCGACGACGTCGCCGCGATGGTCGCGCAGCTCGGCTGGCGCGTTCGCGGCGTCATCCCCTCGCCGATCGAGGGCGGCGACGGCAATGCCGAATTCTTGCTGGGTGCCGCCCGTGACTGAGGTCCTGACGATTTCCCGCATCGGCCATCGCGGCGACGGCATCGCGGACACCGCGTCGGGCGCCATCTACGTGCCGTACACGCTGGCGGGCGAGACGGTGACCGTCGATCCGATCGCCGGGCATCCCGATCGCGCGCAGTTGCTCGCGGTCGAAACCGCCAGTGCCGAGCGCGTCGAGCCGGTTTGTCCGCATTTCGGCGTGTGCGGCGGCTGCGCCTTGCAGCATTGGGCGTTGCCGAGCCAACATGATTGGAAGCGGCGGCTGGTGATCGGCGCATTGTCGCATGCCGGCGTTGGCGCCGAGGTCGCGGCGACCATCGACGCTCATGGCGACGGCCGGCGGCGCGCGACATTGCACGCCCGGCGCGTCGCCCACGATGTCATCGAGGTCGGCTATGCGGCGCCGCGCGCCCACCAGATCGTGCCGATCGACCGCTGCCCCATCCTGGCGCCGGCGATGGCCGGCACGATCGAGACGGCGTGGGACCTCGCCAACGTCCTCAAGCTGACCCACAAGCCGCTCGACATCCAGATGACGGCGACCGAGGGCGGGCTCGACGTCGACGTGCGCGGTTCGGGGCCGCTCGACGCGGCGGCGAGCGGCAAGCTTGCGAACGTCGCGGCCAAGCGGCGTCTCGCTCGCATCACCCACCATGGCGAACTGATCGCGCAAAGCGCCGCCCCGCAGATCGCGGTGGGCCGCGCCAAGGTGCTGCTGCCGCCCGGCGCCTTTCTGCAAGCGACTGCGACCGGCGACGAAACCCTAGCGCGGCTCGTCACCGGCCACGCCGGCAAGGCGAAAAATATCGCCGATCTGTTCTGCGGCGTCGGCCCGTTCGCGCTGCGGCTGGCCGAGACCGCGCGCGTGTTCGCGGCGGACAGCGACCCCGCGGCGGTTGCGGCCCTCAAAAATGCCGCTGCCAATACGAGCGGCCTCAAGCCTGTCGAAGCGCAGGCGCGCAACCTCTTCCGCCAGCCGCTGGTGGCGAGCGAGCTCAAGTGCTTCGACGCCGTCGTGTTCGATCCGCCGCGCCAGGGCGCGGACGCTCAGACGCGTGAGCTGGCGAACAGCGCCGTGCCGCTCGTCGTCGCGGTGTCGTGCGATCCGGCAACTCTGGCGCGCGATGCCCGCACCCTGATCGACGGCGGCTACCGGCTCGGCGTCGTGACCCCGGTCGACCAATTCCGCTATTCAGCGCATGTAGAGGTGGTGGCGAAATTCGAGCGCTGACCCATCAGCGCCAGTCGAGCCCGCCGCCGCCCCAGCGCTCGTTCCACAGCCGCTCGCCGATCATGCAGGAGATGCGCGGTTTGTCCGCCGCGGCCGGGATCACCCGCCGCTCGGGCTCACGCCCGGCGATTTCCAGCACCAGCTTGGCGCGCGTGGCCTCGATGAATTTTTTGCGCTCCCGGATCGGGATAACAAAGGCGCCGGCCCCGCCGATCACGCAATCCTCGTAGTAGATGTCGAGCTCGGCGATATCCATCGTGTTGGGGTTGGGCCGCTTGAGCATGATCGGCAGCCCGTTAATGGTGATGCCGGCGGCCAGCACGTCGTCGCGCGTCGGCACGACCGGCGCGCCGTTATTGTTGGCGCCGTCGCCGGAGACGTCGATCACCCGGCGCAGCCCGCGATAGCCGCTATTGTCGAACAGCGGTTTGGCGAAGGTGAGCGCGCCGGAAATCGAGGTGCGCGACGCGCGCCGGTATGGCGCGCGGGCGATCTCGGCGGCGACTGCATCGGCTGCCTCCGGCCCGTCGATCAGGCGCCATGGCATGACGATCTTCTGGTCGAACTGGCCGGCCCATTCGAAATAGATCACCGCGATCTTGCCGTTGGCGCCCTGACGTAGTGCCTGCAGGAATTCGCGCGATGTCAGCGCCTGGATATAGCCTTCGCGCTGCAACGCCTGCTCGTCGGGATCCATCGAATAAGAGACGTCGACCGCGATGACGAGCTCGACGTCGACGGGAACGGCAGACGGACTCTTGTCGGCGAAGCGGGAAAACGGCGCCGCCAGCGCAAACCCGATCGCACCGAAGCCGGCCAGGATGGCGAGCAGAAAGACGCGCCGCATAAGGCATCTCCCGACCGGGCGATGGTGCCACGGCCGGCGCCCAAAGAAAATGCCGGGTGTGGGCTATCCCTCGACCGGCTCGGTCGATTCGATCTCGATGCCGAAACCGCCGAGGCCGACATACGTGCGCTGGCGCGAGGTGAGCAGCTTGATCGAGGTAATGCCAAGATCCTTGAGAATCTGCGCGCCGAGCCCGATCTCGCGCCACTGGCGCGAGCGCGCCGCTTCGGTGCCGGTGCCCTCGTGCGGAATGTCGGCAACCGGGACGCCGGCCGAGCCGTCGCGCAGGTAGACGATGACGCCGCGGCCCTCTTTCTTGAAGCGCGCCAGCGCCGCCCGAATCGTCCTGGCGCCGCCGAACACGTCGCCGATCACGTCGGCCCGGTGCAGCCGCGCCGGCACACCGCGGCCGTCGCCAACTTGGCCGTAGACGAATGCCATATGATGGACCTTGTCGAACGGCGTGACGTAGGCGTAGCCATTCAACGTTCCGATCTCCGAGCCGAGCTGGAATTCGCCGATCCGTTCGACCAACTTGTCGCGCGACTGGCGATAGGAGATCAGCTCGGCGATCGACAGGCGCGTGAGCTTGTGCTGGTCGGCAAAGGCGACGACCTGCGGCCCGCGCATCACCGTGCCGTCCTCGTTCATCAGTTCGGACAGCACGCCGACCGCCGGCAGCTTGGCGAGGCGGCAGAGATCGATGCAGGCCTCGGTATGGCCCGAGCGCATCAGCACGCCGCCCTCACGGCCGACCAGCGGAAAAACGTGGCCCGGCCGCACGAAATCGGCGGCGCCGTTATTGTGGTTGGCGAGCGCGCGCACCGTATTGCTGCGCTCCTCGGCGGAGATGCCGGTGGTCAGTCCGTGGCGGACGTCGACCGACACCGTGAAAGCCGTGCCGAGCGGCGCGTCGTTGCGCGCGACCATCGGATCGAGATGCAGGCGCTGCGCCTGTTCGGCGCCGAGCGGCGCGCAGACGATGCCGGAGGTATGGCGGATGATGAACGCCATTTTTTCCGGCGTGCAGAGCGAGGCGGCGACGAACAGGTCACCCTCGTTCTCCCGGTCGTCGTCATCGGTGACGACGACGATCTCGCCTTTAGCGAACGCCTTGATGGCGGCCTCGACCTTGTGATGACTGTCGGGCATTCGATCCTCAACGCGCCGGGTGCGGCCACGGCGTGCCTTCGCCGACCTGGCCGCGATGCAGCAGGTAATGATCGGCCAGCACGCAGGCCAGCATGGCCTCCCCGACCGGCACGGCGCGGATGCCGACGCATGGGTCGTGGCGGCCTTTGGTGGAAATCTCGGTATCGCGCCCGAACTGGTCCACCGTCTTGCGCGGCGTCAGGATCGACGACGTCGGCTTCACGGCGAACCGCGCGACCACCGGCTGCCCGCTCGAAATGCCGCCGAGGATGCCGCCGGCGTGGTTGGAGAGAAAAATCGGCTTGCCGTCGTTGCCCATGCGCATCTCGTCGGCGTTGTCCGCGCCGCCGAGCGCGGCGGTGGTGAACCCATCGCCGATCTCGACACCCTTGACCGCGTTGATGCCCATCAGCGCCGACGCGATGTCGGCGTCGAGCTTGGCATAGACCGGCGCGCCGAGGCCCGCCGGGACGCCTTCGGCCACCACCTCGATCACGGCGCCGACCGACGAGCCGGCCTTGCGCACGCCATCGAGATAATCCTCGAAGAATTTCGCTTGCTTGGCGTCGGGGCAGAAGAACGGGTTGTTGGACACCTCGTTCCAGTCCCAGCGCGCGCGGTCGATCTTGTGCGGGCCCATCTGCACCAAAGCCGCGCGCACGGTCATCCCCGGCACGATCTTGCGCGCGATGGCGCCGGCCGCGACGCGCGCCGCGGTTTCGCGCGCCGAGGCGCGCCCGCCGCCGCGATAATCGTGCAGCCCGTATTTGACGTCGTAGGTGTAGCCGGCATGACCCGGCCGGTATTTGTCCTTGATCTCCGAATAGTCCTTCGAGCGCTGATCGACGTTCTCGATCATCAGCATGATCGGCGTGCCGGTCGTGACCTCGCGGCCGCTCGCCTCGTCGGTGAAGGTGCCGGACAGGATTTTTACCGTGTCGGGTTCCTGACGCTGGGTGGTGAAACGGGACTGGCCGGGCCGGCGGCGGTCCAGCTCGCGCTGGATGTCGGCGGTCGAAAGCGGAAGGCGCGGCGGGCAGCCGTCGACCACGCAGCCGATCGCCATCCCGTGACTTTCACCAAAGGTCGTGAACCGGAAAAGATGGCCGAACGTGTTGAACGACATTGGATTCGCTTGGCTTTCCCGCTGTGCGGGCTGTCGTAGCCGCGCAGCCGGAGGCGGTCAAACAAGCGCGGAATTTGGCCGGAGGGCGGCCATCGCCTCGCACATTCGACGACGAAAAGTAGAACAAAGCGCGCCGGCGCTGAACGCCCGTTCACCTCACTGAACGCCGATTAATGACAAGCTGAATGCTCATTAAGATATTGAAATATCACAGTTATTTTAGATTTCGTCGTTGCGAAACAGGGTGTCGGGCGTTACATACTCACCGCGCGGACATCCTTCCCGAGTCTGCGACTTGTTCGTTGCGTGGCGAAAGAAAACGACCCGATGCATCAACCTGCCGACATTCGCGATCTCAGTGGCCGCCGTGCGACGGCGCAGGTTGTCGCGCTCGACAGCGTCGAGACTTTGCGCGACGTCATCGCGCCGATTCAGTTGCGGTTCGGTCCGCCGAAGGTCGTCACCCGCGAGCACACCAACAACGCGGTGCGCTGGAAGAAGGGCGAGCGCCTCAACCACGTTCTCGAAGACGCCTGCGCGCGCTTTGCCGCGAACGACGCCGTCGTCACCGACAGCGTCACGCTGACTTATGGCGACCTCGACCGCCGCGCCAATCAGGTCGCGCGCCACCTGATTGACCAGGGTGTCAAGCCCGGCGATCGCGTCGGCCTGCTGTTCGACAAGTCGGCCGAGACCTACATCACCATGCTCGCGGTGATGAAGTGTAACGCGGCTTACGTCCCGCTCGATGCCGCCTTCCCGGCCGAGCGCATCCGCTTCATCATCGGCGACGCCGAGATCACCGGCCTCGTTTCGATGTCGGCATTCGCGGAGCGGCTCGTCCCGCTCGAAGTGCCGAAAATTTTCATCGACGCTGACCGGCGCGCGATCGACGCCAAATCGGCCGAGCCGGTCACCGACGTCGCGCCGACGCACGATCCCCTCTGCTACGTGATCTACACCTCCGGCACGACGGGCAATCCGAAGGGGGTCGCCATCGGCCATGCCAGCATCTGCAATTTCGTGCGCGTCGCCGCCGAGCTTTACGGCTATGCGCCGGGCGACCGCGTGTTCCAGGGGATGACCATCGCGTTCGACTTCTCGATCGAGGAGATCTGGGTGCCGCTGGTGGCCGGCGCGACGCTCGTTCCGAGTAAGCCGGGCTCGACCATGATCGGCGACGAGCTCGCCGATTTCCTGCGCGAGCGCCACATCACCGTGCTGGCCTGCTGCCCGACCTTGCTGGCGACAATCGAACAGGACCTGCCGCAGCTGCGCATCCTGCTGGTCGGCGGCGAAGCCTGCCCGCAAAACCTGGTCGCGCGCTGGTACCGGCCCGGCCGCCGCATCCTCAATTCCTACGGCCCGACCGAAGCGACCGTCACCGCGACCTTGACCGAACTCAAGCCGGACAAGGCCGTCACCATCGGCGTTCCGCTGTCGTCTTATTCGGTCGTCATTCTCGATCCGGTCGAGAACAAGACGCTCGCGCCAGGCGAGCTTGGCGAAATCGGCATCGCCGGCGTCGGTCTGGCGATCGGCTACATCAATCGCGACGAACTGACGATGAAGAAGTTCATCCACGACTTCCTCAACATCAACAACAATCCGTCGGGGCGCATCTATCGCACCGGCGATCTCGGCCGCATCGATGACAATGGCGAGATCGAGTATCGCGGCCGCATCGACACCCAGGTCAAGATTCGCGGCTACCGCATCGAACTCAACGAGATCGAGGCCGTGCTGCTCGACCTGCCGCAGATCGCGCAGGCCGCGGTGACGACCTTTGAGCCGGAGCCCGGCCTGGTCGAGATCGTGGCGTATTACGCTTTCAAGCAGGGCGCCGAGCTGCCCCGCATCGAGATCTCGCAGGCGCTGCGCAACAAACTCCCGGCTTACATGGTGCCGGCCTATCTGGAGGAGCTGCCGGTCATCCCAATGACCCTCTCCAACAAGGCCGACCACAAGAAGCTGCCGAAGCCGCAGGTGCCGCGCTTCGCGGCCGGAATGGGCTATGTCGCGCCGACCACCGAGACCGAGCGCATTCTCTCGCAGGCGCTGGCGGAAGTGCTGCGGGTCGAGCGCGTGTCGACCGAACATCATTTCTTCGACGACCTCAGCGCCAATTCGCTGCTGATGGCGCGGTTCTGCGCCAGCCTGCGCAAGCATCGGGGCATGTCGAACGTGTCGATGCGCGACATCTACATGAACCCGACAATCGCGCAGCTCGCCGAGCACCTCGATACCGCGATCGACGGCTTCGTCGCGACAAAGCGCGAGCCGTTCCACGTTCCGTCGACCTTGTCCTATGTCACCTGCGGCGCGCTGCAGCTTGCCTTCTATGCGGCTTACGCGCTGTTCGGGCTTTGGCTGCTCGACACCGGTTACGAATGGGCGGCGGCCGCGGGCAGCGTGCTCGAGCTCTACGCCCGCAGCGTCGTGTTCGCCGCCGGCTCGTTCGTCGCGCTCACGGCGATCTCGATTATCGCCAAATGGACGCTGATCGGCCGCTTCAAGGCGCAATCGATCCCGATCTGGAGTCTCGCTTATTTCCGGTTCTGGGTCGTCAAAACCATGATGCGGACCAGCCCGGTGATGGCCTTTACCGGCACGCCGATCTACAGCGCCTATCTGCGCCTGATGGGCGCCAAGATCGGCCGCAATGTCGTCATGACGTTCCGGCACGGCCCGGTCTGCGCCGACCTGATTTCGATCGGCGACAACACCATCGTTCGCAAGGACACCATCATCCTCGGTTATCGGGCGCAATCAAATTTCATCCACACCGGCGCGGTCGAGATCGGCAGCAACGCTTTCGTCGGCGAAGCCAGCGTGCTCGATATCGACACCGCGATGGGCAACGATATCCAGCTCGGCCACGCCTCGTCGCTCCAGAGCGGCCAGCGCGTGCCGGACGGCAAGCGTTACCACGGCTCCCCCGCGGTCGAGACAACGTCCGACTACTGCCCGATCGAGCCCAAGGATTACAGCGCGTTGCGCAGCGGGGTCTATGCCTCGATCGAGCTCGCAGCCCTGTTCCTGGTCGCGGTTCCGGCGCCGATTCTCGCCTATTATTTCTGGGATCACTATGCCGCCGCCGTCGGTGCAGCCGGCAGCGTGTCGACACTATCGCTGCTCGGCATTTCGGCCGCTTGTTTCTTCGGCTCGATCCTAGCCGGGCTGATGGCGATCTACGCCGTGCCGCGCTTGTGCATGATGTTCCTGAAGCCAGGCGTCACCTATCCGACGTTCGGCTTCCATTACCTGATGCAGAGCATCATTCTGCGCGCCAGCAATTCGCAATTCTTCTGCGTGCTGTTCGGCGACAGCTCCTTCATCGTCAATTTCATGCGCTATGTCGGCTGGAACATGAACACGGTCGTGCAGACCGGGTCGAACATGGGCACCAACCAGCGCCACGACAATCCGTTCCTCTGCAACATCGGCAGCGGCACGATGGTGTCGGACGGCCTGTCGATGATCAACACGCACATGTCGGCGACCTCGTTCCAACTCGCCGAATCGAAGATCGGCGAAAACAATTACCTCGGCAACGATATTTTCTATCCGCCTAACGGCCGTACCGGCGCCAACTGCCTGCTCGGCACTAAGACCATGATCCCGATCGATGGTCCGGTGCGCGAGAATGTCGGTCTGCTCGGCTCGCCGGCGTTCGAAATCCCGCGCATGGTCGATCGCGACCGCGATCTCAATGCTTCCATCAGCGAGGAAACGCGCCGCGTCCGCCTGCACCAGAAGAACATCTACAACGCCGTCACCGCGGTGCTCTTCCTGATGAGCCGCTGGATGTCGGTGTTCGCCGCGCTCGTGCTGTGGCAAGCCGCGCTGGCGAACTACGAGCGGTTCGGCGTGTTCGCTTTGTTTGCCGCCACCATCGCGATCGCTGGCGCTTCGATTGTCTTCTTCGTGCTGCTCGAGCGCGCCAGTCTGCTGTTCAAGAAGCTCGAGCCGAAACTCGTATCGATTTACGACCCATATTTCTGGTTCCACGAGCGGCACTGGAAGCTTTCGGAATCGCCGATCACGGGCCTATTCTCGGGCACGCCGTTCCGCGCCATGTTGCTCCGCGCCCTCGGCATGAAGGTCGGCCGCATGGTGTTCGATTGCAGCCGCTCGATCACCGAGCGCACCCTCACCGAGGTCGGCGATCACGCCAATCTCAATGAAGGCAGCGTGCTGCAGGCTCACTCGCTGGAAGAGGGCGTGTTCAAATCCGACAAAATCCGGCTCGGTACCGCCTGCTCGGTCGGCCCCGGCGCCTTTGTGCATTATGGCGTCACCATGGGCGAACATGTCGTGCTGGACGCCGACGCCTTCCTGATGAAGGGCGAAATTCTCGAGTCGCATAGCGGCTGGCGCGGCAACCCGGCGAAGATGACGCGCGGCGGGGTGGCGGCTGGCAGCGACGCGCCGGCTTGGGACAACGCCGCGTTCGTGCCTAAGATGGCGGCAGAATAGAAGCAGCGCGGTGTCATAGGCACTGCCGCCGGGCCGATCCTCGTCCAGGCGCGGCGATCGATCCTGGACCGCCCATGAATACCGGCATTGAGCCTTCCAAGCTTCAGCAGGCGATTTCGTCCTGGTCGCGGCCCGGCGTCCTGGTCGATTGCCGGACGATGGCTGCCGGTGACGAGGATTCGCTGTTGGAGGCGGAGGCGCGCTCGATGGCGCAAGCCAGCCCGCTCGCGCGCCGCGCCAGCGCCAGCGCGCGCATCGTGGCCCGGACTTTGTTGCAGCGGCTGAGATTGCCGCCGGCCGCCCTGCCCAAAGGTCCCAGCGGTGCGATTTTATGGCCGGAAGGCGTCACCGGTTCGCTCGCACACGACGCCGAAATAGCCGTCGCAGCGGTCGGTTTGATGCGCGAGGTTCGCGGCATCGGCATCGATATCGAGCCGGCCGGTCCGCTCGCCCCCGACATGGATGGCCTGGTGATGACCGCCGCCGAGCGCCAGAGGAGCGGCACTGATCCGTTGCAGGCCAAGATGGTCTTCGTCGTCAAGGAGGCGATCTACAAGGCGCTCAACCCGATCGACGGGCGCTTTCTCGAGTATCACGACATCAGCGTGGACCTGCCCGGCCAGCGCGCCGTCACGCGGCAGGGCCGCACGCTTGAAATCCGGACTTGCGTATCCTCGCATCTGGTAGCGTTGGCGCTGATATGACGTCCGCTGCTCCGACAGGCCGGCCAGCCGACCCGCGCGCGACAAACAGCTACGATTTTGTCCGGTTCTGCGCCGCCTCAGACTTGGCTCTTATTTCTAATTCTCGTTCTGGCCGTCGATGCTGGTTGCTTTCCTGATCACGGCCGCGCTCGATTATGCGACCTAGCACGCATTCGAGAAGCTCGCGACCACCTATCCCGACCGGATCGTTAAGCGCTACGCGTAGCGCGTCAGCGTGGCGCCGGCGAACACGTAAACCACGCCTTGCGCGATATCGACCAGCGGCGCCGCCGCCGGCTGAGCGAGACCCAGAAAGGCCATCAGCCCACGGGCCGTGCCGCCATGCGCGGTCACCACCGCATCGCGCGTGAGGGTGCGGTGCCAGGCTCCGATGCGCGCCGCCATCGCCTCATAACTCTCGCCGCCCGGCGGCAGAAACCGCCATTTGTCGTGCTCGCGCGCCGCCATTTGTTGCGGATCGCGCTGGCGCAACTCGGCGATGGTGAAGCCCTCCCAGGCACCGAACGAAATCTCGGCGAGCTCTGGTTCGATACGCACGCTGCCGGACTCCAGTCCAAGTCCTGCGCGCACAAGGTCCATCGTCGCGCGGGCCCGCCCGAGCGGGCTGCTGACATAGTCGAGCGCGCTTGGGTCGACGCCGTCGCGCGCGAACAAGTCGCGCAGTACCTCGCCGCAATGGCTCGCCTGCGCGCGTCCGGTCGCATTGAGCGGGACGTCGCGGCGGCCCTGCAGGCGCCCGGCGACGTTCCAGTCGGTTTCGCCATGACGAATGTAATAAAGGGTCGGCTGCATGTCTCGGCCGGCGCGGGACGGTCAGTCGCCGCCGACCGCAATGTCCGGCGCGTCGGGGTGCTTCATGCCGACGATATGGTAGCCAGCGTCGACATGATGGATCTCGCCGGTCACGCCGCGCGACATCTCGCTGAGCAGGTAGACCGCCGTGCTGCCGACCTCCTCGGCCGACACGCCGCGCCGCAGCGGCGCATTGTGCTCGTTCCATTTCAGGATGTAGCGGAAGTCGCCGATCCCCGACGCCGCCAAAGTCTTGATCGGTCCCGACGAAATGGCGTTGACGCGGATGTTCTTGACGCCGAGGTCGGCCGCCATGTAGCGCACCGACGCCTCGAGCGCCGCCTTGGCGACCCCCATCACGTTATAATGCGGCAGCCATTTTTCGGCGCCATAGTAGGTCAAAGTCAGCATGGCGCCGCCATTCGTCATCAGTTTCTCGGCGCGCTGCGCCACCGCGGTGAACGAGTAGCAGCTCACCAGCAGCGTCTTGCTGAAATTGTCTTCGGTGGTGTCGACATAGCGCCCGGCGAGCTGCGCCTTGTCAGAAAAGGCGATGGCGTGCACGAGAAAATCGAGCGAGCCCCAGGCCTTGCGCACGACCTCGAAAGCCGCGTCGATCGAGGCCGCGTCGGTGACGTCACAATGTCCGGCGATCAGCGCGCCGGCTTCCTTCGCCAGCGGCTCGACCCGTTTCTTGAGCGCATCGCCCTGATAGGTGAACGCCAGTTCGGCGCCCTGTTCGCGGCACGCCCGCGCGATACCCCAGGCAATCGACCGGTTATTGGCGACCCCCATGATCAGGCCGCGCTTGCCTCGCAACAGCCCCCCGGCGTCCGGCATCGAACTATCCCCGTCAGGCCGGGTTTTTTCGGCCATCCCGGTCCCTATGGCACAGGGTCCCGCGCAACGCCACCATAGCCGGCAAGTGCCGTTAACCGCCCTCAAACCCCCGCCTTGCGGGAATAGCAACAGCGCGGCGGTGTTTGCTTTGACGTCGGCGCGCGAACATGGCTGCTGTTGCGCGGCGCGCCTTCCGGCGCCTGGAGTAAACACGATCATGGCCGTCGCGGGCTTCCGCAAAGATGTCGAGACGACGATCCCGGCGCTGCGGCGCTATGCCCGCGCGCTAACGCGCAACGGCGACGTCGCCGACGACCTGGTGCAGGACACCCTGGTGCGCGCGCTGCGCTCGGAACACCTGTTCCACGGCGGCGACATGCGCAGTTGGCTTTACACAATCCTGACCAATCTCAACCGCAACCGGCTGCGCTCACTGTCGCGCCGGCCGCTGCTGTCCTCGCTCGAGGACAACGACGCGCCCGATCTCGCGGGCCCCGAAGCCGGCGGCCGCGACATCGAGCGCGCGCTCGCCACCCTGGTCGAGGATCAGCGCACCGTGCTGCTGCTGGTCGTGCTCGAAGGCCTTTCCTACCGCGAAGTCGCGGACGTCGAGGGCGTTCCGATCGGAACCGTGATGTCGCGTCTGGCGCGTGCGCGCATGCAGATCAAATCCTTTCTCGACGGCGAGCGCCCGGCGCTGCGCCGCGTGAAATAGACGCAGGTAAAGACATGACTGAAATCAATTCCCCGGTCACCGAGGACGAACTGCACGCTTATGTCGACGGCGAACTGCCGGCCGACCGGCAAAGTGCGGTGCTTGAGTGGCTTGCCGCCCATCCGGAAGCGGCGGCGCAGGTCGCGGCCTGGCGCGCGCAGTCGGAGGCGATTCGCGCACGTTATGGCGCCGTCGCCACGCAGCCGGCTCCCACGCGTCTCAAGCTCGCAGCCGTGACCCGGCGCAGCCGCTCCTGGACCGCCGTCGCGGCGGCAGCGACGGTTGCCGCTTTCCTGATCGGCGGCGTTGCCGGCTGGATGGCGCGTGGCGCGTCCGCTGCGACCTCGAGCGGCTTCGAGACGCTGACCAGCGACGCGCTCGACGCCTACAAGCTCTATGTCGTCGAAGTGCGCCATCCGGTGGAAGTCCCGGGCGAGGAACGCGCGCACATGACCCAGTGGCTGTCGAAGCGGCTTGGCGCCGAGCTGCGGGTGCCGGATCTCCAGACTATCGGCCTCAAGTTGGTCGGCGGACGGCTGTTGCCGGGTTCGACCGGCGCGGCGGCGTTCTACATGTACGAGACGACGTCGGGCGAGCGCTTCACGATCTACTGCGCGCGCGCGAGCGCGCCGGATTCAGCGCTTCGTTTCAAGGACGGCAACAGCAATGCAGCGTTCTACTGGGTCGACAAGGACATCGCCTATGTGGTGAGCGGTCCGGCCGACCGCAGCCGGCTCGAAAAAGTGACCCAGGCGATCTACGAGCAGGTCGACAAGACCGGCGGCCGCAAGTCGTAAGCTATTCGCTGTCCTTGCGCGGATTATAGGGTTTGCTCTCGCGCCATTTGCGCATGAGCTCCTTGAGCTCGGGGTCGCTGCTTTCCGGCAGCATGACGCGCACCGTGGCAAGCAGGTCGCCGGCGCCGCTCTTGGCGTTGAGGCCCTTGCCCTTGAGGCGGAACGTGCGTCCGGTGTTGGTGTTGGCCGGAATCGCCAGATCGACCGCGCCGTCGAGCGTCGGCACCCGGACTTTGCCGCCGAGCACCGCTTCGTACAGCGTCACTGGCAGATCGAGCCGCAGGTCGACACCGTCGACGGTGAACACATCGTGCGGCGCGACGTGCACCGTGATGAGCGCGTCACCCGGGACGCCCGGTCCGGGCCAGCCCTGGCCCTTGAGACGGATGGTTTGGCCGCTGGCGAGGCCCGCCGGAATCCTGACCTCGACATCCTTGCCGGTCGGCAGATGGACGCGCTTCTTGTCGCCCTGCGCCGCCTCTTCCAGCGTGATGGTCAGTTCGGCATGCATGTCGCGGCCGCCTTGCGGCGGCGCGCCGAAATCTTCCGCCTCGAACTGCTGCCCGAAGCCGCCCGGCGCTGCGCGGCCACCGAACATGCCGCGCAAGATATCCTCGAACCCGCCGGCGCCCTGCCTACCGCTGCCTGCGCGACCGGGACCGCCGGCGCCGCGCTGAGAGCCGCCAGGTCCCCAACTGAAACTCTCGAAGCCACCGCCCTGCTGGCTGAAGCCATCCGCCCCGGGATGCGCGCCGGCGAAACCTTGAAAGCGCGGCTTGCCTTCGGCGTCGATCTCGCCGCGGTCGAACGCCTTGCGCTTGTCGGCGTCCCCGAGAATTTCGTAGGCGGCATTGAGCTCGGCGAACCGCGTCGCCGATTTTGGATCGGATTTATTGGCGTCCGGGTGCAGTTTCTTGGCCAGCCGCCGGAAGGCGGTTTTGACCTCGCCGGCGCTGGCACCCTTCGATACCCCCAGTATCTGATAGGGGTCGCGCATTTGTTAGCTCCGGTCATCCCCGGCCGCCGTCGCAGCGACTCTGTCGCTGACAATGTGGGGGCGGATGAGTTCCGATGCAACGCAGGCGGGGCGCCGCGTCAGGAGCGGGTCCAGGGCTTGAGCGAGCGGATTTTCCACTTGCCCTTCGGCGGGCGGCAGGCCTCGCCGCGCATCCAGGATTCGCCGTGGCCACTGACGTAGCTCGCCAGGAAATCGCGGCACACCGAGCCGTCCTGGGTATAGGCGGCGGCGATCGGAGTGACCGTGCCGCGCGCGCCGCTTTCCGGATTTTCCCAGGGCAGACTGACGTCCTTGGCGTCGCGGCTGAGCGCCTCGCTCACCGCGGCGCGGGTGAAGATCAAATCGCGCTCGGGCGGCATCGGCGCTTCAGCCACCTTGGCCGGCGAGCCGACCGAGCCGGTCGTCTCGGTCTTGTCGGATTTGCTGGCGAAGGAATCGAAGGCATCGAGCGACATGCTGCAGCCGGCGCAGCCGAGGCCGACGGCAAGCGCGAGGCCCGGCGCCGCGCGGCGCCATAGGCGCGCGCCGCGAGTTCCATTATAAGGGGACCGCGACAAATGACGGTTCATGGAACCGTCCAGCCCATATCTGCGAACAATGTCCGACACGATTCCGATTGAACACCCGAGCTGGTTAACGAGTGGTGATTTCACTCAAGCCGACGAGCCGTTGCGACTATTTGCCCACTGGCTCGACGAGGCCATCAAGGCCGAGCCTCGCGATCCGACTGCGATGACGCTCGCCACGGTCGATGCCGACGGCGCCCCGAACGCGCGAATGCTCCTGCTCAAGGGCCTCGATGACCGGGGTTTCGTCTTCTATACGAACATGACGAGTAAAAAGGGGCGAGAATTAGACGCCACCAAGACGGCAGCGCTCGTGTTCCATTGGAAGTCGCTGAACCGGCAGATCCGGATTCGGGGGCCGGTCGAACGCGTCACCAGCGCGGAAGCCGACGCCTATTTCGCCACGCGACCGAAAGGCGCGCAGATCGGCGCCTGGGCCAGCAAGCAGTCCGCGCCGCTCGAAAGCCGGCTCGCCTTCGAGAAAGCGGTCGCGCTCTACACCGCCAAATATGCGCTCGGCGAGGTGCCGCGGCCGCCGCATTGGACCGGCTATCGGGTCGTGCCGATGAAGATCGAATTCTGGCACGACCGGCCGTTCCGCCTGCACGACCGCGTCGAGTTCGTGCGCGGCGAATTCGGCGGCGCCTGGACCAAGACGCGGATGTATCCGTGAGCTAGGCTCGCGTACGGCCACGCGATCAGGGCCAGCCAAAAGAGCGCGATGCAAAGCTCCGCCACTCCAGAACGCCGCACGCTGCTGCTCACCGGCGCGAGCCGCGGCATCGGGCACGCCACCGTCAAGCGGTTTTCCGCGGCCGGCTGGCGCGTCCTGACCTGTTCGCGGCACGCCTTCCCGGAAAACTGTCCGTGGGAGATGGGGCCTGAGGACCACATCCAGGTCGATCTTGGAGATGTCGGCAATACCGAAGAGGCGATCGCAGAGATCAAGCGCCGGCTGCCCAACAAATCGCTCGACGCGCTGGTCAACAATGCCGCGATTTCGCCAAAGGCGGAGGGCGGCAAGCGGATGGGTTCGATCGACACCTCGGTCGAGGTATGGAAGCAGGTATTCCGGGTGAATTTTTTCGCGCCGATCATGCTGGCGCGCGGGCTGATGAACGAGCTCAAGGCCGCCAAGGGATCAGTGGTGAACGTCACCTCGATAGCTGGCTCGCGCGTGCATCCGTTCGCCGGCGCCGCCTACGCCACCTCGAAGGCGGCGCTCGCCGCGCTGACACGGGAAATGGCCTCGGATTTCGGACGGCTCGGCATCCGCGTCAACGCCATCGCGCCCGGCGAAATCGACACCGCGATTCTGTCGCCGGGCACCGACAAGATCGTCGAGCAGATCCCGATGCAGCGGCTCGGCACGCCCGACGAAGTGGCTAAAATCATCTACGTGCTATGCACCGACACGTCGTCTTACGTGAATGGCGCCGAAATCCATATCAACGGCGGCCAGCACGTCTAGCGCGCGTGATCCGGGAAGAGCGCCTCTACAGCGTCGTCTGCTTGTGGCCGCATTCCTTGCACGTGTAGGTGCCGCGAAGCGACCCCGGCGCCAGCGAGACCTTGTTCTTGGCGCCGCATTTGCCGCAAGTCGCCTCGATCTTGGTATCGCCCTGCGTCACCGTGACGGTCTTGCGCGACATTGCCTCCTTGATCAGGCGTTCGGCTTCCTCGCGCATCGTTTGTTTCGACATGATACCTGACCGTTCGAAGGTTCGTTAGGCGTTGCTTAAAGCCACTTCTTCCACTTGAAAAGCACCAACGGCACCACCGCGGCTAGCACCATGAGACCGAGCGCGAACGGATAGCCGTAAGCCCAATCGAGTTCGATCATGCCGCTGTGGAAGTTCATGCCGTAGACCGAGGCGACCAGGGTCGGCGGCATAAAGATGACCGCCGCGATCGAGAATATCTTGATGATGTTGTTCTGGTCGATATTGACGACGCCGAGCATGGCGTCGAGCAGGAACGTGATCTTGCTCGACAGATACGTGGCATGATCGGACAGCGACGTGGCGTCGCGTTGCATCGACAGCAAATGGGCGCGGATGTTCTTGTTCCAGCGCATGCCCTCGGCCTCGGTCGACAGAAACAGCAGCAGGCGGCCGATCGAAACCAGGCTTTCGCGCACTTTCGACGTGAGGTCGCCCTTGCGGCCGAGCGCCTTGAGGACGTCCTTGTAGGAGACAGGCCCGGCGTCTCCTTCCGGCTCGAAGATGGAATGCGAGATCTGGTCGACCTCGCCGCCGGTGCGCTCGAGCAGATCGGCGCAGCGGTCGACCACGGCGTCGAGCAGATCGACCAGCACGCTTTCGCCGCTCACCTTGACCGGACAGGAGCGCGCCAGTTTGTGCTCGACCACCGCGAACGGCTTGGGCTCGTCGTAGCGCACCGTGATCAGCCGGTGATTGGTGAGGATGAAGGTGACCGCCGTGGTCTTCGGCGCCATCGTGTCGGACTGGCACATTAGCGTCGCGGTCATGTAGCGCGCGCCGTTCTCGACGTAGAGGCGGCTCGAAACCTCGATCTCCTGCATCTCCTCGCGAGTGGGAACGGCAATGCCGCAAAGCTGCTCGACCAGCCGGTCTTCCTGCTGGGTCGGCGTCACAATGTCGATCCACACCGCGGCGGAGGGTGGCAACGCGCCTGGCTCGACCGGGCGGCGCTCAAGCACCGTGCCGTGAGGAATGTAGACCGAAAGCATGCAACCCCGTGTGATCGGGCTCTGTCATGGCCCGATCAAGGCGGCATGCGCAAGATTTAAATTGGTCCGCTCGACCCGCGATGACGGCGGCGGATGTAGCCGCTCAGTCGTCGGTTTCGACGAACCGACGATAGGTCGGGGCCGGCGCTTTGCTATCGCTCTGGTAACGCACGGCGGCGGCTACCGCGGAGATGCCGATCTTGCCGTAGCGGCCGTCGAGGTTCGCCCGCTCGCCGGGCGCGCCCTGATTATGGCTGGCCGTTTTCATCGATTCCATTTTGTTACTCGCTGTCCTTGGATCGTGTTTTTGCATTGTCGTGTTCGGGATTGGCTACCCGCGTCCGTTTTTCGGTGTGCCCAACCTGATCGTCGAGTGGGGCGAAAATGCGCGGTAAATCGTGACCTATCGTGACATTTCGACCGGCGTAGCTAACGCGGGCGCCGTTATTGGCTGATCGCCGCGCCAGAAGCGGGCGTAATTCCGGGTAGCAACGTTATGGTAAACCTTCGCTTAACATCTTCGAGGCACAGTCTTTTCGGCGCCTGACGCAGTGCGGCATTCCTGCCACAGCCGGCAGAAAGCCGCCTGTGGAAACGTTACGAATCATGGCGAAGCGCGAGCTTTTTGGGTTAATTGCGATCAAGAGTCTCAGCGAGAGCGGGACCAGAAACGAGGACTAAATGGCGGCACGGGGATTAGCTTTAGTCCTGCTCGGTTTGATGCTGGGCGGGTGCATGCAAGGCACGCTGGAACCAGCTTCGGAAGCCAACCTCAAGCCGCGTGACAAGCAGTTGCTGGCGAAGGCGCCCTACGCCAACGTCAACATCCCCGAACCCTACAAGCGCCATATCGTCGAATATCACCGCAGGGAGCAGCCCGGTTCGATCGTGATCGATTCCGACGCGCGCTATCTCTATTACGTGCTCGATGGCGGCAAGGCGATCCGCTACGGCGTGACCGTCGGCGAGGAAGCGCTGGCATGGTCCGGCGTCGCCAAGATCAACCGCAAGGAAGAGTGGCCGTCCTGGACGCCGACCGCCGAGATCAAGAAGCGCATGGACGTTCCTAACTTCGTCGGCCCCGGCCCCCACAATCCGATGGGGGCGCGCGCGCTGTATCTCTACGAAGGCAACAAGGACACGCTCTACCGCATTCACGGCACTAACCAGCCGGAATATATCGGCGAGGCGATTTCCTCGGGCTGCATCCGAATGACCAACGAGGATGTGATCGACCTCTACAACCGGGCGAAGTCTGGCGCGGTCGTGGTGGTGCTGGCGCCCGGCCAGGGCGACTCGCCGGTCAACCCGCAACGCCAGCTCGCGTTGCGCGGCTCCTGACCGGTTGGATTTTTTCTGAAAACAGCGCCGGATAATTCCGGCGCCGTTTTGTTTGCATTAGCCGCCGAGCTGGACCCGCACGATTTCCGGCGGCACGCCGAGACGCACCGGCAGGAAACTGGTGCCAAGGCCGCCCGAAACGATCATGTGTCGATTGGTCTCGACGATATGACCGTAAGCGAACCGCGCGCCATAGGCGGACGGCACGAAGGATGGCCAGACGATCGGCAGCCTGACCTGACCGCCGTGGGTGTGGCCTGCGAGCGTGATGGCAACGCGATCAGGAACCTCGGGGAAAATATCCGGTTCGTGGACCAGCAAGACGACCGGGTCGTCGGTTTTGATCTTCGCCAGGGTGCCGGGCAGATCGTCTACGCCGCGGAAGCGGCCGTGCCCGAGCCGGTAGGCGATCTGGTCGCCGATGCCTGCGAGCCAGAAGCGGCCCCCGCGGCCTTCGAGCAGCAGCGCATCGTTCTCCAGCACCGGGATGCGCACGTCGGCCAGCGCTTGGCGTACGCCTTCGATATCGAACCACCAGTCGTGATTGCCGTAGATGGCGTAAACGCCGAGCGGCGCTTTCAGCCGCTTGAGCTCGGCCGCCCAGGCGGCATGCGCAACCCGCTCCATGACTAGACGGTGGGTGGCGAAAAAATCACCGAGCAAAACGATGAGATCGCAGTTCAGCGCATTACTTGCGTCGACCACCTCACGCACCCGCGCGATCCCCATGTTGGGACCGCCGGCATGAAGATCGGCAATCACGCAGATCGACAGCCGACGGCCGGCCGGCCATTGCGACGGCGCGGGTCGGTAATCGGTGATGCGCAGATCGAACGCCGCTTCGGCTGCCGCACACGCGGTGCCGCCGCCGACGAGCCCGGCGAAGCCCAGACCCAATCCGGTCTTGAGCAGCGCGCGGCGGCTGACAGAACGCACGGGCGCCGCGACCGGCACAAAGGCGACGCTGTCTCGGGTGATGGTCATGCGCGGGGTGATAACCCCGGAATATTAAACAGTTCGTGCACGCCGCCGGCTAAAGCTTGCGTTTATCGGGAAGGTCGCTGTTTTCAGGCGGGAAAGGAGGTCGCGGCACCGGCAGCGGGATCTGAGCCACGGCCTTTGGCGGATCGCGGACGGCCCATTGGCACATGCGATAGCCGCCGCGCCGTTCGGCAAGATCGAGGTGAATATGGCTCTCATGGTAGCCGTCCGAGCCCGGCCCAAGCACCGTCGTGAACCGCGCACAGGCCGCGACGCGCAGCCGCTCCCGCAAGTCGCGCGCAACCTGGACGTCGGTTGGCTGGACGAACTTGCCATCGGCCAGCTTGAAGCCGCGGATGTCGAGCGCATTGCCCTTGCCGTGCTCGCTCAACTTGGCGCCCACCACGCGATTGCGGCCGCGGCATTCGTAAGAATCGTAATTCGACACCTCGACGAGCGGACTGTCCGAAAACTCGCCGGCAATATCGTCGCGCAGCCATGACGCGACGGCTTCCGCCATTTCGCAGCGCAGTTCCGGCGCCGGAACGATCGCCAGGAACCGCCCGTCACGCAGCAGCGCGGCCTTGAGCCGCACCATATCGGCGCCGCCGCATTCGCCCGGTCCGATCAAGCGCGGCAGCGATTCGACCACCGCGATGGTCTTCAACCTCAGCCGGCAGGCCGACGGCTCGCTGGTGACCTCGGCCGGCAGCGCGAGGCCCGCCGCCGCCTCGCCATAACTGTGCGGTTCAAAAAACGCGGGCGAGTGCGGTCGTGGGCGCGGCAACGGCACATCGTCCGCTATTGCCGGGCCGCCCAAAACAACACTCAGGGCCAGAACGATGGACTGCGCCGCCAACCGGCCGGGCTTGAGATTCATGCGGGCTTTATGGCCGAGCAGCGTGCTCTCGTCCATCGAGACCAGCCGGAATCCGGGGCTTCCGTTCTGGCGGGTTGCGTTCGCGATGGGGGCGATTAACCTTGGGCGGCAAGCGGCGCGCAACGGCCGCGACGAAGAAGCGAGAGGGATAACGACCATGCTGGGCCTGATGCAGGATTGGCCGCTGCTGTGCCATCGCATCATCGATCACGCCGCGACTTACCACGCCAAGCGGCCCGTCATCACGCGTTCGGTCGAAGGCCCGATCGTGGCAACCAATTACGCACAAATACGGACGCGCGCCTTGAAGGTTGCGCAGCGGCTCGAAAAGGACGGCATCAAGCTCGGCGATCGCGTCGCGACCCTGGCCTGGAATACCTGGCGCCATCTCGAGGCGTGGTACGGCATTCTCGGCATCGGCGCGGTCTATCACACCGTCAATCCGCGGCTGTTCCCCGACCAGATCGTATGGATCATCAATCACGCCGGCGACCGGGTGATGATGACCGACATAACTTTCGTGCCGTTGCTCGAAAAGCTCGCCGACCAGTTGCCGAGCATCGAGCGCTATATCGTGCTGACCGATCGCGCCCATATGCCGAAAACCACTCTGAAGAATGCGGTGCCTTACGAAGAATGGATCGCGGAGGTCGACGGCGACTTCGAATGGCGCTCGTTCGACGAAAATACCGCGGCCGGTATGTGCTATACCTCCGGCACAACCGGCGACCCCAAGGGCGTCGTGTATTCCCACCGCTCGAACGTGCTGCACGCCTTCATGGCGTCGCTGCCGGATTCGAAAAATCTGGCGTCGCAGGACGTCTGCCTACCGGTGGTGCCGTTCTTCCACGCCAACGGCTGGTCGCTGGCGTTTTCCACCCCGATGGTCGGCGCGACCTTGGTGCTTCCCGGCGCCAAGATGGACGGCGCCTCGATCTTCGAGCTGCTCAACACCTACAAGGTGACGTTTACCGCCGCGGTGCCGACCGTCTGGCTGATGCTGCTGCAAGACCTCGAGAAGACCGGCGGCACGCTGCCACATCTTAAGCGCGTGGTGATCGGCGGTTCGGCGTGCCCGCGCGCGATGACCAAAACCTTCCAGGACAAATACGGTGTCGAGGTCGTGCATGCCTGGGGCATGACCGAGATGAGCCCGCTCGGCTCGCTGTGCACGATGAAGCCGGAATACGCCGCGCTGACCGGCGACGCCCGGCTCGACTTGCAGCAGAAGCAGGGCCATCCGCCGTTCGGCGTCGAAATGAAAATCACCGACGACGCCGGCAAGCGTCTGCCATGGGACGGCAAGACATTCGGCCGGCTCAAGGTCCGCGGTCCGGCGGTCGCCAAATCGTATTTCCGGGGCGACGGCGGCAATATTCTCGACAGCGAGGGTTTCTTCGACACCGGCGACGTCGCCACCATCGACCAATATGGCTACATGCAGATCACCGACCGTTCGAAGGACGTCATCAAATCGGGCGGCGAGTGGATTTCCTCGATCGATATCGAAAACCTCGCGGTCGGCCATCCCAAGGTGGCGGAAGCCGCGGTGATCGGGGTGAGCCATCCGAAATGGGACGAGCGCCCCCTTCTGGTGATCGTGCTCAAGAAGGGCGAAAGCGTTACCAAGGAAGAGATCATCGCCTTCATGCAGGGCAAGATCGCCAAATGGTGGATGCCTGACGACGTCGCGTTCGTCGCCGAAATCCCCCACACCGCGACCGGAAAAATCCTGAAGACCGCCTTGCGCAAACAATTCCAGGATTACGTGCTGCCGAGCGTGCAGGCGGCTGAATAGTTGCCTGTCCGGCGGCAGGGCTATATCCCTGCACGTCACCGGAATCACCAAGCAAATCTGCAAGCAAATCCTCAAGCATGGCGCGGCGTCCTTACACAGAAGAGCCGGTTTCGCGGCTGGCCATTTGGTCCGGCCGTTTCGGCTGGTTCGCCCTGGCCGTCGCCGCGCTTTCCGTCGTGGTGGTGCGTTCCGGCTTTCTCGAATTCCTTCCGGCGATAGCGACGTTCGGTGCGGCCCTGGTGCTAGCGGCGCTGGCGATCCTGTGCTCGTTCGCCGCAGCGGTGGTGATCTGGCGCCAGGGCCTCGCGGGAACCGGCCGCGCGGTGCTGGGTTTCATGATCGGCTGCGCGCTGCTCGCCTACCCCGGCTATCTCGGCTACCAAGCTTATCGGCTGCCGACGATCGCCGACGTCACGACCAGCCCCGAAAATCCACCGCGCTTTGACGTCCTTGCGCGGCTGCGGCCCCGCAACCGCAACGACTATCCAGCGCGCAACGCCACCTTGCAGCGCGCCGCCTATCCCAACGTGGTGCCGTTGCAGGTGCTGGCGGCGCCCAAGCTCGCTTACGACACGGCGATCTCGGTGGTGACCAAACGGCGCTGGGTGATCGTCGATGCCCGCCCGCCAACCCCGACGCGTCGCGAAGGCAGCATTGAGGCGGTGGCGCGCTCGGCGATCATGGGCTTTCGCGACGACATCGTGATCCGCGTCAATCCGCTCGGCACCGGCGCGCTGATCGACGTCCGCTCGGCCTCGCGTTACGGCTTCCACGATTTCGGCGGCAATGCCGGGCGCATTGTCACGCTGCTCGACGACATCGACGAAGCGGCGAGCGTCGCCAAGCCGGACGAGCCGGAAAAGCCGGAGCGCAAGCCGCCGCCGAAACGTCAGCCGGCCAAGCGGTAGACGCCTTCCACCGACGACGCGCCGTCGGTCGCGACAACGCCGCGCGCGACCAAATCCTCGAGATGCGCCAACACGGACAGGCCCGCCGCGCCGGTCAGCCGCGGATCGATCCCGATATAGATGGCCCGCACCAGAGTGGGGATATCGGCCTCGCCTTTGGCGAGCCGGTGCAGAATCGACTGCTCGCGCGCGCGGCGATGCGCGATGTAATGCTCGACATAACGTGGCGCGTCGGGGATAGCGGGGCCGTGGCCGGGGAAATACAACGCCTCGGGCCGGTGCCGCAGCTTGTCCAAGGAAGCCATGTAATCGCTCATGGCGCCGTCCGGCGGCGCGACGATCGACGTCGACCAGCCCATGACGTGATCGCCGGCGAACAGAATGCCTTTGTCCTTGACCGCGTAGGACATGTGGTTGGCGGTATGGCCGGGCGTGGCGACCGCCTCGATCGCCCAGTCGTCGCCGCTGACAATATCACCGTCGCGCAGCGCCACGTCCGGACGAAAATCGTGATCGGCGCTGGCGTCGAGCCGGTTGTATTCGCCGGTGTGAAGCGGCCGCGCGGCGCGGTGCGGGCCTTCGGCGTAGACCGTCGCGCCGGTCGCGGCCTTGATCGCCGGCACCGCGGGCGAATGATCGCGGTGGGTGTGGGTCACGAAAATACCGGTGACGATCTCGCCGCGCACGGCATCGAGCAGCGCGCGAATGTGATGGGCGTCGTTCGGGCCGGGGTCGACCATCGCAACTTTGCCACGGCCGAGAATGTAGGAAATCGTGCCCTTGAAGGTGAAGGGTCCCGGGTTGTTCGCCATCACGCGGCGAATGCCCGGCGCCGGCGCGTCCACCGTGTCGGGCGGCAGATCCAGCGTCTTGTTGAAGGGAATGTCATCGGCCATTTTCGTTCACTCTTTGTCGCGCAATTGGCCTTTCCGGCCGCGCGCCGTCAACGCTTTTCGGCGCAGTTGTTAACGCTCCGACGGCCTTGCCGCCTTTGTTGCGCCATGACTTCGCCGCGGCCCATCCGCGAAATAGTCGGGCTCGATTGGTCTGCTCGGCGCTCGGTGCATCCGACACGGGAGGGGACGATGCGTTTTCTGGTAGGCTCAATGACGATTCTGGCGGCTTTGACGATGTTGTGTTGCGGCGCGCAGGCGGCGCGCGTGACGCCGTTTGCTTCGCTCAGCTCGACCGGCAACTGGATCAACAATTTCCGCGTCGAGCGGCGTGTCGATGTCGCGCCGCTGGCGATCCGCGCGCTGAGCCTGCACGGCGGGTTCACGGAGCCGGAAGCCGCCGGCGTCTATGTCGGGTTCATCGCCGGCCTGATCGGCGCCAATCCCGACCGGGCCGATGCCCTAATCGCGGCGATGTTTCCGCTGCGGGAGGAAGATCACTGGGCGATCGTGCGCGGCATCGCCTATTCGGGACATCCGCAGTGGAAGGATCTGCTGCGGCAAGTGGCCGGCCGGATGCCAACGCGCGCCGGGATGATTGCGCAATATCTCAACGGCCGGCTGCCGACCTTGAACGAGCTTTCGATCAGACCGGGGCCGACTTCTTTCCAACGGCTGCGTGAAGCGCTCCGCGTCGACTGGTTCGGCGGCAGCAAACCTGCCAAGCCATTCGAGCCGAACCAGACCGTGCTGGACACGCTGTGGGGCCAGTATCTCGCCAGCGGCTCATACGCGCCGGTGATGACGATCGTTTCGATGCTGCCTTGGGCGAACGACAAGGACGACGTCGAGCGCCTGACGGTCGGCAGCATGGCGAAGTACACGCTCGCGGTGAATGCCTCGCGCGACCCCGCGCTGCTTGCCGCGCTCAAACACGTCCGCGACAGCCGCCATCAGAGCAAGGAGACCGTCGCGGCGCTGACTGACGTGGTCGACGCCGCCGAAACGGCGGACGCCGGCCAGTTGCGCAAGAATGCCCTCGCCTCGATCGAGCGGCTCAAGACCAAGGGGCCCAGTTACAAGCAGGAATTGTCGACCTGGGGCAAAGTGGGCCAAGGCGCGCTGGCCGTCGGCTGCGTCGCGGCCGCCGCCACCGGGCAGATCGAGTTCGGCCTGCCCTGCGTGATCGCCGGCGGCGCCACCAACGCGGTCGCCTACTACGCCAACGATCGTTGATCGCTGGAGAGCTAGTGGATTTCCGGCTCGGCCACCGCGCCGAGCGGGGCCAGGAAATCGAAATCGCAGCCCGTATCGGCCTGGCCGATATGCTGCGAATACAGCGCGCCGTAGCCGCGCGGGTAGCGTGGTGCCGGCGCCTTCCAGGCCGCGCGCCGCTTCGCCAATTCCTCGTCGCTGACGTGGAGATGGATGCGCCGGCCCGGCACGTCGACCTCGATCTCGTCGCCGGTCTTCACCAGAGCGAGCGGCCCGCCGACGAAACTTTCCGGCGCGACGTGCAGAATGCAGGCGCCGTAACTGGTGCCGCTCATGCGGGCGTCGGAAATGCGGATCATGTCCTTGACGCCGGCTTTCAGCAGCTTTTTCGGGATCGGCAGCATGCCCCATTCCGGCATGCCCGGCCCGCCTTTGGGCCCCGAATTCTTCAGCACCAGAACATGGTCGGCCGTGACGTCGAGATCGTCGCGATCGATCTCGCGCGCCATCTGGTTGTAATCCTCGAACACGATCGCCTTGCCGCGATGCTTGTGCAGCCGCTTTTCCGCGGCCGACGGCTTGATGACGCAGCCCTGCGGCGCCAGGTTGCCGGTCAACACGGCGGTCGCGCCGTCGCGCGATACCGGGTCGCTCAGCGGGCGAATAACGTCGCCGTTGTAGACCTCCGCGCCCTCGATGTTCTCGCCGAGCGTCTTGCCGTTGACGGTGATGCAGCCGAGATCGAGCAAGCCGCGCAATTCCGCCATCAGCGCGCGGGTACCGCCGGCATAGTAGAAATCCTCCATCAGGAACGCCCCCGACGGCCGCACATTGGCGATCACCGGAATGTCGCGCGACAGCTCGTCGAAGCGCTTCATGTCGAGCGCGATGCCGGCGCGCCGCGCCATGGCGACGAGGTGGATGATGGCGTTGGTCGAGCCGCCCATCGCCATGTGGACGCGGATAGCGTTGTCGAACGCTGCGCGTGACAGCAATTTCGCCGGCGTCAGGTCCTCCCACACCATGTCGACGATGCGGCGGCCCGAATTGCCGGCCATGCGCGGATGAGCGGCGTCGGCTGCCGGAATGGAGGCGGCGCCGGGCAGCGAGAAGCCGAGCGCTTCGGCCGCCGCCATCATGGTGGCTGCCGTCCCCATCACCATGCAGGTGCCGAACGAGCGCGCGATGCCGCCCTCGATGTCCTGCCAGTCCTGTTCGCTAATGCGCCCGGCCCGCTTCTCGTCCCAGTATTTCCAGGCATCCGAGCCAGAGCCCAGCACCTGGCCATGCCAGTTGCCTCGCAATTGCGGGCCGGCCGGCACGAAGATCGCCGGAATGCCCATGCTGATCGCCCCCATCAGCAGCGCGGGCGTCGTCTTGTCGCAGCCGCCGAGCAAAACGGCGCCGTCGATCGGATGGCTGCGCAGCAATTCCTCGGTCTCCATCGCCAGAAGATTGCGATAGAGCATGGTCGATGGTTTGACGAACGGTTCAGCCAGCGACATCGCCGGCAGCTCGACCGGGAATCCGCCGGCCTGCCAGACGCCGCGTTTAACGTCCTCGGCGCGTTCGCGCAGGTGCGTGTGGCAGAAGTTGATGTCGCTCCAGGTGTTGATGATGCCGATGACCGGCTTGCCGGTCCAATCGGGCGCGTCGAACCCGCCCTGGCGAAAACGCGCGCGGTGGCCGAACGAACGAAGATCGTTAACGCCGAGCCAGCGGTAGCTCCGCAGCTCCTCGGGCTTCTTTATTTTAGACATAGGGTTCAAACGCTTTCGCCTGAATGGAAACGCAAGCCGGAGCGATCCGGCCTGCGTCGACTGTCGCTTGAGTTAACCGGCAACGCCTATTCGACGCTGGCCCCCGAGAATTCGACGACCTTCTTCCACTTCTCTGTTTCCGACTTCATGACCTCGCCGAACTGCTCCGACGTGACGATCATTGGTTCGCCGCCAAGCTCGGCGAGCTTGGCTTTCATCTTGTCGGTGGCGAGCACCTTGTTGACCGCCTTGTTCAGGATTGCGATCCGTTCCGGCGGCGTCCCTTTTGGCGCGCCGACACCGAACCAGGCACTGGCCTCGTAACCCTTCACGGTGGCGCCGACGGTCGGCACGCCGGGCAGGAACGGACTTGGGTTGTCGGTGGTCACCGCGATCGCCCGCAACTTGCCGCCGCGAATATGCTCGATCGAGGACGGCAGGTTGTCGAACAGCACGTCGGTGGTGCCCGCGATCAGGTCGATCAGCGCCGGCCCGGCGCCCTTGTAGGGCACATGGGTCATCTTGATGCCTGTCATCGCCATGAACATCTCGCCGGACATGTGCACCGAGGTGCCGTTGCCCGACGACGCCATGTTGACCTTGCCGGGATTGGCCTTCGCATAGGCTATGAACTCTTCCACGGTCTTGGCCGGGAAGTTGGGATTGACCTCCATCACGTTCGGCACCCGCGTGATGCCGGCGACCGGCATGACGTCACGGATCACGTTGAACTTGAGATTCTTGTAGAGCGTGGCGTTGATGCCGTGAGCCGGATTGACCAGGAGAATGGTGTAGCCATCGGGCTGCGAGTTGATCGCCGCTTCGGTGCCGAGGTTGTTGCCGGCGCCGGGACGGTTCTCGATGACGAGCGACTGGCCGAGTTCTTCGGAAAGCGCTTGTCCGACCACGCGCGCGAGAATGTCGGTGGTGCCTGCCGGCGTGTAGGGCACGATCCATCGGATCGACTTGTTCGGATAATCCTCAGCCTGCACCGAGCCGAGCCCCAGCGCGAGCACGCCGAGAAGGGCAATGGCTACGCGTTTCATTGGCTGCTTTTTCTCCACCGTCCGCCATTTGTCCGGCGAACATTATTGATGTTGACGCCTGTTCGACGGCGAAGTTACGCGGCGAGCACGGCTTCGCACAAGGCCGTCAGGCTGCTCAAGAGCGGCGGCCAGCGGCCAGGCGATTCCGGTTAAATGGCTGAATTATTGGTCGGAGTGGCAGGATTTGAACCTGCGACCCCCTCGTCCCGAACGAGGTGCGCTACCAGACTGCGCTACACTCCGACTAAGGGGCGGCTTATAACCTCCCACCCCGGCAAGCCGCAAGCTTGCGAGCCGTTGGACCGAAATGACCGCCGAGCCCGGAATACCCGCCATGGCGGTATCAAATCAGCCGATGGGTACCGCCGCAAGGAAAAATCTAAGGCGACTATGGGGCGGCGCGCCCATCTCAGTGTGCCCTCAGTGTGACAAGTTGGAGCCCCCCCCTCGGATCAAAGTCTCGTACGACAAGGAGATCTGCCGTGCGCATTTTTGTAGAAAAATTATTCGCTTGGTTGGAAGAGCGTTGTCGGTGGAGCCAACTTCGAACACTCGGCGGCTCTAACCTCGTAAGAACATCGGTGTTAATGCCGGCGTTCGGTTATATGCTTTTGCTTAATCACAACGTTCATCAATACCTCACGATTACATATGACGGCCGATTGCTGAATTACTTACCGCCAACCTGGCGCGTGTGGTTTCTCTTCTACGGGAGCTTTTTTCTCGCGACCGCCGCAATTTTGTATGCCGTGCTCTGTCCATCTGAAATAAAACGGTATGTATCGCCTTTCGAAATGGCCGATGCTCAAACAAAACACCGCGTCAATCTCGGGGACTATCAAAGCGTGCAGGACCGCCTGCGCGAGTCCTACGGGGCGATCTCAAAGACCGATGAAAAATTGCTGGGCTTCCCGAAGCGCGATCTCGAAAATCTCAATAGCTTTGGTACCGACTGGGCCCGTCGTATTTCCAATATGCTTGTCCATCATTGGACGGCCGTAAATGTAGGGAAAAAATATTGGAGAATTGGTCTGTTGCTGATGTTTTCACTAGGACTGGGGCTAATTGCGGTACCTGCAGTGTTTACATTTCTACAAGTGACAGCCTTGGCTCTAAAATTAATCGTTTCTAGGTGAGTTAACGGAATGAAATCTCAAGCTGGGACGCTAGGGTGTCTCAGTACAGAGCAACAAGGGAAAAGTTATGCCTCCGGAGATGGCGAGTTTACTCGCCCGCCTTTTACAATTTCGCGATGTACGGGACTGGAAGCAGTTTCATACCCTGAAGAACCTTGTTGCAGCACTTTCGGTAGAGACGAGCGAAGTTCTCGAACTTACTCAATGGAAGCAAGCGTCGCAGCGGGGCACCAGTCACTGTGTCTAACGGTCGTGAGCCTCACATGTCCCCGAATGAGCTGATCGCCCCGGAGACTTTCTGAGGATTGTTGCCCAAGCGCCCGAAGGCGACGCCGCATCCTCCTGTTCAATGGCTGGGCTTTCATCGCACCACCTCCCCATCTGCACGCTTAATGGCTTGGTCTATGCGATTGATGTTTGCGTCTGGTATCTCCCAACGACCACCAATGCGGACGCCGAAGTTTTTGTCAGCGCACCATCGGCGGATGGTTTGAGGTGTGCGGTTAAGTAATTTTGCAGCGACTGTTATGCTCGTCGTGCCGGGGATCGGCATAATGCCCTCGCGGTTTTTCTTTTTTTGCGCTCCAGGAACCCCCGCCTGGTCTCCTCCATGTGTGGCCGCGGGTACAGGTGCGGCCCATGCTTTCTGTTCACATCTACGGTTTCGTTGTTCGCGCGGAACCAACCAAACAGTGACAATCCAACCAATGTTAAGACTGCGGGTCGAAGTCAATACATTTCGACCTATCGTCAAACAATAGTGCGAAAAAACAACTGTGGCGCGACGGAAGAATAAGATGCAACTGTAAGTTCGGTTTTTTACTTCAATTTTTCGGCGATCAGTTCTGCCTTGGGATGCGTGTAACGAAAAAGCATTCGCACATCGCGATGACCGCTGATCAGCGCGACCTCTGGGACACTCAATCCTCGTTCAAAAAAACTGCTCACCGCTTCATGTCGGAGGTCGTGAAAACGCAGATCGATGAATCCTGCGCGTTTCACGATGCGCTTCCACGCCATCTTGGCAGCATTCGTGGTAAGCGGCAGAATAAACTCGGAGCAGTCCACGCGCCGCTGTTCGAGCGATCGAAAAATCGTCACTGCCGCGCCCGACAATGGAATGGTTCGTGGATGGCCATTTTTTGTCGTGGGAATGAGCAGCGTTCTGTTTTGAATTGACAGATCCTGCCACCGCGCGCTCAAAATCTCCCCACGTCGCATCGCGGTCTCAAGCGCCAGCTGTATCAACGGCAGAACGCTGGCGTTGCGACACCCACCACAGGCGTCTTCAAGCCGTCGCCGCTCGCCATCCATTAATCGGCGAGTTCGCGCGCCCGCACTCTTGGGCCGCGTGACCATTGCGAACGCATTCTCGGTTAATGGCAAATCCCAATTCCGGCGCGCCACTGCCAACGCGTGACGGAGAATATCGAGCTCGCGATTGACGGTGGCGGGTTTTACCTTGCGAAGCCGTTCACTACAGTCGGCACTCACCATGCCCGTAGTCAGATCTGCCACCGCGACCTGCGCTATAGGCCGCCGAAGGAAGGCGTTGATCATCGTTGTTTCGCGGTCAGCGCCGCGCTTGCGTGGCACGATCTCGTCGCGATAGCGCGTTACAATTGCTCCCACGGAGACGCAGCCCAGCACCTTATGTCCGGTGGTAAGGCCACGCCGGTCTGCCTCTATTTCCTTTTGGCGCGCCCAAGCTTGAGCGTCGGTTTTCAGCAAGAATGAGCGGCTGAAGCCCGGGCTGCCTCTACGGCGTATCTGGGCCTGCCACTTGTCGCCACGCTTACGGATGCTCCCCATCATTCCCTCGCGCGTGCCACAGGTGTGACAGGGAGGCTTCGGGGCGTGTTCCGGGCCCCGGAGGGCGCTACCAAATCGTTGAGAAAGCTGGAAGGCGGGGTTGTCGCGCCGGCAGGTCCGAAGTTGGGCAGCCCTCGTCCCGAACGAGGTGCGCTACCAGACTGCGCTACACTCCGACTAAGGGGCGGCTTATAACCTCCCACCCCGGCAAGCCGCAAGCTTGCGAGCCGTTGGACCGAAATGACCGCCGAGCCCGGAACCAAGACGCTGAAAGCGAGCCCTGAGGCCATCGCAGCCGCGCTGCGTTGCCTGTCCGCGGGCGGCCTGGTCGCGTTCCCGACCGAGACCGTTTACGGCCTCGGCGCAGATGCCGGCAACGGTGAAGCGGTGGCGCGGCTCTACGCCGCCAAGGGCCGGCCGTCGTTCAATCCGCTGATCGCCCATGTCGCCGACATCGAAGCGGCGCGCCGGCTGGCCGTGTTCGAGCGCGACGCCGAAGTCCTGGCGGGTGCCTTTTGGCCTGGACCTCTGACGCTAGTGCTGCCCAAACGTCCCGATTGCCCGATTTCCGAATTGGCGCTCGCCGGCCTCGACAGTGTCGCAATTCGCGTCCCGGCCCATCCCGTGGCGCGCGAATTGCTCAAGGCGTTCGGCCGGCCGGTCGTTGCGCCGTCAGCCAACCGCTCCGGGCATGTCTCGCCGACCAGCGCCGCGCATGTGCTCGCCGATTTGCGCGGCCGCGTCGAACTCATCATCGATGGCGGTCCGTGTCGGGTTGGCGTCGAATCCAGCATCGTGTCTTGCCTCGGCGATGCACCGGCATTACTGCGGCCGGGCGGGTTGCCGCGCGAGATGCTGGAACGAGCGCTCGGGCATGGCCTGATCGAAACCGCGCTTGCCGCGATCGATGATGAAGCGCCGCTGGCGCCCGGGATGCTGGCGTCGCATTACGCGCCGAAGGCGAAATTGCGGCTCGACGCCGAATCGGCGCGCAGCGGCGAGGCGTTGCTGGCATTCGGGCCGGCGGCGCCGGGCAGCGCGCCAATGCTTAACCTGTCGGTGCGTGGCGACCTGATCGAGGCCGCCGCCAACCTGTTTTCTCATCTGCGCATGCTCGATGCCTCGGGCGCCCGCACCATCGCCGTGATGCCGGTGCCGCGCGAGGGATTGGGTGAAGCCATCAACGACCGCCTGACGCGGGCGGCGGCACCGAAAGGCGGGGCATGAATCTGCAAAGCAAGCCGGCTCCCGCCGCTGGACTGCTGGCGCGGTTTGCCGCCATCGTCGGCGATAAATACGCCGTCACCGACGAGCAGGCCCAGCAGACCTATCTCGTCGAAATGCGCGACCTCTATCGCGGCAACACGCCGATGGTCCTGCGGCCCGGCTCGGTCACGGAGGTCGCGGCGATCCTCAAGCTTGCAAACGAAACGCGCACCGCCCTCGTGCCGCAAGGCGGCAATACCGGCCTGGTCGGTGGCCAGATTCCGTTCCACGGCGAGATCGTCGTTTCGTTGACGCGGCTCGACAAGATCCGCGAGGTCGACGCCATCTCCAACACGATGACCTGCGAGGCCGGAGTCACACTGCAGCGCGCGCGCGAGGCGGCGGCGCAGGCCGACCGGCTTTATCCGCAGTTGCTGCCGTCGGAGGGCACCTGCACGATCGGCGGCAATCTCGCCACCAACGCCGGCGGCATCGCCGCGGTCCAGCACGGCATTGCGCGCTCGCATGCGCTCGGGCTCGAAGTGGTGCTGGCCGACGGCCGCATCCTCCACGACCTCAACAAGCTCAAGAAGGACAACACCGGCTACGACCTGAAAAACCTATTCATCGGCTCGGAAGGCACGCTCGGCATCATCACCGCGGCGGTGTTGCGTCTCGTGCCCCGCCCGCGTTCGGTCGAAACCACCTATGCCGCCGTAAAAGACCCTGAAGCGGCGATCGCACTGCTCAAGCTCGCCGAGGAGCGCGCCTCCGGCCAGATCACCAGCTTCGAGATCATGGGCCGGATGGGAATCGCGGCAGTGCTGGAGCATTGGCCGGCGATTCGCGACCCGATCGGTAAGGCCTATCCGTGGTACGCGTTGATCGAGCTGTCCTCGCAGGCGCGCGAGGGCCTGCGCGACATGATGGAAACGATCCTGTCGGATGGTGTCGACCTGGGCATCGTGCTCGACGCCACCATCTCGGAAAGTCTCGAGCAAACCAAGAACTTCTGGTTCATCCGCGAGGCATTCGGCGAGGTGCAGCGCCGCATCGGCGCCTCGATCAAGCACGACGTCTCGGTGCCGATCGCCGCGGTGCCCGCCTTCATCGCCCAGGCCAACGCGGCGGTGACCAAGCTCATTCCGGATTGCCGGCCGCTGCCGTTCGGTCACGCCGGCGACGGCAATATCCATTACAACGTCACGCAGCCGGTCGGCGCGAACAAGGAGGAGTTTCTCGCCCGCTGGGATGAGGTCAACGCCGTGGTGTTCGAAATCGTCACCCGGCTCGGCGGCTCGATTTCCGCCGAACACGGCGTCGGGGTGATGAAGCGCGACAAGCTGCCGAAGTACAAAGACCCGGTGGCGCTCGACCTCATGCGCACGCTCAAGCGCGCGCTCGACCCCAACAACATCCTCAACCCGGGCAAGGTGATCTAGAACAGCGAGGTTTGGCCGTCGTCGGTGGCCTTGCCGCGCCGTTTGCGCGCCGGCGAAGCGGCTTGCGGCTGCGGCTCCGCGAGCGGCTCGATCAACGCCGGGTTATCGTTGGCAGTTTGGCCAACGGCCGCAGAGACCGGATGGGCCTCCAGCAGATCGTCCGGCGCCGGAGCGATCAGCGCGGCGGCTGTTTCGGCATCGACGCGGTCGGAGTCGAGCCACAGGTCGAAGGCCACTTCCGGGACGATCACCGGCATGCGTTCGTATAAAGGCGCCAAGGTCCGGTTGGCGGAGGTCGTGACAATCGTCGCGCTGTCGATCTCCTCACCGTTCGGACCGGTCCAGGTTTCCCACAGACCTGCGAAGGCGAACGGCGCGCCATCCTTGCGCCGGATGAAATAGGGATGCTTGGTCTTGCCGGACGCGCGCCATTCGTAAAATCCGTCGGCCGGAATCAGGCAGCGGCGGCGGCGCATGGCCGCGCGGAAGGCCGGCTTGTCGTTGACCGATTCGCCCCGCGCATTGAACATCAACGACACCGTCTTGGGATCCTTGAGCCAGGCCGGCAACAGCCCCCAACGCACCAGCGCGAACTCCCGCCGCCCATTGACGCGACGGACGATGGCGACCGGCTGGGTCGGCGCAATGTTGAAGCGCGGCGGGAAATTCGGCCGTTCGGCATAGCCAAACAAGCCCCGCAGCAGTTCGGGGGCCGAGGCCAATGCATAACGTCCGCACATCGAAGCTCCCCTTCGCATCCTGCTTAATGCCGATTTAACCATCGCCTATAACACTGCAAGGCCGGGCCTTACCCCAAGAGCTCCATGACGGACAGATCCGCACAGCGATCGGATGCCATTGACCGGGCGCGGCTTGCGCAAGCCAATATCAATCCGGCGACCGGCTTGGCGACCGACTACCTCAACCACTTCAATGAAGCGATCATGTTGCTTGAATTGCTGTCGGATTGCTCAGACTGCGCCGACGGTTTCCTGGCATGGCGGCCGATGAGTTACCGCGAGCATTTCGCCGCGTCGAATTTCAAGGAACGCGCGCTGGCAATCCGCGCCTACGAAACGGCCGACCCCGCGGTGCGGCATTGCCTCGACACTTTGGCCGACACCATGACGGCGGTGCTGGAAGCGACGCGCAACGCGATGCGTTCGGGCCTGCCGCCGCGCGCTGCCGCCGCGCTGGCGGAGAGTTCGGTCGCTTCGCTCAAGGCGCTGGTGGCGCGGGCGGGAGCGGTGATCAACGGCGAGACAAGCGAAGGCGGCCGTCACCCCGACGCGCCGCAACTCACGATCGATCAACTGATGAAACGCTGACCGGTGATCGATCCGCGCGCCTACCCCGACCGCCCCTTCCTCGCCGTCAGCGCGGCGATCGTGCGTGACGGAAAGATTCTCGTGGTGCGGCGCGCCCGGCCACCTGCGCAAGGCCTCTACACTTTGCCCGGCGGCGTGGTCGAAGCGGGCGAAACTTTGATCGAAGCTCTGGTCCGCGAAGTGCGCGAGGAAACGGCGATCGAGATCGATCCGGTCGCACTCGCCGGGCATCGCGAAGCCATCGTTCGGGACGAAGGCGGACGCGCCCAACGTCATTTCGTGATCCTGTGCTTCGCGGCCCGCTGGTCGAGTGGAGAGCCCAAGCTCAACGAGGAGCTTTCCGAAGCGCACTGGCTCGATCCCGACGCGATCAAGGACTTGCGAACCACCGACGGCCTGCCGGAAATCGTCGCTGCGGCAATCGCGCGACTGGCCGAACCGGCGCCCGGTTGATGACCGCCATAAATCGGCCCGGCTTGCGGGCTTCCTCGCGCGGGCGCATATCTGCGCGAACCCACATGAAGCGACTGACCCTCACCGTATTGATCCTGACACTGCTCGCAGCCCCCGCGCGCGCGGTCGAGGGCGGGCCTGCGCCGTTCGATAACGACCTGCAACGGCTCGCTGAAATTCTCGGCGCGCTGCACCATCTGCGCGCGATTTGCGGCTCGAACGAAGGCGCCAAATGGCGCGGCGAGATGCAGACTTTGATCGACGCCGAGGCGCCGAGCGGCGAACGTCGGCAAAAAATCGTGGCGCGTTTCAATTCGGGTTACCGCGGGTTCCAGCAGACCTACCGCACCTGCACGCCGGCCGCCGACATCGCGATCCGCCGTTTTCTCGACGAAGGGGCCCGGATAGCGCGTGATATTACGGCGCGTTACGCAAATTAATCCTCAGGATTAACCTTTAGACGACTTGCGCCTCGTCGGTCCCGGCCCGCGTGATAGCGTCGCGTCACTGGGGAGGCGTCATGGTGACGCCCGTAAGTGGACAAAAAAATGACGACCGTGGGGCGCCCGACACCGGCGCGCGAGCCGTTGCTGGACAACGAGCAGAAGCGCGCGGCGCTTGGCTATCTGCACGAAGCGTGGACCGAAGCCAAGCTCGACGGCATCGACGGCGACTGCCTCGCGCAGGCCTGTCTGTTCACGGCTTTCGCCGAACTAGTGACGACCTACGGCGAAGACGCAACGGCCGCTTACGCCGACCGCCTCAGCACCCGCATCCGGAACCGCGAATTTTCGATCGAACGCGCCCGTCAATAAACCCTAGCGAGCGGCCGTCGCGAAGTAACGATCGAGCACCGAGTCGATATCGCTGGGATAGAACGGCTTCTTCAAAAACGCCATTGCTCCCGCCGCCCGCGCTCGCGTCGCCACCGCCTCATCCACGGTCGAAGTCATCATCACAACGGCTATGTCCGGCGCCACGCGCTTGATCTCCGAGAGCGTTTCGAAGCCGTTGAAACCCGGCATATTGTAGTCGAGCATGACCAGGCTGAACTTGCCGGACGAGAGATCCTTGAGTGCCGCGAGCCCTTCGGCGGCTTCCGCGGTCTCGAGCGTGTAGCGGCTCGCCGATAGTATCTTGCGAATGATGCTGCGCATGGTCGCCGAATCGTCGGCGATCAATACGTTGATCGGCAGCCGGGTGCGGACGCAGCGCTCGATCAGCGCCTGCGATTCCTCGAGGCTGCCGGGCTTGGGCAAGGTTGCGTCGACACCGCCCGGCGCCACCGCGCCGGCGTCGCCACAGAGCGCGACAAAAGGCGGCGGCTTGAGCGCCCGGGCGGCCTTGATTGTGGCATCGCGGTCCGGATCGGCCAGCGCCCCGTCAAGCAGCACGATATCGATCCCGCCTTTGCCGAGCCGCGCCGGCGCTTCGGTGCTCAATCCACAGCCCCAGTGCGCAAAAATGAGGCTGGGGAAAACTAAGCCGAACCGGCCAGAGTCTCCAGAAAACGCACGCACTCGCCTTGCGCGGGACCCGCCAGAGTCCCCTCCCACATCACCTTTTGGCCCCGCACCAGCGTCCCGACCGGCCAGCCCGTGACAGCAACGCCGTGGTACGGCGTCCAGCCGGCGCGCGAACTGACCCAACGGTCGGTGATTTCGACGCGCCGCTTAAGATCCACCACCGTAATGTCAGCGTCGTAACCGGCCGCGATACGGCCCTTCGACGCGATATTGAACAGCCGGGCCGGGCCGGCGCTCGTCAGGTCGACGAAGCGCTGCAGCGACAGGCGACCTGCGTTGACATGATCGAGCATGATCGGAACCAGCGTCTGTACCCCGGTCATGCCGCCGGGGCTTAACGGGTAAGGCCTCGCCTTTTCCTCGGCCGTATGCGGCGCATGGTCAGAGCCAAGGACGTCGACGACCCCGTCCGCGAGGCCGCGCCACAGCCCGGCTCTGTGCGCGGCGTCGCGCACCGGCGGATTCATCTGCGCCCGGGTGCCGAGCTTTTCGTAAGCCGCGGGCGCTTCCAGCGTCAGATGATGCGGCGTCACTTCGACCGACGCGACGTCTTTGTGGCCGGCCAGAAATTCCATTTCCTGCCAGGTGGAAATGTGCAGCACATGAACGCGCGCCCCGGTTTCGCGGGCGACCTTGACCAGCCGCGTGGTCGCCTTGAGCGCCGCCTCCTCGTCCCGCCAGACAGGGTGCGAGCGCGGGTCACCTTCGACACGCAGATGCTTGCGCTCATTGAGCCGCGGCTCGTCCTCGGCATGGAAGCTGGCGCGCCGGCGAATGTTCTTCAGCACCGCGCGCAGGCCTTCGTCGTCCGCGATCAGCAGCGAGCCGGTCGAAGATCCCATGAAGACCTTGATGCCGGCGCAGCCCGGCAGGCGCTCCAGCTCAGCGACATGCTCCGCATTGTCACGCGTACCGCCCATGAAGAAGGCGAAGTCGCAGTGCATGCGGTGATGGCCGCGCCGCACCTTGTCGGCCAGCGTTTCGGCGGTCACCGTCAGGGGATCGGTGTTCGGCATCTCGAAAACCGCCGTCACTCCGCCCATCACCGCGCTGAGCGAGCCGGATTCAAGGTCCTCCTTGTGGGTGAGGCCCGGCTCGCGGAAGTGCACCTGGGTGTCGATGACCCCGGGCAGCAAATGGAGGCCGCGGCAGTCGACCGTCTCGCCGGCATCCGCGCGGCCGAGATCGCCGATTGCGGCGATGCGGCCGCCGCTCAAGCCAAGATCGCGCTGCGCAATGCCGTCGTGATTGACGACCGTGCCGCCTTTGAGCAGGAGATCGAAGCTTTCCGCCATGTTCCCGACGCCTTGTGGCAGGCTTAACAGCGCTTACGTTTCGCCGCGAGTTCTGGCAAGAGACTTTCAAACGAGACCCATCATGCAGGCAGCGCTTCTGACCGATCGCGGCGTCGTCAAGGTAACCGGCGACGACGCGCGGCATTTCCTCAACGGTCTCGTCACCACCGATATCGGCAACCTTACGCCGGGCGCCGCCCGCTACGCCGCGCTGCTGACGCCGCAGGGAAAAATCGTTGTGGATTTCCTCGTCACCGAAGCCTCGCCTGGGGACGGCGGCGGATTTTTTCTGGACTGCCCACGCGCGCTTGCCCCCGCCACTGTGGAAAAGCTCCAGTTTTACCGTTTGCGCGCCAAGGTCGTCATCGAGGACTTATCGGACCGGCTTGGCGTCCTCGTCGTCTGGGGCGGACCGGCCCGCGACAGCGAATTCGGCCTGAGCTATCCCGACCCGCGGCTCGCCGCGCTTGGTAGCCGCATCATTCTGGCACCGGAGACAGCGGCCGAGGCCGCCGCCGACCTTGGCGCGACACTAGAAGACGTCGCCGCCTATGAAGCCCACCGCATCGCGCTCGGCATTCCGCGTGGCGGATTCGATTTCATTTATGGCGACACCTTTCCGCACGAAGCCGACATGGACCAGCTCGCCGGCATCGACTTCCACAAGGGCTGCTACGTCGGCCAGGAAGTCGTGTCGCGGGTCGAGCATCGCGCCACGGCGCGAAAGCGGTTGGTGCCGGTTTCCTACGTCGACTATGCGCCGAGCTCGGGGCTGCAGGTGCTGGCGGGCGACAAGGAAATCGGCCAACTGTATTCGACCGCCAACAAACGCGGCCTCGCGATGCTGCGGCTCGACCGCGCCGCCGAAGCACTGTCCGCCGGCACGCCGATCACCGCCGGCGGCATCGAAATCAGGCTGGTGAAGCCGGACTGGGCGCAGTTCGACTTCCCGGGCGAAACCAAAGCGGCGACGTGATGCGTCCTCGCGCTGCCGGGCTGCACGCCGATGGCGAGCACCGCTGCCCCTGGCCGGGCGTCGACCCACTCTACGTCGCGTATCACGACGAGGAATGGGGCGTGCCGGAGTTCGACGACCGCGCGCTCTACGAAAAGCTGATGCTCGATGGCTTCCAGGCCGGATTGTCGTGGATCACGATCCTGCGCAAGCGCGACAATTTCCGCCAAGCCTTCGTCGGATTCGAGCCGGCCAAGATCGCGCGCTTCACGCCGAAAAAGATCGCCGCGCTGATGCAGGACGCCGGCATCGTGCGCAATCGCGCCAAGATCGAGGGCGCGGTGTCGTCGGCGCGGGCGTGTCTCGATATCATGGAGCGCGGCCCCGGCTTTTCCGCCTTGTTGTGGGACCACGTCGGCGGCACGCCGACGCAGAACCGCTTTCGTACCTCGAAGGAAATTCCGACGGAAACCGAGGTCTCGAGAGCGATCTCCAAGGACCTTGTGTCACGGGGCTTCAAGTTCGTCGGCCCGACGATCGTCTACGCATTCATGCAGGCGGTCGGCATGGTCAACGATCATCTCGTCAAATGCCACCGTCACGCGGAATGCGCGGCGCTCGCGAAACGGCGGCGGCGATGACAAAACCGCCGACGCGAGCCGCTCCGAGAGCCTGGCAGCGCATGCTGTCCGGACGGCGGCTCGATCTGCTGGATCCCTCGCCGCTCGACGTCGAACTCGAGGACATCGCCCACGGATTGGCCCGCGTCGCGCGCTGGAACGGCCAGACCACCGGCGCGCATATCTATTCGGTGGCGCAGCACGCGTTGCTGGTCGAGGCAATCGCCCGGCACAAGTCGCCCCGCCTCGATGCGGCATCGCGCTGCGCCGTGCTGCTGCACGACGCGCCGGAATACGTAATCGGCGACATGATCTCGCCGTTCAAGGCGGTAATCGGCGACAGCTACAAGGCGGTCGAGGCGCGGCTGCTCGCCGCCATCCACTTGCGGTTCGGCCTGCCGGTCACCCTGCCGGACAGTCTGCGAAAGCTCATCAAGGGCGCCGACCGCCACGCGGCATTTTTCGAGGCGACGCGGCTTGCCGGATTCGACATTGCGGAAGCGCAGCGCTTTTTCGGCCGGCCAGCGGTCGTGCCGTCGGCTTTGACGCGCGACTATCTGGTGCCGTGGCCCGCCGACACCGCGGAAAAACGCTTCCGCGAGCGGTTCTCGGCCCTGTCCAAAGCCGATCTGTTCACGCGGCCAGCATCGCCATAGAAATGTCGCCCTGACAGGCGATTCCAGCACATGATCCACGTCTGCTCCCTCGCCCGCCTGCACGAGACCGTCGATGAAACCGGCGCCCGCCATATCGTCACGCTGCTGCGCAATACCGATCAGGTAATGCGGCCGCGCACGGTGACGAGCGAGAACCATCTCGTGCTCAGCATGGACGACATCGTCGCCCCCATGGAAGGTTACGAGGCGCCGGCCAACACCCATGTCGAGCGATTGATCGGCTTCGTCAACGGCTGGGATCGCACCGCCCCTCTTGTCGTGCATTGCTATGCCGGGATCAGCCGCTCGACCGCAGGCGCCTTTATCACCGCCTGTACCCTCAATCCGAACCGCGACGAGCAGCAGATCGCCTGGGCGCTGCGCCATGCCTCGCGGACCGCCACCCCGAACGCCCGCCTGGTCTCCATTGCCGACCAGATTCTGCGCCGAAACGGCCGCATGGTGCGGGCGATCAAAACGATCGGCCCCGGGGAAATGGCCTATGAGGCCAACCCCTTTCGACTCGATCTCGAGTAAGACGCTTCGTAAAGTCGGATCGGCATCAGCGGGGGGTCGGGCAGTGAGTAAGCAAAATTACGGCGTCGTCTCGCCGGATATCCTGCTGGCGCACGACGGTCTCGGCTTCCTGCAATCGATTATCGCCGGGAAAAACCCGCAGCCGCCGATCGCTAAGCTCTTGAGCTTTCGGCTGGCCGACGCGCAAAAGAACCGCGTCGCCTTCGAGGGTCACCCAAATTTCGATCTCTACAATCCGATTGGCACCGTCCACGGCGGCTACGCGGCGACCTTACTCGACAGCGCGCTTGGCTGCGCGATCTTCACCACGCTTCACAAGGGCGACACCTGGACGACGCTGGAGCTCAAGGTCAATTTCGTGCGCGCGATGACGAAGGCGACCGGGCCGGTTCGCGCCGAGGGCCGCGTCATCCATCGCGGCCGCACGGTCGCGACCTCTGAAGGTGACCTCAAGGACCGCGACGGCAAACTCATCGCGCACGCCACGACAACGTGCATGATCTTTCCGGCGAAAGCCTGATCGCGGGAGAAATTACTTCGATTCAGCGGTCAAAGTAGGCCGCAACGGCACCGGCTGCGCGTGAGCTTCGGTCGTCGTCGTCCGGCCTTGAGCGCGGGTGAAGGTCACCCGGCCGCGGTGGCGGCTGAAATCGCAATACGCAAAACCGAGCCCGGAAACCGAGCCGCGGAACGTATTGTTGTCGGTGCGTTCGAGGTTGAAGCAAGGCTCGATCGGCATGCCGCGCACCGAGGCGCACACGCGTTCTGCCTTGACCCTGATCGTGCCTGCCGGCAGCCAGGCATTGCGCACGGGCCCGTCGCCGCGAACCTGGATGGTGCCGACGATCGAGCCGTCGGCGTGGATACGGCCGGCGCCCCGGGTGCCGTCAAAGCAGTTGTAGGAGAACATTTTGCCCATGACGAAGTGGCGGGCTTCTTCTGCGCTCATCTGTCCGGCCATAGCCGGAAACGCAGCCAACAGGCTTACGCCCACAACAACGCCACGCAACATGACCCCCACCCCGTACTCACTCAACGTTACTGACGTAGCGGATTATGCCCCAAACTTCGTCGCCAAATCCTGAACGGTTTACCCGATCTTGACCACGATCCGGCCACGCACCCCGCCCTCGAGCAGTCGCTGGGCCGCCTCCGGTACCCCGGAAAGGGGGATTTCCTCGATCATCCCGCCAAGTTTTTGACGGTCGAGGTCGTTTTCCAGCCTTTTCCATGCTTCCCGGCGCCGAACCAGCGGACACATCACGGAATCGATGCCGTAAAGACACACCCCGCGCAAAATAAACGGGGCGACCGAGGTCGGCAGATCCATCCCGCCGGCGAGGCCACAGGCGGCCACCGCGCCGCCATAGCGGGTCATCGACAGCAGATTTGCCAGGGTGGTCGAGCCGACGGAGTCGATCGCCCCCGCCCAGCGCTCCTTGGCCAGAGGCTTCGCCGGGCCGGCGAGTTCCTTGCGCTCCACGATCTCCGAGGCTCCGAGCGACTTGAGATAGTCGCCCTCCTGCGGCCGGCCGGTCACGGCGTGGACGGTAAACCCGAGCTTGGAGAGGAGTGCGATGGCGACTGAGCCGACGCCGCCCGCCGCCCCCGTAACAGCGACCGGACCGGCGGCCCGGACGAGGCCGTGGCGCTCCAGCGCCATGATCGACAGCATGGCGGTGTAGCCAGCGGTGCCAATCGCCATCGCGTCGCGCGCGCTCATCGATGCCGGCAGCCGCACCAGCCAGTCGCCTTTGACGCGGGATTTTCCGGCATAGGCGCCGAGATGGGTCTCGCCGGTGCCCCAGCCGTTGAGAATGACCTTGTCGCCGCTCCTCCAGTCGGGATGCGACGAGCTTTCGACCGTGCCGGCAAAGTCGATTCCGGGGATCATCGGAAAGCGCCGCACCACCGGCGCCTTGCCGGTAACGGCCAAGCCGTCTTTGTAATTGACGGTGGAATATTCGACGCGAACGGTGACGTCGCCGCCCATCAGGTTGGCTTCGTCGAAATCCGTCAGCGCGGCTGTGGTGCCGCTTTCGGTTTTCTCGACAACGATCGCCTTGAATTTTGCCACGCGGCTTCTCCCCTACGACGTCGTGAGTTTTCACCCGCCGCAGTCGCGGAGGCAAGCCTCAGGCTGTGGCAGGCGCCACCCGCACCACGGGCCGCTCGACGATCGGCAGATTGATCGCCGCCGAGGCGATGCCGAGCGCGATCGAAAGCCACCAGATCACGTCATAGGAGCCGGTGCGCTCGAACAGGAAGCCGCCGAGCCAAACTCCGAGAAACCCGCCGACCTGATGGCTGAAGAAGGCAAAACCGAACAAGGTCGCCATCCAGCGCGTGCCGAACATGAGCGCAACCAACGCCGAGGTTGGTGGCACCGTGGAAAGCCAAAAAAGGCCCATGAAGGCGCCGAATATCATAGCGGAACCGGCCGTCACGGGCAGCAGAATGAATCCCAACACCGCAACCGAACGCAGCGCGTAGAGGATCGAGAGCAGATAACGTTTCGGCATTCGCTCCATGATCCAGCCCGACGCGATCGAACCGACGATGTTGAACAGCCCGATGACGCTGATCGTCCAACCGCCCGCATTCACCGACAGGCCGCGATCGACCAAATAGGCCGGCAGATGCACTGTGATGAACAATAACTGGAAGCCACAGGTGAAAAACCCGAGGACCAGCAGCACGTAACTGCGATGACCGAACGCTTCGGCCAGCGCCTGCAGCAGCGACTGTTTCTGTACGGCACCCGGCGCGGCTGTGACGTCCATCGGCGGCGTGCGGACCCCAACCGCGAGCGGAATGATCGCCAGCGCGATGCAGCCGAGGATGATGAGCGAGTTCTGCCAGCCGAACCAATTGAGGAAGCCGACGGCGAGCGGCAAGAACAGAAATTGGCCGAACGATCCGGCCGCGGTTCCAAGCCCGAACGACAGGCTTCGCCATTCCGACGGCATCAGTTTACTGAACGATGCGATCACCAGAGTGAACGAGGTAGCCCCAACGCCGAGGCCAGTGAGGAGGCCCGCCGAAAGATTGAGCATGCCGGCGGTCGAGGAGTACGCCATCAGAATGAAGCCGGCGCAATAGAGCACCGCGCCGACCGCAAGCACGACGAGCGAACCGAAGCGGTCGGCAATCGCACCGGCGAAAGGAGTTACCGTGCCCCACGCCAGCACCTGAATGGCCAATGCGAGGCCGAAAACGTCGCGGCCCCAACCGTAAACATTCGACATAGGAGTCAGGAACAGGCCGAGCGAGGCGCGCGGGCCGTAGCCGATGGTTCCGATCAGGCAGCCGCAGATCAGAATCACCATGGGGGTACGCCACCCCATCCCGGCAACGGCACTGGTGGGCTCAGTGGACATGCGTTCTCCGGAACGAACCCGGCGTCGCCGGTCAATCCGGGGCGGGTCCGGGCGGACCATATAAGGTCCACCATCCGAGCGAAAACGAATATTCGTGATACCGGGCATTTGCGCGGCGCATGATTACTGCTCGGCTTCGAGCTTTTTCGTCAATTCGGCGGTGATTTTGGCATCGCCCCATTTCGGCTCGTCGGAACCGTCGCCCCAGTTCCGCGGCCGATAGAAGGTGTGGATCCCGAACTTGAAGATGCGCTTCATTTCGCCGACCCAGCTCGGCCGCACCCAGGCGGCGTGATAGTGGGTCGATTTCGACACTTCAGGCATCCATAACTTGCCGTCGAGCATGTCGGCCGCGATGCGCTTGGCGCGTATCCAGGCATCGGGCTCGGTCACGACGTCCGGAATGCCGTCGCAGGCGAAGGTGAACTGGCAGGCAAGGTGGCGGTGGGCATTCTGATAAACTACGCCGCACACGTCGTTCGGATAGAACGGCGAGAACACGCGGTTGAGGACGACCTGGGCGACCGCGATCTGACCACGCACCGGCTCACCGCGCGCTTCGAAATAGATGGCGTTGGACAGGCATTTCTCCGCCTTGGCGCGTGCGGTGCCGGTGAGCTTCAGGCGCTCGGCCGGCGACATCGGCCGTTTGTCTTCGCCGGTCACCTCGCCTTTGTTGGCGACCGTCTCGCCCGATGACGGCGCGAGCTCGACATGAGGCGGCACGGTGAGCGCCGACAGCTTGATGTCGGGATCGCCGGCGCCTGCTTGCGGCGGCGCCATCACCACCGGCGCCTCGCCCGGCTGCCAAGGCGAAATCGCTTCGCGCACCGAGCTCATTGGGTCGATGCCGAAATACAGCCGGCCGTTACCGTCCTCGTCGCGCCCGAGCTTGGTGAAGTCGGTCGGCGGCAGATCGACATACGGCAACTCGATGTCGGGTGTCGGCGTCTCGGAGGGTTGCGCAAGAACATATTCGTTGTAGTCGTTGAAGCGCGGCTCGGCTTCGGCGCTGTCGATCGCCGGCTGGTCGTCGCCCTTTGCCTCCGGCGGCGACGGCGCGGGTGCGGGCGTGGGCGCGGGCGGCAAGACGGCGAGCGGCGGCAGCGGCTCGCGCGGACGAAACGCCAGCGCGTCGCCTTTTTTCTTGCGGTTGATCGCCGGAAACTGTAGCGGCGCGCCGCGGTCGCCCAAAGTCTCACGGCCGAGCGAGCCGGTGATCTCGTTGGGGTCGACGCTGGCGAGCGCGTAAAGCGGCGGGTCCGGGATCGCGGTGCCGAGCGGTCTCGGCATGCTGAAGGTCGCGGCGTGGATGGTGCCGAATGGCGAGGCGATGACGTGCTTGCGCCAGCGCTCGGCGACATCGGGCCGCCGCGCGATCAGCGCGCCGAGATCCTGAAAACCAATCTGGTTCGGCAACAGCGAAAAGGCCATGAGGCCTATGCCGAAAACGCTGAAAGGCTGTCCGCGCCGCACTCGCAATTCCGATCTTTGCAACGTCAAGAACGCCGCGTGCCATGCCCGGCTCGCCGCCTGAATGGCGGCAATCCGACACAGGTTTTTATGGTCCGATTAACCTTGCGAAGCTGTTAAGGCGCGGCGCGCGTCCGGTGCCGGTCAGGAAAAATTAACCAAGCGAGATGGAGAGGACCCAGAGTTCCAACGTTTCGATGGCGCGCAGGCGGGCTTAAGCCTGGCTTGCTGCGGTTTTGCCAAGCGCGGCCTGTGCCGCGGCGAGCCGCGCGATCGGCACCCGGAATGGCGAACACGACACGTAGTCGAGCTTCACGTCATGGCAGAACGCGACCGAAGCCGGGTCGCCGCCGTGTTCGCCGCAAATGCCGACCTTGAGCTTTGGCCGGGTTTTGCGGCCGCGCTCGACTCCGATCCGCACCAGTTCGCCGACGCCCTGCTGGTCGATCGAGACGAACGGGTCGCCCGGCAAAATGCCGCGCGCCGTGTAGATGCCGAGAAAGCTCGCCGCGTCGTCGCGCGAGATGCCGTAGGTCGTTTGCGTCAGGTCGTTGGTGCCGAACGAGAAAAATTCCGCGGTCTGCGCGATCTCGCCGGCCAGCAGCGCCGCGCGCGGCAGCTCGATCATGGTGCCGACCTGATAATCGAGCCTGACCTTCTTTTCAGTCATCACGGCCTTGGCCGTCGCATCGATGCGCGCCTTGACCAGATCGAACTCGGCCTTGGTCGCGATCAGCGGCACCATGACCTCTGGTACCACCGCCTCGCCGGTGCGCGCGGCGGCTTCGGTCGCAGCCTCGAAGATGGCGCGAGCCTGCATTTCGGCGACTTCCGGATAGGCGATCGCGATGCGGCAGCCGCGGAAACCGAGCATCGGGTTGAACTCGGCCAGTTCGCGCGCGCGTTCCGCTATCTTGCGCGGCTCGACCCCCATCGCCGCGGCGACCTCGCCGATCTCGTTGTCGCCGTGCGGCAGGAATTCATGCAGCGGCGGATCGAGCAGCCGGATGGTCACCGGCTTGCCGCGCATGATCTCGAACAGTTCGACGAAGTCGGCGCGCTGCATCGGCAGCAATTTGGCGAGCGCAGCGCGGCGCGATTTCTCGTCGTCGGCCAGGATCATCTCGCGCATCGCCTGGATGCGCGCTTCTTCGAAGAACATGTGCTCGGTGCGGCACAGGCCGATGCCTTCGGCGCCGAATTTGACCGAGACGCGCGCATCGGCCGGCGTATCGGCATTGGCGCGCACTCCAAGCTTGCGGATCTTGTCGGCCCAGCCGATCAACGTCGCGAATTCGCCCGACAACTGCGGCTCGATCATCGCGATCTTGCCGGCCAGCACCTGTCCGGTCGAGCCATCGACCGTGATCCAGTCGCCATGCCTGAAGCTCTGTCCGCCCGCCGTCATGGTGCGGTTGGCGGTATCGACCCGTACCGAGCCGGCTCCGGACACGCAGGGCTTGCCCATGCCGCGTGCGACCACGGCGGCATGGGAGGTCATGCCGCCTCGGGTCGTCAGGATGCCTTCGGCCGCATGCATGCCATGGATGTCCTCCGGCGACGTCTCGACCCGCACCAGGATCACCCGGTGGCCATCGGCCTTGAGCTGGGTCGCCTCGTCGGCGCTGAACACGATCTCACCCGACGCAGCGCCCGGCGAAGCCGGCAGTCCCGACGCGATCACCTTGCGCTCGGCCTTCGGATCGATGGTGGGGTGCAGCAGTTGATCGAGCGCGGCCGGGTCGACGCGCAGCACCGCTTCGTCCCGCGTGATCAGCTTCTCATTGGCAAGCTCGACCGCGATGCGCAGCGCGGCGATCGCGGTGCGCTTACCAGAACGGGTCTGCAGCATCCAGAGCTTGCCCTGCTCGACGGTGAATTCGAGATCCTGCATGTCGCGGTAATGCCGTTCGAGCAGATGGTAGATGCGCTTGAGCTCGGCGAATGCCTTCGGCATCGCATTTTCCATCGACGGTCTCTCGGAGCCGGCCCCCTTGCGCGCAGCCTCGGTGATTTCCTGCGGCGTGCGGATGCCGGCCACGACGTCCTCGCCCTGTGCGTTGATCAGGAATTCGCCGTACAACCGGTTCTCGCCGGTCGAAGGGTTGCGGGTGAAGGCGACGCCGGTCGCCGAGGTGTCGCCCATGTTGCCGAACACCATGGCCTGGACGTTGACCGCGGTGCCCCAGCTTTCCGGCAGGCTGTTGAGGCGGCGGTAGGTGATGGCGCGCTGGTTCATCCACGAGCCGAACACCGCGCCGATCGCGCCCCACAGCTGGGCATGCGGATCCTGCGGGAACGGCTCGCCTTTTTCCTCGCGCACGCGCTTCTTGTACCTCTCGACCAGGTCTTTCCAGTCGTCGGCGGAAAGGTCGGTATCGAGCGTGTAGCCCTGCTGCTCCTTGTGGCGGTCGAGCAGCTCTTCGAAATGCTCATGACCGACGCCGAGCACGACGTCGGAATACATCGTGATGAAGCGGCGATAGCTGTCGTAAGCGAATCGCTTGTCGTCCGATTTCGCCGCCAGCGCCTCGACGGTGACATCGTTGAGGCCGAGATTGAGCACGGTATCCATCATGCCCGGCATCGAGGCCCGCGCGCCGGAGCGCACCGAAACCAGCAGCGGATTCTTGCCGTCGCCGAACCTCTTGCCGGTGATCTTGCCGATCTGCGCCAGCGCCTTTTCGACCTGCGATTTCAGCGCAGCCGGATACTGCTCCTTGTTGGCGTAGTAATAGGTGCAGACATCCGTCGTGATGGTGAAGCCGGGCGGCACCGGCAGACCGAGCCCGGCCATCTCGGCGAGCCCCGCGCCCTTGCCGCCCAGCAGGTTGCGCATGCCGGCTTTGCCTTCGGCCTTGCCGTCGCCGAACGAATAGACCCATTTGGCTTTGGACGCGCCTTTGGGCGCGGCCGCGCGTTTGGCGCGGCGCGGCGCTTTCGATTTAACCGCTTTTTTGCGTGCTGTTTTGGCCATAGGTCGCGCGAGGTTGCCCGTTCAAAACACGGCGGGCACCCCAGCGCAACCCCGTAACTTGGTTAGGCGACCGGATTGGCATCACTTAATGATGCCAAGGCCGAGAATGCCGACCACGATCAGATAGGCCGTGACGATGAAGTTGAGCAGCCGCGGAATGATCAGGATGAGAATGCCGGCCAGCAGCGCGACGATCGGCTGAATATTCGTGAGTCCGATGACCATGACGTTTCCCCGTTTGAACAGAGCATAAGGACGCGGGGAGCAAACTCCGGCGCGGCGAGGTGGTTCCGCTAGCCTTCGATGCGGGAAAAATCGGCCACCGCATAGGTCGCGGCGCGAATTTCATTGAGCAGCTTCAGGCGGTTCTCACGCAACGCCTTGTCGTCGACATTCACAGTCACCTTATCGAAGAAGGCATCGACACTCGGCCGCAGCTTCGCCAGCGCTGTCATGGCGGCGGCGAAATCCTCCTTGCCGACCGCGGATGCGTCCTTGCGTGCGGTGGCAACCGCCGCGGCGAGCGCCTTTTCCTCTGGCGCCGACAACAATTTGGCGTCCGGCGTCCCGCTGTAGCTCTTGTTGTCCTTCTTCTCCTCGATCCGGAGGATGTTGGAGGCGCGCTTGACGCCAGCGAGCAAGTTTTTGCCGTCGTCGGTGTCGAGGAATTTGCCGAGCGCCTCGACACGCCGCACGATCATCAGCAGGTCGTCTTGGCCCGCATCCTTTTCGCTGTTTTGCGCGAGCACCGCATCGACCAGATCATGCCGGGCACCCTGCTCGCGCAGTTGCACCTTCAAGCGGTCGGCAAAGAAGGACAGCAAGTCCCCTGCACCGGAAAGGCCTTTATTCGCTTTCGCGAAAATTGGTTTCAATGGCAGCCGCAACTCATTATCGATGACGATGCGAATAATCCCAAGCGCTGCTCTCCGGAGCGCGAATGGGTCCTTGGAGCCGGTGGGCTTCTCGTCGATCGCCCAGAAACCGACCAGCATGTCGATCTTGTCGGCCAAGGCGACCGCGATGCTGACCGGATCGGCCGGCACCAGATCGTCTGGGCCTTTCGGGCTGTAATGATCCTCGATGGCGTGGGCGACCGCTTCGTCTTCGCCCTGGGCCTGCGCGTAATAGTGGCCCATCAGGCCTTGCGTCTCCGGGAATTCGACAACCACCTCGGTCAGCAGGTCGGCCTTGCACAGTTGCGCGGCGCGCGCCGCCTTCGCGGGGTCGGCCTTGACCAGCGTCGCCAATTCCTTCGCTAGCGCGACGATGCGCGCGATGCGCTCGGCCTGGCTGCCAAGCTTTTCGTGAAAAATGATCTGCGAGAATTTCGGCAGCCGGTCTTCGAGCTTGGTCTTGAGATCGGTGTCGTAGAAGAACTTCGCGTCGCTCAGCCGCGCGCGGATGACGCGCTCATTGCCGGCGACGATCGCCTTGCCGCCATCGCTCGCTTCCTCGTTGGCGACCAGGATGAACTTGTTGACGAGCTTGCTGGTTTGCGGGTCGCGCAGCACGAAGCATTTCTGGTTGGTGCGGATGGTGGCCCGGATCACCTCGCCGGGGATCGCCAGAAACGCCTTGTCGAATGACCCCATCAGGACGACGGGCCACTCCACCAATCCGGCGACCTCGGCCAGCAGGACTTCGTCCTCGACCAGTTCGAGGCCCTGCGCGAAAGCCAGGTTCTTGGCGTCGGCCCGGATGATCTCGCAGCGCCGCGCCGGATCGATCACCACCTTGGCCTTTTCGAGCCCGGCGACGTAATCCGCGAACCGCTTCACCTTGAACGGCGCCGGCGCCATGAAGCGGTGGCCGCGCGTCTCGTCGCCGGCCGCGAGGCCGTCAATGTCGATCCGCACGACCTCCGGCTCTTCTGTTTCAGGGCCGAACGTCGCGACGATCGAATGCAGCGGCCGCACCCAAGTCAGCGACCCCGCGCCCCAGCGCATCTGCTTCGGCCACGGGAAGGTACGGACCACCTTCGGCACGATGTCGGCGATCACCTCGATCGCCGGCTTGCCCGGCCGCTCGATTACCGCGACGTAGAAATCGCCTTTCTTGTCGGGCTGGACCTTCGCCTCTGAGATCGATTTGAGGCCAGCGGCCTTCACGAATCCGGCGATCGCCTGTTCGGGCGCGCCGACCTTCGGCCCTTTTCGCTCATCCTTCACGTCCGGCTGGCGCGCAGGAAGCCCGTGCACTGAAAGCGCCAGCCGCCTTGGCGTCACATAGGCTGCAGCGCCTTCATAGACGAGACCGGCGCCGACCAGCGCGTCGGTGACCATTTTCTTCAAGTCCTCCGCCGCGCGGGCCTGCATGCGCGCGGGGATTTCTTCGGACAGGAATTCGAGCAGGAGATCGGGCATGGGTCACCGGAATGGTTACCGCAGGTAGCAGGAGCGCCGTTGACTGTCATCACCGCTTTTGAACTGGAAACGCGTTTCGGGAACGCCCCTTGGTAAAGGCGCTCGGAAAATCCGAGCGATTTCGTTTCCCGCCCGGCAAGGCGGCGCGCGCGAGCTTGCGGGCATGTTCGATCCACCGGGCAGCGTCGCGCTCGTTTTCCAGCCGCTGGTCAGCCTCAGCGCGCGGCGCATCATCGGCTTCACCGCGCACTCGTTACGGCCGGGCGACGACATCCTGCGCACCGCCTGCCGCGTCGCGGCGCGATGGCCGGACGGCATGCGGCTCGGCATCGAGTTCTCGCCGGCGCGCTGGCACGACCCGGCGGCCGGGCTGCGCGTCCTGTCAGTGCTCGGCGAGACCGGCCTGCCGCCGGCCCGGCTCGAGTTGGACATCGCCGCAAATGTGCTGGCCGCGAGCGGCCGCGTCATGTGCCGCGCTGTCGAGGAGTTGCGCTGGGCTGGCGTCATGATCGCTTTGACCGGTTGCGGGCCACAGACCGAAGACACCGCGCCGTTCTGCTTCGACACGCTCAAGCTCGCCGCCAGTGTAGTGGCACGGCTCGGCCGCGACGACGGCAGCGCAAGCACGCTCGATCGGATCGTCGCCCTTGCCGCGGAACAGGGCGTTGTCACCGCCGCCGACGGCATTTCGAGCCAGGCGCAGCTCGCGATCCTCGACACCCAAGGCTGCGTCGAAGGGCAAGGCGCGTTGTTCGGCCAATCGATGCCGGCGGCGAGCATCCCGGCGCTGCTGCGCTACCCCGGCCTCGCCGAGGCGGTCGCCTAACGCGGAGCCTGCGCGCCGCCGCCTTCGGTGGCGAGCCAGGCTTCGCCGCACGCCTTCGCCAGTTCGCGCACGCGCAGGATGTAGCTCTGCCGCTCGGTCACGGAGATGACGCCGCGCGCATCGAGCAGGTTGAAAACGTGCGACGCCTTGATGCACTGGTCATAGGCCGGCAGCGCCATCAGGTGATGTTCTTTATTCCCGTCTTGCCAGCCCGCGGCGAGATACTTCTTGCAAGCCGCTTCCGCCATCTTGAACTGCTCGAACAGCATTGCGGTGTCGGCATGCTCGAAATTGTGCCGCGAATATTCCTGCTCGGCCTGCAGGAAGACGTCGCCGTAAGTCACCTTCTTGTCGTCGCTGCGGCCGTTAAAATTCAGATCGTACACGCGCTCGACGCCCTGCACATACATCGCCAGCCGCTCGAGGCCGTAGGTCAGTTCGCCGGCGACCGGATTGCACTCGAAGCCGGCGACCTGCTGGAAGTACGTGAACTGCGAGACCTCCATGCCGTCGCACCAGCATTCCCAGCCGAGCCCCCAGGCGCCGAGCGTCGGGCTCTCCCAGTCGTCCTCGACGAAACGAATGTCGTGGATCTTGGAGTCGATCCCGATGGCGGCAAGCGACTTGAGATAGAGCTCCTGGATATCGGGCGGCGACGGCTTCAGGATCACCTGAAACTGATAGTAGTGCTGCAGCCGGTTCGGGTTTTCGCCGTAGCGGCCATCCTTGGGACGGCGCGAGGGCTGCACATAGGCCGCGTTCCACGGCTTCGGCCCGAGTGCGCGCAAGGTCGTCGCCGGATGAAACGTGCCGGCCCCGACCTCCATGTCATAGGGCTGCAGAATGACGCAGCCCCACTCCGCCCAGTAGCGCTGCAATGCGAGAATGAGGCCCTGGAACGAGCGCGCCGGGTCCAAATTATCGCCGCGCGAAGGATCGGTAGCCGGACGATTCAAATCTGCCGCCGCCTGCTGAGGAATCGTTAAGGACAGAAAACGAAAGACCCTATGGGCGCCCCCATGGCAGGGTCAAGCGGCGGCGAATTTACGGGTTTTTGAGCGTCCGCTGCTAACAATGCCCGCAATGACAAGAACACGAGCAGTCACGCGGGAGGCGACCTAATGGTGACGTTACAACTGTTCAGCGCTGGATTTTTGACGCTGTTCTTCAGCGCCATGACGACCCAGCGCCGTGGCGTGCGGCGCTGAAGCGCGAAACGATTACAGCCGATATTCGCCGGTTACCGGATCGCGCCGCAAGGTCGGCAGCCGCTCCGCGCGCGGAATTTTCACCGTCGCGCGTTTGGCGTGGTCGAGTTCTTCGTTGATGCGGCGCACTTCACGCACAACCCAGTGAATGGCGGCGGCGCCTCCCAAGGCGATCGCAGCCCATTTGACCAGCGGTGAAACCAGGATCGGCGGCATCGGGAATCTCCCAAAAGGCGACGCTCGCCATTCTCCGTGCAATCAAGGCGATTTCGCGGCTGCGAACTTTCCCGCGCCGATCCGCGCATAAAATGCCTGCATCGCCTCAACCATGGCTGCCGGCGCCTGGGCCGGCATGACATGACCGCTGTCGATCTCGCGGTAATCGGCGCCCGGAATCGCCGCCGCGACCCTGCGCACGAATTTCGGCGGGCGCAGCCAATCGTGCGTCCCGGCCAGCACTAGCGTGGGGCAAGCAACGTTGCGCAACTCCGGCGTGACGTCGAAATCGATAAAGGCGCGGTTGATCGCGGCGTAGCTCGCCGGATCGTTGGCGAGGAAGCGCATGCGGTATGCCTCGAATGCCGCCGCGTCGCGCCGCACCGCCGGCGGATAGGAATTGGCCAGCGAGTCATCGACGGTCGCCGCCATGCCGTCGCGTTCGACCAGCGCTGCGCGTTCCGCGACATATTGGGCGCGGGCCGCGCCGACGCCCGGCGCCGGACACGCCAGCACCAGGCTCGCCACGCGCTGCGGAAAGCGGACCGCGAGCGCCGCGCCGATCGCCACGCCGGCGATATGACAGCGCTGCGGCGCGTCTAACAGATCGAGAAGCGTCGCCAGATCGTCGACCTGCATTTCGATCGAAAAATCGCCCGCGATCTTCCCCGACTTGCCGGCGCCGCACTGGTCATGGCGCAACACCGTGAAGGAGCGCGCGAGCGCCGGCGCAAGCGCGTCCCAACTGTGCAGCGTGCCGCCGATCTCGTGAAGCAGCACGAGCCAATCGCCCTCGCCTTCGGCAAGGTAGTGAATGGAGGTCGCTCCGATCGAGATCGTCGCCATGCCGGCGGCCCTGTTCAGTGCGTCGTTGCTACGTTAGCCTTGGCCCACATCGCAAACAAAGTCGCGAACAAACCTGCCGGAGAAACAAATGCCGCGTCTGTTCCACCTGCTGTTTGCCGTCGGCGTCGCGGTGCTCGCCGCCGGTTCTCCGGCGCAGGCGCAGGATTTCCCGGCCCGCATCGTGCGGCTGGTGGTGGCCTTCCCGCCCGGCGGCCCGACCGATTTCGTCGCCCGCGTCATTGCCGAGCGGTTGAAGACAATGTGGGGACAGCCGGTCATCATCGAGAACAAGCCGGGCGCCAATGGCGCGGTCGGGGCCGAGTACGTCGCCAATGCCGAGCCCGACGGTTACACCCTGTTGTTCACCACCGTCGGCGCCGTCGCGGTCACGCCGCATCTGCGCAGCGGAAAAGGCGGCTACGACCCGATCACCAGCTTCGCGCCGGTGACCCTCGCCGTGCGCAACACCACCGTCCTGGTGGTGCGACCCGACATGGCGGCGAAGACCGCCAATGATCTCGCAAATATGGCGCGCGACAAGCCCGAGGCGATCCCGTTCGGCTCGACCGGCGTCGGTTCGATGCCACATCTGGCGCTCGAGCTTTATCAGGCCGCCGCCAAGGTCAAGTTCCTGCATGTGCCGTATCGCGGCGCGGCGCCGGCGCTCACCGACCTGCTTGGCGGCCAGATCGAGGCGTTGTTTGCCGACGTGCCGGTGCTGCTGCCGCATATCCAGGGCGGCAAGATCAGACCGCTCGCGGTCGCCGCCGACCAGCGCAATGCCGCGATCCCCGACGTGCCGACTTTGGCCGAGCTCGGCCTGCCGAACACGGCGGCCGATAACTGGTACGGCGTGCTGGCGCCGGCCAAAACGCCGCGCGCGATCATCCTCAAACTCAATGCCGCGTTCGCCGATGGAATGAAGGACCCCGACACCCGCGACCGGTTGGTGAAATCGGGCACCATCCCGGCGCCGACCACCCCCGAAGAGTTCGCGGCCTATCTCAAGAGCGAGCTCGAGCGCTGGGGCCAGATCGTGCGCGCCAATCACATCACCGAGCAGCCGTAAGTCTAGAGCCCGTAACGCGCCCATAAGGCGCGGGCTTCGAGGGTCGAGATCGCCTCGGCGGTCAGGCCTTCGCGCGCCAGCGCGTCGAAGCCCTCGATCAGGGTGGCGCCCGGCAACTTGAATCCGAACAGCCGGCGCTCGCTCGCCACCAAGGGCGTGCGAACCTTGTCGCCGTAGCGTGCGCGCAACACGGCGCGCATGTCACCGATCGCATCGATCAGCCCCAACTCGAGCGCGACCGGCGCGGTCCAGAATTCGCCGGAGAACAACGTGGCTTCCGCGCCTTTGAGCTTGCCGGCGCGGCGGCCTTTCACCAGGTCGATGAAGTGCTGATGGACGTCCTTCTGAATGGCCTTGATGCGTTTGAGGTCTTCCGGCTGCTCCGGGAGAAACGGGTCCAGCATCACCTTGCGCTCGCCGGCGGTGTACAGCCGGCGCTCGACTCCGAGCTTTTTCATCAGCTTTGGAAATCCGAACGTGCCGCCGACGACGCCGATCGATCCGACGATCGAGAAATCGTCGGCGAGGATCTCGTCACCGGCGCAAGCCAGCATGTAGCCGCCCGACGCGCCGACATCTTCGATGAACGTGAAGACCGGAATCTTTTTCTCGTCGGCGAGCGCGCGGATGCGGCGAAATATCAGATGCGATTGCGTCGGCGAGCCGCCCGGCGAATTGATCAGGACGGCAACGGCGCGCGCGTTGCGGACCGCGAACGCCCGCTCGAGGTTGCGCGCAACCCCGGCGAGCGTCAGGCCGGGCCGCAGCGGCACCGCAGCTCCGATGACGCCGGACAACCGCACCACCGGCACAACCGGGAGGTCGCCGCGAAAGCGCGCCGGGATCAGCCAACGCAGAAAATCGAACGGCGATTTTTGGGAGTCGCGAGAGGCAGCCATTGGGTCCAGTTAGGGTGCCGCAACCGGCACGGCAAGGCGACGGTAAATACTTGGAGTCGTTTGCCTATTTTTTACCATTGGCATGCTTTCTGCATTGCAGCGTGTACCGCCGCTTGTGGCGGTTGGAATGAAAGAAACGACATGGATCCCAAGCTCACAATGTTCTTCCTGCTGATCGGCGCCATTATTGGACTTTCGTATCTCAGCGAGGACGCCGTCGCGCGGATGAGGCGGCAGTTGGCCGTGAAGCGCTGGCGCGAATTCGTGCCAGTCCGGCGCAAATCCTAGGCAAAGTTGTTGTGTTTCCGCCGACTGATCAAAAATCAGCCAGTGGCAGAGTTTTTCCTTCCCGTAACACCGCTTCGGCGGCCGCCGTCGGCGAGCCGCCCGATGTGTTGAGAATCAACCCGGGCAGCAACTGACGCACTGCCCGGCCGCCTTTCTCGGCGCGCACCAAAACGCGAATCGGATCGACGCCTTCGCGTGGCAGCACCGGGACGACCCACACCGCGCCGAAGCTCCTGCCGAGCGTGGTCTCGACATCCGCCAGTTCGTCGGCGCGCCAGATCATCGTCAGCGTTCCGCCGGCGGCCAGCGCATACGCGGCGGCTTCGGTCCATGCCGCCAGCGTGTTGCAGGCCGCCACATGAGCGAGGCGACGCGCCGGATCTGGCGAGGCTTGTTGGCGCGTTGCATCGTTGAACGGCGGATTCATCAGGACGCGCTGAAACTGCGTGGCCATGCCCGGCCCGAGCGCGGCAACGTCGCCCTCGACGACACCGACGCGGCCGGCCAGCTCATTGCGCACGGCGTTGTCACGCGCGAGCTCGCACAGCAGCGGATCGATTTCAAGCAAAGTGACGCGAAGGCTTTCGACGCGTTTGGCGAGCACGAGGCCGGCCGCGCCGACCCCGGCGCCGAGTTCGAGGGCATGTTCACCCGCGAGCGCCGGCGTGGCCGCCGCGAGCAGGATCGCATCGTGGCCGACGCGGTGGCCCCGGCGCGGTTGGCGCAGCCGCAGCCGACCGCCGAGCACGGCATCTTCGGTAACGTCGAGCCGATCCCACTCAGGAGCCATCGGGGCGCAGCTCATGCGCAAGGCCAGCGTCGGTCAGAATCTGGCGGGCAGCGGCAATATCGTCGTTTGGCACCAGAATGCGCCGCGGCAGCACGCCGAGCGAGCCTTCAAGCACGCTCATATTCTGATCGAAAACGAGATGATGGATGTTGGCGCCATCGAGCAGCGCACCGACCGCGGAAACCAGCACGGGATCGTTGGTGCGCACCAGTTCACGCATCGGCCGACCGGCCGCGCCGCTCCTCGCCGGGAGCGCGCTGCGCGAGATAGGCGAACAGCTTCACCTCGCGCCGGCCCCGCGTCACGGTATCGAGGATGAGCCCGCAGGCGGCCGCCAGGAATGCGAGCAGCATCAGGCCGGTCGACAGCACCGCGGTAGGCAGGCGCGGCACCAGCCCGGTTTCGAGGAATGTCACGATGAGGGGGATCGCCAGCCCCACCGAAATCACCGCCAATGTCGCGCCGATCGCGCCAAAAAACGCCAGCGGCCGCTCCGCCCGGTAGAGCCGCAGCACGGTGAACAGGATCCGAAACCCGTCGCGCCAGGTGTTGAGTTTGGATTCCGAGCCTTCCAGCCGCGCGTAATAGGGGGTCGGGATTTCCGCCGCCGGCAGATCGAGCTCCAGTGCGTGAACAGTAAGCTCGGTCTCGATCTCGAATCCGCCCGACAGCACCGGAAACGATTTCACGAAGCGGCGCGAAAACACCCGGTAACCCGACAGCATGTCCGTGAAGGTCTGGCCAAAAACCTGCGCCACGAAGCCGGTGAGCAGCCAGTTGCCGGTGCGGTGGCCGGCGCGGTAGGCCGCGACCTCGCGGTCGATCCGCGCCCCCACCACCATGTCGAGCCGCTCGTCGAGCAGCCGGTCGATCATCACACGCACGCTCGGCGCGTCATAAGTCGCGTCGCCGTCGACCAGCACGTAGATGTCGGCCTCGACGTCGGTGAACATGCGACGCACGACATGGCCTTTGCCTTGATGCGGTTCGCGGAACACTTCGGCGCTGGCGGCGCGTGCCGCGGCCACCGTGCCGTCGCTCGAATTGTTGTCGAACACGAAAATCGTCGCGCTCGGTAGTTGGGCGCGAAAGTCCGCGATCACTTTTCCGACCGCGAGTTCCTCGTTGTAACAGGGCACCAGCACGGCGATCTTGTATTTGCCGTATCGGCCGTCCTTCGTCACGATCTTGCGTACTGCTTGTTTCGCCAAACCGGCCCCCTTGGCCTGCGATTCCCAACGGTTGCATGGTAGCGCAGATTTGCGCGCAACACCGCCGCACAACGCCGCAGCACAACACCGCGGCACTTGCCGCGCAGATACAGCGTTCCTATGCTCGGCCGGTACCCCCGAGGAGTTGGTTTTGGCCGTCGTCGTCCCGTTTGAAAGCCCGTCCGCTGCGTCGATCGAGCGCCTGGTGCAACAGGTGGCGCCCGATATGGCGCGCGTCAACAGCACCATTCTGGCGCGCACCGGCTCCGAGGTGACGATAATCCCGGAGGTCGCCAATCACCTGATCTCGTCCGGCGGCAAGCGGCTGCGGCCCATGCTCACTTTGGCGATGGCGCAGCTCTCCGGCTATGGCGGCGACGGCCACGTCAAGCTCGCCGCCGCGGTGGAATTCATGCACACCGCGACCTTGCTGCACGACGACGTCGTCGACGAGAGCGACATGCGCCGCGGCAAGCTCGCCGCCCGGATGGTGTGGGGCAACGAAGCGAGCGTGCTGGTCGGCGATTTCCTGCTCGGCCAGGCCTTCAAGATGATGGTCGAAGTCGGCAATCTCCACGCGCTCGACATCCTTTCGTCGGCCGCCGCGGTGATCGCCGAAGGTGAAGTCATGCAACTCGCCGCCGCCAAGAACACGGCGACCAATGAGGACGAATATCTCGCGGTGATCCGCGCCAAGACCGCCGAATTGTTCGCCGCCGCCTGCGAGGTCGGGCCGGTGCTCGCAAACCGGCCGAAGGCGGAACAGACCGCATGCCGTTCCTACGGCATGAACCTCGGCATCGCCTTCCAGTTGGTCGACGACGCGCTCGATTACGGCGGCAAGGCCACCAAGCTTGGCAAGAATGTCGGCGACGATTTTCGCGAGGGCAAGATCACCTTGCCGGTCGTGCTGTCGTTCCGCCGCGGCACCGAAACCGAGCGCGAATTCTGGAACCGGACCTTGGGCCGCGGCGAGGTCAAGGACGGCGATCTCGACACCGCGATCGCGCTGATGACCAAGCATCGCGCGCTCGAGGATACGATCGGGCGCGCCCAGCATTACGGCGAGATCGCCAAGGATGCGCTGGCGCTGGCGCCGGATTCGGCGATCAAGAAGGCGCTGGCGGAGTCCGTCGACTTCGCCGTGGCGCGCAGCCACTAACCGAGCGCTGTCGCGCTGATCCACCACGACGGATGGCGGGCGCGCAGACGTTCGGCCGCATAGTCGGCCTCGTCCGCGGCGTCGAACAGCGCAAAACAGGTGGCGCCCGAACCGGACATGCGCGCAAGACGGGCGCCGGGCAGCGACGCCAGCGCGCCGAGAACGTCGCGGATCGCCGGCGCGCGCATCGAGGCCGCGTCGGTGAGGTCGTTGCGGGGCCCCGCCAGCCACGCGATCAGCGGCTCGCGCTCGGACGGCACGTCCACGATCGGAACCGTGCCGGCGTAACGCAGGTCGAATGCCGCGAATACCTCCCTCGTCGCGACATCAACTCCGGGATTGGCCAGCACGGCGGCGAGCTTCGGCAACCGGACCGGCGGCGACAATTCGTCGCCGATCCCGCGCATGATCTTGGCGCGCGGCACCAGGCACACCGGCACGTCGGAGCCGGTTGCACGGGCAGCCGCGAACAGTCGCGGATCGTCAGCGGCGAGCGCGTTGCACGCCGCCAGCAGCCGGAGCGCGGCCGCGGCATCCGACGATCCGCCGCCAAGGCCGGCGGCGACCGGGATGCGCTTGTCGAGCCTGAAATGCCCGGTCTTCAGATCGGGGACGAGCGCGGCAAGCGCCGTCGCCGCCTTGATGACGAGATTGGCTTGCGCCGGGCCACTCGCTACGCCGAATTTCCCGGCGACCTCCAGCGAGGTATTGCCGCCCGGCTCGAGCGACAGGCCGTCGGCCAGCTCAGCGAACGCCACCAGGCTTTCGAGCCCGTGATAGCCGTCGGGACGGCGGCCGACGACGCGCAGCGTCAGATTAATCTTGGCGCGCGCCGTTTCGACGAGCGGCATGGTTCAGCCGCCGTTCGGGTCCTTTTTCGCGGCTTTCGCCTGCGAGGAGGTCTCCTCCGGCAGGCCGCCCTGCAGCTTTTGCAGGATCTTCGGCAGGTCGTCCGGATCGGGCTTAAGGTCGCGCGCGTGCGCCCACTGGAAGTTCGCTTCGAGCACGCGGCCGACCCGCCAATAGGCATCGCCGAGATGGTCGTTGATGGTGGGGTCTTCGGGCTTGAGCTCGATGGCGCGCTCGAGCTGCTTGGTCGCTTCCTCATAATTGCCGACCTTGTAATAGGCCCAGCCCAGCGAGTCGACGATGTAGCCGTCATCGGGACGCGCGGCGACCGCGCGCTTGATCATATCCATGCCTTCGTCCAGCCGGATGCCCTGATCGACCCAGGAGTAGCCCAGGTAGTTGAGGACGTGCGGCTGCTCCGGAAACAGCTCCAGCGCCTTTTTAAGGTCGGCCTCGGCCTTGTCCCACTGCTTCGAGCGCTCGTAGCAGATGCCGCGGAAATAAAAGACCAGCCAGTTGCCCTTTTGCGGCTGCCCGACCATCGCCGCCGCTTTGGAATAGGTGTCGCCGCATTCCTTGAACTCTTTGCGACTGCGCTGGATGTTGCCGAGCGCCATCACCGCTTCCTGATCGTCGGGATGCTCGGCGATCAAATTCGTGAGCTGCTTCTTGGCCTCGGCGGTGCGGTCGATGCTGTCGAGGTTGGACGCCATCTGGATCGCGGCATTGCGGTGCAGCGGCGAGCTTGCCGGGATGCGCTCATAGACCTTGATGGCGAACTGCGGCTTCTTCAGCGACTCGTAAAGGTCGGCGAGCGACAGCAGCGCCAACGGATGGGTCGGCGCGAGATAAAGCGATAGCTGCAAATAGACCAGGCCGAGATCCTCGCCGCCGCGGCGGCCGAGCGAAGCGCCGAGGCCGTAGAGCGCCTCGCCCGCTCCGGCCTGCGGGCTGCTCACCAGCATCGGCAGCTTTTCGCCGGCGCTGAGTTTTTTCATCGACGCAACCACCAGCGGATGGCGCGGCAGCACCTTGTCGAAATTCTCGAACACCGCCAGCGCATCCTTCGGCGCCTGGTTGCGCGACAGCCAGCTGCCATAGGCCTCGACCACCCGCAGCGCCGAGGAATCGAGCTTGTGCGCCCGCTCGAGCCGCTTGCCGGCTTCCTTGGCGTTACCGGACAGATCGAGAATCATTCCGGCATGCAGATCCTTGAAGATCGCGTACCAGTCCGGGCCGGTCAGCTTGTCGATCGCCGCGACGGCGCCCTTGGTGTCGCCGCCGCCGTACAGCGACCAGGCGCCGAGCAGCGTCGCGGTCAGGTCGGTGATGGGGCCGCGGATCGACTGTGTGAGATTCTGCCGCGCGGCGGGATATTGCTTCTGCTTGATGCCGCGCACGCCAACCACCAGCCGCGCGATGCGGTCATTCTTGTCGTTCTGCAGGATGCGGTCGGCGTAGCGCACCGAATCCTCGACGTCGCCATCGACCAGCAGCGAAAGGAAAGCGCGGTCGAGCAGCGAGGTGTTCTTCGGATCGAGCCGCAACGCCGCGCGATAATAGGCAGCGGCGGCGCCCGCTTCGCGTTGCTGGCCGGCGTGGCGCGCGGCGAGATAGCTGCCCGACGCGGTGATGTCGGTGAGTTCCTGCGCGGTCGGCACCTGGGCGCCGACTTGCGTCAGCGTGAGGGGCATCGAAACCGCGACCAGGCTCAATACGGCGCGACTGGCAATCCAGGAAAAACGCGAAGACGTCACGAGCAATGCTCCGGTGGGGTCAGGACAAGCCAAGCACGGCGCGACACGCGGTCATGAAGCGCCCGGTTACCGGCATTTGGCGGAGAATGGACTTTTTGCGGCTGCGCCGCAACAACACGCATAGCTTGGGTTGCAGCCCGCTTATGGCGGCATCGTGGCCGGCCCGGTCACGACTTTTTGCGTCACATGTTGGGGTAATTCGGTCCGCCGCCGCCCTCGGGCAGAACCCAGGTGATATTTTGATTCGGGTCCTTAATGTCGCAGGTTTTGCAGTGGACGCAGTTCTGCGCGTTGATGACGAATTTGGGCGATCCGCCCTCCTCGACCCACTCATAAACGCCGGCCGGACAATACCGCGCCGACGGCCCGGCAAACACGTCGTGCTCGGACGACTTCTGCAGCGCCATGTCCCTGACGACGAGGTGCGGCGGCTGATCTTCCTCATGGTTGGTGTTGGACAGGAATACAGATGACAGCCGGTCGAAGCTGATCTTGCCGTCGGGCTTCGGATAATCGATGCGGCTGCACCCGGCGGCGGGCCTGAGAGTGGCGAAGTCGGGCTTGCCGTGCCGCAGGGTGCCGAACAGCGAAAACCCGAGCGTGTTGGTCCACATATCGAGTCCGCCAAGCGCGATGCCGCCCAACGTGCCGAATTTCGACCATAGCGGTTTGGCGTTGCGCACTTTCCAGAGGTCGCGCCCGATCGCCGATCCGCGCCAGGCGTCGTCGTAAGCCGCGATCTCGTCATGGGCTCGGCCGGCGCCCAGCACGGCGGCGACCTCATCGGCCGCCAGCATGCCCGACAGCATCGCGTTATGGCTGCCCTTGATGCGCGGCACGTTCATGAAGCCGGCGTCGCAGCCGATCAGCGCGCCGCCGGGAAATGTCAGCTTGGGCACCGACTGGTAGCCGCCTTCGGTCAGAGCGCGCGCGCCGTAGGCCAGCCGCTTGGCGCCGCTGAAAATCTCGCGCACCAGCGGATGAGTCTTGAAGCGCTGGAATTCCTCGAACGGCGAGAGGTACGGATTACTGTAGTTGAGATGAACGACGAAGCCGACCGACACCAGATGATCGTCGAGGTGGTAGAGAAACGAGCCGCCGCCGGTCGAGCCGTCGAGCGGCCAGCCGAACGAATGCTGCACCAGGCCGGGCCGGTGCTTGTCGGGCGCGACCTGCCACAGCTCCTTGAGGCCGAGGCCGAATTTCTGCGGATCGCGGCCCTCGCCGAGCGCGAACTTCTCGATCAACTGCTTGCCGAGATTGCCGCGCGCGCCTTCGGCGAACAAAGTGTATTTCGCGCGCAGCTCCATGCCGCGCGTAAAGCTGTCCTTGGGCGCTCCCGATTTGCCGATCCCCATGTCGCCGGTGGCGACGCCGGCGACCGCGCCGCCATCGGTGTAAAGCACTTCCGCCGCGGCGAATCCGGGATAGATCTCGACGCCCAGCGCTTCGGCCTTGGTGGCGAGCCAGCGGCACACATTGCCCAGAGAGACGACGAAATTGCCGTGGTTGCTCATCAGCGGCGGCATCAGGAAATTCGGCAACCGCAACGCGCCGCTCTGCGTTAGATAATAGAAGCGATCGTCGTTAACCTCGGTCTTGATCGGCCGCGTATCGTCGTTGCGCCAATCCGGCAACAGCCGGTCGAGGCCAATCGGATCGATCACCGCGCCGGAGAGAATATGCGCGCCGACCTCGGAGCCCTTTTCGACCACGACGACATTGATGTCGGGCGAAATCTGCTTGAGCCGGATCGCGGCGGCGAGCCCGGCCGGGCCGGCCCCGACGACGACGACATCGAATTCCATTGCCTCGCGGGCGGGCAGATCGGAACCGGGTTGGGCCATGAGTCCTCCAGGGTTCTCCATTCTCCACTTTTGCACAGGCGCGGCAATCATGGCGACGCCGTGCTAGCCTCGACGGCCATGAGCTCGAACCCGCAACCCTCCGCCCGCGACCTGCTGAAGTTCTATGCCGAGGCCGGCGTCGACGCGCTGGTCGGCGAAGCTCCGGTCGACCGCTTCGCGCCGGAAACGCCGCGGCCGGCAGTACGCGCCGCGCCGCCCGCCCGCGCGCCGGAAATCAAAAGCGCGCCGCCGCTCGCCGCGCCGCCAAGCCCCGACGCCGCCGCACTGGAGTCGCGCGAGGCGGTCAAGACGGTGACCACGCTCAACGAACTGCGCGCCGCGCTCGAGCGATTCGAAGGCTGCGCGCTCAAGGCCACCGCCAGCCGGCTGGTGTTCGCCGACGGCAATCCGCGCGCGAAACTGATGCTGGTCGGCGAAGCGCCCGGCCGCGACGAAGACATCGAGGGCCTGCCGTTCGTCGGGCGTTCCGGCAAATTGCTCGACCTCATGCTGAAGGCGATCGGGCTCGACCGCACTTCGGTCTACATCGCCAACATCATCCCGTGGCGGCCGCCCGGTAACCGCACGCCCACGCCGCAGGAGTCGCAGATCTGCCTGCCGTTCGTGCGCAAGCAGATCGAACTGGTCGATCCCGACATCCTGGTTTGCCTCGGCGGCCCGTCGGCGACGACCTTGCTCGGCATCGGCGAAGGCATCACCAAGGCGCGCGGCCGCTGGCTGAAATACGACACCGGCAAGCGCGAAATCCCGGCGATGGCGACGTTCCATCCGGCCTTCCTACTACGCACGCCGTTGCAGAAGCGGCTGGTGTGGCGCGACTTCCTCGCCGTCAAGAAAGCGCTCTGCGCTCAGCGATAGGCGACCAGCACGGCGCCGAGCGTGATCAGCGCAACGCCGAGCCAGTTCGACAAGGTCAGTTGCTCGCCGAGGAACACCGCGCCGAACAACGCGACCAGCACCACCGACAGCTTGTCGATCGGCGCCACCTGCGCCGCCTGGCCGAGCTTGAGCGCACGGAAATAGCAGACCCACGACGCGCCGGTGCCGAGCCCGGACAGTAACAGGAACAGATAGGTGCGGCCGCTGATCTCGCCCGGCGACTGGAATTGCCCGGTCGCGAACACGATCAGGCCGAGCGTGACGATGACGACAAGGGTGCGGATCAGGGTGGCGAAATCGGCATTGACGTTCTCGACGCCGATCTTGGCGAAAATCGCCGTCAGCGCCGCGAACACCGCAGACAGCAGCGCCCATAATTGCCAGGACGACAGCGCGCTCATTCAGCCCTTCGCCTCGTATCCGGCCAGGATCACGGTTTAGCCTCCGACCGCGAACTTGATCACGAACAGCACCGCCAGCACCAGAACCGCCGGCGAAGCCTCGGTGATCTTGCCGGCCAGCACCTTGACGACGGCGTAGGTGATAAAGCCGAGCCCGATGCCGGTCGCGATCGAATAGGTCAGCGGCATGGTGATGGCGGCCACCACCGCCGGCGCATACTCGGTGATGTCCTCCCAGTCGATTTCGGCGAGCCCGCGCGCCATCACGCAGGCGACATAAAGCAGCGCGGCGGCCGACGCATAAGCCGGGATCATGCCGGCCAGCGGCGCGAAGAACAGCGCGAGCAAGAAGAAGATCGCGACGAACACCGCGGTCAGGCCGGTGCGCCCGCCCGCCGATACACCGGCTGCGCTCTCGATATAGCTGGTCGTCGTCGAGGTGCCGATCAACGCGCCGAACATCGCGGCAAAGCTGTCGGAGATCAGCGCCTCTTTCATGCGCGCGAGCTTGCCGTCCTTCATCAGTCCGGTGCGGTGGGTAACGCCGATCAAGGTACCGGCATTGTCGAACACATCGACGAACAGGATCGAGAAAATGACGATCAGGAATGTCGCCTCGCCGATGCGCGAGAAATCGAGTTGCAGCAGGGTCGGCGCCAGCGACGGCGGCATGGAGACGACACCGGAGAATTTGGCGAGCCCGAACGGCAGGCCAATCAAGGTGACCGCGACGATCCCGATCAACGTCGCGCCGATGATGCGGCGCTGGTTGAGCGCGACGATCGCCACGAAGCCGAGCAGCATCAGGATCGGGACCGGCGTGCGCAGATCGCCGAGCGTCACCAGCGTGGCGGGATGCGCCACGATGACTTTGGCCTCTTCAAGCGCGATGATGGCGAGGAAAAGCCCGACACCGGCCGACACTGCGAGCTTGAGGTTATGCGGGATCGCGTCGCTCACATACTGGCGAATGCGGAAGATCGAAATCAGGAAGAAGATGACGCCGGAGCAGAACACCGCGGCCAGGGCCTGCTGCCAGGTGTATTTGTAGGTCAGCACCACGGTGAAGGCGAAGAACGCGTTGAGGCCCATGCCGGGCGCCAGCGCGATCGGGTAATTGGCGTAAAGCCCCATCACCAGGGTCGACACCGCCGCCGCGATACAGGTCGCGACGAACACCGCGCCGGCGTCCATCCCGGTTTTGCTCAGGATCGCCGGGTTGACGAACACGATGTAGACCATCGTCAAGAACGTGGTCAGCCCGGCGATGAACTCGGTGCGAAGATCAGTGCCCTGCTCTTTCAGGCCGAAATAGCGATCGAGGACGGTTGGTGCTGGTTCTGTCGCGCCGGTTTTGTTCACCATCGCTGCCCCCGTTTTCCCCGGACAAAAGATAACCCGGCATCGCCTGGCTTTCGCCATCCCGGCAAACTTGTCCACCGTCCGGAAAAGCCCCCCGCCTCATGGGTTGGAATGCTAAGAAAGCCGGGCATTCGCCGGCCCTGGGCTGGCGGCGACTGCGCCATGGAGAGCGCGATGGATTTCGACCCCGTCATGCTGGCGCGGCTGCAGTTCGCATTCACCATCACGTTTCACATCATATTCCCGAGTTTCACGATCGGCCTGTCGGCCTATATCGCGACGCTCGGCGTGCTGTGGCTGCGGCGGGGCACCGAGCGCTATCACCAGTTGATGCGGTTCTGGACCAAGATCTTCGCCGTGTCGTTCGCGATGGGCGTCGTCTCCGGCATCGTGCTGTCCTACCAGTTCGGCACCAATTGGAGCCGGTTCTCCTTGACCGTCGGCAACGTGGTCGGCCCGCTGGTCGGTTACGAAGTGCTCACCGCCTTTTTCCTCGAGGCCACGTTCCTCGGCATCCTGCTGTTCGGTTTCAACCGCGTGCCGCCGTGGGTCTATGTGCTGTCGGCGGCGATTGTCGCAGCCGGCACCGCGATGTCGGCGTTCTGGATTTTATCGGCCAATAGCTGGATGCAGACGCCGGTCGCCTACGAGATGCGCGCCGGGGTCGTGCATCCGCTCGATTGGCTGACAATCATCTTTAATCCGAGCTTCCCGTACCGCCTCGCCCACATGGTCAACGCGGCCTACATCACGACCGGCTTTGTCGTGCTGGCTGTCGGCTCGCGCTATCTCGTCGCCGGCCGCTACATCCAGGAAGGCCGCACGATGGTGCGCATGGCGATCGGATTGCTCGTCGTGCTCGCGCCGTTGCAGCTTTTCATCGGGGACCAGCACGGCCTCAACACCCTTAAGCATCAGCCGATCAAGATCGCGGCGATGGAGGCGCATTGGGACGGCTCGAAGCCCGGTGATTTCCATATTTTGGCCTGGCCCGACGAGAAGGGCGAGAAGAACCTGTTCGAGATTTCGGTGCCGCGCGGCGCCTCGCTCATTCTCACCCACAAGCCTGACGGCCTGTTCCCCGGGCTCACCAGCGTGAAGCCGGCAGACCGCCCGCCGGTCAAAACGGTTTTCTTCGCGTTCCGCACCATGCTTTACATCGGCTTCTTTATGATCGCGGCGGCTTTGCTCGGCGCCTTCCTGTGGTGGCGCGGCACGTTGTTTGAAACGCGCTGGTATTTGCTGGTGATGTCGCATTGCTGGTGGATCGGCTTTGTCGCCGTGATCGCCGGATGGGTGGTGACGGAAAGCGGCCGCCAGCCGTGGATCGTGCAAGGCGTGTTGCGCACCGCCAACGCGACTTCGCCGGTGCCGGGCGCCTCCATCGCCGGGACTCTGGCTCTGTTCGTGATCGTTTACGGCATCGTGTTCGCGATGGGCATTTATTACATCAACCGACTGATCGCCGCCGGGCCGGCCGTCGCGCGGGGCAAGCAACCCGGCGAGATCTCGGCGAGCCCGCTGGCCGGTTCGCGCGACGCCGGCCGCAAGATCTTCGGCAAGGGCTAAGGAGAATCCGAAATGGAATGGTACCTCCCCGTCATCTGGGCCGCGCTGATCGGCACTGCCGTCGCGCTTTACGTCATCCTCGACGGCTTCGATCTTGGCCTCGGCATCCTGTTTCCGACGACCAAAACCGAGAGTGAGCGCGACCAGATCATGTCGTCGATCGCCCCGTTCTGGGACGGCAACGAAACCTGGTTGGTGCTCGGCGGCGCCGGATTATTGGTCGCATTCCCCAACGCCTACGCCATCATCATGCCGGCGTTCTACCTGCCGGTGATCGTGATGCTGCTCGGCCTGATCTTCCGCGGCGTCGCCATCGAGTTTCGCACCGTGTCGCGCAGCAAGACCTGGTGGAATGTCGCCTTCATCGGCGGTTCGGCGGCCGCGGCGTTCGCGCAAGGCGTCGTGCTCGGCGCCCTGATCGACGGCATCAAGGTCTCGAACGGCGCCTATGCCGGCGGCGCGTTCGACTGGGCGACGCCGTTCGCTTTGTGGTGCGGTGTGTCGCTGGTTGCGGGGTACGGGCTGCTCGGCGCGTGCTGGCTGCTGATGAAAACCGCGGGCAAAGTCGCGGTGCGCGCCCAATTCCAGGCCAGGATGCTGCTGCTCGCCGTTTTGTTTTGCATGGGCGTGGTGAGCCTGTGGACGCCGCTCGCCCATCCGAGAATCTTCGAGCGCTGGTTCTCGCTGCCGAATTTCTATTTCCTGTGGCCGATACCGCTCGTCACCGCCGCCGTCGCATTCATGGTGTGGCGCTGGATCGGCCAGGGCCGCGACGCGCTGCCGTTTCTCGGCTCGATCGCGCTATTCCTGCTCGGCTATCTCGGGCTGGTGATTTCCAATTATCCGCTCCTGGTGCCGCCGTCGCTGACGGTGTGGGAAACCGCGGCGGCGCCCTCGAGCCAGATCTTCATGCTGCTCGGCACATTGGTGCTGCTGCCGATGATCATCGGCTATTTCATTTTCATCTACTGGCTGTTCCGCGGCAAAGTGCGGGAGGGTGAAAGCTATCACTAGAGAGCATTGTCAGGCGAAGTGGGTACCGGTTCGCCGTCCGACATTGCGACCCAATCCTAACGCCGCGGCGTTGGCGGCAGCGGCAGAGAATTGGCCGGCCGCAGCGCTGCCCAGCCGATGCGGCTCAGCGGCAGAATGCCCGGACGGGCGAAGGCGCGCGGCAATTCCGGCACCAATTCCGGAAATGACGATTTGAGCGGTGGCGGCGGGTCGCCGGCGGTGGGCCATAGCAGGATGGCGCCATCCCGGCGCAACGCGGCCGGGGTAACCCACGGGCTGCGCTCGGGCATCGCATCGAAATAGACGTGCGGCCGGCTTGGCGCCGCCAGCGCGACCAGCGCGGCGAGCCGCGCATCGCCGGCGACGTAACGCAGCGGCTGGCCGGTGCGGCGCTGGAAGTTGTCGGCGAAGAACTGCCCCATCGCGGTGGTCGGCTGCCCGACCTTGAGATCGACCCCGATTGTCCACGGCAAGATAAGGATCGCGAGCGCGACGAAAACCGGCGGTACCACCAGCAATCCAAGCCAGGCCGAACTGACCATCTGTTCGCGGAATATCCGGACCCGGTCGCCGGCCGCCACGATCACAGCGAGCCCCGTCAGCAGCAGAAACGGCGCCACCTGACCGAGCGGGCCGAGCTTTCCGCTGGCGGCGCTTGCGGCGGTCGCCGCCAGCACCGGCGCGAGTGCAAAGAAATACACGAAAGCGCGGGCCGTTCGCTCGACCGGCGCGCGGTCGATCTCGGGCGCCCGCTGGCGGCGGTCGGCGCGCCAGCCGCTCGCCAGCACCGCGAGCAACAGCACGCCGAGATGGCAAAGCAGGACGATGAAAAGAATCCACGCCCAGGGCGGCATCAGGTCGTTGCGCGGACCGTCGCCGATGGCGGACAGCACGAGGGCACGCGAATCCTTGAGCCAGACGGCGTGTGGAAACACCACGGCCGCCAGCAGGATCAGTGCGACCCACGGCTCGATATGGCGCAAGGCGAAGCGGCCGCGCCCCGTCAGTGGTGCGAACATGATGATCAAGGCCAGCAGGATGACGCCGGCATAGGATGTCAGCAGCAACAGGCCGAGGTCGAGCGCCAGCAGGAACCAGTAGCCGCGCGCGTCCTCGCCGAGCGCGCGCCAGTAATGCAGCAGCGCGAGCGCCCACAGCGGCATCGCCAGCACCGCCGGTCCGAAATTGGGCGTCGGCACGTTGAACGCCATGATGCCGACCATCAGCAGCACCGCGAGCACCGCGTGACGCGTGCCGACGATGGCGCGGCCGAGCTTGAACACCGCCCAGAACGCAACGACGATGCAGGCCTGGGCCAGCAGATAGACGCCGAACATGCCGGCGGCGCGAAAGGCGAGTTCGGCGCACCAGAACGCCAGCGGCGGGCCGAGGTAACTGCCGAGCATGAATTCGCGGCCGACCGCGAGAACCGTCGGCACGTCGCCGGGCGGCGAGGCGTAAAACAGCGTCGGAACGATGACCCACAGCGCGGCCTGGGCGAGCGCCGCGGTCCAGAACACCACGGCGGGGCGCCCGCGCAAGAATTCAATGATCAGGGAAACGTAATGCATTGGCCCGCGCGGGTGAATAACCCAGCAGGAATAGAGAAGGCAGGCTAGCGAGGCAACAGACTTCCGATCGTCGCGTCGGCGTCTTCGGCAACGACGGCGATTTGGCCAAGCCGGGCCGCCACCGGCGCGAAGCTTTTGCGGTGGTGCTGCGTCGGCCCGAGCTTGTTCAGCGCCGCGAAATGCTCCGGCACCGAATAGCCCATATGGCGCTCGAAGCCGTAACCGGGATGCGCGATGCCGATCCGCGCCATCAGGCGGTCGCGCGTCACTTTGGCAACGATCGAGGCGGCGGCGATCGAGTGCATCAGGGCATCGCCGCTGACCACCGCTTCGCAGTCGCAGCCGCAATCGATCTTCATGTTGCCGTCGACATAGACCAGCCGCGGCTTGACCGGCAGCGCGGCGACCGCGCGCGCCAGCGCCCATAGCGAGGCGCGCAGGATGTTGTCGCGGTCGATGCGCTCGATCGAGCCGAACGCCACCGCGACCTGCGCGCTGGCGCAGATCTTGAGGTAGAGCTTCTCGCGGTCGGCGGCTTCGAGCTTTTTGGAGTCGTTGAGTCCGCGCGGAATATTGTCGGGATCGAGGATGACGGCGGCGGCGACCACCGGACCGGCCAGCGGTCCCCTGCCCGCCTCGTCGCAGCCCGCGACCGGCCAAATGCCGCGACTGATCGCGCGGCGCTCGCGCCGGAAACTCGGGCGCAGCTCCGGCTCGTTGAGCGGCAGACGCGGCGGTTTCTTGAGTGCGGCGGTTCGACTCATGGCCCGAGAGTGCGCGGCTACAGCGGCAAGTCAACCGCAAGTCAACGGCGGAACCGGCGGTCCGTCGAACTGCGGGGAAAACTCGAACCGCAAATCAGTCCGGGATCAGCAGCCGGCCGTCCTCGGCCATCGGGAAATCCGGATTGAACGCCACTTCCCACAGATGGCCGTCGAGGTCGGCGAAATAACCGGAATAGCCGCCCCAGAATGCGTCGCGCGCCGCCTTGCGCACGACCGCGCCGGCGCTGCGGGCACGCTTGATGACCTGGTCGACGTCGGTTTTCGAGCGGCAGTTCCAGGCCAGCGCCACGCCGCGGAAACTTTCGGCCATGCCTTCGCTCGCGACATTGGCGTCCTTGGCGAGTTCGTCCGACGGCCACACCGCGATGGCGCAAGCGCCGGCGCGGAAGAACCCGACGCCGACCGCGTCCTTGGCCTTGCGCTGAAATCCCAGCGATTCATAGAACGCGATGCTGCGCGGCAGGCTGGCGACGCCCAACGTGACCAGGCTGAGATTGCCTTCCGGCGCAGTCATTTCAGCGATCATGCAAACAGGTTGAGTTGCGAGGAATTGGGCACCGGCGGGCGGAACAGCTTGGTGGTCAGCGCCTGCCGGCCGGTATTGAGGCCGAGTTTCTCGCAGGCGATCTCGAACCGGCGGCCGATCAGCCAGGCATAAGGCCCGGTGCCTTTCTGGCGCAGGCCCCAGGTCGAGTCGTATTCCTTGCCGCCGCGCGTCTCGCGGATGATCTTCATCACCTTAGCGGCGCGCTCGGGATAATTCGCCTTCAGCCATTCCTTGAAAATATCCTTCACCTCGAGCGGCAGCCGCAGCAGCACGTAGCCGGCTTCCTTGACGCCGGCGAGCTTGGCCGCGTCGAGGATGCGCTCGATGTCCATGTCGTTGATCGCCGGAATGATCGGCGCGATCATCACGGTGGTCGGCACGCCGGCCTGCGACAGGCGGCGCAACGTCTCCATGCGGCGCATCGGCGTCGCCGCGCGCGGCTCCATGGTGCGCGCCAGAGTGGCGTCGAGCGTCGTCACCGACAGCGCGACCTTGGCGAGATTGCGCTCGGCCATGCGGGCGAGAATGTCGAGGTCGCGCAGCACCAGCGCCGACTTGGTGACGATGCCGACCGGATGATTGGCGCGGTCCAGCACTTCAAGGATCCGGCGCATCACCTGATAGCGCCGCTCGATCGGCTGATACGGATCGGTGTTGGTGCCGATCGCGATCACCTTCGGCTCGTAATTGGGCGCGGCCAGTTCCTTTTCGAGCAGCTCGGCCGCCTCCGGCTTGACGAACAGATGCGATTCGAAATCGAGGCCGGGGGACAGGCCGAGATAGGCGTGGGTCGGCCGCGCAAAGCAATAGACGCAGCCGTGCTCGCAGCCGCGATACGGGTTGATCGAGCGGTCGAAGCCGATGTCGGGCGATTGGTTGCGGGTGATGATCTTGCGGGTGGCTTCGACCTGAACGGTGGTCTTGAACGCCGGCAATTCGTCGAGGCTGCGCCAGCCGTCGTCGAACGCGATGCGCGCCAGCGGCTCGTAGCGGCCCGACGCGTTCGACTGCGCGCCCCTGCCATGCCGGCGCTCATAGTCGACCGCGACCCCGAGCAGGCCGTTGGTGTCGTCGGCCGCCTGGGAAAACGGCTTCGCGCCGAAATCGCCCGCCGGCGCGGGGGGCAGCTCTTGTGAGAGCTTGGGGGACAACGCCGGCGGGCGTCTCAGGGCTGTCGGGGAACGAGCCATGGCCAAATCCTAGGTTGCGATTGTGAACAAAACAAGAACGATTTTACGCAACGCTACTGGCGCATTAGTCGTAGGAGTCGGATATGGCGACCCCCATGATATGGTGCAACGGCCAGACCCGAGGCCGGTTCCGATGCTAAGCGCGATCATTTCGACCCACGAATCGGAGCGCGCGCTGGTGCCGACCCTGGCCGCGCTGGTGCCGGGCGCGGTGTCCGGGCTGGTCACCGAGGTGGTGGTTGCCGACGCCGGCTCGCACGACGCCACCCGCGAGGTGGCGGACCTGGCCGGCGCCCGGTTCCTCAACTCGACGGCCTCGCTCGGCGCCCGGCTCAAGACGGCCGCGGCCTCGACCCGCACGCCGTGGCTGCTGTTTCTGCGGGCCGGCACGGTGCCCGAGCCGGCCTGGACCACCGCGGTCGAGCGCTTCATCGACGAGGCGCACCGCAAGCCGGCCGCCGCCGCCTTCCGTTCGCAGCCGGCGAGCGGGCTGCGCGTCCTGTTCCGGCTGATGCGGCCGCGTCCCGAGCAAGGCCTGCTGATCGCCCGCTCGCATTACGAGGCGCTCGGCGGCCACCGCGACCGCGCCAACGCCGACCTCGATCTGATGCGCCGCGCCGGCCGCCTCGCGCTGCTGCCGGTGCGCGCCGCCGCGCCGCGCTAGGTTCTAGCGATACTTGACTCAGTCAAGTAGTTGTTTGACTCTGTCAGCATGGCCAGGATCGCCCGGGAACCCATCGCGCAAAAATCTATTGGCCAAAAATCCATTGGCGACGTGCGTCGCTTCAACCGCTTCTACACCCGGCATCTCGGCGTGTTGCAGAATGACTGGCTCGACTCGCGGTTCTCCCTGACCGAAGCGCGCGTGCTCTATGAGCTGACGCGCCAGCCGCGCATGACCGCGACCGCGATCGGCGCCGCATTGGGGCTTGACGCCGGCTATCTCAGCCGGCTGCTGTGCGATTTCGAGAACAAAGCCCTGATCGAGCGGCGGCCCTCGCCCGAGGATGCCCGCCAAAGCCTGGTCGCGCTGACCGGCAAGGGCCGCAAGGCCTTTGCGCCGCTCGAGCGCAAATCGCAGCAGCAGGTCGGCGCCGATCTCGGCAGGCTGGCGGCGAGCGACCGGCTTCGCCTCATCGCCGCCATGGGGACGATCACCAATTTGCTCGAAGCCGGCGCCGAGCGCCGATACACATTGCGCGCGCCGCGCCGCGGCGATTTTGGCTGGATCGTCTCGCGCCACGCCGAGCTCTACGCGCAGGAATACGGCTGGACCGAGCCGTTCGAAGGCCTGTGCGCGCAGATCGTCGCCGATTACGCCAACGCCAACGACCCGAAGAAAGAGCGCTGCTGGATCGCCGAACTCGACGGCGCGAATGTCGGCTGCGTCATGCTGGTCAAGGACAAGAAGCCCGGCATCGCCCGCATCCGGCTGCTGCTGGTCGATCCGGCGGCGCGCGGGCTCGGCCTCGGCGCGCGGCTGGTCGACGAGTGCGTGCGTTTTTCGCGCAAGGCCGGCTACCGCGGGGTCACGTTGTGGACGCACCGCGTGCTGTCGGCCGCGCGCCACGTCTATGAGAAGGCCGGCTTCACATTGACCGCGAGTGAAAAACGCAAGAGCTGGAGCCAGGACGTCGTCGCCGAATTCTGGGATCTGAAGTTTTGAAAATTGTCGTCCCCGCGCTGGCGATCCCTCATCCTGAGGTGCGCGCCATCAGGCGCGCCTCGAAGGATGACGATCTAGGCCTTCGCCTTCGCCCGCCGCAAATGCTCGTCGAGCCGCGGCAGGATCTCGACGAAATTGCACGGCCGGTAGCGGTAATCGAGCTGGTGCAGCAGGATCTCGTCCCAGGCGTCCTTGCAGGCGCCGGGGGAGCCCGGCAGGCAGAAGATGAAGGTGGCGCCCGCGACCCCCGCGGTGGCGCGGGTCTGGATCGCCGAGGTGCCGATCTTCCTTTCGCTGACCAAGAGAAACATCGTCGAAAAGCCGTCCATCCGCTTCTCGAATAAGGGCTCGACCGCTTCCGGCGTGACGTCGCGGCCGGTGAAGCCCGTGCCGCCGGTGGTGACGACGACATCGATGAACTTGTCGGCGATCCACTCCTTGACGCGCTGGCGGATTTTCTTGACGTCGTCGGTGACGATGCCACGCCCGGCGACGACATGACCGGCGGCGCGGATGCGCTCGACCAAGGTCTGCCCGGATTTGTCATCGGCCAGTTCGCGCGTGTCGGAAATCGTCAGCACCGCGATCTTGAGCGGGACGAAGGCGCGCGTTTCGTCGAGACCGGCCATCAAAGGTTCGCGGCCCGCAGCGTATCGCAGGCCTCTAGTTTTCCCGACTCGAAGCCGGCGCTGAACCAGCGCTTGCGCTGCGCGGCCGAGCCATGGGTGAAGGAATCCGGCACGACGTGCCCTTGCATCTGGCGCTGCAGCGTGTCGTCGCCGATCGCGGTCGCGGTCTGCAATGCGGCATCGACGTCGCCGGGATCGAGGAAGCTCTTGCGCGCGTTCGAGCGGTTGGCCCAGATGCCGGCGTAGCAATCCGCCTGCAATTCGATCCGCACCTGGATCTGGTTCGCCGCCGCCTTGCTGCCGGAAGCCTGCTGCGCCTGTTGCGCCTGCGGCAGCGTGCCGAGCAAATTCTGCACGTGGTGGCCGACTTCGTGCGCCAGCACGTAGGCCTGCGAGAACTTGCAGGCGGCGCCGGAGCAGCCGCGGAAACGCGTCTCGATCTGCTTGAAGAACGACGTGTCGATATAGATGCGCCGGTCGTTCGGGCAGTAGAACGGCCCCATCGCCGATTGCGCCATGCCGCAGCCGCCCTGGATCGCGCCGGAGAACAGCCGCAGCCGCGGCGGTTTGTATTGCTGCCCGCGCTCCTGGAAGATCGACTGCCAGGTGTCTTCGGTGTTGCCGAGCACCGCCGAGACGAATTGGCCGGCCTCGTCGGTCGGCGCGCCGGTGTGGGTCGGCGCGCGTTGCGCCGGCTGCTCGTAGCGCGGCTGGGTGCCGCCATTGCCGGTGAGAATTTCGGCGCCACCGATCAGGATCGACGGGTCGATGCCGAACGCCCAGCCGATCAGGCCGAGCACCACGATAGTGCCGATGCCGAGCCCGCCGCCGCCGATCGGAATGCCGAAGCCGCCGCCACCGCCGCCGCCGAAACCGCCGCCGCCGTCGTCACCGCGATTATCCTCGACGTTGTCGCTGCGGCGAAAGTCATCCCAACGCATCGAAATCTCCTGACCGAAAGACCGCCATCATGGCCCGCAACCGGGCACGCGGGAAAGCCCTGCAAATGCGGCCCCCAACCGAGCCCGCTAGGCAGTTTTTGCCGACTAAGTTGTTGGATTCATAAACCTTTTTTTCATCCTGCGCAGCCATAGTGCCGCTCTGTCGGTTGTAGGTCCCGCGTCGCCGACCGCGTCGCCTGAGTCAGAGTTCTGAGTCATGGTTTTGTCGCGTCGCGGGGCGCCCTCACGGGCGCCCCGTGGAGTTTCCGAGGCCGCCAAGCCTCCTGCCGCTCGCATCCTCGTCGGCGATTGCGTCGAGGAGTTGTCGAAGCTTCCCGCGGCCTCCGTCGATCTCATCTTCGCCGATCCTCCGTACAATCTGCAGCTTCAGGGGGACCTGAAGCGGCCCGATGACAGCCGTGTCGATGCCGTCACCGACGACTGGGACAAGTTCGCCAGCTTTGCGGCCTATGACGCGTTTACGCGCGAATGGCTGAAAGGTTGCAGGCGCGTGCTCAAGCCGGCCGGCACCATCTGGGTGATCGGCTCCTATCACAACATCTTCCGCGTCGGCACGGTGATGCAGGATCTCGGCTTCTGGATCCTCAATGACGTGATCTGGCGCAAGTCGAACCCGATGCCGAATTTCCGCGGCCGGCGCTTCACCAATGCCCACGAGACCATGATCTGGGCGACGCGCGACGCCGACGCCAAGGGCTACACGTTCAACTACGAAGTGCTCAAAGCCGCCAACGAGGACATCCAGGTCCGCTCCGACTGGACGCTGCCACTATGCACCGGCGACGAGCGGCTCAAGGGCAAGGACGGCAAGAAGCTGCATCCGACCCAGAAGCCGCAGGCGCTGCTCGCGCGCGTCATCCTGTCGAGCTCGCGGCCCGACGACCTGGTGCTCGATCCGTTCAACGGCACCGGCACCACCGGCGCGGTCGCCCGCCATCTCGGCCGCCGCTACATCGGCATCGAGCGCGACGCCGCTTACGCCAAGGCGGCAGAGAAACGCATTGCCGCGGTCAAGCCGCTCGAGGCGCCGACGCTCGCGCCCTTCGTGACGGCGCGCGAAGCGCCGCGCGTGCCGTTCAACGCGCTCATCGAGCGCGGGCTGATTTCGCCCGGCGCGAAACTCACCGACGCCAAGAAGCGCCATAAGGCGCTAGTGCGCGCCGACGGCGCAGTTTCATTCGGCGACAACGTCGGGTCGATCCACAAGATGGGCGCGATGGCGCAGGGGATGGACGCCTGCAACGGCTGGACCTTCTGGCACGTCGAGACGCCGAAGGGCCTTCGGCTGATCGACGAGCTACGCGCCCAGATCCGCAAGGAAGAAGCGCGCGCCGGGACCGACGCCTAGGCGCCTTCACTTCGTCTCTAGCACCTCCGCGAACAATTCGAGCGTGCGCTTGGCGAACGCGCGCATGTTGGCCTGACGATCCGCGCTGCCGGTCTCCAATCTGACGGCGCGCTCGACCGGCCCCGCCACCGCCATGCAGCTATGGCCGGCCGCGTCGCCGTAACCGTTGCCGGTCGGCCCGGTGGCGCCGGTTTCCCCGACGCCCCAGATCGAAGCGTGCTTGTCGCGGATGCGTCTGGCGCACAGCAGCGCGTAGCCTTCCGTCGCCGCCCGCAATTCGCCGAGTTCTTTCTTCATATCGGCGTCGGAAATGCCGAGCAGCGCCGCGCGCGACACGCGCGTATAGATGACGGCGCCGCCGACGAAATAGGCCGACGCGCCCGGCACCGCGAGCAGCGCCGCGGCGATCAGCCCGCCGGTCGAGGATTCCGCGATCGCGACGGTCTCGCGGCGCTCCTTGAGCAGCGCCGCGATCTGTTCCGCCAGCGGCATCAGTTCGCGCACGGCGCGCTACCGACCCGCCACCACCATGATCTCGACCTTATAGTCGGGCGAGGCGAGCCTGGCCTCGACGGTCGCGCGCGCCGGCGTGTTGCCGGGCGAAACCCAGGCGTCCCAGGCGGCGTTCATCTCGGCGAAATTCGCCATGTCGGTGATCCAGATATTGGCCGACAGCAGCTTCGACTTGTCGGCGCCGGCCTTGGCTAGGAACGCGTCGATCTGCGACAAAATGCTCTTGGTCTGGTCGCCGGTCGATTTGCCCTTCGGATTCTCGGCGACGATGCCGGCGAGATAGACCGTGTCGCCGTGCACCACCGCTTTACTCATGCGCGCTGCGACGTCGTGCCGCTCGATTTTCATCAGAATTCCTCCCGGGGTTTTTCAATTGTCGGCAGCATGCCGGAACTTGGCCCAGCGCAAAAGCTTATTGATTGCAGGACCCCACCAGAAGGACATGCGCCATGGGCTGGTTTTCTGAAGACATTTCCACGATGGACGATCTGTTCCAGCACACCCTGGAAGACATCTATTACGCCGAGCATCAGATCAAGAAGGCGCTGCCGGACATGTGCAACAAAGCCAGCGACCCGGAGCTCAAGAAGGGCTTCCAGATGCACCTGCGGCAGACCAAGGGCCAGATCAAGCGGCTCGATCGCGCCTTCAAGCTGCTCAAGCTCAAGCCGAAGGGCACCAACTGCCCGGCGATCGACGGCATCATCAAGGAGGCCAACGAAATCGCCGGCGAAGTGTCCGACAAGGTCGTGCTCAACGCCGCGCTGATCGGCGCCGCACAAGCGGTCGAGCACTACGAGATCACCCGCTACGGCACCCTGGTGGCCTGGGCCAGGGCGCTCGGCCGCAACGACGTGGCACGGCTGCTGTTCGCCAACCTGAAAGAGGAAAAGGCGACCGACAAGAAGCTCAACGGCATCGCCAAGCGCAAGATCAACCGCAAGGCGGTGCTGCGAAAGGTCAAGCCGATGACCCGGCGCGAGCAGAGCATCATGGCGCAAGCCAACGCCGGCATCCCGTCGATCTGAACGGCGCTACCGCTGAACAGAAACCCCGCCACGGTGAGCCGTGGCGGGATTTTCTTTGTTGCGTGGAAGACAAAGCCCGGGCGTGGCCGTCGCAGTCGCGCGCTCCGGCTACATCCCGGCCGCTTTCTTGCGCTTGTCGCACTCGCTCCAGTACTGCGGCCACTTCATCCCGGCCGGTATCTTGTTGGCCGCCTTGTCCGCCTTCCAGTCGGCACCGCAAGCGCGTTCCCGCGCGATTTCACCCGCGCGTCCCCCGGTCGCCGGTGCGGCCGCGGGTTTGGCCATCTTCGCTGCGGGGGCCGGCGCTGCCGGCTTTGCAGCCGCCGGTGCCGGGGCGGTAGCCGGCTTTGCCGCAGCCGGCGCCGGGGCGGGAGCAGCCGCCGGAGCCGCGCTCGACTTCGACATGCATCCCTTGCTGAATTCCTTGTAGGTCTTGCCGCCGGTCGTCTTGGCGGCTTTCATTTTTTGCCACTCGGCGGCGCATTCCTTCATGGTGCTTTGCGCGCTAGCCTGCGAAACGGGAAATGCCAACAGCGTTGCGCCGAGCAGGACCGTCATAAGGCTCGAATGAATTTTCATGGTGATACTCCGGGATGGTAATCTGGTCTGGAAGAAAAGATCGCGTATCGACCGTTGGTAACACGCTGCCGTGAAGCGGCGGCATCAATATCGCCTAAATTTTTTCCGGGCAGCGGCCAAATCCCGACCGGGGTAGAGACATGATGGCGGTGATCTTCGAAGTCTGGCCGGCCGATGGCCGCAAGGACGATTATCTGAAAATGGCCGCTGCGCTGAAAAGCGAGGTCGAAAAGATCGACGGCTTCATCTCGGTCGAGCGGTTCGAGAGCCTCTACGAGCAAGGCAAGCTGTTGTCGCTGCAGTTCTGGCGCGACGACGCCGCGATCGCCGCGTGGCGCAACCAGCTCGATCACCGCAAAGCCCAGTCGCTCGGCCGCGGCGGGATGTTCGCCGACTATCGCCTGCGCATCGCCGAGGTGGTGCGCGATTACGGGCCGGACGACCGCGCCCAGGCGCCCTGATCTTTCCCGCCGCATCAGAACCGCTTGCGGCGGGTGTGACCCTTGATCCGGGCCTTGGTCATCGACCGCCGCGGCCGTCGCGTCGGTTTCTTGTGGGGGTCGACCAGAGTGCGAACGATCTCACCATCGGCGAAAGTCGAAACGACAAAGCGTCCCTTTGGCCCGTCCACCACGACCACGTCGATCGGCAGTTTGGCCATGAGACACCGCGGCAACGGCACCCCCCCCCCGCTCGCGCGAGGGGGTTGGTCCGTTTCGTACTTAAGCCGCTTCGGCTTCGATATTGACCGAGCTTTCGGCGATCTGGGTCAGCGCCTGGTCGGTGTTCTTTTCTTCCTGCAACGTCTGGTCGAGCAGCCGCACCGCGTTGCTCAGGCCCAGTTCGCTGGCCCAGACCTTGAGCGTGCCGTAGCGCGAGATCTCGTAATGCTCGACGGCCTGCGCCGCCGCCAGCAGCCCGGCGTCCAGCGCCGGCGAGCCTTTGTATTCCTTCATGATTTCCGCACCCTCGTCGGTGATGCCGAGGATGGCGTCGCATTTCTTGGCCTGCGGCTTGGCGCCGATCTCGGCAAACACCTTTTCGAGCCGGCCGACATGGCCCTGCGTCTCGGTGCGGTGCTTGGCGAAAGCCTTCTTGAGTTCACTTGCCTGTGCCGCCTTTTCCATCTTCGGCAGCGTCGCCAGGATTTTCTTCTCGGCGAAATAGATGTCTTTCAGCGTGTCGTGAAAAAGCTCGTCGAGCTTTTTGGTTTTTTTGGCCATGCAGGTTCCTCCTTCTGCTGCGGAGTGAACGTGCGACATGGCCAGAGGTTTCAGAAAACGCAGCGACGCGCGGAGTTGAGCCGCCGTTTTTTTCCTGACGAAGGAACTCTCAGCCGCCCGCCACGCCCTGGGTGTTGACGTAGAGCGAGTACAGCGAATGCGCGGCCGCCATGAACAGGCGGTTGCGCTTGGCGCCGCCGAAACACAGGTTGGCGCAACGCTCCGGCAGCGCGATATGGCCGAGCGGCTCGCCTTGCGGCGAAAACACCCGCACGCCGTCGAGTTCCGCCGTCATGCCCCAGCCGCACCACAGATTGCCGTCGATGTCGACGCGGAAGCCGTCCGGCGTGCCGTTCGGCCCGGCGTCGATCAGCACCTTGCGGTTCGCGATCTTGTCGCCCGAGGCCGCCACATCGCAAACCAGGATGGTGCGCGGCTCGGCGCGCGATTCCACGATGTAGAGCTTCTTCTCGTCCGGCGAGAAGGCGAGCCCGTTCGGCGCCTTGATGCCGTCGGCCACCACCGAGAGCTTGCCGCTCTGCGGATCGGCCCGGAACACGTACATCGGTAGTTCCGGCTCGGCGATCTCGCCTTCGTAGTGCGACAGGATGCCGAATTGCGGATCGGTGAACCAGATCGAGCCGTCGGATTTCACCACGACGTCGTTCGGCGAGTTGAGCCTCTTGCCCTCGAACTTGTCGGCGATCACGGTGATCGAGCCGTCGATCTCGGTGCGGGTGACGCGGCGCGTCAAATGCTCGCAGGTGATGAGGCGGCCCTGGCGGTCGCGCGTATTGCCGTTGCCGTTGTTCGACGGCTTGCGGAAGCCGCTGGTCGCGCCCGACTCCTCGTCCCATTTCAGCATCCGGTTGTTCGGGATGTCGCTCCAGATCACGCAGCGCAGGTCGCCGAACCAGACCGGCCCCTCGCCCCAGCGCGTGCCGGTATAAAGCCGTTCCACGCTCGACAGCGGCAACTGATATTTCTTGAAGCGCGCGTCGAGTGTTTTGATCGTGGGGTCCGGGTAACGAAGACTCGGCGCCCAAACTCCATCAGCTTCCTTCGCCATCGATCTCTCCCCGGTCGTTCTATTTATCGAGCCCCGTCGCCGGCGGCAAATCGATCATCTGGTTCAGCATCTTGTCGATTTCGCCGGCATTCAAGGCCTTGGGCGGCGCACGCGTGGCGTCGGCCGCGCTCTGCCCGATATGGGTGAGTTGCGGCACGAACAGCACCAGCAGCAGCAGCGCCCATTGCGCGATCAGGTACGGTATCAGGGCGCGCACCAATGGACGGAATTCGACCCGCGATTTGAGCGCCCCGCGCACCATCATCAGCGCATAGCCGAACGGCGGCAGCAGGAAGCTGGTCTGCAGCGTCAGCAGGACCAGGACCGCGACCCACCGCGCGTCGGCGACCCGGATCAGGAGCGGCGGGATCGCGATCGGGACCACGACGAAGATGATTTCGAAGGCATCGAGCACGAAGGCGCACACCCCGATAGCGGCCAGTACGATGGCGATCACCACGATCTGGTTGCCCGGCAGCGCCGTGATCCATTCGGACACGATGCGGTCGGTGCCCAGCAGCCGCAGGACCAGGGTCAACGTCGTCGCGCCTATCAGCAGCGCGAACAGCGCCCCCGTCACCGCGATCACTTCGCGCAGCAGTTCGCGCAGCACCGGCAGCCTCAGATAGCCGGTCACGATGCCGCCCGCGAGCAGCGTGAACGCGCCCATCGCCGCCGCTTCGACCGCATAGAACAGTCCGGCGGCGACCCCGCCCAACAGCGCGCCGATCGACGTGACCGATACGATCGCCAGCGCGGCCTGCCCGGCGCCGACCGCCGGTCGCGGCGGCAATTTCGTCGCCTCGCGTCCCCCGAGCGAGGCCAGCAACAGCGCGACAAAAAAGAAGATCGCCGCCGGCGCCAGCGCGCCGTGAAAGACGTCCTGCGTATTGATGACGCGGTCGGGACGCCCGCTCGCGGTGACCGCAATCGTATGCGCCGACAGCATCGCGTCGCTGAGCAGAATGAGCACCAGCGACGGCGGCACCAGCACGCCGAGCGTCGAGGCAACCGAGATGAGGGCCGCGGTGGTCGGCGGCGGCACGCCTTCGGCGTCGAGCCGCGGCGCGACGATGCGCGACAGCCCGAGCACGCTGGCGCCGACCGAGCCGTTCATCGGCCCGATCAGCCCGCCCAGCACCAGCCCGGCGGCGAGCGGCGCCGATTTCGTGCGCGGCAGGATGCGCAGGGTGCAGCGGTAGAGCGCATCGGCGACCGGCAGCCGGTTCAGCAGCAGCCCCATCGCAACATAAAGCGGCAGTGCCTGAAGCAGATCGTTCTCCAGCAGGCTGATGAGCCGGCTCGGCAAGGTGCCGAGCAGCGCCAACGGGATCGTGCCGGCCGCGACGCCGGCGACGGCGCCGAGCGTCGCCGTAGCGATCAGGATGAAGGCCGCGGGCAGGCCCGTCGTGATCAGAGTCGCGCCCGCGAGCAGCAGAAGGGCGAAGCCGAGGTAGCCCATCAGGTGCCCCGTCGCGCCGGCCGCGTCATCGTCAGGACAGACTGCGCCAGCACGCAGATCGCGAGCAGCCACAGCGCCAGCTTGATGAGGAAGTAGCCGGGGTTGGACGTGTCGGAAAAAGCCTCGAGCCCCCGCACCGAATTGATGACGATCTCCTTGCTGGAAAAGATCACGAAGGCCGACCACGGCAGCAGCGCGACGCCGGCGCCGATACGCTCGATCAGGTCGCGCGTGCGCGGCGAGTAGCGATTGGCCAGGACGTCGCTCGACAAATGCGTTCCGGCGCGCGTCGCCGCCGTGACGCTGACGGCGATGAACAGCGCGAACACCCACTGGCCGAGGTCGTTCGCTTCGCGCGAGCAGCAGTGCACGATGTCGCGCAGCGGCCATTGAAGGAACAACAGGACGATGAGGGGCAGCGCCAGCCATTTGGCGAGGTCGACCACAACTCCGGCCAGCCGGTCCGCGACGTGCCAGGCTTTTTTCACGCTCAGTCTCCGGCGGCGGGGCCGTTCACAGATCCTTCCAGACCGTGCGCGAGAACCTTGCGCATCACAGTCGGCAAGGCCTCGCCGGCCAGTTCACCGAGCTTAACCCATCGCGCTCCGGGCGGCGCGGCTATCCTGGCCGGTACGCTCGCCGCGAACACCGTCAGCTCCAACGGAAAATGCGTGAAGACATGGCGCACCACACCGGCGCGGCGCTGCCAGTCGAGATCGCCGAGCTGCGGCGCGTCCTTGCGGCCATGCGCGAGATCGAAATCCGCCGACCATTGTGTCGTCGGCACTTCGCTCATGCCGCCGAGCAGGCCCTTGTCGGCGCGCTTGCGCAGCAGCACGCGGCCGTCCTCGCGCAGCGCGACGAAGGCCGCGCCACGCCGCAACGCGCCTTCGCGCTTCGCCGTCTTACGCGGGAACGTGGCCTGGTCGCCGCGCTTCCTTGCCGCGCAGTCGTCCATCCAGGGACACAGCACGCAGGCCGGATTTTTCGACGTGCAGACCGTGGCGCCGAGATCCATCATCGCCTGGGTGAAGTCGCCATGCCGGGTTTGTGGCGCGATTGAGTTAGTGAGGCGGCGGATTTCCGGTTTTGCCCCCGGCAGCGTCTGCTCGACCCGGAACAGCCGCGAAACAACCCGCTCTACGTTGCCATCAACGGCGAGCACCGGCCGGGCAAAGGCGATCGAAGCGATCATGGCGGCGGTGTATCCGCCGATTCCCGGCAGCGTGAGCAGTTCGGATTCCGTCTGCGGGAATTTACCGCCGTGCTGTTTCACCACCGCCTGCGCGCAAAGGTGCATGTTGCGCGCCCGCGCGTAATAGCCGAGCCCGGCCCAGGCGCGCAGCACGTCCTCGAGCTTCGCCGCCGCAAGCCGCTCCACCGATGGCCATTTTTTCAGAAATTTCGCGTAATACGGCGCCACCGTTTTGACCGTGGTCTGCTGCAGCATGACCTCCGACAGCCAGACCCGGTAAGGATCGCTGCGCTCGCCCTTGCGCGCCCGCCACGGCAGAATGCGCGCGTGGCGGTCATACCAGGCCAGTAACGCGTTAGGATCGGGGCGGTTTTTCTCCGCGTTCTTATGCACGCGGGGTTTCGCGCCCGCGTCTTTTTCCCGTCGGGATGCTAGCGTCATGGCCCGACGATGCCACACCGGGCCGCACCTTGAGCAAGCCTTCCCGCAGTTTTCCCCGGCCGCTGTCCGACTTGCTCGGTGCGACGCTCAACGAGCGTTTCGCCCAGCAGGGCTTCGCGTCGCGCGAACTGATCACGCGCTGGGCCGACATTGCGGGCGCGGAAATCGCGGCGCATTGCGAGCCGACCCGCATCCAGTGGCCGCGGCCGGAAGGCGGCGAGGATGCCGAGCCGGCCACCCTGGTGCTGCGGGTCGAAGGGCCGTCGGCCCTCGAGATCCAGCACCTCTCGGCCGTCATCCTCGAGCGGGTCAACCGGTTCTTCGGCTGGCAGGCGATCGGCCGGATCGCGCTGCGTCAGGCGCCGCTGCGCCGCCGGGAAAAAAAACAACCGCCACGCGGCCCGGATGAGGCTGAAATCACTCGCCTGGCCGGAACCCTGCCGGAAACGCTCGACGATGACCTGCGGCAGGCGCTCGCGCGGCTCGGAGCCGCGGTCAAGGGAAAGTGACCCAAGGCGGCTATTTCCGGCCCGATCTCACAATTGCCACGGTGATTGTTTCCGGATAGCCACGTATTCGAGCGGGGCGGCCGTTCGTGGCGTTCGAGGGGTCGGCCGTTCGTGGCCTACGAGGTCCGGCCGTTCAGGACGTTCGAGGGTCCAGCCGTTTGACCGAGGAGCATGTTTTGCACATCACCCGTCGCGAATTCTGCCAACACACCGCCACCGTGGCGTTGGCCACCACGGTTTTTGGCGTGTCGTCTTTGCCCGGCTTAGATGGCCGTGCGCTCGCACAAACCGTCGCGGCGGCCGAACTGATGCAGCCCAACCCGCTTGGCGAGATGGCATTGGGGTCCGACAAGGCGCCGGTGACGATCATCGAATATGCATCGATGACCTGCCCTCACTGCGCGCATTTCACGGCGACGACCTGGCCGGTGCTCAAGCGCGACTATGTCGACAAGGGCAAGGTGCGTTTTATCTTCAGGGAATTCCCACTCGATCCCCTGGCGGCCGCCGGCTTTATGCTGGCGCGGTGCGCGGCCAATGACGACACGGAAAAATATTTTCACATGATCGACACCTTGTTCGCTCAACAGCGAACCTGGGCCGTCCAAAAGCCGCTTGAGCCGCTCAAGGCGATCGCCAAGCAAGCCGGCCTGAGTGAAGAACAATTCAACACCTGCCTCGCGAATCAGAAGCTCGTCGACGGGCTCGAAGCGGTGCGCAGCCGGGCGGCTGAAAAGCTTGGTGTGACCTCGACCCCGACCTTTTTCATCAATGGAGAGAGGCGGGCGGGGGCGCTGTCGATCGACGATCTCGTCAAGGCGATGGAGCCCTATCTCAAGGCAGGATAAGGGTTTTTCGCCCCGGCCGGGGCGATACATCGGCGCTATGATCGCTTGCTCCGCCGCTGTTTGCCCCGAACACCGCCGTTAGTTCTGGAAAACATCGGCTGCCTGTTGCTCCTTTCCGGCCGGCGATTCATTGTGCGACCACTGCGGCATGTAGACATGGCTGACCGGGCCGTCGCCCGGAACGAGGATCGACTCGCTCCAATGACCCGACACAGCGCGATGGCGCGCAAGGCAAGGCGACAGGCATGAAGCTCACCAAGCTTCGGCTGATCGGTTTCAAATCGTTCGTCGAACCAACCGACTTTCACATCGAGCCGGGCCTGACCGGCGTGGTGGGGCCGAACGGCTGCGGCAAGTCGAACCTGGTCGAAGCGCTGCGCTGGGTGATGGGGGAATCCTCCTACAAATCCATGCGCGCCTCCAGCATGGACGACGTCATCTTCTCCGGCTCGAACAACCGCCCGGCGCGCAATACCGCCGAGGTCGCGATCACGATCGACAACGCCGAACGTTCGGCGCCGGCGACCTTCAACGACCAGGACACCCTCGACATCGCCCGGCGCATCGAGCGCGAGGCCGGCTCGACCTACCGCATCAACGGCACCGAAGTGCGCGCCCGCGACGTCCAGATCGTGTTCGCCGACGCCTCGACCGGCGCCCGCTCGCCCGCTTTGGTCCATCAGGGTCGCATCGGGGAGATCATTCAGGCCCGGCCCGAACAACGCCGCCGCGTGCTGGAAGAAGCCGCCGGCATCGCCGGGTTGCATGCCCGCCGCCACGAAGCCGAGCTGCGGCTGAAGTCCGCCGAAACCAACCTCCAGCGCGCCGAAGACGTCATCAAGCAGCTCGAAGCGCAGATGGACGGCCTCAAGAAGCAGGCGCGCCAGGCGATCCGCTACCGGACGGTGTCGTCGCAGGTCCGCAAGACCGAAGCGACGTTGTTTCATCTGCGCTGGACCGGCGCCACGGCGGAAGTCGGCGACGCCGAGCACGCCAAGACCGAAGCGATCGGCACCGTTGCCGCACGCACCACCGCGCAGACCGAAGCCGCGGCGCGGCAAGCCAATATCTCGGCGGCCTTGCCGCCGTTGCGCGAGGCCGAAGCCCGCGCCGGCGCGGCACTGCACCGGCTCAATCTGGCGCAGCAGGAACTGGACCGCGAGGAACAGCGGGCCAAAGACCGCATCGCCGAGCTTGACCTGCGCACCGTTCAATTTGCCGCCGACCTCGAGCGCGAGCGTCTGCTGGCAGCCGACGCCGAAGCCGCGGTGGCGCGTCTCAACGGCGAAGCGGACGCCATCCGGCGTGAGGCCCGCGAAAGCGCCGGCCGGCGCACCGGGATCGACGGCCGCGTCAGTGAAGCCGATGCCGCGCTCAGCGCCGCGGAAAAGATTTTCGGCGAGTTGACCGCCGAGCTCGCCGATCTCAGCGCCAAACGCAATCAGCTGGAAACCGCCGCACGCGACCACCAGGAGCGCGCCGACCGGTTGGCATCGGAAATCGCCGCCATCGAGCGCGAACTGGCGACTTTGCCACGCAGCGAAGGACCGATCGCTGCGGCGGTCGAGGGCGCGCAAGCGGCGCTGAGCCAAGCCGCCGCCGCCGCCATTGCCGCGGAAGCGACGCGCAACCGCCTGCGCGAGGACGTCGAAAACGCACGCGCCGGGCTGGCGGAAACCGAGCGCGCCGTGCAGCGGCTCGATACCGAAGCCAAAACGCTGTCAAAGGTACTGGCGCTCGAGACCCGGAATCTATGGCCGCCGGTCATCGACCACGTTTCGGTGGCGAAAGGCTACGAAAAGGCGCTAGGCGCCGCGCTCGGCGACGACCTCGACGCGCCGGTCGACCCGTCGGCCCCGCTGCGCTGGACCGGCATCGCGGTCGACCCGTCCGATCCCGCCTTGCCGGAGGGCGTCACTCCGCTGGCTCAACACGTCCAGGCGCCGCCGGCCCTGGCGCGCCGTCTCGCCCAGATCGGCGTGGTCGAAAAGGATGCCGGCCCACGTCTCGCGCCGCTGCTCAAGACCGGACAGCGGCTGGTTTCGCCCGATGGCGACCTGTGGCGCTGGGACGGTTTCGTCGCAGCGGCCCACGCACCGACCGGCGCCGCGCGGCGGCTGTCGCAACGCAGCCGCCTCGCCGAGATCGAGGCCGAACTGGTGCCGGCGCGCGGCGAAGTCGACGACAAAAGAAAGCTGCTCGAAGCCGCCCAAGCCGCCTTCCAGGCAGCCGGCGAGACCGAGAGCGACATGCGCGCGCGCGAGCGCGAGCTCAACCGCCAGACGTCCCGTCTCTCGGCGCTGGCAGAAGCCTATTCGCGCCTCGCCGCAAGCCGCGACGAAGCCATCACCGCCAAAGCCGATGCCGAACGGGCGCTCACAGGGCTTTCTCCCGCTGCCGACGCCGAACCCCGATTGGGCTCGGTGCGCGATGACATCGCCGGAAAGCGCGGCAAGCTCGCCGAGCTGCGCGCCGAACAGCAGGCGATAGCGCGCGAAGCAGAACTTGCCGACCGCAGGCTGCAATCGATTGCCACCGACATCGCCGGTTGGAGCGAGCGCCGCGACGGCGCAGCCAACCAGATCACCACGCTCGATCAACGCCTGCAGGGCGCCAAGCGCGAGCGCGTCGAGCTGGAAAACGCGCCGGCCGTGTTTGCCGAGAAGCGCAGCGCGCTGATCACCGAGATCGGAGCCGCCGAGGCCAATCGCCGCGCGGCCGCCGATCGCCTCACCGAGGGCGAAACCGCGCTGGCGCAAGCCGATCGGGATGGACGCGCGGCGCTTGAAGCGGCGAGCGCGGCGCGCGAGGAACTGGCGCGCGCCGAAGAACGGTTCGGCGCCGCGCAACGGCGTCTGGCCGACATCGGCCGGGAAATCCACGACATGCTCGAGATCGAGCCGGCCAAGCTCGCCGAGCTTGCCGGTATCGAAGCCGACGATGCGCTGCCCGAGTTCACCGACGTCGAGGCGACGCTGGAACGCCTGCGCCGCGAGCGCGAGCGGCTCGGCGCCGTCAACCTGCGCGCTGAAGAAGAATTGCGTGAGATCGAAGAGCAGCACGGCAAGCTCACCGCGGAACGCGACGATCTGATCGGCGCCATCGCCAAGCTGCGCCAGGGCATCCAGAGCCTGAACCGCGAGGCGCGGGAGCGCCTGCTGGCGTCGTTCGTCACCGTGAACACCCACTTCCAGCAACTGTTCACCAGCCTGTTCGGTGGCGGCAGCGCGGAACTCAAGTTGATCGAAAGCGACGACCCGCTGGAAGCCGGGCTGGAAATTTTCGCCAAGCCGCCGGGCAAGAAGCCCACGACCTTGTCGCTGCTGTCGGGCGGCGAGCAGGCGCTGACGGCGTTGGCGCTGATTTTCGCCGTGTTCCTGACCAATCCGGCGCCGATCTGCGTGCTCGACGAAGTCGACGCGCCGCTCGACGATCACAACGTCGAGCGTTTCTGCGACCTGCTCGATGAGATGACAAAATCGACCGACACCCGATTTGTCATCATCACCCATAACCCGATCACCATGGCGCGGATGAACCGTCTTTACGGGGTGACGATGGCCGAACGCGGCGTATCGCAGTTGGTGTCGGTCGACCTCGAAGCGGCGGTCAAGTTCCGCGAAGCGAGCTAACCTCGCTGCCCGGTATCACCATCCGGGGTACCAACTCCTTGAACGCCTTGATGAATTATCCGCGCCGACCGAGGCCGGGAAAATCGGGCCCGCCCGAAAAATAATCCAAAATAATGCCGAACCCCGGAACCAAAGGCGGGGCCTCGCCATTGTTTGCGTGTAACAGCTGTCGGGTGGCTCCCCCTTCCCCCATAGCCACCAGGCATCGAAGCCCCGGGCCCCGCCCGGGGCTTTTTTTTACGTCCGCCGGGCATCTTGCGATCTGCCCTCGCGGCGCCATCTAGGCTAGGTTTGGAACTTGTTCCGAGGGGCCAGCATCATGTCCACCACCGGCTGGATCGTTCTGGGTGTCATCGTGGTGATCGCCCTGTGGGCGATGACGATCTTCAACGGCCTCGTCGCCATGCGGCAGCGGGTCAACCAGTCGTTTGCCGACATAGATGTCCAGCTCAAGCAGCGCCACGACCTGATCCCCAATCTGGTCGAGACGGTCAAAGGCTACGCCAGCCACGAACGGGGCACGCTGGAGGCCGTCGTGCAAGCGCGCAACGCCGCGATCGCGGCACCCGGCATCGAGCAGAAGGTCGCCGCCGAAAACGTGCTGAGCGGCGCGCTGCGCCAACTGTTCGCGCTGTCGGAAAGCTATCCCGACCTCAAGGCCAGCCAGAATTTCCAGCAATTGCAGAGCGAATTGTCCGACATCGAGAACAAGCTCGCGGCCGCCCGGCGGTTCTTCAACAACGCGGTGCAGGAATACAACACCGGCATCCAGCAGTTTCCGGCGGCGTTGTTCGCCGGAGCGTTCGGCTTCCATCAGCGCGAATTTTTCGACCTGGGCGAAGGCCGGGCCGAGATCGATCAGACGCCGAGCGTAAAATTCTAACGCGTTGAACGCGCTAACGGAGGACCGGGGATGGCGGCCTACGGTCTTTACACGCACATCCAGTCCAACAAACGGCGCTCGATCGCGCTGCTGATCGGCCTGTTCCTCCTCATATACGTGCTGGTCTACGCCGGAGCCCTGATCGCCGAGGTGGTGATACAGGGCGATGCCGCGCTCGATGTCCTGCTGCGCGCCGCGCGGTACGATTTTCAGCTCGCGCTGCCGTGGGCGACGGTGGGAACGATCCTCTGGATCCTGATGGCCTACAAATTCCACCAGTCGATGATCGACTCCATCACCGACGCTGAGCCGGAGACCCGCGCCGAGCAGCCGCGGCTCTACAATATCCTGGAAAACCTCTGCATCTCGCGCGGCATCGCAATGCCGAAGCTGAGAATCGCCGACGACGACGCGCTCAACGCCTTCTCTACCGGGCTCAACGAGGGGCAGTATTCGATCACGGTCACCCGCGGGCTGCTGGCGGCGCTCAACGACCGGGAGCTCGAAGCGGTGCTCGGCCACGAGCTTACCCACATCCGCAACGGCGACGTTCGCATGCTGGTGATCGCGGTGGTCATTGCCGGCGTCATCTCGTTCTTCGGCGAGATGGTGTTTCGCCTGTTGTTCCAGGGCGGCGTGCGGTTCGGCGGCGGCCGCAGCGACGGCGAGCGCAAGGGCTCGGGCGGCGCCGGCATCGCCATCGTCATTGCGCTGGTCCTGATCGCGGTCGCCTGGGTGCTGTCGATCGTTATCCGCTTCGCGCTGTCGCGCGAGCGCGAATATCTGGCCGATGCCGGCTCGGTCGAGCTGACCAAGAATCCCGACGCGATGATTTCCGCCTTGCGCAAGATCGAAGGCCGCGGCGAGCTGGTGCGGGCCAATTCGGCGGTGATGGAAATGTGCATCGACAATCCCCGCGAGGGTTTCGCCGACCTGTTCGCCACGCACCCGTCGGTCGACTCGCGCGTCGACGCGCTGGTCAAGTTCGCGGGCGGTCACGATCCCGGCCCGCTGGCGATCGAGCCGCCGCGCAATGAGCCGCCGCCGGCCGGGCCCTGGAGCGATGGCACGGCGGATAGCGCGGCGCCGGGCGGGCCGAGTAAGCAAACTTCGGGCGGTCCTTCGGGCGGTCCTTGGGGCGCCGGCGGTGCGCGCCCGGGCGGCCGCGGGCCGTGGGGCTAGCAGCGGACGGCCGCGCCAACGCGGGCTTCAATGGCCTTCGAACGAAACCAAAGTGCGGACCGGAACGTCGAGCTTGCGTAATTTGTCGGCGCCGCCGAGCTCCGGCAGGTCGATCACGAAGCACGCCGCCAGCACTTGCGCGCCGATCTGGCGCAGCAGCTTGACGGCGCCCTCCGCCGTGCCGCCGGTCGCGATCAGGTCGTCGACCAGGATGACGCGGTCCCCTTTGCTGACCGCGTCCTCATGGATTTCCATCTCGTCGAGACCGTATTCCAGCGAGTAGGCGATGCTGACCCGCTTGTGCGGCAGCTTGCCCTTCTTGCGGATCGGCACGAAGCCGGCCGACACCTGATGCGCCACCGCGCCACCGAGAATGAAGCCGCGCGCCTCGATCCCGGCCACCTTGTCGATCTTCATGCCGGCCCAGGGCTGCACCAGCTCGTCGACGGTCTGGCGGAACGCGCGCGCATCGCCGAGCAATGTCGTGATGTCCCGGAACATGATGCCCGGCTTCGGATAGTCGGGGATCGTGCGGATGGCGGCTTTGAGATCGTTCACGAAAGCGGGCGACGTCATTGTGCTCTCATGCGATGGGCGCAAGTCGACGCTTGCAACGGGGCGCACTCTGGCGAACCATGGGGCCGCATGCAACCGGGGGACGCGGGGTTGAGCGCAAACTTGCCGAACAAACATGGCCGCAGTTCTGGCCGCAGCATCGGCCTGTCGATCGCGCGGCGGATGGTGACCGACTACATGTGGGCCGCGCGCGCCGTGCCCACCGTGTGGGTCAAGCGCCAGCTATCGATCGCGCAGGTCGCCGCGGCGCGCCAGCGCCATCCCGAGCGCCCGGCCTGGCCCACCATTTTCGCCAAGGCGTTCGCGCTGGCGGCGGCCGAGATCCCGCAGTTGCGGCGCGCCTATATCCGGCTGCCGTGGCCGCATATCCACGAATATGCCGACAGCACGGTCAGCATCCTGACCGAGCGCCAGCTCGAAGACGACACCACCATTATCCCGGTCCGCTTTCGCTCGCCCGACACGATGGCGCTCGTCGAACTCAGCCGCATGATGCGACTGGCGGTCGACACGCCGCTCGAGGCGACGAAATTCAACCGGATGATGATCGGATTTTCCCGGCTGCCGTTCTTCCTGCGCCGGCCGGTGTGGTGGCTGTCACTCAACATTCCGCGAATGCGCCGGCACACCGCAGGCACGTTCGCCATCAGCTCGGCCGCGCCGCTCAATGCCGAATTGGGGCGCGCACGCACGCCGATCTCGTGCCTCCTGACCTACGGTCCGCTCGACGCCAAAGGGACCCTGGCGGTACGGCTCAACTTCGATCATCGGATTTTCGACGGCCTGATCGCGGCGCGCGCGCTCGGCCGCATCGAAGAGATTCTGAACACGTCGATCCTGGACGAGTTGAAGGGCCCCGGCCGCGCGCCGCGCACGCCCAGCGCTACGCGCCTCCGAGCACGCGGCCGGCGACGGCGTCGAGCTTCCTGATAAGCGCGGGATCGCGCGCCTCCGGCGCGGTGATCAGCGCGGTGTCGAGCGCGCGGTCGGAGCCGATCGGGCACGGCTCATGCTCGCGCGGAAAATCCCTCGCGAGCCGCGCCACCAGACGCTGCGCCCGGCCGGCATTCTCCATCAGCACCTTGATGATGTCCTGCACGGTGACGGCATCGTGGGCTTCGTGCCAGCAGTCAAAGTCCGTCACCATCGCGACGGTGGCGTAACAAAGCTCGGCTTCGCGCGCGAGCTTGGCCTCCGGCATGTTGGTCATGCCGATCACCGAATAGCCGAGCTCCTTGTAGGTCATGCTTTCGGCATAGGTCGAAAACTGCGGGCCTTCCATGCAGACATAGGTGCCGCCCCACTGCGCCGCGATCGCTTCGGCGCGCGCCGCCTCGCCGAGCCGCTTGCGCAACAGCGGCGACACCGGCTGCGCCATCGAGACATGCGCGACGAGGCCGCGGCCGAAGAACGAGCTCTCGCGCATGTGGGTGCGGTCGACGAACTGGTCGACCAGCACGAACGTGCCGGGCGGCAGGTCCTCCTTGAACGAGCCGCAGGCCGACAGCGAGACCAGGTCGGTGACGCCGGCGCGCTTGAGGACGTCGATATTGGCGCGGTAATTGATGTCGGACGGCGACAGCCGGTGGCCCTTGTCATGGCGCGCCAGAAACACGACCAGCAGGCCGTCGATCTCGCCGATCCGCAGCGGCCCGGACGGCTCGCCCCACGGGCTTTCGATGCGCTGCTCGCGCACATTGGCGAGGCCCGGCAGGTCGTAAATGCCGGAGCCGCCGATGATGCCAAGCACGGATTTCGCCATGTGGCCGCCCTTCCCCGCTCCCCTTGTCTCAAAAAACAAATGCCCAGGACAAGGCCGGGCATCGCGATTTCACGGCCGCCCTTGCCGCGGTCAGGCATTGTCTTCGAGCTTTTCCGGGTGGGCCTTCACATCGGCCCATACCTTCTTTTTGGTGAAGTACAGCAACCCCGCCAGCACGATCAGGAACACCATCACCTGAAGACCGAGACGCTTGCGGGCGGTGAGGTGGGGCTCGGCGGCCCACATCAGGAAGGCCGAGACGTCCTTGGAATATTGCTCGAGATTGGCCGGCGCGCCGTCGTCGAACGTGACCTGATTGTCCGACAGCGGCGGCGGCATGCCGATCGCGTGGCCGGGATAGTACATATTGTAGTTCATGCCCGGCGCCATCGTCATTGCTTTCGGCTTCTCGGCGTAGCCGCGCAGCACCGCCGCGATGTAATCGGGGCCCTGCTCCTGATACTGCGTGAAGATGTCGAACACGAACCACGGGAAGCCGCGCTCATAGGTGCGCGCCTTCGCCAGCACCGACATATCGGGCGGCAGCGCGCCGCCATTGGCGGCACGGGCGGCCTGATCGTTGGCGAACGGCGCCGGGAAACGGTCGGCGAGCCGGCCGGGCCGCTCGAACATCTCGCCGGCATCGTTGGGGCCGTCCTTGACCTTGTAGTCGGAGGCAAGCGAGTCGGCTTGCGCCACCGAGAAGTCCGGCCCGCCCGGATCGGCCAGATTGCGAAAGCTCAGCAGATTGAGCGAATGGCAGTTGGCGCAGACTTCCTTGTAGATCTTGAAGCCGCGCTGGAGCTGGCCGGGGTCGTATTTTCCGAACGGCCCGGCGAACGACCATTTCAGCCGCGGCGGCTGCGGCCCGTCATGTTCCTGCGCCAGCGCCGGCAGACCGGCCAGCGTGAAAACGCCGGCGAAAGCGAAAAGCCGCAATGTCCTGGTTGGCATCGTCATGTTGCGGCCCCGCCTACCCGTGTCTCAGCGGCGGCGCCGAAGCGCCAAGCGGGACGTCGCCGACCAGCACCGCTTCCGCGATCGAATTGGGCACCGGCCTGGTCTTCTCGAAAATGCCGAGCAGCGGCAGGACGACGATGAAGTAGGCGAAATAGTAGATGGTCAGGATGCGCGCCGCGATCACGTAGACGCCTTCCGGCGGCTTGGCGCCGAGCCAGCCGAGGCCGAGGCAGCACACCACGAACAGCCAGAAGAATTGCTTGAACAACGGCCGGTAACGGCCGGAGCGCACGCGCGAGGTGTCGAGCCACGGCAGGAAAGCGAGGATGAGGATCGAGCCGAACAGCGCGCAGACGCCGAGCAGCTTGTTCGGGATCGCGCGCAGGATTGCGTAGAACGGCAGGTAGTACCACTCCGGCACGATGTGCTGCGGGGTCACCGCCGGGTTCGCCGGAATGTAGTTGTCGGCATGGCCGAGATAGTTCGGCACGTAGAACACGAACCAGGCGAACACGATGCAGAACACCGCCATCAGGAAGCTGTCCTTGACAGTGGCGTAAGGCGTGAAGGCCACGGTGTCCTTGGCGGATTTCGGATCGACCCCGGTCGGGTTGTTCTGGCCGACGACGTGCAGCGCCCAGATGTGAAGGACAACGACACCGGCGATCACGAATGGCAGCAGGTAATGCAGCGAGTAGAAGCGGTTCAGCGTCGGGTTGCCGACCGCGTAGCCGCCCCACAGCAGCATCACCAGCGGGTCGCCGATCAGCGGGAAGGCCGAGAAGAAATTGGTGATGACGGTGGCGCCCCAATAGGACATCTGGCCCCACGGCAGCGTATAGCCGAGGAAGCCGGTCGCCATCATCAGCAGATAAAGAATGACGCCGAGGATCCACAGCACCTCGCGCGGCTCCTTGTAGGAGCCGTAATACATGCCGCGGAACATGTGGATGTAGACGGCGACGAAGAACATCGAGGCGCCGTTGGAATGCAGATAGCGCAGCAGCCAACCGTAATTCACGTCGCGCATGATCGTCTCGACGGAATTGAAGGCCATGTCGGCATGCGCGGTGTAGTGCATCGCCAGCACCACGCCGGTGATGATCTGCACGCCGAGCATGAAGGAGAGAATGCCGCCGAACGTCCACCAGTAGTTCAGGTTGCGCGGCGTCGGATAGGCAACGAAGGACGAGTGCATCAGCCCGGCGATCGGCAGCCGGCGCTCCAGCCACTTCATGAATGCGCCTTGCGGCTGGTAGGTGGAATGCCCGCTCATGGTCGAACCTTCAGAGACTGCGGTTTGGATCAGCCGATCCGGATTTTGCTGTCGGAGACGAATTCGTAGGGCGGCAAAGCGAGATTCTTCGGCGCCGGACCTTTGCGGATGCGGCCCGACGTATCGTATTGCGAGCCGTGGCACGGGCAGAAGAAGCCGTCATACTCGCCCTGATGCGCGATCGGGATGCAGCCGAGATGGGTGCAGATACCGATCAGGACCAGCCACTGGTCGTGGCCGTCCTTGACGCGCTTCTGGTCGGTTTCCGGGTCCGGCAGGCGGCCGACCTGGACCGCACGCGCCTCGTCGATGTCTTTTTTGGTGCGGTGGAAGATGAAGATCGGCTTGCTGCGCCAGAACACCTTGAGGATCTGGCCGTCCGCGACCGGGCCGAGATCGACATCGATCGGCGCGCCGGCCGCGATGGTGGAAGCGTCCGGGTTCATCTGCGAGACGAGCGGCACCAGGCTCGCCGCCGCGCCAACCGCGCCGACGGCGGCAGTGGCGATGTAGAGAAAGTCGCGGCGCGTGTGCTCCGCCGAAGACACGGTCGTCACGTCGAAATCCTCTCCTCCGACTGGCGATAAGGCCGCTCGGGGCAGTGCCTTCGGGACACTGAGTCCTGCGGCGGCGGGCGGACCGGTGGCGGCAATCCCGGTAAAGGCAGGACCGCGCGTCGGCGGTTTTTATTGGCACCCTTGCAGTACAAGCGCAAGCCCGGTATCGCGACTGCGAACAAGGGTTGCATAAGCCGTTTGTCTAGCCCGCATTAGGCACAATGCACGGCGAGGCCGCATGATCCGGATCGCCCTGTACCAGCCCGACATCGCCCAGAATACCGGGACCATCCTGCGGCTGTGCGCCTGCCTCGGGGTCGAGGGCCATATCATCGAGCCGGCCGGCTTTCCGGCAACCGATCGCGCGTTCCGGCGGGCCGGGATGGACTATCTCGACGCGGTGGCGATCGTGCGACATCTCGACTGGGCGGCGTTCGAGCAGTGGCGGCGCGCGGCATCGGCGCGGGCAGTGCTGTTCACCACCGCCGGAACGCAGTCGTTTCTCGATTTTCATTACCGCGACGGCGATATCCTGCTGTTCGGCCGCGAGAGCGCCGGCGTGGCGCAGGCCGTGCATCTCGCCGCCGACGCCCGGCTGACCATCCCGATGCGGCCTGGCCTGCGCTCGCTCAATGTGGCGGTAGCGGCCGCGATGGCGGCCACCGAGGCGCTGCGGCAGACCAGGGGGATGCCGCTATAATCGGCGGGCGAGGATGACGATGGACGCCGGACAAATCGAGGCGCGCAAGACCCGCGCCCGCAACTGGTTCGAAAGCCTGCGCAACGGCATCTGCGCGGCGTTCGAGCGGCTGGAAGACCAGCTGCCCGGATCGGCGGACGCGCCGGGCCGCTTCGCGCGCACGCCGTGGCAGCGCACCGACCATAGCGGGGCGGATGGCGGCGGCGGCGTGATGGCGATCATGAAGGGCCGCGTATTCGAGAAGGTCGGCGTGCACTGCTCGACCGTGCACGGCGAATTCGCGCCGGAGTTTCGCCAGGACATTCCCGGCGCCGCCGACGATCCGCGGTTCTGGGCCTCCGGCATCTCGGTCATCGCGCACCTCAACAATCCCAACGTGCCGGCGGTGCACATGAACACCCGCTTCGTCGTGACGACCAAGGACTGGTTCGGCGGCGGCGCCGACCTGACGCCAGTGCTCGACGCCCGCCGCACCCAGCGCGATCCGGACACAGTGGCGTTTCATGCGGCGATGAAGGCGGCGTGCGACGCCCATCCTGCGGTCGCGCCGTATGACAAATTCAAGACGTGGTGCGACGAGTATTTCTTCCTCAAGCACCGCAACGAGCCGCGCGGCGCTGGCGGCATCTTCTACGACTGGCTCGACAGCGGAAACTGGGACGCCGACCTCGCCTTCACGCAGGATGTCGGCCGCGCGTTCCTGCAAATCTATCCGCAGATCGTGCGCAAGAATTTCCAGACAAAGTGGACGCCGGCGCAGCGCAATGAGCAACTGATCCGGCGCGGGCGCTATGTCGAGTTCAACCTGCTCTATGACCGCGGTACCATCTTCGGGCTCAAGACCGGCGGCAATGTCGAGTCGATCCTGTCGTCGCTGCCGCCGCTGGTGAAATGGCCGTAACGCGCGTTCAGCGCGGCGCCGCCAGATCGGCGATCTTGTCGAGCGCCGGTCTGTCGAGCGGAAATCCGGCCGCGACCCAGGCGCGTTCGGCGGCGGCGAGCGCCGCCCCGAGTGCCGGGCCCTTGACGACGCCGCGCTCCATCAGGTCGGCGGCCTTGATCGGAAAGACGGGCGCTTTCCAGCGCTGCGGCAGGCTTGCCCGCGCGCGCCAGCCGGCATCGCCCGCCCCTGCGCCGCTGCGCGCCCAGCCGAGCAGGATCTGGTCGGTGAAAAGCGGCTCGCCCAGCCGGTACAGCAGAGCGCGCGACTGGGTTTCGCCGAGCGCATGGGAGGCGCGCCACCAGCCTGCCGCCATCGCAACGAGCCGCGCGTGCTCGTTGTTGGACAGCCGCAGGTTCTGCCACAGCCGCTCGGCGTCCTCGGCAATCAGCACGGCAAGCGCTGCGAGCCGCCGCATCGGGTCGGCCGGCAACGCCATGGTTTTTTCCACGGCAACCATCGCGGAAAAATACGCGACGTTCGGCACGCTGTGGAGGCTCAGCAGCAGAAAGCCGGCGTCGGCCATCGCCTGCAACACCGGGCCCGCGGCCGGCGCCACCAGCAGCTTGACGAATTCCATCCGCACCCGCTCGCGCGACAACGCTTCGAGGCCGGCGCAGCCTTCGATGCAGGCATGAAGACCGCTGGCGTCGAGCGCCCCCGCGCCATAGGCGGCGTGGAAACGGAAGAAGCGCAGGATGCGCAGATAATCTTCGGCAATTCGCGTCCGCGCCTCGCCGATGAAGCGCACCTTGCGCCGCTCCAGGTCGGCAAGCCCGCCGACATAATCGTGCACCCTGCCGTCACGCGAGGCGGACAGCGCGTTGATCGTGAAATCGCGGCGCTCGGCGTCCGCCTTCCAGTCGCGCCCGAACGCCACCTTGGCATGGCGGCCGTAGGTTTCGACGTCGCGGCGCAAGGTGGTCACTTCAAACGGCGCGCCGTCGATCACCACCGTCACGGTGCCGTGCTCGATGCCGGTCGGCACCGCCTTGAAGCCTGCCGCCTCGACACGGCGCACCACTTCCTGCGGCACGGCGGTGGTGGCGACGTCGATCTCGCCGACCGTCATGCCGAGCAAAGCGTTGCGCACCGCGCCACCGACGGCGCGCGCTTCCTCGCCGTCAGCATCGAGCACCGCAAGCAACCGCGCCAGCGCACCGCCCGTCAGCCAGCCGGCCGCGGCAAGGCTCGCCATCAGCGCGTCTGCCCCGGCACGAATTTGCCGTTCTCGATATGGGCGGGAACGTAGGTCGAGCCGACCGGGGCGCCGCCGAAATGCGCGAACACCAGGAAACTGCCGAGCATCAGGAGGAGCGCGATGCCGGCAAGCAGCGCCACGCGCGACAGCGGCCAGTGCTGCGGATCGAGCATGCCGGCGCGCGTCGCCCACAGGAAGGCGGCGTACAGCAAGAACGGCGTCAGAAACAGCGCGATCTCGGTGGCGACGGGGCGGATCATTGATAAATCCGATCGTACAGATTGCGCAGGATACCAGCAGTCACTCCCCAGATGTACCGCTCGCCATAGGCGATCGCGTAATAGTGCCGGGTAATCCCCGCCCAATCGCGCGAATGACGCTGGTGGTTCTTGAGCTCCATCACGAAATTGAGTGGCACCTCGAACACGGCGTCGACCTCGCGGGTATTGAGGGTGAGATGGAAGTCCGGCCGCACCCGCGCGATCAGCGGCACGATGCGGTAGCCGCGCGTCGTCATGTAAAGATCGAGATAGCCGAGCGGCTCAACGGCTTCCGGCGCGAGACCAATCTCCTCCTGCGCCTCGCGCAAAGCCGCCGCTTGCGGCGTGCCGTCGCTATCATCGATCTTGCCGCCGGGAAACGATATCTGCCCCGGATGATCCGGCAAATGGGCGGAACGCTGGGTCAGCAGCACCATCGGCTCCTCGCGCTCGACCACCGGGACCAGCACGGCGGCGGGCCGGATCGGGCGGATCGCGGCGATCTTCGCCATCGCAGCATCGGCGTCATGGTCGCCGCGCTTCGGGGTCACGTTCGGATCGTTGAGACCCGCCGGCACGTCGAGCGTCAGGCGTTGCCGGACCCGGTCGAAAAATTCCCGGGCCGACAGCGCAGCGGTCGCGGCGGGCTGCATCAGGCGAACTCCCGCACGGCGCTCGCCTCGGCCATCGGGAAAAATTCGCCGGCCGAGACGACGCCGAACATCGCCCGGCCCTCGACGTCGCGTTCCTCGCCGCGCTCGACCAGGTCGTAGAACAAAGCGCGCGTCACCTTCGCCCACAGGTCGCGACGGACATGGAGATAAGGCTTGAGGCCGCCGGTCGCCGTCTCCGGCTCGAAGCGCAGCGTATGGTCGGCGTCGCAGTCGACCCAATCGTCGACATTGGTGCGAAACCGAAGCACTCCACCTTGGTCGGAATTTTCGCCGGAGTTTTCGACCTGGAGCTCGACGGCGAGAAACGGCGCGTCGTCGACCACGATGCCGATCTTCTCGACCGGAGTGACCAGGAAATACTTGCCGTCCTCGCGCTTGAGCACCGAGGCGAACAGCCGGACCAAAGCCGGCCGGTGGATCGGCGTGCCGAGATAGAACCAAGTGCCGTCGGAGGCGATTCGCATGTCGATGTCGCCGCAATAGGGCGGATTCCACAGGTGAACCGGCGGCGGGCCCTTGCGCTCGCGCGGCAGCGCCGCGGCGATGCCTTCGATGCCGATTTGGCCGCCGTGCCCTGCCTTCGCCATTGTTTACCTACGATAATCAAGGTCTTGCCGGCTGTTCGCATCTCCGTGAAGGGCGGTACCGGCCGGCCAGGATAGCGTAAGCTCGCAGGCGGAAAGTGCCAGATTCGCGCATTTTGCCGGACTAAATCCGGCACCTGGTGTGGTTGTTGCATAGAACCGGCCAAACCCGGAAGGCAACGACAGGCAAGCGCTCGAAAGGAGCCGACGAATGGCTGTGGCTGGTGGCGAAACCCTCGAAAAACTCGAAGACATGATCGTGCGCGCGGCGGAATCGACCTCCGCCCATGTCCGTGCGGCCAAGGCCGCGATCGGCGCGGTGATTTTCGGCCAGGACCAGGTCGTCGATCGGGCGCTGATCACCGTGCTGTCGGGCGGCCACGGGCTGCTGGTCGGCGTGCCGGGCCTCGCGAAAACCAAACTGGTCGAGACGATGGGCATCGCGCTCGGCCTCGACGCGCGCCGCGTTCAATTCACCCCGGACCTGATGCCGTCCGACATTCTCGGCTCGGAAGTGCTGGAGGAAGGCGCCGGCGGCAAGCGCAGCTTCCGCTTCATCGCCGGCCCCGTGTTCGCCCAATTGCTGATGGCGGACGAGATCAACCGCGCCTCGCCGCGCACGCAATCGGCGCTGCTACAGGCGATGCAGGAACAGCACGTCACCGTCGCCGGCGCGCGCCACGATCTGCCCAAGCCGTTCCATGTGCTCGCCACGCAGAACCCGCTCGAGCAGGAAGGCACCTATCCCCTGCCGGAAGCGCAGCTCGACCGCTTCCTGATGGAGATCGACGTCGATTATCCCGAGCTCGCAGCGGAACGGAAGATCCTGTTCGACACGACCGGCGCCGACGAGACTCGCGCCAAGGCCGCGATGACGTCGGACGACCTGATCGCGGCACAGCGCCTCGTGCGCCGCCTCCCGGTCGGTGAATCGGTTGTCGAGGCGATCCTTGCTTTGGTGCGCTCGGCGCGTCCGGGGCCGGAAGCCGGCGACATCGGCAAGCTGATTTCCTGGGGTCCGGGACCGCGGGCGAGCCAAGCGTTGATGCTCGTGGTGCGCGCCCGCGCGCTGCTCGACGGCCGTTTTGCGCCATCGATCGACGACGTGCTGGAGCTGGCCGAACCCGTCCTCAAGCACCGCATGGCGCTGACATTCGCGGCGCGTGCCGAAGGCGAGACGATCACCCACGTCATCGGCCGCCTCAAAGCGCGCATCGGATAGACGGAATGGCGGAAACCCCGCGCAACGATACCGAGACCGGAGCGGTACGGGCGGCTGCCGGCAAAAGCCGAAAGCTCGCCGCGCGCGTTCCCCGGCTTATCCTCGAAGCGCGCCGCGTCGCCTCGACCGTGATTCACGGCCTGCATGGCCGCCGCCGCGCCGGGCCGGGCGAGAATTTCTGGCAGTACCGCCGTTTCGTGTCCGGTGAGCCGTCATCCAATGTCGACTGGCGCCGCTCGGCGCGCGACGATCATCTCTACGTGCGCGAGCGCGAATGGGAGGCCTCGCACACGATCTGGCTGTGGGCCGACCGTTCGCCGTCGATGGACTTTTCGTCCGGCCTGTCCGAATGGAGCAAGCTCGACCGCGCCCTCGTCGTGTCGTTCGCGCTCGCCGAAGTGCTCGTTCAGGGCGGCGAGCGCGTCGGCATTCCCGCCATCATGCGGCCGACGGCGAACCGCAACATCATCGAAAAGATGGCGCAAACCATCGTCCACGACACCAGCGAGCATCCGAGCCTGCCGCCGAATTTCGCGCCGGCGCCGTTCTCGGAAGTGCTGCTGCTGTCCGATTTCTGGAGCCCGGTCGCGGACCTCCGCCGTGTCATCGGCCAACTGGCGGCGAACGGGGCGCGCGGCCACGTCGTGCAGGTGGTCGATGCCGCGGAGGAAAGCTTTCCGTATAGCGGCCGCATCGAATTCATCGAATCCGAAGGGCTCGGCACCATCACCGCCGGCCGCGCCGAGACATGGCGCAGCGACTACCAGAATCTGCTCGCCAACCACCGGGCGGCATTGCGCGCCGAATGCGAGCAATTCGGCTGGAGCTTCACGGTGCATCGCACCGACCGCGGCCCGACCGAGCTGTTGTTCGCCATCCATGCGCGCATGGGCGCGGGCGCCCATGCCGTCGTCAAAAGCCTCCAGCCGGCGCGCACCGGGTCGGAGGTCCGGGCATGATCGGCAACATCCCGCTCGGCTTTGCCCAGCCCCTCATCCTGCTGGGGCTGCTCAGCCTGCCGGTGCTGTGGTGGCTGCTGCGGCTCGTGCCGCCGCGCCCGCGCCAGATCAATTTTCCGCCGACCCGCCTGCTGTTCGAGATCGCGCCGAAGGAAGAAACCCCGGCGCGCACCCCGTGGTGGCTGACCTTGTTGCGGCTGGCGCTCGCCGGCCTTGTCATCGTCGCCGCCGCCGGACCGCTGTGGAATCCGCCGGTCGCGAGCCGCGACCGCGGCGCGCCGCTGCTGATCTTGATCGACGATGGCTGGGCGGCGGCGGCTTCGTGGGATGCGCGGCTGCGCACCGGAGACGAATTGATCGCGCGCGCCGATGCCGACGCCCGCGGCGTCGCGCTGCTGCCGCTGTCGGAGACGTCGAAGGATATTTCGCTGCAGACCGCGGGCGCCGCCCGCATCACGCTGAAATCGATCAGGCCGAAGCCGCACACGCTCGAGCGAGGCGACGCGCTGGCGACACTGACACGCTTCCTCGCCGGCGCGCCCGATCTCGAAGTCGTCTGGCTGTCGGACGGCGTCAACCTCGGCAAGGCCGCCGACTTCGTGCAGGGCCTCAAGGCCGCGCTCGGCAATCGCCCGCTGACGGTGGTGGAAGGCGGCGTTCCTCCGCCGCATGCACTCGCTGCCGCCGATAACGCGGCCGGCGCGCTGACCGTCAAGGTGCTGCGCCCGCAACCGGGCGGCTCCGACACCGGCCTGGTGCAGGCGCTCGACCTCAAGGGCCTGCCGCTCGGCGAAGCGCCGTTCCGCTTTCCCGCCACGGCGACCGAGACCGAGGCCGTGATCGATCTGCCGGTCGAGATCCGCAATGACGTGGCGCGGCTCGACATCATCGGCGAGCGCTCGGCCGGCGTCGTGCAACTGCTCGACAAACGCTGGCGCCGCCGCACCATCGGGGTGGTGTCGGGCTCGGCCGCCGACCGTTCGCAGCCTTTGATCGGCGCGACCTATTACCTGTCGCGCGCGCTGACGCCATTCGCCGACGTGAAACTGGCGGAAGGCGCCGCGCCGGCCGAACCGGTCGGCCGTTTCCTCGACCAGAAGCTGCCGATGCTGATCCTCGCCGATGTCGGCAACGTCCCTGGGCAAGCGCGCGAGCGGCTCAACAAATGGCTCGACGAGGGCGGCGTGCTGGTGCGCTTCGCCGGGCCCCATCTGGCGGCGACCGACGACGATCTGGTGCCGGTCAAGCTTCGCCGCGGCGGCCGCATCCTCGGCGGCAGCCTGAGCTGGGAGAAGCCGCAGCCGCTCGCCTCGTTCGCCCGCGAAAGCCCATTCAACACCATGGCGGTGCCGAATGACGTCACGGTGACGCGCCAGGTGCTGGCTGAGCCGGACGTCGATCTGACACGGCGGACCTGGGCGAGCCTCGCCGACGGCACCCCGCTCGTCACCGCGCAGCGCCGCGGCAAGGGCCTGATCGTCCTATTCCATGTCACCGCCGACACCCGTTGGTCGGACCTGCCGCTGTCCGGCGTCTTCGTCGACATGCTCCGCCACATCGTCGCACTGGCCGGCTCGTTCTCGGCTGAGGACAATGCGGGCGGGGCCGCAGCCGGCAGCCGCGCGGCGCAAGTCGTTGCCGCGAACCGCGTGCTCGACGGCTTCGGCGCATTCGGCACGCCGCCCTCGACTGCGCGCCCGGTCCCCACCGGCTTTACCGGCCGGGCCACTGCCGACCATCCGCCCGGCTTCTACGGGCCGCCGGAGGGCCTGCTGGCAGTCAACACGCTGGCGCCGGTCGACCGGCTGACGCCGATCGACTTCGCGCCGCTCAACGCGAAACACGACATCTATCGCCGGGGCGAGCCGCTCGATCTGCGCGGACCGATTTTCGTCGCGGCGCTCACCTTGCTGGCGCTCGACGCGCTGGTGGTGTTCTGGCTGGCCGGCGGCATCTCCAGCATGCGCCGCCCGCGCCGCGCCGCCGCCGCGGTGCTCGCCGTCTTGGCGGTGATGGCGGCGCTGGGCGCCCCGCAACTGGCCCGGGCGCAAGCGCCCTCCGCCACCGCCGACGATTTCGCCATGAAGGCGACGCTGCAGCCGCGGCTCGCTTATGTACTGACCGGCGATGCCGAGGTAGACGCGGTCAGCAAAGCCGGCCTGCAGGGCCTGACCTTGTTTCTCGCGCAACGCACCGCGCTCGAAGCGGGCGAGCCGGTCGGCGTCACGCCGGGGCGCGACGAGCTAGCGTTCTTCCCGCTGATCTATTGGCCGCTGGTCGCCAATGCCGGCAAGCCGCCGCAACAGGCGCTCGAGAAGATCGACGCCTACATGAAACAGGGCGGCACGATCCTGTTCGACACGCGCGATTCGGTGGATTCGACGCCCGGCGCCGGCGCCGACAACCGCTCTCCCGGCATGGTGGCGCTGCGCAGCATTTTGTCATCGCTCGACGTCCCCGAGCTCGAGCCGGTGCCGCAGGACCATGTGCTGACCAAGACGTTTTTCCTGCTCAGGGACTTTCCCGGCCGCTTTACCGGCGGCCAGCTCTGGGTCGAGGCGTTGCCGGAAGCGAATGAGGACGACCCCGGCCGTCCGGCGCGCGCCGGCGACGGCGTCTCCGCCATCATCATCACCTCGAACGATCTGGTCGGCGCCTGGGCGATGCGGCCCGACGGCCAACCGATGCTGCCGCTGGTGCCGGGGGAGCCGCGCCAGCGCGAGCTGGCGTTCCGCGCCGGGGTCAACATCGTGATGTACGCCATGACCGGCAACTACAAGACCGACCAGGTCCATATCCCGGCGCTACTCGAGCGGCTGGGGCAATAGGAGCGCGGTTTGAATCTCGGCGTCTCATTCGCTCCGCTGGTGCCGTCCTACGTGGTTTGGGCGGCGTTCGCGCTGGCGCTCGCGCTGTCGGCGATGCTGCTCCTGGTGCGCAGTCGTGGCGCGCTGGTGCGTGCGGCCGCGCTCGCGCTGATGGTGCTGGCGCTCGCCAACCCGTCGCTGACCCGCGAGGACCGCGATCCGATCCCCTCGGTCGCGGCGGTGATCGTCGACAAGAGCGCCAGCCAGGATTTTGCCGACCGCAACCAGCAGACCGAGGCGGCGCGCGCCACGCTGGTGGAGCGCCTGCGCCGCATCCCGAACCTCGAGGTCCGCGTCTCGGAGGCGAGCCGGCCGGACGGCGAGACCGACGGGACGCGGCTGTTCTCGGCGCTCGCCTCGACGCTGGCCGACGTGCCGCCCGACCGCGTCGCCGGCGCGATCATGATCACCGATGGCCGCGTCCACGACGTTCCGGCCGACGCGGCCGCGCTGGGGTTCTCGGCGCCGCTTCATGCGCTGATTACCGGCCACCCCAATGAGCGCGACCGCCGCGTCGTGCTGACCACCGCGCCGCGGTTCGGCATCGTCGGCCAATCGCAGACCATCCGTTTCCGGGTCGAGGATCAGGGCGTCCCGGCCGGCAGCGCCGAGATCACCGTACGGCGCGACGGCGAGGTGCTGGAGCGGCGCACCGTGCCGGTCGGCACCGACAGTTCGGTCGCGGTGCAGATCCCGCATGCCGGCCAGAATTTCGTCGAGATCGAAGCGTCACCGCTGGCCGGCGAACTGACCGGCGTCAACAACCGGGCGGTGGTTTCGATCGATGGCGTGCGCGACAAGCTGCGCGTGCTGCTGGTGTCGGGCGAGCCGCATACCGGCGAGCGCACCTGGCGCAACCTGCTGAAGTCCGACGCCTCGGTCGACCTCGTTCATTTCACCATCCTGCGCCCGCCGGAAAAGCAGGACGGCACGCCGATCAACGAACTGTCGCTGATCGCCTTCCCGACCCGCGAGCTGTTCCAGCAGAAGATTTCCGAGTTTCAGCTCATCATCTTCGACCGCTATGCGCGCCAGGGCGTGCTGCCGCTGATCTATTTCGACAACATCGCCAATTTCGTGCGCGATGGCGGCGCCATTCTGGTCGCCGCCGGACCGGACTATGCGAGCGCCACCAGCATCTGGAAAACGCCGCTCGACGCCATCCTGCCGGCTGAGCCGAGCGGCGAGCTGACGGAAACGCCGTTCCGCGCCGCCCTCACCGATGCCGGCAAGCGTCATCCGGTGACGCGCGGGCTGGAGGGATCGGATACCTCCCCGCCGCACTGGAGCCGCTGGTTCCGCATCGTCGACACCAAGCGAAACACCGGAACCTCGGTCATGTCGGGGCCCGACGGCAAGCCGTTGCTGATCCTGGGCCGCGAGGACAAAGGCCGGGTCGCGCTGCTGCTGTCGGACCACATCTGGCTGTGGGCGCGCGGCTATGAAGGCGGCGGCCCGCATCTCGATCTGCTGCGCCGGCTGTCGCATTGGCTGATGAAGCAGCCCGATCTCGAGGAGGAAGCGCTGCGGCTGATCGTGCGCGGCCGCGATCTGATCGTGCAGCGCCAGACCATGGCCGACAATGTCGCCGCCGTCACTTTGACCTCACCGGGCGGCACGACCAGCACTTTGACGCTGCAGCCGGACGAACCCGGCGTCTGGAAATCCACCGTCCCCGCCAGCGAGCTCGGCCTGTGGCGCGCCACCGACGGCAAGCTGACCGCGCTCGTCAATGTCGGCCCGGCCAATCCGCGCGAGTTCACCGAAGTCACCTCGACGCCGGATGTGCTGCAAGCGCTGGCGGTGGCGACCGGCGGCGAGGCGCGGCGGCTAGACCAGGGCGCCGGCGTCTCGGTGCCGCGCGTGGTCCCGGTGCGCACCACCACCACCTACAAAGGCGACGACTGGATCGGCCTCAAGATGCGCGACGTCAGCGTGGTGCGCGGCATCGGCGTGTTGCCGCTGTTCGCCGGCATGATCGGCTTGCTGCTGCTGGTCGGCTCGCTCGCCGCGACCTGGGCGAGAGAAGGCCGCTGACGATCGGTCAGCGCGCCGCCCAGTCCGGCTCGATGACGCCCTTCAATCCGGCCGCCGATCCCGGGACCAGTTCCGCCACCAGCAGGCGCGCAGGATCGACCGGCCCTGGCATCGTCACCTCACCCTTCGGAATTTTACGAAACCCGCTCTTGGCATAGAACGGCTCGTCGCCCACCAGCAGGACAAGTTTGTGCTTCTTCGCTTTGGCGTTTTCGAGCGCGCGCTTGATCAGGGCGCCGCCGACGCCGCGGCTGCGAAACGGCGGCTCGACGGTGAGCGGGCCGAGCAGCAGCGCCTTGGCCGGCCCGACCGTAACCGGCGTCAGCCGCACCGAGCCGACCAGCAGCGTATTGATGCGCGCCGTGAACGACAGATCGAGCGCGTGGTCGCGGCCCTCGCGGATGCGATAGGCGGTGCGCGCATAACGGCCGGGGCCGAACGTGCGCTCGTGCAGCCGTTCGATCGCCTCCGCATCGTCCGGCGTTTCCGCCAGGATCGTCAAAGACAGGTCGCTCATGCCCACCCGGGATAAATTGCCGGTCTTGGCCCGGCCCCACGCCTTACACCGATGTCTTACAACGGTTCGGCATAAAAGACGTGGATCGCCGCGACAAGTGTCACGGCCAGGCTCTCAACCGGACTTGGCTGGCACTTGGAAAACGCGCCTTTTAATCGGACGCGGCCATCATTAATTCTGTGCAGAACGAGGAGTTGCGCGATGGGGCTTTTGGTCGACGGCGTCTGGCAGGATGACAAGGACCGCACCAAGGACGGGCGTTTCATCCGTCCCGACGCGCAATTCCGCAACTGGGTGACGCCGGACGGCGGCGCCGGTCCGTCCGGCCAGGGCGGCTTTGCCGCGGAGGCTAACCGCTATCATCTTTATGTCTCGCTGGCCTGCCCGTGGGCGGCCCGCACCATCATGTTCCGCAAGCTCAAGCGGCTCGAAGACGTCGTCTCGATGTCGGTCGTGTCGTGGCACATGGACCGAGACGGCTGGACCTTCGACAAGACCGAAGGGTCGAGCGGCGACGACGTCCTCGGCAAGAGCAAGCTGTCGGAAATCTATCTCGCGGCAGCGCCCCGCTACAGCGGCAGGGTTTCGGTGCCGGTGCTGTGGGACAAACACAACAAGACGATCGTCAACAACGAGTCGTCGGAAATCATCCGCATGCTGAACTCGGCGTTCGACGGCTTTACCGAGGTCAAGACCGATTATTATCCGGCGGCGCTGCGCCGGGAGATCGACGCCATCAACGACCTCGTCTATCCGAACATCAATAACGGCGTTTACCGGACCGGCTTCGCGACCACGCAGGCCGCTTACGAGCAGGCATTCCGCTCGCTGTTCGATACGCTGGACGAGATCGAGCAGCGGCTCTCGTCCCAGCGTTATCTCGTCGGCAACACGATCACCGAAGCGGACTGGCGGCTGTTCTCCACCTTGATCCGTTTCGACGCGGTCTATTACAGCCACTTCAAGTGCAACTGGCGCCACATCTACGAGTATCGCAACCTCTCGAACTACACGCGCGATCTTTATCAGGTGCCGGGCATCGCCGAGACGGTCAGTCTCCAGCACATCAAGAACCACTACTACATGAGCCAGATCAAAGTGAATCCGACCGGCATCGTCCCGCTCGGCCCGCAGCTCGATTTTTCCGCGCCGCATGACCGGGCGCGATTTTCGTAAATCACCAGCGCTCGTTTAGCGGCGCGCCGGCAAGAACTTCGGCAAGGCGCGAGCGCGTGCCGCGGCTGGTGTCGTCCGGCAACGCTTCGGGCGGGAAGAAACCGTGGGCGATGATTTCATGGTCCGGCTGCGGCGGCGCGCTCTGCCGGAAATCGCGCACCACATAGACCGCGACGTGATCGCGCCGCGAAGCGCCGGTGTTGTGAAAGACGCCATGCAGCACCGGCTCGCCGGCGATCTCGACATTGGCTTCCTCGTGCAGTTCGCGCGCCAAGGCCTCGCGCAGGGTTTCCCCGGTTTCGACACCGCCGCCGGGGAAATGCCAGCCGCTGACGTAGCTGTGCTTGACCAGCAAGACGTGCCCGGCGCCATCGATCACCACCGCGCGCACGCCCAAAGTAGCGCCGCGCGCGAAGCGCCAATACAAATGCAGGGCGCGGCGGATCGCCGGTTCTAGCCGCACGCGCAGGTCATCGAGAGCCATGGCCGATGTTTGCCAGCGCACCAAGCATTCGGCCAGTCGGCGCTTTGAAATCGCGCGGTTATTGTTTAGAATGTTTCTAACAAGAAGGCCTTGAAATGAAACGATTTTCCGACCTGACCGAGCAGGAAGTGCTGGCGCTGGCCATCACCAATGAAGAAGAAGACAGCCGAATCTATCGGGGCTTCGCCGAGGGGCTGCGCCAGCAATTCCCCGCCTCCGCCAAGGTGTTCGATGAAATGGCGGCGGAGGAGGTCACGCATCGCTCGATGCTTTACGACCTCTATCGCCAGAAATTCGGCGAATACCTGCCGCTCATCCGCCGCCAGGACGTCAAGGGATTCATCCAGCACAGCTCGTCGCTGTGGCTGATGCGGCCGCTCGGGCTCGATGACGTGCGCAAGTTCGCCGAGAACATGGAATTCGAGGCCGGGCGCTTCTACCGCAAGGCTGCGGAAACCGCGCGCGATGTTTCGGTGCGCCAGTTGCTGATCGAGCTTGCCGAGGCGGAAGCCGGCCACGAAAGCCTGGCGCACAAGCTCACCGAGACGATCCTGACCAAGGGCGCCCGGGAAAAGGAAGACGAAACCGCGCGGCGCGTATTCGTCCTGCAATACGTGCAGCCGGGCCTCGCCGGTCTGATGGACGGTTCGGTGTCGACCCTGGCGCCGCTGTTCGCGGCGGCGTTCGCGACCCACAGCACCTGGGAGACATTTCTTGTCGGCCTCGCCGCCTCGGTCGGCGCCGGCATTTCGATGGGCTTTGCCGAGGCGCTGTCGGACGACGGTTCGCTCACCGGGCGCGGCACGCCGTGGCTGCGCGGCTCGGTGTGCGGCGTGATGACCGCGATCGGTGGCATCGGCCATACGCTGCCCTATCTCATTCCCGACTTCTACATCGCCACCACGATGTCGATCATCGTGGTGATGATCGAACTGGCGGTGATTTCCTGGATCCGCATGCGCTTCATGGACACGCCGTTCATGCAGGCGACGTTCCAGGTCGTGCTCGGGGGCGTGCTGGTGTTCATCGCAGGCATCTTGATCGGCAGTTCGTAGCGCCGCGAAAACCGTGGCTGGCGGCGCCAAGCCGAGGCATGATGGCGCGATGTTCACCCTCGCGCATCTGTCCGATCCGCATCTCGCGCCGCTGCCGCCGGTCAGTCTGCCGCAGCTCATCAACAAGAGAGCGACGGGCTTCCTCAACTGGCACCGACGGCGCAAGCAGATCCACGACATGGCGACGCTCGGGCGCATCGTCGCCGATCTCAAGGCGGCGCGGCCCGATCACATCGCCGCGACCGGCGATTTCGTCAACATCGCGCTGCCGGGCGAATTCGAGCAGGCCCGGCGCTGGCTGGACGCGCTTGGTCCCCCGCAGGACGTCACCGCCATCCCCGGCAACCACGACGTCTATGTCGCCGGCGCGCTCGAGGCGATGCAGGCCGCCGTCGGCCCTTTTATGCGGGGTGACGATGGCCGGGCCGGTTTTCCGTTCCTGCGCCGGCGCGGCCCGCTGGCGCTGATCGCGGTCAACACCGGAATTCCGACGCCGCCGTTCGACGCCACCGGCCTGGTCGGCGAGCCGCAATTGCGCGCGCTCGGCGCGATGCTCGACGCCGCCGAGGCGCAAGGCGCGTTTCGCGTGATCTTGATCCACCACCCGCCGGTGAGCCCGCGCTCGCCCGATAAACGGCTGCGCGACAGCGCCGCGCTGCTGGCGATCATCGCGGCTCATGGCGCCGAATTGATCCTGCACGGCCACGACCATATCGACGCGCTGGTCTGGCTCGACGGGCCGCGGCGCCGCGTGCCCGCGGTCGGCGTGCCGCCGGCCTCGGCAAAGCCGGGCACCAGCAAATGCGACGCCGGCTATAATCTCTACCGGATCGGCGGCGGACCCGGCGCCTGGACCTGCGAAATGGAAGCACGCGGCATTGCGCCTGACGGCGCGCTCGTCACGCTGCGCAAGGCGCCGCTCGCAGGCTAGTGCGGATTGATCAGAGCGAGGACGAACAGCGCGCCGATGCCGACGATCAGGCCCAGCACAAAAGCGCGCAACCTGCCCCAGCCGCCGCGGCTCTTGGGCATGACCGCCGCGTCGCCGGTCTGCTCGTGCGGGCCTTCGGTCAGCGCACGCTCGCGCTCGACCAGCCGGCTCGCGACATAGCGGGTGATCGCGCGCACCAGCGCCGGGATCTCGTAGGATTCCGCGATCGTGGTGCGGCCGTAACGGGTGTCCTGCACGAAGCGGTACATTCGCTTGTCGCGCCCCATGGCGACATGGGCGACGACGTCGAGCCACAGGCGCGGCGTCTCGCCGCGGCTGATGCCGCGATCGAACAGATCGACGCTGTCCGGGATCTGGGCAAACAACGGATCGAGCGCTTCGTTGAGCAGTTCGAGCCGCGCGACGTCGGCGTCACGCATGTCGACGACAACGCCGGTGCGCTCGGCAGCTTCGATGCGCGCGGCGCGCACGGCTTCCTTGAGCGGCGGAGTTTCAGTCGCGGTCGGTTTGGGGGTATCGGCCATGCTTCGAGTGTATCAACCACGTGCCGCCGGGAAAAGGCAAAAATCGTGGTTTTTCAAGGCATTCGATGGTTAACAATCGTTAAAATTTTAGGCGTCGCGCGCAAAGCGCGGCGGCGCGCTAGTTCGACGGCTTGAGCCCGTAGGCGCGGCCCCAGCCGAGGCCCGCCTCGGTCGTGCCGCGCGGGCGATACTCCGCGCCGATCCAGCCTGTGTAGCCCAATCTGTCGACCGCCTCGAACACCGCCGGATAGTTGATCTCGCCCTCGTCCGGCTCGTGGCGCGCCGGCACGCTGGCGCATTGCAGGTGGCCGATCACCGGCAGGTATTGTTCGAGCCGGCGGACCAGATCGCCGCCGACGATCTGCATATGATAAATATCGAACTGGACTTTGATGTTCGGCTTGCCGGCCTTGGCGACGATGTCGGCTGCGTGCTCGAGCCGCGACAGAAAATAGCCCGGCTGATCGCGCTGGTTGATCGGCTCGATCAGTAAGGTGATGTTGCTGGCCGCCGCGAGATCGGCGGCTTGCTTTAAATTCTCGACGAACACTTTTTCTGCCTCGGCGCGTTGCGCCGCATCGACCTTGCCGGCCAGGCAATGGATCGCACTGCCACCGACGGCCGTGACGAAATCCAGCGTTTGCGCGAACATTTTTTTCCAATCGTCCTGGCGGCCGGGCATCGCACAGAGACCGAATTCGCCTTCGCCACCCTGAGGCGTGTTGATGCCGAGAACGCTCACCTTGTTACGCACGAGCGCGCTTTTGAACTGATCGGCCGGCACGCCGTCCGGAAACCGGCACTCGACCGCCTTGAAGCCCGACGCCGCCGCCGCGTCGATGCGTTGCAGGAAAGGACGGTCTGCGTACAACCAGCTGATATGGGCCGAAATGCGGGGCATGGTTACTCCCTTGCGCGCGGCGGGATGGACGTATTCATTAGCGGCCAACCCGCCGCAACGCCATCCCGGAATCGCCCGCCATGTCCGCCAACGACACGTTCCATATCGCCGTGCTGCCGGGCGACGGCATCGGCCACGAGGTGACGGCGCCGGCGCTCGATGTCTTGCGCCGCATCGAGACGCTGACGCCGGGGCTGAAATTCCGCTTCAGCGAAGCGCCGGCCGGCGCCACCGAATACAAGGCAACCGGCAAGTCGATGTCGGCCAAGACCATCAAGCTGTGCGAGGACGCCGACGCCATTCTGCTCGGCGCCTGCGGGCTGCCGAGCGTGCGCTATCCCGACAACACCGAGATCATGCCGCAGGTCGAATTGCGCTTCATCTTCGACCTCTATGCCGGCGTGCGCCCGGCGCGGCTGGTGCCCGGTGTGCCGTCGCCGATCGTCGGCGCCGACAAGCAAGGCATCGATTTCGTGCTGATCCGCGAGTCGACCGAGGGCCTGTTCGCCTCGATGGGCAAGGGCGTCACCAGCCATGACGAGGCGCGCGAGACTTTGGTGGTGACGCGCAAGACCACCGAGCGGCTGTTCGATTTCTCGCTCAAGCTCACCGAGCGGCGCAAGAAGCGCGGCCGCCCCGGCCGCCTCACCCTTGTCGACAAGGCCAATGTGTTCAAGGCATTCAACTGGCAGCGCGACATATTCGCCGAGCGAAAAACCAAATTCCCCGACGTCAAGACCGACCTGCTTTATGTCGACGCCTGCGCCGCCATGATGGTGAAGAAGCCGTGGGACTTCGACGTCATGGTGATGGAGAACATGTTCGGCGATATTCTGTCCGATCTCGCCGCCGGATTGATCGGCGGGCTCGGCATCGCGCCGTCCGCCGACATCGGCGACAAGCACGCGGTGTTTCAGCCCTGCCACGGCACCGCTCCCGACATCATGGGCCAAGGCAAGGCCAATCCGACCGCGATGATCCTTTCGGCGGCGATGATGCTTGACTGGCTCGCCGACAAACACGACCATCCGGCGGCAGCCGACGCTGCGCTGCGCATCGAACGCGCAGTCGACAAGGCCTACGCCTCGGGCGTCAAGCCGATGGAATATGGCGGCACCGACGGCACGACGGCCGTTGCCAGCGCGGTGATGAAGGCGCTCGGTTAGCGCCTGCGCTCATCAGACAAATCGTTGCGCAACGCCTCGTCATTCGTGCCGGAGCGGCTCACCACTCTTTTCTGATGATGGCGTTGCCAGCATAGATCGCGGTGGTGGAGGAGAACTCACCGTCAAACTTGGCGCTGACCGACCAGCCGTTCGCCAGCCTCTATTGGGCGCCGGCGGTGAGCAGCGCTCCGTCGGCGCGGGCTTCGCGCCATTGACGATGAAGGTCGAGCCCGGCAGCGGTTGGAAATAATGATAAAATATCTTCGTGGCCGCCGACGAGACCAAATTGAATAAACTGCGCCGTCATAGCAGTGCTATGCGGCAACCTTGATCCTGGATGTTTGCTTTGCAGGTCCGCCGGCGAAATACTAAAGCCCGACGAAATCCTTGATCGCGGCCAAAAATTCCTTCGGCTGCTCGAGCGGCGGACAATGTCCGTAGCCTTTGAGCTCGACATATTTGCCGCCGGAAATTTTGTCGGCGACGATCTTGGTGAGCGCCGGCGGCGTCGCCTGATCGAACTCACCGCATACGACCAGCGTCGGCACACTGAGCCGGTGCAGCAGCGGCACGAGGTCGGTCTCCTGCAACACCTTGCAGGCCTGCGCGAAAGCGCGCGGGTCTATGCCCATCAGCACCTGCTTGCGCTCGTCGATCTTGCCTGGATTGGCGACGAGATAGGCCGGCGAGTAGACGCGCTTGGCCGCGATTTCCGCCACCGCCTCCAAACCCTCGGCGGCGACCCGTCCGCCATCGCCGCGAAGGCCTTGCGGCCCTCCTCGGGGAAACCGGCGGCGGCATCGCTCACCACGAGCTTCGTGATCCTCTCCGGATGCGCCAGCGCGAAAGCCAGCGCCACCGTGCCGCCGAAGCCGTTGCCGAGCAAAATCGCATCGCTGCCGATCCGCCATTCCTGGAAGCCGTCCTCGATGCGCGCCACATAGGCGTCCATCAGCGCAGCGATCGCCGGCTCCGAGCCATGGAAACCAGGCAGGTTGAACAGCAGCGAATGCAGCACGACCAGGTCGCGGCCTGACTTAGACGCCTCGGTCTGCACCGCGGTCAGCGTCCGCATGTCCATTCGCTTCATCCTCCGCGGTTTTGCATCAACGAAATCGGACCGATCCCGTTCCCGAACGGCGGGCCCCGCCCGTCACCGGCCCCGGCTCGCCTTGCTTTATTAGCCGTGTAAGATACCCGCGGAAAAGACAAAAAGCGGGGAGGAATTTCATGTCTGGTTGGAAACGGATGAATTTCGCGGCGGTTTGCGCGGCGACACTGATCTTAGCGAGCGCCGCGCAAGCGCAGACCTACGGCTTCGCCACCATGCAGCCGGGCACGCTCAACCACACCTCTGCCACCGCGGTCGCCAAGGTGCTCAAGGACAAGGCCGGCATGAACGTGCTGGTGCAGCCGACCGCGGGCGAATCCGTCCTGATCCCGCTGATCAGCCGCGGCGAGGCCGAGTTCGGCATCGCCAATATCTTCGAGGTGATCAACGCCAAGACCACCAGCGCCAACATCCGGCTGATCGGCTCGCTGCATCCGCTGCGCGGCGCGTTCTGGGTCCGCAAGGACACCGCGATGAAAAACATGGCCGACCTCAAGGGTAAGAAAGTCGGCCTCGGCTATTCCGCGATGCGCACCATCGATCCGCTGGTCAAGGCGATGCTGGCGACCGGCGGGCTGACGGAAAAAGACATAACACCCGTGTTGATCCCCAACGTCGTGCGCGGCGCCGACGATTTCGCGTCCGGCGCCGCCGATATGTTCTTCTTCGCCTTCGGCGCGCCGAAGGTTCGGGAGGTCGACGCCACCGTCGGCGGCATCCGCGCGTTGGAAATCCCAGAAAGTGGAATGGCCGCCGCGAAGAAAATCGTGCCGGAAGGCTACCTGTCGCCGGCAGCGCCGAACCCGTTCTTTGTCGGCGTCGATCATCCGATGGGCGTCTACACCTGGGACAATATGATCTTCGCCAGCGCCAAGGTCAGCGATGCCGACGTCTACAAGGCGATCGAGACGCTCGAAAAGAACAAAGCCGATCTGGTGGCGATCCAGCCGGCGTTGCGCGATTTCAGCGCCGCCGCGCTCTACAAGAAATATGACCTGCCCTATCACCCCGGCGCGCTGAAGTATTTCAAGGACCACAATATCGAGGCCAAAGCGCTGCAGTGAGCGAGCTTCACGCCGAACCTGGGCCGACGAAACGCGTCGTTTCGCCGGCCGTTGCGCTGTGGACCGATATTTTCCAGGCCGCGCTGCTGATCTGCGTGGTCGGCTGGGTGCTGGATTTTCCGCGCCGGATGCTAGGCATTTCACTCTACACCGAGCAATTGCTTGCCGTATGCCTCGGCTTGGCGCTGGCGATCTCCTTTATCAACGGCAAATTCCCGCAGTGCTGGATGGGCTGGGCCGGCGCGGCGCTGGCGCTAGGCATTTGCGGCTACATCACTGCGCGCTACGAGGCGCTGACCACGGAAATCGCTGAGCTTCCCACAGAAGGAATTATCGGCAGCGCTGTCCTGGTTTTGCTGGTGCTGGAGGCGACACGGCGAACGGCCGGCGGCGTGCTGGTCGCGATCATCCTCATCATCTCCGCCTACGTGTTCATCGGGCCCCATATGCCGGGCGATTTCGCCACCCGTGCGGTGTCGCCGGAGCGGCTGCTGGTCTACTACGGCCTCGACGTCAACGGCATGATCGGCGGTATTCTTGCAGTCGCGGTGCTGATCGTCATTCCGTTCACCCTGATGGGCCAGGTGCTCGGCCGCACTGGCGGGGCGGCGTATTTTGCCGACCTCGCAATGTCCGGCATGGGCAGCTTCCGCGGCGGCGCGGCCAAGATCGCGGTGGTTGGCTCGGCTTTGTTCGGGCTGATCTCCGGCGCGGCGGTGAGCAACGTGATGGCGGTCGGTATCGTCACCATTCCGCTGATGTCGCGCTCCGGGTTTTCGCCGACGCGCGCGGCAGCGATTGAATCGGTCGGCTCGACCGGCGGCCAGTTGATGCCGCCGGTGATGGGCGCCGCCGCCTTCATCATGGCCGAATTCCTCCAGGTGCCCTACGGCACGGTCTGCCTTGCCGCCGCGATCCCGGCGATCCTCTATTACGCGGCGCTGTTCATCCACGTCGACCTCGAAGCCGCCAAGCACAAGATCGGGGCGGCCCAGGTCGAGAAGATGCCGTCGTTCGGCGAGGTGGTGAAATCGGGCTGGCATTTCCCGATTCCGCTCGCCTTCCTGATCGCCACGCTGGCCTGGCCCGAATATTTCCAGATCCCGATCGAGCGCGCGGCGATCTATTCGACCGGAATCCTGATCGTGCTGTGCCTCGCCTTCGGCTATCGCGGCACGCGGGTGACGCCGCGCCAGATGCTGCGCGCCATCCTCGACACCGGCCGCGCCGCGCTCGACATCGTACTGATCGGCGCCGCCGCCGGCATGGTGGTCGGCGCGCTGAGCATTTCCGGCATCTCCTTCGGGCTGACGCTGCAACTGATCACGCTGGCCGGCGGCAACCTGTTCGTCCTGCTGCTGTTGACCGCCATCATCAGCATCATCCTCGGCATGGGCATGCCGACGGTGAGCGTTTATGTACTGACCGCTTCCCTGCTCGCCCCCTCGATCATCAAGCTCGGCGTCTCGCCGATGGCGGCCCACATGTACGTGATGTATTTCGGCATGCTGTCGATGATCACGCCGCCGGTCGCGATCGCCGCTTACGCCGCCGCCAATATCGCGCGGGTGTCGGGCTGGACCACCGGCTGGACCGCGGTGGTGGTGGGATGGAGCACGTTCTTCATCCCATTTTTGTTCGTTACCGAGCCGAGCATGCTGTTCAACGACACATGGCTGTCGATCGGCTGGAATCTTTCACGCAACATTCTAGGCATCTTCATCGGCACCGCGGCGATCGTCGGCTATTGCATCGGCCCGCTATCGTTGCCGTGGCGGATCGTGTTCGGCCTCGCCGGGCTCGCGATTCTCATCCCGCAGCATGTATTCCCCGGCGCCGATATTCTCGACTGGATCGGGCTCGGCGCGGCCTTGCTCGGGCTCGGCCTGCATTATGTGCAAACGCGAACGGGGCGGCCCAAGGCCGCCCCGCTAATCACGCCGTAGTTAGGTCAGTTGCCTTCGCGCCAGATCCCGAGCGCTTCCTGCGCCGGACGGTCCGAGATCGAGAACAGCACCGCCTCTTCCGACGCGTTGTGCTGGTAGCGCTTCCACGGCGGCACCACGAAGACGTCGTTGATGCCCCAGGCATAATCCTTGCCGTCGATGTTGGTCGAGCCCTTACCCTCGGCGACGCAGAATATGGCGCCGTCGGTCGAGCGGTACGGCTCGCCCTTGAAGCCCTTGGGCAGCAGAGCGAGATTGGCGCCCATGGTCGGCAGAATGGGCCCGCCATTGATCGGATTGGCGTAGCGCACGCGCGCGCCGTGGCTCTTATGGATGTCGCCGGTCTTCTTCATGCGATCGAGCACCGGTTTCATTTTCTTGTACGGGTAGTTGATGACCGGCGAGCGGTTCATATCGGCCGGCGCGCCGTCCGGCAGCACGCCCGAGGCGTAACGGTCGAAGGAGTCGCCGTCCTCGTGATTGACGTTCTGCATCTTCTCGTCGAAGTGATTGGCGAACGACGCCTGGAAGTGGTTGACGGTCGGCATGTCGAGCACGTCGAGCCACATCACCGGCTCCTTGCCGGGATTGCCGTGGTCGTGCGGCGCCCAGTTCGCGGTGATGATGAAGTCGCCATGCTCCATCTGCGACTTCTCGCCTTCCACCGCGGTGTAGGCGCCCTTGCCTTTGAGCACGAAGCGGATCGCGGAGGCGACGTGCTGATGCGCGTCGGCGATCTCGCCCGGCATGATGAGCTGGATGCCGGCAAATAGCGAATTGGTGATGCGCGACTTGCCGGGCTCGCCCGGATTCTCCAGAACGAGAACGCGGCGCTCGGCTTCTTCGGCGGTGATGACGTCGCCGGCTTCCAGCATCAGCTTCTCGACTTCGGGGAATTTCCACAGCGCCGGGACCATCTGTGTCTTGGGCTCCGGCGTCACCAGGCCCTTGAGGACCTCCCAGAGCGGCGCGAGATGATATTTCGCGATCTTGTCGTAATAGGCCTGCCGGGCGCCAGTGATGTTGTGCTTGGAACCGGGATTGTCGATCGCCAGCGTCATGGACTTTCCTCCGTCAATTTTCTAATTGCCGGCAATATAGCGCGGCAGGCGGGAGGCCGATACCCAGGAGAAAGACCCGCATGGCGGCTATGTATTGATCGAGCCGCCGTCGACCGCGATGGTCTGTCCGGTGATGAAATCGCTGTCGCTCGAGGCCAAAAACACCAGCGCGCCGAGCAAATCCTGCGGGTAGCCGTCGCGCTTGAAGGCACGGCTGTTGCGCACCGGCACGCGCATCTCGTCGTGATGGGCCGCGTTCTCGATTCCGGTGTCGGACAGGATCAGGCCCGGCGCCAGCGTGTTGACGGCGATGCCGAACTCGCCGAGCTCGCGCGACAGCGCGCGGGTGAACGACACGATCGCGCCCTTGGACGTGACGTAATGCAGCATGAGCGGCATGCCTTTATAGGCGGTGCCCGAAGCGACGTTGATGATCTTGCCGCTGTTGCGCGCCTTCATGTGGGGCGCGACGTGCTTCACCATCAAGAACGCGCCGCGCACGTTGACCGCCATCACCTCGTCCCATAGCGCGGTGTCGAGCTCGGTGACCTTGACCGGGGCGAGTCTGGCGTACAGCGCCGCGTTGTTGACCAGAATGTCGATCTGGCCGAACCGCTCCATCGTCTGCGCGACGACCTGCTTCACCGCGTTCTCGTCGCTGACGTCGAAAGTGGCGCTGGAGACAGAATTGGCGCCGTGCTTGCCCGCGATGTCGGCGGCGAACTCCCGGCCGTCGGCGATGTCGGCGATCATCACCCGCGCGCCCTCGCCGGCCAGCGCCTGCGAATAATGACGGCCGATGCCCTTGGCACCGCCGGTGACGATCGCAACGCGCCCGGTAAGGCGGGACATGGTGGAGCCCTCCGCGGCGCCCGGAGCGGGCGCCCGCATCTTCGGCGACGACCATAAGGACGAGCGCCGCCGCGCCGCAAGCGGCTTTGACGCCATGCGCGCGCCAGATATGATCCGCGCCCGCCGCCTTCAGTCCCCAAGGATTCACACAAATGGCCAGTGCCCTGTTCTCGCCGATCACTTTGCGCGGTCTGACGCTACCGAACCGCACCGTCGTGTCGCCGATGTGCCAATACAACTCGACCGACGGCACCGCCAATGACTGGCACCTGATGCATATCGGCAATTTCGCGCTCGGCGGCTGGGGGCTGATCGTGACCGAGATGACGAACATCAACGCGGTCGGCCGCATCTCGCTGAAATGCGCCGGGCTTTACTCCGACGAAAACGAAAAGGCGCTCAAGCGCGTGATCGATTTCGCCAAGCAATACGGGCCTTCGAAGCACGGCCTGCAGGTCGGTCATGCCGGCCGCAAAGGCTCGACCCATCCGCCCGCCGCCGGGGCAAAGCCACTGGGCAAGGACGAAGGCGCCTGGGAGACCTTGGGACCATCCGCCATTCCGTACGGCGAAGGCTGGCATGTGCCGCGCGCCATGACCACGAAAGACCTCAAATCAACGCTCGATGATTACGTCGCGATGGTGAAACGCGCCGAGCGCATCGGCTACGACCTGCTCGAACTACACGGCGGGCACGGTTACCTGATCCATCAGTTCCTGTCCCCGCTGTCCAACCAGCGCAACGACGAATACGGCGGCAGCGCGCAAAAGCGCATGCGCTACCCGCTCGAAGTGTTCGCGGCGGTGCGCCAGTCTTGGCCGAAGGACAAGCCGCTCGGTATCCGCGTCTCGGCAGTCGACTGGGTCGAGGGCGGCACCACGATCGAAGAAACCGTGGCGTTCGCAAAAGAGCTCAAGGCGATCGGCTGCGACTACATGGACGTCACCAGCGGCCAGGTCGACGCGCGGCAGAAAATTCCGTTCGGGCCACTCTTCAACGTGCCGTTCAGCGAACGGGTGCGCAAGGACAGCGGGCTGGCGACGATGTCGGTCGGCCTGATCACGGGCGCCAAGGAGGCCGAAGAGGTCATCGCGTCCGGCAAGGCCGACATGGTGGCGCTGGCGCGCGGCGCGATGTACGACCCGCGCTGGCCGATCCACGCCGCGATGGAGCTTGGCGCCGAGCCGCCCTTCGCGCCCCGATTGATGCCGGCGCATCCCAAAATGCGGCCGATGATCTTCCCCGACTACAAGCCGGCGGCCTAGGCGCGCACGCGCTCGATGAACTTGGCGAACCCTTCGAGTTGCTGGCCGACGATCTTGCGCGTCGCCTCGTCGGTCAGCTTCAGCGTGTCTTTGTCGAACTTGTTCTGCGCCATGCCGACAAATATCTCCGGGGTGCCGAACACGAAGGCGTTGAGATAGGTCATGCACATCCGCAGGTGATACTGCATGCGGCCGCCGCCGAGCGGGCCCTGCGAAGCCGACTGAATGGCGACGGGCTTTTCCTTGAACGGCTGCTCCTTCATCCGCGACACCCAGTCGAGCGCGTTTTTCACCCCGCCCGGAATGCTCCAGTTGTATTCGGGCGACACGATGATGATGCCGTCGGCGGCACGCACGGCGCTCGCCAGATCCTCGGCCGGGCCGGGAAAGCCCGACGCTTCCTGGATGTCGGCGTTGTAGAGCGGGATCGCCTCCCACGGCGGCGCATCCTTGAGCGTCATGTTGGGAGGCGACAGCTCCGGCAGGGCGCGCACTAGCGCGCGATTGTAGGATTTCTTGCGCAACGAGCCGCAGATGACGAGGACATTGAGCGACATGGGACGACCTTACCTTTTGGGAATGACAGCGCTGACGCCGCGGCCGTGAATCAGGCCTAGTTTATAGGCTTGCTTGAGTTTCGAGATATCGATTTTCTTCATCTGCAACATGACCTTCATGACGCTTTCGGATTTTTTAGGATTCTTGTCCTCGGCGTCGTCGTTAAACCACAGGAACGGGTGATTTTCTGTTTCATTGTGCTCAATTCTGGTCGATGCCGGCCTTCTCGCGCACCGACTTCCAGGTCGCGACTTCCTTGTCGAGGTGCGCGCCGAACTGCGCCGGCGGCAAATAGCGGGCACGCGCGCCGATCTTGGCGAGCTGCTCCTGGATCGCGGGGCGCGCCAGAATGTCCTTCAGCGTTGCGCTGGTCTTGTCGACAATCGCCTGCGGCGTGCCTGCCGGATAGACCATGCCGTACCAGGTCGCGACCGCGTAACCCGGCACGCCGGATTCCGCGACGGTCGGCACGTTCGGGATCGCCGTCCAGCGCTCTGTTGCGCCAACCGCGAGAATTTTCAGCTCGCCCGCTTGCACCTGACCGATCACCGCCTGCACCAGTTCGACTGTGTAATCGACATCCTTCGACAGCAACCCGGTGACCACCGCCGGCGTTCCCCGATACGGCACATGTTGAACCTGCATGCCGGCCATCTGGTGCAGCAATTCGCCGGCGAAATGCTGGGTCGAGCCGACCCCGACGCTGGCGAAATTCAGCTTGCCGGGATTCTTTTTCGCCAGCGCGATCAGGCCCTGGACGTCGTCGGCCGGGAAATCCTTGCGCGCGACGATGACGAAGGCGGAATCCGCCACCATGGCGACCGGCGCGAAATCCTTCACCGAGTCGTAAGGCAACGACTTGAACATCGCCGCCGACACGGTGTGGCCGGCGCTGAGCATCGCGGCGGTGTAGCCGTCCTTCGGCGCCTTCGCGACGTTGTCCGACGCGATGGTCGAGCCGGCGCCCGGCTTGTTCTCGATCACCACCGGCTGGCCGAGCGCCTCGCCGAGCGGCGGCGCGATAATGCGGGACACGATGTCGGTGCCGCCGCCGGCGCCGAAGCCGACCAGCATGCGGATCGGCTTTTGGGGCCAGTCCTGCGCCGCCGCAGGCGACACAGCGATGGCTGCAACCAATGCGGCGAAGGCGGCGATGCGGCGCATGGTGTTTTCCGTGAGCGGCGGCGGGCTACTTTTCGAGCTCGACCGGATTGCGCAGCACGCCGATCTTCTCGACTTCGATTTCCATCGTGTCGCCCGGCTTCATCCAGGCCGGCGGCTTGCGCGGATGGCCGACGCCCGACGGCGTTCCGGTCAGGATGACGTCGCCCGGCTCCAGCGTGATGCCCTTGGTGACATAGACCAAGGTCTCCGCCAGCGGGAACATCATGTTGTCGGTGTTGTCGGACTGCATCGTGGTGCCGTTGAGCCGGCTCATGATCTTGAGGCCCTTGGCGCCCTTCGGCAATTCGTCGCTGGTGACGACCCACGGCCCCATGCTGCCGCTGCTGTCGAAGTTCTTGCCCATCGTCCACTGCGTGGTGTGACGCTGGAATTCGCGCACCGAGCCTTCGTTGGCGAGCGTGTAACCGGCAATGCAGTCGAGCGCGTTTTCCATCGTCAGATGGCGCGCACGTTTGCCGACCACCGCGGTGAGCTCTGCCTCGTAGTCGAACGTCTCGGACACTTTCGGACGAATGAGCGGTGCTTGATGCGGGACCAAGGAGCCCGGCACCCGGAAGAACAGGCTGGGGAATTTCGGAACGTTGTCCTTCTGCGGACCTTCCTTGACGTGATCGAGGTAATTGAGGCCGAGGCAGAGGATCTTGCCGGGCCGCGCCACCGGCAGCGCATATTTCAATCCGACCAAGGGTCGGCGCGCCGACGCCGGGGCTTTCGCCGCGAGCGCGGCGAGCGGCCTGAGGTCGCCATTGCCGCGTCGCAGCCATTCGCCGAGATCGGCGGGCGCCGCGGCATCGACCGCCTGCAGATCGATGACCTGGTCGTTGTCGATGACACCAAGATGCGTCACTCGTTGCTGGCCATTGCCGGCCTCGAAAGCCACGATCTTCATGGAGAGGTTACCTGTTGAGCCGCCGCTGTTTTACGGCGCGGCGCACGAGCGCGCAATCGCTCAGCCTTACCGGGCCGCCGGGCTCGCCGGGCTCGCCGGCAGCGTGAAAGCCTGGATGACAAAATACTGGCGCGAGTCGGTCCATTCCGCCACCGGCGTCCAGCCGACGCCGCGCGCCAACGCGGAGAGCGAGTCGACGCTGTACTTGTAGCTGTTCTCGGTGTGGATGGTTTCGCCGGCGCGAAATTCGATGGTGTCGCCAGCGACCTTCACCTTCTGACGCTTCATGCTGGCGAGATGCATTTCGACGCGGTGGCGCTCGCGGTTGTAGAACGCGTGGTGCTCGAAGCATTCGAGTTTGAAGTTGGCGCCGAGTTCGCGATTGAGACGCACCAGCAGGTTCTTGTTGAACTTGGCGGTCATGCCCTGGGCGTCGTTATAGGCGGCGTTGAGAATTTCCGGCGCCTTGATGAGGTCGGCGCCGACGATCAGGGTGGCGCCCGCGCCGAGAATGTTGGCGGCGTTGCGCAGGAAGCCGGCAGCCTCGTGCGCCTCGAAATTGCCGATCGTCGAGCCGGGAAAAAAGCCGACGCGCTTGGAAGCCGACGCCGCCGATGCCGGCAGCGTGAACGGGTGGCAGATATCGGCGACGACCGGCAGCACCTTGAGCTGCGGAAAGTCGCGGCACAGGTCGGCAGCCTCCTGCTCGATCATCTCGCCGCAAATGTCTACCGGGACGTAGGCGGCGAGCTGCGGGGCTTTTTGCAGCAACAGGCGGGCCTTCTTGTTCGAGCCGCTGCCGAACTCGATCAGCGCCGCGTTCGGCTCGATCAGCTTGGCGATCTCGGCGCCGTGGTCGCGCAAGATCTTCAGTTCGCAGCGCGTCGGATAGTATTCCGCCAGCTCGGTGATGCGCTCGAACAACTGCGAGCCGGCGGCGTCGTAGAAATACTTGGCGGCGATGCGCTTCGGCGTCGCCTTCAGCCCTTCGAGAATCTCGGCCGCAAAGGCGGAATCCCCCGCATTGGACGGTTGCGGGCGTACGCTTCTTGCCAGTGCCACCATGGAAACGAGCCTTTACGCCTTCAGGGGTAGTCGGCCAAGCGCAGGCCTGTGAACTGCCAACGCGCAGGGGGGTAGAAGAAGTTCCGGTAGCTCACACGTTCATGACCGGCCGGCGTCGCGAGCGACGAGCCGCGCAGCACCATCTGATTGACCATGAACTTGCCGTTGTACTCGCCGAGCACCCCGTCCGCCGCCCGGTAGCCGGGATACGGCAGATAGGCGCTGCGAGTCCATTGCCAGACCAGGCCATAGGCGTCGGCCAGCAGCCCGGCGCGGGCGGCGACTTCCCACTCCATTTCGGTCGGCAGGTGCTTGCCGGCCCAGCGCGCGAAGGCTTCCGCCTCGTAATAGCTGACATGGCAGACCGGCGCGGCCGGATCGACCGGGGCCAACCCGCCCAACGCCATCACGTGCCACGCACCCTCGTGCTGCCGCCAATAGCCGGGCGCCTGCCAGCCCTCGCCCTCCGCCACCGCCCAGCCATCCGACAGCCACAAAGCCGGCTTCGAGTAGCCGCCATCGGCGATGAATTCGAGCCACTCGGCGTTGCTGACGAGCTGGCGCGCCAGCGCCACCGGCTGAACCAGCGCATCGTGACCCGGCAGTTCGTTGTCGAAGCAATAACCATTGCCGTCATGGCCGACCTGGTGGATGCCGGCCGGCAGGTCGGCATAGCCGCCTTGCGACAGCGCGCGGCGCGGCGTGCGCCAGCTCGCGTCGTAAACCGGATGCGTCGGGTTCTGCGCGAAGGCGTGCAGAATATCTGTCACGATCAATTCCTGGTGCTGCTGCTCGTGATGCAGCCCGATTTCGAGCACCCGGAAAAATTCCTCGGCCTTGTCGGCGGCGATCGTATCGATCAGCCGCTCGACGGCGGCTTCGACATGCGCGCGGTAGGCGGCGACCTCCTCGCCGTTCGGGCGCGTGATCAGGCCGCGTTGCGGGCGGGCGTGGCGCGGGCCTGCCGCGACGTAATACGAATTGAACAGAAAAGAGAAACGCTGATCGAACCGGCGATACGAAGCGTCATTCGGCTCCACCAGGAATTGTTCGAAGAACCAAGTGACATGCGCGCGGTGCCACTTGGTCGGGCTGGTGTCGGCCATCGATTGCACGATCTGGTCTTCGTGCGAGAGCGGCGCGGCGCGCTTCTCGGTTTCGGAGCGCACCGCGCGAAACGCGTCGCGCCAGTCGCGGCGGCGTTGCGTCAGATCGAGCGACCGCCCGGCAGCGGCCCGCGATACGGGCAATACGGCGGTTTGCGCCACGATGGTCTCCGGGGTTCCGGTCGCCGCTATAGCTAGTGACCCGGCGTCGAGTTGCAACTCTTTGCACCGCGGTTTCGCCAGCGCAAGCACCAGCGCCGCGTTTGGCTGGGAACGGCGTGAATCGCGGCGAAAACGCCCGGATTACGTTGTCCTTGGCTTCGCGAGGCGGTGAGCTAGACTGCCCGCGGGCAAACCGGGCTACAGACCCGCTGCCGGCACAGGGAGGTTTGGATGGCACGACGGATCAACGCGATCGCGGGTTTGGTTGCGGCACTGATGGTGAGCGCGGCGGGCGTCGGCCTGGCATTCGCGCAGGAATGCCCGCGCGGCGATCTCGACAAGGCCTATTGCGACCGCGATGGCGACCTCGTTGCCGACACGCCGACCGATCCCAAGCTGTTCGTCAATCCATCGACCTTGATCTTCTCCTACACCCCGGTCGAAGACCCGGCGGTGTACGGCAAGGTGTGGGACGATTTCGTCAAGCACATGGAAAAAACCACCGGCAAGAAGGTGGTGTTTTTCCCGGTGCAGTCCAACGCCGCCGAGATCGAGGCGATGCGCTCCGGCCGGCTGCACATCGCCGGTTTCAACACCGGCTCGAATCCCATCGCCGTGAACTGCGCGGGCTTCGTGCCGTTCGCGATCATGGCAGGCAAGGACGGCACGTTCGGCTACGAGATGGAAATCATCGTGCCGGCCGACAGCCCGATCAAGACGCCGGCCGACATCAAGGGCAAGAAGCTGGCCTTCACCGCGCCGACCTCGAACTCGGGCTTCAAGGCGCCCTCGGCATTGCTGAAATCCGAATTCAATCTCGAAGCTGAGAAGGATTTCACGCCGGTGTTCTCCGGCAAGCACGACAACTCGGTGCTCGGCGTCGCCAACAAGGATTACGACGCGGCAGCGATCGCCAATGAGGTGATGTTCCGCATGTTCGACCGCAAGGTCGTCGACAAGACCAAGATCCGCTCGATCTACAAGTCGGAGACCTTCCCGACCACCGGCTACGGCTACGTCTACAATCTCGATCCCAAGCTCGCCGAGAAGATCAAGGAAGGCTTCTTCACCTACAAATGGGAAGGCTCGCCGCTCAAGGCCGAGTTCAAGGACCAGGATAAGTTCGTACCGATCACCTACAAGAAGGACTGGAACGTCATTCGCAAGATCGACGAAGCGAGCGGCGTCAAATACGGCTGCAAGTGATGACGTAACTGCGCGGGGGGCGCGGCATGTTGCGCATCAGGGGACTGACCAAGCGCTATCGCACCGGCGATCTCGCGCTCAAGGGCATCGATCTCGACGTACCGGACGGCCAGGTGATGGCGTTGATCGGCCCGTCGGGCGCCGGCAAGTCGACCGTCATCCGCTGCATCAACCGTCTGGTCGAGCCGACCGCCGGCTCGATCGAGCTCAACGGCGTCGATATCCCGAAGCTCGGCGCCGGCGACTTGCGCCGCGTGCGCCGGCGCATGGGCATGATCTTCCAGGAATACGCTTTGGTCGAGCGGCTGTCGGTGATGGAGAACGTTCTGACCGGACGGCTCGGCTATGTCGGCTTCTGGCAAAGCTGGGCGCGGCGATTCCCGCAAAGCGACATCGACGAGGCGTTTCGTCTTCTGGCGCGCGTCGGGCTCGATCACATGGCCGACAAGCGCGCCGACGAATTGTCGGGCGGCCAGCGCCAGCGCGTCGGCATCTGCCGCGCGCTGATCCAGAATCCCGAGCTGCTGCTGGTCGACGAGCCGACCGCGTCGCTCGACCCCAAGACCTCGCGCCAGATCATGCGGCTGATCAAGGAGCTGTGCGGCGAGCGCAAGCTGTCCGCCATCATCAATATCCACGACGTCATGCTGGCGCAGATGTTCGCCGAGCGCATCGTCGGCCTGCAGCTCGGCGCCATTGTCTATGACGGCCCGCCCGACAGACTGACGCCGGCCGTGCTGACGTCGATCTATGGCGAAGAAGATTGGTCGGAGACGATCCGAAAGGTCGACGACGAAACGTCCCACGCCGACGATGACAACGTGGTGCCGTTCGAGCCCCCCAAGCCGGACCGCGACCGCCTGGCCGGATTGACCTGACGCACTATGAGCACGCTCGCTTTGCCCCGCCGCTGGAAAAAGCCGCCGCTGATCCGGTCGGCCTGGCTGCGCTGGACGCTCGGAATCGGCGCCGCGCTCTATCTCGTCGCGGTGCTGGAGACGACGCCGGTCAACTGGACGCGCGTCTGGGAGGGCATTCCGCGCGGCATCGCGTTCATCGGCGCGTTCTTCCCGCCGGATTTCGTCACGCGGGCCAGCGAAATCTCGGAAGGCATCGCCGAGAGCCTTTGGATGACGGTTGTGGCGACGGTGCTTGGCATTGTGCTGTCGATCCCGGTCGGCATCGGCGCGGCCAAGAACATCGCGCCGGCTCCGGTCTACTATTTTTGCCGTGCCGTGCTCGCGGTGTCGCGCAGCTTCCAGGAGATCATTCTGGCGATCTTCTTCGTCAAATTGTTCGGCTTCGGCCCATTCGCCGGTGTCGTGACGTTGTCGGTGGCGACGATCGGCTTCTACGGCAAACTGCTCGCCGAGGACATCGAGGACATGGATCCGGCGCAGGCGGAGGCGGTACGCGCCTCCGGCGCAAGCTGGCTGCAGTGGATCAATTTCAGCGTGCAGCCGCAGGTCATGCCGCGCATGATCGGGCTCGGGCTCTACCGCTTCGACATCAATTTCCGCGAGTCGGCGGTGATCGGCATCGTCGGCGGCGGCGGCATCGGCGCCACGCTCAACACGGCGTTTGAACGTTATGAGTTCGATTCCGCGGCGGCCATCATTCTCGTCATCATCGCCATCGTGATGGTGTGCGAATACGGCTCAGGCTACCTGCGGCGCTGGGTGCAGTGATGGCGGTCGTGGTGGCGCAAAAAACCTGGCAGCGGCGCACGACGCGGGCGCAATTCGCGGTCTGGGCCGCGTGGCTCGCCGGCACCGCAGTGTTCGTCTACTGCTTCGATCTCATTTCCGACAAGACGATCTGGGCCTTCGTGCTCGACGCGCCTGAGCAGGCGCATGACCTCGCGGTGCGCATGGTGCCGCCCGACTGGGGCTTCATTCGAAAGCTCGGCCGGCCGATCTGGGACACCATCAACATGGCGACGATCGGCACGGTGGTCGCTGTTGTGATCGCCATTCCCGTCGCTTACTGCGCGGCGCGCAACACGACGCCGAGCGTGACCTTCATCCGGCCGGTCGCATTGTTCATCATCGTGGCGTCGCGCTCGATCAACGCGCTGATCTGGGCGCTGATGCTGGTGACGATCATCGGCCCGGGCGTTTTGGCCGGCATCATCGCCATTGCGCTGCGTTCGATCGGCTTCTGCGCCAAGCTGCTGTACGAAGCGATCGAGGAGATCGACGAAAGCCAGGTCGAGGCCGTGCGCGCGACCGGCGCGTCGGGCGCGCAGGTCACGACCTACGGGATCGTGCCCCAGGTGATGCCGGCGTTCGCGGGAATTTCGGTGTTTCGCTGGGACATCAATATCCGGGAGTCGACCGTGCTCGGCATCGTCGGCGCGGGCGGCATCGGCCTGCAGCTCGAAGCCGCGATCACCCAGCTTTACTGGACCCAGGTCTCGCTGATCCTGCTGGTCATCATCGGCACGGTGGTGTTGAGCGAATGGGTGTCGGCCAAGGTGCGGCACGCCATCATCTGAGAAAAAGGATGGTAGCGGGGACTGGGATCGAACCAGCGACCTACGGATTATGATTCCGCCGCTCTAACCAGCTGAGCTACCCCGCCATCAGGCCGCGATATAGGGAGCGGCGTGAAAGCCTGTCAAGGAAGGCAGCGCCGCGGCGCTATTTCGGCTGCAGGTTCGGCTGGTTTTGCGGCGTGCCGGGCGGCGGAATGACCTCGATCTTGCCGCCGCCGGGCGGCGCCGCGTGGATATCATTGTCGACATTGGTAGGCGGGCAGATGATGCCGCCGGACTTCGCCAGCTTGTCGCTCAGATTTGCCGGCTGGCCGTCCTTGCCCTCTTTGAGCACCAATTGGTCGCCAGCGCCGACGGTGGCGGTGGCGCGGTCCTGCGCGCAAGCGCGATCCACATTGGTAACTTGCGCCAGCGACGGGCAGGCACCCAACATCGCGTTGAACGACGCAACCACAACAGCAGAAATAAGGATTTTCATGGCACGTCACCCCGCGGGTCATTGTGCGCAATGGGATAACGCGGCCCGGCACGCCCGAGTTCCCTGCGGCGAATCGACCGAGGCGGTTAAATATCGCGCCGGAAGCGGATCAGCGAGAAATGCCCGAGCGGCGGCATCGGCCTGCGCTCGATCAGCCGGACGCCGCCGTGACGACGCGCCCAATCGGTCAGCCGGCCGAACTTGAACTCTGGACGCCAGCCGAGCCGCCGCGCCAGCGGCGCGAAGCCCTGCTCGAACACTGCGCGCGCGCCGCCTTCCGCGCCGATGTGGTTGACCAGAATGATCTCGCCGCCGGGTTTAACGACGCGGGCAAATTCGTCGAGCGTGCCGTCGGGATCCGGCACCGCGGTGATGACGTATTGCGCGACGACGGCATCGAACGAGGCGTCCGGCAGCGCGAGCTTCGCCGCGTCCATCACCGACAGCGTCTCGACATTCGTCAGCCCGAGTTCGCGCACGCGCTGTTGCGCCTTGCACAGCATCGGCGCCGAGATATCGAGCCCGACGATGCGGATGTCGCGGCGATAATCGGGCAGCGAAATGCCGGTGCCGACGCCGACCTCGAGCAGGCGGCCGCCGCGCGGCAGCGCGGTTTCGACCGCCGCGATCGCCGCGTGCCGGCCGCGCTCGAACACCTTGCCGAACACGCGGTCATAGACCGGCGCCCAGCGGGCATAGGCGCGCGCAATCTTGTCGCGGTCGAACTCGGTCATGTCAGACGGCGGCGGGAAGGCTGTTCGGACGCGCCGCGCGACGGGGTGACGGCACGACGCTGGCGATGAAGCCGCCGCCGAGCACCCGGGCCTGGCCGTCCGGCGCGTCGTAAAACACGCAAGCCTGGCCGGGCGAAACGCCGCTTTCACCGCCGATCAGTTCGACCTCGTAGCTGTCGCCGGCAGGCCGCAGCCAGGCGGCCTGCGGCGCGCGGGCCGAGCGCACCTTGACGAACACTTCGAGCCTGTCGTCGGCGACGACCTCGCGCAGATCGCCGTCGCCGATCCAGTTGACGTTCCGCAGGCCCATCCGGCTGGTGCGCAGCGCCTCGCGCGGCCCGACCATGACGCGGCGGCGTTCGACGTCGAGCTTGATGACATAGAGCGGCGCGCCGCTGGCGATGCCAAGGCCGCGGCGCTGGCCGACGGTGAAATGGATGATGCCGGAATGCGCGCCCAGCACCTTTCCGTCGAGATCGACGATCTCCCCGGCCTCGGCCGCGCCGGGCTTGAGGCGTTCGATCACGTCGGTGTACTTGCCGGACGGCACGAAGCAGATGTCCTGGCTGTCCTGCTTGTCGGCGATGGCGAGGCCGAACCGGCGCGCCAGCTCGCGGGTCTCGGCCTTGGTCCGCTCGCCGAGCGGAAAGCGCAGCAGGTCGAGTTGCGCCGGCGTGGTGGCGAACAGGAAATAACTCTGGTCGCGTTCCTCGTCACGGGCGCGAAACAGGCCGCGGCCGCCGCCGGGCAGCGCGCGCGAGGCGACGTAGTGCCCGGTCGCCATCGCTTTGGCGCCGAGCTCGCACGCTGTGTCGAGCAGTTCGGCGAACTTGATCGACTGATTGCATTCGATGCACGGCACCGGGGTCTCGCCGGCGACATAGCTCTGCGCGAAGCGCTCGATCACGGTCTCGCGGAATCGGCGTTCGTAGTCGAGCACGTAGTGCGGGATGCCGATGCGCTCGGCGACGGCGCGGGCGTCGTGGATATCCTGCCCGGCGCAGCAGGCGCCTTTGCGGTGGGTCGCCGCGCCATGGTCGTAAAGCTGCAGCGTGACGCCAACCACGTCGTAGCCCTCGGCCTTGAGCAGCGCCGCGGTGACGGACGAGTCGACGCCGCCGGACATCGCCACGACCACGCGGTTATCCTGCGGGCGGCCTTCGAGTGCGAGGCTGTTGAGCATGGCCCTTACCTAGCGAAGCGACCTTGGTGGTGCAATGTCGTCGCCTCCCGGCAAAATTTGCCGTGGCACGTCTGATGCGCGCGGAACCGCGCCGGCCAGGCCCCGCGTGCGTGCACCCAACTACCTGAAATAACTGCGTTTTAATCGGCGTCCCCGTTCTGCGAACTGGCCTGGCGATTGCAAACGATAGGACTGGATATCCAAGCGTGAGGTTAGCCGGTGCCTTCTGTCGCGTCCGATCCCGCTTCCATTTTCCCCCGGCAACCGCGCGGCAATCCGCCGGCCCGCTCCAGCAAGCTGGCCGATTCGACGCCGCTTTGCCGCCGCCGCCTCCCGCGGCAGCGCCGAACCTCGCACCGCTCGCCCCGGTGACCCAGGTGCAGGCGACGGTCGATTCAGTCGACCTGTCGCAGAACCCGCCGCTGCTCTCGATCAACGGCCAGACCTATCCGCTCAACAAGGTCACCAAGATCGCGCGCGCCGGCTCTTAAGCCTTTCGCGCCTCACGAGGGACGAGCGCCGCCATCGTGCGGCGCTTTTTCTTTCAGCGATGCCGCCAGAGCGCGCTCGAGCGCCGCGATGTCGTAGGGCTTGCGCAGGATCGGGAAGTCGCTTTGCGCGGCCTGCGCCGCGTCGTTATAGCCGCTGGTCAGCAGGATCGGGATGTCGGGGAAGCGCTCGGCGCATTCCTTGGCGAGCGCAAACCCGTTGAGCGTGCCGGGCATCACGATGTCCGAGAACAAGAGGTCGAAGTCGATGCCCTGGCTGAGGTGGCGCAGCGCCTCGGCGGCGTTTTCGGCGCGCACCACGCGGTAGCCGAGCTGCTCGAGCAGCGTGCTGGTGATCTCGGCGACCTCGCGGCTGTCCTCCACCATCAGGATGGTGCCGAGCGTCTTGCCGTTGGCGGTCGGCGTTTCCTCGGCGTTGTCGGGCAGCACCGCGGTGCTGCGCGGCAGATACATCGTCACCACCGAGCCCTCGCCCGGCGTGCTGTCCATCGTCACCGCGCCGCTGGATTGTTGGGCAAAGCCGTGAACCTGCGACAGCCCGAGGCCGGTGCCTTTGCCGACCGGTTTGGTGGTGAAGAACGGCTCGAACACCCGCGCCATCACCTTCGGCGGAATTCCGGCGCCGGTGTCGATCACCGCCAGCGCGACGAAATCGCCTTCGAGTGGGCCGGCTGCGGAGCCGGGCTGCAACACGACGTTGCGCGCCGACACGGTGATCTTGCCGCCGTGCGGCATCGCATCGCGGGCGTTGACCGCGATATTGACGAGCGCGAGCTCGAGCTCGCCGAGGTCGACCTCCACCGGCCAGATCGCATCCTCGACGTCGACGGTGAGTTCGATGTTGCCGCGCAGCGACGCGCCGAGCATCTCGCGCACAGTGTCGATGCGGGTCCGCAGGTCGACGACGACCGGCGTGAGCATCTGGCTGCGCGAGAACGCCAATAGCTGCCGGGTCAGCTTCTCGCCGCGGCCGGCGGCGGCGCGAATGGCGTCGATCGCCTGCAAATCTCGCGGCTCGGACAGGCGGCGCTGCAGCAGTTGGGCGTGGCCGCCCATGATCATCAGCAGATTATTGAAGTCGTGGGCGATGCCGCCGGTCAACTGGCCGAGCGCCTCCATTTTCTGGGCCTGGGCGAGCTGCTCGCGGGACTGCTCGAGCGCCAGTTCGGCCTCGCGCTGCAAGGTGATGTCGCGGGTGATCTTGGCGAAGCCCGCCAGGGTGCCGTCGTCGGCGCGGATGGCGTCGATCACGACATTGGCGAAAAACCGCGTGCCGTCCTTGCGCACGCGCCAGCCGGTGGCCTCGTAGCGGCCCTCGCGCGTCGCCGTCTGCAGCGCGAGGTTCGGCAGGTCGTTAGCGCGGTCTTCCTCGGTGTAGAACCGGCTGAAATGCTGGCCGACGATCTCCTTGGCGGAATATTGCTTGATGCGCTCGGCGCCGGTATTCCAGTTGCGCACCCGGCCGTGGGTATCAAGCATGTAGATCGCGTAATCGCTGACGCTGTCGACCAGCAGCCGGTAGTTCTGCTCGGATTCGCGCAAAGCCGATTCCACGCGCTTTGAATCCGTGACGTCGCGGCAGACCCCGATGACGCGCAGCGGCGCGCCGTTTTCATCGCGCACCACCTCGCCGATCGTCAGCAGATGCCGCACGTCGCCATTGGGGCGCACGATACGCTCCTCGCCCTTGAAGCTAGTGCCGCCGGACGCCAGGATCTTTTCGATGTTGGCGCGGACCGCGGCGCGGTCTTCGGGATGGATGTATTCGAAGAAATTCTCGGGCGTCCCGGAGAAATCCTCGCGGCGGCGTCCGTAGATCAAGAACAAGTGGTCCGACCAGGTCAGGCGGTTGGCCTGAATGTCCCAGATGAAGCTGCCGAGATCTGCAAGCCGCTGCGCTTCGCGCAACAGCACGTTGGTGTCGGACAGTTGCTGGTTGCTCGCGGCCAACTGGTCGTTGGCCTCGGCCAACGCCGCGGTGCGCGCCTCGATGGTCTCATCGAGCGCCGTCTGCATCGTGCGCAGATCGGCTTCGGTGCGGCGGCGGACGGCGGCGTCGGCGCTCAGCGCCAGACTCGGCACCGAGGTGGTGATCATGAACATCACCAGCATCAGGAACGCGTCGTTGATCGTGCCACGGGCGAACGGCCCGCCGTCCATCAGCGTGCCCCACACCGCGAAAGCCGAAAGGACGAAGGCCACCGTCGCGGTGTCGCGCGGCCCGACCCGCAACGCGGTCCACACCAGCGGCACGATGGCGAGGAACGCCAGCGGCGCGCGGTAAAGCTGCACTTCGATCAGCGGGCTGAAGGCGATGGCGCCGACCGCGACCGCGCCGGCGAGGCCGGTCAGCGCATCCATCAACGCGCCGCCGGTGCGGTCCTTGCTGGGGCGCGTCCACAGCACGATCAGCGGCGTGATCAGCAGCGCGCCCGCAAGGTCGCCGAGCCACCAGGTCAGCCCGATCGAGCCGAGGCTTCCGGCGGCGGCAAGCCCGGCGACGGACAGAGTGGTGACGCCGATGCCGGCGCTGATCGCGGTCGCAAAACCGGCGACCACCGAGAATTTCAGGATGCCCGCCGGCGACACGAATGGATTGCGGGTACCGGTCCAGGCGCTGGCGAGCCAGGCTCCGGCCACGCCTTCCAGGGTATTGCCGAGTGCGATAGCTGCGGCCGTGTAGGCGGTGCCGGCGGTGGTGAAATTGGCGGCGAAGGCGCCGATCAGGATGGCGGGGGCGACCCGTGGGCCCGCCAGCAGCACCATCGCCATGGCAAAGCCGGTGGCCGGCCAGACCGGGGTTGCGCTGGCACTGACCGAGGCCAGTTGCAGGCCGAGCTTGGCCAGCACGAAATAGGCCGCTGCGACCCCGGCCAGCTCGAACGGGTAGCGAATGGCGCCTCGCCAGGACAGGGATCGAAGCGCGGGGGAGCTTGTCAAAAGCCGACCTCAAATCGCAGAATAGGCGATATTACTCAGGGGAAACGCCGCACTCTACCGTCCGATGGGCCCTATTTCGCCGCCGGACGGACCTTATCCGTAACCAAAAGGTTAGCGAAACCCGAGGCAAAAATTTCCGGGTTCGAACCGTGCGTTTAGGCAAATCTTAAGTCGGGACAGGTAGTTTGGGGCAGTAAAGTCTGTAGAGTCTGTGAGTAACACTATGACCGAACCCCACCGCCCGAGGGTCAAATATGTCATCGGGCCCGATGGCAGTCCGCTGACGATCGCCGATTTGCCCGCGCCCGGCACCAAGCGCTGGGTTATCCGCCGCAAGGCTGAGGTTGTGGCTGCCGTGCGCGGCGGGTTGCTCTCGCTGGAAGAAGCCTGCGGCCGCTATACGCTCACAGTCGAAGAATTTCTCTCCTGGCAGTACTCGATCGATCAGCATGGCCTCGCCGGCCTGCGCACGACGCGGATTCAGCAGTACCGCTCCTGACACCAGTTTCACGAATGCAGAACGCCGGCCGCAGGGCCGGCGTTTCATTTGTACGATTCATTTTGTGCCATCTGCACCGCATTAACTCGACGCTAACTATAAACTGGGCAAATTTTGCCGGTCAGGCGCCCTCCGCGCCAGATTCATAAGGGCAAGGCCCGGTGCAGGAATTTTTCGGCTTCGTGAGGTCGCTCGGTGCGGCGCGCTTGGTTGCGATGGGTGCCGAGCCTGCGGCGCTCATCGGCTTGTTCTCGTTCCTGATGCTGCAGATGACGGCGCCGCAAATGGTGCCACTGTTCACCGATCTGTCGGTCGAGGACAGCTCGTCGATGATCAAGGATCTCGAGCGCCAAGCCGTGCCCTATCAAATGACCGACGGCGCAATCATCATGGTCGCCCGGGACCGCGTCGCGCGTCTACGCATGAAGCTCGCCGAAGGCGGCCTGCCCAAGGGCGGCGGCATCGGCTACGAGATCTTCGACAAGACGGCCGCGCTCGGCGCGACGACGTTAATTCAGAACATCAATCACATGCGCGCGCTGGAGGGCGAACTCACTCGCACGATCCGCAGTGTCCAGGCGGCGCTTGGCGGCGGCGCAGTTGCCAACAACGCGGCCTTGCCGGCACCCGGCAGCGTGCTCGCGGGGGAAAAAACGCACGGGGCGGTGTCGATCATCCGCAGCTGGCTGCATAGGAGGCCCGCTTAGCAATGCCCTCGGCCTATAGCGAACAACGCACGAAGCCGCCGGACGGCGCGCGGCTCGGGCACGACCGCGGCGCTGGCGCGGTCGGCCACGCCGCGCTCACCGCCAAGCAGGTCACCTGCAATCTGGTCGGGCGCACCGTCGCCGAAGTCGAGCGCGACCTCATCCTGGAGACGCTCAAGCATTGCCTCGGCAACCGCACCCACGCCGCAAACATCCTCGGCATCTCGATCCGCACCTTGCGCAACAAGCTCAACGAATATGCCGCCGACGGCGCGCCGATCCCCCCGGCAGCGGCGAGCCGCTGATGCGCGGCGCGGCCTGAACCCTGGCCACCCTCTATAAAATCTGTCCCGCCGCGTTGTGGCGGGAGGCCGAGCGCAGCGGCGTGTTTCGCGGCGCCCCGGTCGATCTTGCCGACGGCTTCATTCACTTCTCCACCGCCGCGCAGGTCGCCGAAACGGCGGCCCGGCATTTCGCCGGCGGGCGCGATCTCGTACTCGTCAGCGTCGACGGCGACCGGCTGGGCCCCGCGCTGAAATGGGAGAAGTCGCGCGGCGGCGCGCTGTTTCCGCACCTTTATGCGCCGCTCGCGCTGAGCGCGGTCATCCGCACCGAGTCGCTGCCGCTCGGCGACGGCGGCCTCCACATTTTTCCACCGCTCGCGCCCTAGGTGGAACCAGCAAGCGTCGCCCTGCCGTTAACGCGCCATGCGGGCTGTTTCTTCCACAATCCGACCGCCGGACCGAAGGCGTTGCGCAAGAAGAACGCCATTCTGGCGGCCCTCAAGCTCGCCGATCTCGAGGTCGACTACGTCGTCATCCCCAACATCTGGGATGTCGCCGGCGGCCTCGCTCTGGTGCGCGCGGCCGGCCGCACGGTGCAGGCGCAGGAAGGCGGCCGCTGGGCGCCGATGGAGCGCTTTGAGGCGTCGGCGCGCGCCGACGGCAAGGCGGACCTGCGCTACTGGCGGCTGCCCGTAGCGATCGGCCCGAGGCCGTGGCGCGACTGATCGGCTGATATTCCCGGAAAGCACAGGCGCCTGCGGAACGTTGGCGCCGCGCCGCGCTTGTCGTGCTGCAATGCAACATGACACACCGGATAACTCCGGCCCGACCTGGGCGCAGATCCACCCCTCGGCGCAATGGGACGCGGCAACGCCGGCGCAGCGCGCATTCGGCGTCTTGCTCGAGGGCGCGGCGCGCTATGCCTGCCCGGTCAGCGGCAGCGGTCGTACTGGTCAGCGATGCGGCCACCCTCGGCGCACTGGCACCACCGCTCGCTCGCCTGCGCTGCGCGGCCTGCGGCGATCAGCATTTGCTGGTGCTGCACGAAACCGGCGGCACCGCCGCCCCGTAATTGTCGCACAGACGGCGGCGGCCTAGGCTGGCGGCCCGCCAAGGCCATTGCGCAGCGCATGGAAGACAATGCCCGTCAAATCCTGGTGAGCGCGCTGGCCCGCACCGCGGCCGGCGACCGGACCGGGCTGCAAACGACCTACCGCCTGACCTCCGCGAAGCTGTTTGGCGTTTGCCTTCGTATCTTGCATGAGCGTGCCGAAGCCGAGGACGTGGTGCAGGAGGTTTATTTGACGGTGTGGCGCAAGGCGGCCGATTTCGACCCGTCGCGGGCCAGCCCGATGACCTGGCTGATCACCATTGCGCGCAATCGCGCCATCGACCGGCTGCGGCTCAAAGGCCAGCGCCGGCTCGATCCGATCGAGTCGGCCGCCAGCATCGCCGATGGCAGGGCTTCGGCTCACGCCGAACTGGAAGACGCGCAGGCGAATGCCAAATTGCACGGCTGCCTCGGCGGCTTGGCCGAGCGCGAACAGATTGCGCTGCGTGGCGCTTATTTCGACGGCGCCACCTATGAGGAAATGGCCGAGCGCATGACCATGCCCCTCGGAACGATGAAGAGCATGATCCGCCGCGCCTTGCTGAAACTGAAAGCCTGTCTCGAGCAATGACCGACCATACCGACCATAACGCGCTGCCCGAGGACGACGCCCTCGCCGCCGAATATGTGCTGGGTTTGCTGACGCCGCCGCAGCGTCAGGAAATCGCGCGCCGGCTGGCGCGTGACGCGCCGTTTGCGGCGCTGGCGGCGCGCTGGGAAACGCAACTGATGCCGTTGAGCGACGAGATCGCGCCGGTGCAGCCGCCGCACGAGGTCTGGACCCGCATCAGCGCCGCTCTGCCGGCGCAACGTGAACCGCGGGCGGCCGGGCTGGGATTCTGGCGAGGCTGGGCGATCGGCGCGAGCGGCCTCGCTTTGGCCAGCCTCGCCGCGCTTTTCTTCGTGCTGAAGGGACCGGAGTCAAAGCCGCTGGTCGCCACGATTGGCGGAGGCACATCGACCTTCGTGGTGACGCTCGATCCGCGCCTGGGCAGCGTCGTCGTCGTGCCCGCCGCCGCCAACATCCCGGCCGACCGCGTCGCGGAATTGTGGCTGATCCCCGCAGACGGCAAGCCACGCTCGCTTGGCCTGCTGCGGGCCGACCGGCCGGTCTCACTGGCTCTGTCGCCCACCCTCGCGGGCCAGGCCACCGCGGCGGCCGTCCTCGCCGTCTCTCTCGAGCCGCCCGGCGGCTCGCCGACCGGGGCCCCGACCGGGCCGGTGATCGGCCAGGGCAAGCTGATAAATCTTTAACGCCGCACGCATCCGCTACGGAACGCGCTTCGTAACTCCGGATGTCCCCAGAGAGGGACGTCACAGAGATCACGGGAGTTACACCTATGTCACGCATCCGCACTATCGCCCTCGCCGGCGGCGCCGTTCTCGCTCTCACGGGCGTTGCCGCGCTGGCGCCGTCTCAGGCCCAAGAAAAGACCGTCACGGTTGGCGGCGCCGCGATGTATCCGTCGAAGAACATCGTGCAAAACGCCGTCAACTCGAAAGACCACACCCCGCTGGTCGCCGCGGTGAAGGCAGCCGGCCTCGTCGACACCCTGCAGTCGGCCGGCCCCTTCACGGTGTTCGCGCCGACCAACGAAGCCTTCGCCAAGCTGCCGGCCGGCACCGTCGACACTTTGCTCAAGCCGGAAAACAAGGCGCAGCTCACCAAGATCCTGACCTGTCATGTCGTGCCGGCCAGGGCGATGTCGACCGCGATCAACAAGATGATCAAGGACGACGGCGGCTCGCATAAGGTCACGACCGTCGGCGGCTGCGTCTTCACCGTCAAGAAGGACGGCGACAAGATCGTCATCATGGACGGCAAGGGTCAGACCTCGACCGTGACTATCGCCGACGTCGCGCAGTCGAACGGGGTCATCCACGTCGTCGATACGGTCCTGCTCCCTGGCTGAGGCCCCCGGCCACCGCTCGAGAGCGCAAGGAGTCCTCTCCCGCCCCCGAGGGAGAGGACTTTTTCCTCGCATTCGGCGGCCATTAACCAGCCGCTAACCATAAACTGACGGAACAGGGCGAACTGCTCAAGGACCTGGTGCCGTCACTCATCACGGTGTCCGGCATCCAGCGTGCTGCAGTTCCTACTGACCAAGCGCGTCTCGATCCGCGATCTCGCCACCATCCTGGAAGACATCGCCGACGCAACCCGGCCTCGCGCAACCCGCAGATACTCGCCGAGCATGTGCGCCAGCGCCTGTTGCACCAGATCTGCGCCTAGCACACCTCGACCGGAGGCTACCTGCCGTTGATCGCGTTGTCGGCGAAGTGGGAGCAGGCGTTCGCCGAATCGATCGTCGGCCAGGGCGACGACCGCCAGCTCACGATGCAGCCGTCGCGGCTCTCCGAGTTCATCACGCTGGTGCGCGAACGCTTCCAGGAGGCGGCGCGCGAAAGCGAAGTCCCCGACGTGGTCACTTCGGCCGGCATCCGGACCTTCGTGCGGGGCATCGTCGAGCGCTTCCGGGACCGTCGGCGTCTAGCCGCCACGCCCTCCTCCGCCGGCCGGCTGACCCCTTTCCCGACCTTCAACGATCCGTGATTGAACGCTGCGGAACCTTCCCAAGATGTCTACGTTTCCCTTGAACTCAGACCCCTACTGAGCCCGCGGGCTACCCGTGTGCTCGCCAAGAGGCTACAATGAATTCATCGCTCTATACCGCGGACCGCGCCACCCACCTCAAGGTCGTGGTCGTGGCCCTGGTCGCCGCCACCTTGGTTGCCGGCTTCGGCATCGCTGCGACGAGGTTCAATCTCGGCACCGATATCATGACCGCGCAGAGCCCGACGGTTTATCAGCCGGCCCGGACGGTTGTGTTCACCGCGCGCGAAAATTCGACCATCCGCTGATCCACTGAACCTCCTCCCTTTTTGCGCGCCCTTTCGGGCGCGCTTTTCTGTCTAAGGGTGACCGACGGTGATCGAGGGTAGCCACAGTGACAGCGCCGGGATGAAGGTCACCAGCATCAGCACCGCAACCAGCACGCCGTAAAACGGCCAAATGCCGCGCATGACGTCTTCCAATTTCACCTTCCCGATCGCGCAGCCGACAAACAAAACGGCCCCGACCGGAGGCGTCAGCAGGCCGATACCGAGATTGAGCAGCATGATCATGCCAAAGTGAACCGGATCGACTCCGAGCTTCATCACCACCGGCAGCAGGATTGGCGTGCAGATCAGGATCAGCGGCGCCATGTCCATCAGGCAGCCGAGCACCAGCAGCATGAAATTGATCAGCATCAGAATGACGTATTTGTTTTCCGACACTGTGAGGAAGAATGCCGTCACCTTGGCCGGCATCTGCATCAGCGCCATCACGTAGCCAAAGGCAGACGCCATCGCAATCAGCGTCATCACCATGGCCACCGTCTTCAGCACACGGTGGACGAGGCCGGGTAGATCGCGCCAGCGGTAGTCTCGATAGATGAACATCGTGACGCAAAACGCCCAAATGCAGGCTACGGCGCCGGCCTCGATGGCGGTGAAGATACCGAGCAGGATGCCGCCGATGATGATGATTATCGTGATCAGGCCCCAGGCCGCGTCGATCGTGATGCGAACCGCATCGCCGAGCGGAACCGCGTCACCCTTCGGGTGCCCATCGCGGTATCCGATGAAAATGCACAAGGCGATCAGTGCGGCGCCGAGCAAAAGGCCCGGCACCACGCCGGCCATGAACAAACTGATTATCGAAATGGTACCGCCGGTCGCCAGGGAATAGATCACGGCATTGTGGCTTGGCGGCACCAGGATCGCTTGCACGGAGCCGGAGATGGTGACGTTCGTCGAGTAGACCCGCGAATAGCCTACCTTCTCCATTTGGGGGATCATCACCGAGCCGATCGCCGAGACGTCGGCGACGGAGGAGCCGGAAATTCCGCTGAGAAACGTGGTGGCGAGAATGTTGACCGCCGACAGTCCGCCCCGCACCCGCACCAGTCCGACGATGACATTGGCGAAACGCACAAGGCGTCGCGCCATGCCGCCTTCCGCCATTATGCCGCCGGCCAGCACGAAGAACGGGATGGTGAGCATCGCGACCTTGCTGACGCCGTCGGAGATTTTCAGCATGACCGCCTCGGCCGGTATACCGATCCATAGCGCGCCCACCAGCGCGCCGAGCCCGAGTGAGTAAGAGATCGGCATGCCGATGCCGAAGCAAAGAAACAACGTGCCGAGGAGAATGAAGAAATCCATGTGCGTGGCCTATTCGACTGGCAGATGCGGATCGACGCCAGCGTCTACTGGACGGCCGATGGTCAGATGCTCGATGATGAACAACAGCGTAAAGAATCCGCCGAGCGGAATCGGTGAATAGACGGCGCCGACCGATAAAAACGGGAATTCAGCGATACTATTGTGCCAGGTCGCCTGGCACAGTTTGGCACCGTAGACGATCATGAAGACCGCCATTGCGGCCATCAGCAACTCGACGATAAAGTCCGTTGCCGCACGAAACTTCGGCGGCAGCATCGCCACGCCGACCACCACATTCATATGGATCCCGAGCCGGTAGCAGGCGGCGGCGCCGTAGAACGTCAGCACGATCGTGAGCAATACCGCGGTGGTCTCAGGCCACGACGCCGCGCTGTTGAGCACGTAGCGCGTGAACACCGCCCACGGGATCACCGCCGATATCAGCACCAGCGCGACGCCGGCCACCCAAACACAGATGAGATAAGCGATATCCATCGCCTGGCGGTACAGGACCGCCGCGCCCGCCGGAGCCTTGGCGGGGCGCTTTGCTGCTTCTTTTGCCACTTTGATCCCCCAAGCCAGCCGCGGGCTTCAACCCTTCAAATCGGTTGCATCATACCGTTCCCGCGCGCGGGCACTGAGCCGGCGCGCGGGTAAGGCAATCGAGCCGTTGATTATTTCACTTCCTGGATACGCTTGATCATGTCGGCGTATTTCGGACCGTACTTGTCCCACACTGGCTTCACCGCATCCTGCATCTGCTTTTTGTCAGCCGCAGAGAGAATGATGATCTGGATGCCGGCGGCTTTGGCCTTGTCCATGGCCTCCTTCTCGTAGACATCCCATAGCTTGCGCTCTTCCAGCTGGGCCTCGCGGCTGAACTTCATCAGGTCGTCCTGCTCCTGCTTCGAGAGCGTGTCCCAAATCTTTTTCGAGAACACCACCATCTCCGGCACGATCAGGTGCTCGTCGAGGGTGTAGAACTTGGCGACTTGATAGTGGTTGTCGAACACGAAGCTGGGTGGGTTGTTTTCCGCACCGTCGACCACGCCGGTCTGCAACGAGGTGAACACCTGGTCGTAGCCCATCGCCACGCCATTGGCTCCCATCGAGTTCGCCATCTCCACGAACATCGGGTTGCCCATCACCCGGACCTTCATGCCCTTGAGGTCGGCCATGTTCTTGATGGGTTTCTTGGTGTTGTAGAAGCTGCGCGCGCCGGCATCCATCCAGGCGAGGCCGACTAGGCCCTTGCCGGAATTGGTCACCTTGTCGAGCAGCTCCTTGCCGATCGGCCCGTCCATCACCTTCTGCGCGTGCTCGGTGTTGCGGAATACGTAAGGCAGATTGAACACGTTGAGATCGTCGATCACCGGGCCGAGCGCGCCGACCGAGACGCGGGCGAAAGCGATGGCGCCGACCTGCGCCTGCTCGATGGCTTCCTTCTCGCCGCCGAGCTGCATCGCCGGATACATCTGGACGCTGAGCCGGCCGTTGGTTGCCTTTTCGAGCTTCTTACCGATGTTCTCGACCGCGACCACGGTTGGATAGCCCGACGGGTGAACGTCGGACGCTTTGAGCACCAGCTTTTGCTGTGCCAGCGCGGGGCCGGCCGCCAGCGCGGCGCCGGCGATCAGCAGTCCGGTCATTATTCTGCGTGAAATCATTCTCATCCTCCCAGGTGATGGTTTTGAAGCGTGAAATCGAAGGCCGGTGGGGCGCGTGGCGAATTGCACTCGTTGGAAGCCACGTGCTAGTTATCAGGTCATATGATGACGTGGGGCAGCGGCGCAGGTCAAGATGCCGGTTAGGCGGGCACAAAAGAATCTCGCATTGCTCCAGCCAATCGACGCGCCGCGCGGGCTGACGGCCCAGCTCGTCTCGCGGCTGACCGCCGACATCCTCAGCGGCAAATTGACGCCGGGCTCGCGGCTGCCGACCGAGCAGGAGATGATCGCGGCGACCGGCGTCAGCCGCACGGTGATCCGCGAGGCGGTGGCGGCGCTGCGGGCCGACGGGCTGGTGGTGACCCGCCAGGGCGTCGGCGCCTTTGTCGCGGAAAACGTGCGCCGGCCGTTCCGGGTCGACTTCGACGAACGGTCTTCGCTCGCCGATGTACTCAACGTCATGGAGCTGCGCGCCGGGGTCGAAACCGAATCCGCCGGTTTTGCCGCCGAACGGGCGAACTCCGAGCAGGTCCGCAAGATCGCCGAGCGGCTCGCCGCCGTGCAGGCCGCCATCAACCGGGGCGAAACCGCGGTCGACGAAGATTTCGCCTTTCATTGCGAAATCGCCGACACGACCGGCAACCCGCAATTCCGCCGCTTCCTCGAATATCTCGGCCGCTTCATCATTCCGCGCCAGACCGTGTGGGGCCAGACCTCGCCGGTGCTCGGCAAGACGGATCTTGCAGTGTTCCAACGCGAGCATGAGGAGATCCTTGCCGCCATCCGGACGCATAACGTCAAGCAGGCGCGCAGCGCGATGCAACGCCACCTGTTCAAGAGCCGCCAGCGCTATCAAAAGCTCTCGGTCAAGTTCGCCCAGAAATAAGGGAAGCAAATGAAAAAGATTCTGGTGACCGGCGCGGCCGGCGGCATCGGCACGCGGCTGCGCCAGTTGTTGCCCGCCGTTTACCCGCAGATCCGCTGGAGCGACATCAAGCGGCCGGGCGACCTCGCTGCCGGCGAAGAGTTCGTGCGGGCCGATTTGTCCGACTACGCCGCGGTCGAGAAGCTCACCGCCGGAATCGAGGGCATCGTGCATCTCGGCGGTTATTCGGTCGAAGGATCGTGGGATGACATCCTGTCCGCCAATATCGTCGGCGTCCGCAACATCTACGAGGCCGCCTACCGCACCGGCGTGAAGCGCGTGGTGTTCGCCTCGTCGAACCATGCGGTCGGCTTCTATCCGCGCAGCCGCAAGATCGGCGTCGACGTGACGGTGCGCCCCGACAGCCGGTATGGCATCAGCAAGGCGTTCGGCGAGGCGATGGGCGCCTTTTATTCCGACAAGCACGGCCTGCGCGTCACCTGCCTGCGGATCGGCAATTTCGGCGACGCGCCGATCGACCAAAGGCGGCTGTCGATCTGGCTCAGCCCCGACGACCTGGTGCGCCTGATCCGCATCGGCCTCGAGCACCCGGACATCAGGTTCGAGATCTTCTACGGCATGTCGGACAATGCGGCGGCGTGGTGGGACAATTCCAACGCCGCCCGCTTCGGCTACAAGCCGCAAGGCAAGGCCGAGGACCACCGCGCCTCTGCGATGGCGGCCCAGGCCAAGCTGCCGCCCGACCCGGTCGGCGACCGCTATCAGGGCGGCACCTACACCAGCGACGAATACGACGCCGACCAACGCGGCTAGCTCGCTTCGCAGCCGTTGCAGACCCTATGCTAGGCTCAAAAGCCCTAGCCGATAGGTTCCGCGTGCCGCTTCTTCCCTCCCAAGACAACCAGGACGGCGATGCGCTCGCTGTTCCGGCAGGGCTGTCCGGCTATCAACTGCTGTCGGACGCGCGGCTCAACAAGGGCACCGCCTTCACCGACGCCGAACGTGACGCCTTCGGGCTGCACGGATTGCTGCCGCCGATGGTGGCCAATATCGACGATCAGGTGATGCGCCGGCTCGCGGCGCTGCGCGGCTTCTCGACCGATCTCGAGCGCTACGCCTTCCTGCGCCCGTTCCCGCCGCTCAAGCGCAACGGGCCGTTCCGGGTCGACCAGACCAATAACTCGTACATTTTCCCCGGCGTCGGCCTCGGCGCGGTGGCGACGCGGGCGCGGCGCATCACCGACTCGATGTTCATGGCGGCGGCCAAGGCGCTCGCCGCGCTGTCCCCGGCGCGCAACGACCCGGCCGCCAACCTGCTGCCGCCGGTCACCGCGTTGCGCGAGGTCGCGACCGAGATCGCGGTCGCGGTCGGCCGCCAGGCTTATGCCGAAGGCCATACGTCGGGAGTCGAGGCGGGCGGCATCGAGGCGGCGGTGCGTGCCAAGATGTGGACGCCGCGCTATCGCGCCTATCAGCGCGCGGGCGCCAACGCGTAGCGCCGCCTACTTGGTGGCGACGTCCTTGAGGATGGCCGTCAGCCGCTTGATCTCGCTGGCGACCAGATCGCCGAGCGCTTTGGGCCCTCGCCGGTTCGGCTCCGGGATATAGGCGCCGAGATCGGTCATACGTTTCTGTACGCTGTCCTCGCTCAGTCCCTGGTTCATCGCGGCGGCGAGTTTGTCGATCACCGGCTGCGGCGTGCCCTTCGGCGCGAACACCGCATAGAACGGCGCGCATTCGAATTCGGGCAACCCCTGCTCCTGCGAGGTCGGCACCTCGGGCAGCAACGGCGAGCGTTTGGATGCCGCGATGGCGAGCGCCTTGAGGTTGCCGGCCTGCACCTGCGGCAGCGGCCCGAGCACCGGGTCGCATTCATAGTCGATCTGGTCCGCCAGCATGGCGTTGATCACCGGCGCCGTGCCGGTGAACGGCACCGTGGTCGGCTTGATGCCGATCGCGGCGTTTAACAGGATGCAGCCGATATAGGAGACCGAGCCGAGCCCGGCATGGCCCATATTGAGTTTGGCCTCGTTGGCTTTGGCGTAAGCGACGAATTCCTTGAGATTGTTGGCGGGAAAGTTCTTGCGCACCACCAGCAGCTCCGGGTGCTCCGCCGTCAGGCTGATCGGCTCGAAGTCTTTCTGCGGGTCGTAGCCGAGATTGGGATAAAACAGCGGCGCGGCGGCATGGGTGCCCATATGGCCGGACACCAAAGTGTAGCCGTCCGGCGCGGCGCGCGCGGCGCGCAGCGATCCGATCGTGCCGCCGGCGCCGACCACATTTTCGACCACGACGTTCTGGTTGAGATGGCGCGACAGGATATCGGCGACGATGCGGCCAGTAATGTCAGCCGGCCCGCCGGCGGCGAACGGCACGATCACGGTGATGGTTTTCGACGGATAGTCCTGCGCAATCGCCTCGATTGGCGCGGTGCCCGTAACCACAGCCAGCAGCGCCGCGAGCAAAATTTTTCGCCATGTTTTTTTCATTAGTGCTCTTCTCCCGATCGCCGGAGTTGAGCCCATAGCGCGAGCGGCGGCAATGGCCGCAAAACAAATCGGCGCCCGTATCGGGCGCCGTCTCGCTGATCGGTTGCGGTAAAGTCTAGGCGCGCGCGGTCTGGTGGAAGCGCATCGCGCCGATGCGGTCAAGCTCGGCCTGCTCACGGGCGCCCTGCTCGGCGCGCTCGCGCTCCTGGTCGCGGGCGTCGAGCATCTCGACCTTTTTCAATTCCTCGAACGCCTCGCCGAGCATGGCCTGAGCGTCGTCGAGCTGCGCCTTGAGCTCGCCGGCGGAGCGCTTGAGATTTTCGCGGCGCGTCGTCGCGGCCTTGGCGTAGGTCGGATAGGCGAAATGGGCGGGATCGTGGATGCCGGCGCGGTCCTGCTCGGTCTTGATCTCGCGGTCGAGATCGTTGGCGATGCGATCGAACTCCGCGATCATCGCTTCGATCTGGGCAACCTTGCGCCGCTTCTCGTCGACCTGAAACTTTTTCAGGCGGATGAGGGTTTCGCGTGACTTCATCGACTCGTACTCCCCCGAAGTCCCGGTCTGTCCGCCAACGGGGCGGCGGCGTTCGCCATCCCGATACAAGGGTGGCTGGCGGCCGTGAGGACCAATTGGGCGGATCGTGCCGCAATAACGTTAGTTTTCCCTTTCCAAGGCCGTCGCGCCGTCAAGGATATCGGCGCAGGAATGGCGTGAAATCAGGCGGGTGGCCGCCGTGGAGATCGACGATCTGCTCGGCAAGCGCCTTCATCCTTGGGCCTTCATCGCTGCGCCGTCATGACAATTCGCGGCAGAATTCTGTCGATATGCCGCGCGACAATCGTTCACGAGCCTTCATGATTACTGAGAAAACCTTGCCGTTAACCTCGTGTTTACCCGGGTCGTTAATCATTGGGTCATCGTCTCGGGGACAGAGGCGGTGGCTCGGCGCGCACTTGGGAACGACCGCGTCCGAGTCAAAAGAGCCGGGGTTTGACCCGACTCTCGTAAGCGGAGCACGAACTGGACCGTGGCTAAAAAACCACTCTCGGGCAACATCTTACGGCGATTCGCGGGCTTTGGCGAAGCCAATGCTTGCTCCGGAGAATCAGGTTTTGTTAACCATACCGGCATAGTCTCGAATCAGTTGTCCCAAAGCGTTTTTTCAAAGGCCGCCACTGCGGCGTGCCGACCTGCCTAAGCGGCGAGGAAGGGGACTGGCATGCGCGTTCTGCTGATTGAAGACGATAGCGCCACCGCGCAATCCATCGAGCTGATGCTCAAATCCGAGGCTTTCAACGTCTACACCACCGATCTCGGTGAGGAAGGCGTCGATCTCGGCAAGCTTTACGATTACGACCTGATCCTGCTCGACCTGAACCTGCCGGACATGTCCGGCTTCGAGGTTCTGCGCTCGCTGCGGGTCTCCAAGGTCAAGACGCCGATCCTGATCCTGTCCGGCCTCGCCGGCATCGAGGACAAGGTCAAGGGACTGGGCTTCGGCGCCGACGACTACATGACCAAGCCGTTCCACAAGGACGAGCTGATCGCGCGCATCCACGCGATCGTGCGCCGCTCCAAGGGCCACGCTCAGTCGGTCATCAACACCGGCGACCTCGTCGTCAATCTCGACACCAAGACCGTCGAGGTCAACGGCGCGCGCGTGCATCTGACCGGCAAGGAATACCAGATGCTGGAGCTGCTTTCGCTCCGCAAGGGCACCACGCTGACCAAGGAGATGTTCCTCAATCATCTCTACGGCGGCATGGACGAGCCGGAGCTGAAGATCATCGACGTCTTTATCTGCAAGCTGCGCAAGAAGCTGGCCAACGCCTCCTCGGGCAAGAACTATATCGAGACGGTGTGGGGCCGCGGCTACGTGCTGCGCGAGCCGAGCGAGGAAGAGTCGAGGATCCCCGCTTAACACTCTGCTGTCGTCCCCGCGCACCAGGCGCAAAGCGCCGTCTGGCAATAAAAAGCGGGGACCCAGCCCTTACTTCCTTCTGTTTTCCTGAAAGGGCGTCGAGCAATCGGCGCCCTTTGTCTTCCCTTCAGCGCCGCGTGAGATTTCAGGCCACTCGAATCCCGCGTTGCGTCTGCGTCATCTTGACTGAGCCTTCATCGGGCTCTTTCCTCCCAACTTGAAACCCCGCCGATGCCCGGCGGGGTTTTTTTGTGGGCGCCGTCAGGCCAGGAACTGCTTGTAATAGGCGGTGGTAAATCGCGACTTCGCCAGCCTGCCCGCGATCGTCAGGTCGCCCTTCTCCAGCCATTGCGTCTGGATCGGCGACACATTTGCCGCCCAACGTCTTGATGGCGAACTTGTTGTACTCTTTGGAAAAGCGCTGCCAGCGTGGCTCGGCCGGATTGGAACTGAACGGGTCGAACGAAAACGATGGAACCTGGATAAAACGCGGTTCCACATCGAACCCATTGCCGTCGAAACGGTTAGTGGCCCGAGGGCGCGAGGGGCCACCTCAAGGAGTCACCTTCCATGCGCAAATCCATCCTCGCCGCCACCGCTTTAGCTTTGGCGGTTTCGACGGCAGCCTTCGCTCAGAACCCGGCCACGCCGGCTCCCAATGCAGCGCCCGACAACAAGGCGATGCAGAACACCACCCCGGCCCCCAAGGCGACGCAGAACAACGCCCAGGCGCCGAAGGACACCACAGCCTCCAATCAGACCATCACGGCCAACGGCCAGTGGCAGGCCTCGAAGTTCATCGGCCTCAATGTCTATAACGACAAGAACGAGAAGGTCGGCGACATCAAGGAACTGCTGCTCGACAAGAGCGGCAAGATCGACACTGTCGCGATCGCGGTCGGCGGCTTCCTCGGCATGGGCGAGCACGACGTCGCGGTGAAGTTCAGCGAGCTGAAGTTCGTCGACCAGCCGGTCGCGCGGACCACATCGCTCAACGAGCCGGCCACACGCCCGGCGGTCATCAACAACCCAAATGACCCGAACCGCCCGGCCACCACCACCGGCACCGGCGCCACGGTCAACACCACGACCACCACCAACACCACGGCAATGAGGTCGCAGAAGCGCAACTATCCCGATCACGCGCTGCTCAATGCGACCAAGGACCAGCTCAAGGCCATGCCGCAGTTCGACTACAACAAGTAAAGCAAGCACTGCTCGCGCTACCGGACGCCCGGCCCTCGCGCCGGGCGTCCGCTTGTGGTGTGGAGGCGCGGCGGACACAAAAAAACCCGCTCCGGAGAGCGGGTTTTTTGCAGCAAAACTAGTCGTGGTCGTGATGCCAGCGCTTGTGCTTCTTGACGATCACCACCTTGGCGTGATGGCGGCGCCAGCCTTCGTATTGGGCGCGGTCCTTCTTGATGATCACGGTGCGGTCCTGGGCGCTGGCCGGGGTCGCTGCCGGCAACGCAAAGCCCGCAACCGCCAGAGCGCCGAGGCCGATGAAAAGTTTTCGCATACGAGTTCTCGCCCGCGGCGCCCGGCTCGACCATCCGTATCTACCGGACCCTCGAGCCCGCCGACGAAAGCGCCGTCGTCATCGAACACGCGCCGCGCGGGCGCGTCATCACGATCGGGCCGGATTGATTGTTAGGTGACAGCCTTGGCGGTGACGCCGCTCCGCGCCCGTTCTGGAGCTGCCGGCGCCAATGGCGGTGAATGCATGGCGCGCGGCACCCGTGCCGTGTTGCGGTACACCCCGCGCTGCTCGCGGTCGGGATGGAAGGCGTCGGTCAGCCCGACCACGGTTTCGGCGGCGCCGAGCATCAGGTAGCCGTCCGGCGCGACGGCATGGGCCAGCCGATTGAGCACGTTAGTCTTGGTCTGCTGGTCGAAGTAGATCAGCACGTTGCGGCAGAACACGACGTCGAACGTGCCGAACCGGGCGAAGTCTTCGAGCAGGTTGAACGCGCGATACTTGACCATGCCCCGGATGGCGGGAGCGATCTGCCATTGCTCGTTGACCTGCGTGAAATATTTGACGAGCGAATGGATCGGCAGGCCGCGCTGAACCTCGAACTGCGAATACAGCCCCGCTTTCGCGCGCGTCAGCACGTCATTTGAAATATCGGTCGCCAGGATATCCGTCGCCCAGCCGTCCAGTTGCCTGCGCATGCCGTCCAGAATGAGCGCCAGCGAATAAGGCTCCTGCCCGGTCGAGCAGGCATTGCACCAGATCCGGATACGTTTTGCCGGGCCCCGGCTTTCCAGCAGCGCCGGCATGATGGAGTTGCGGAAATGTTCAAACGGGATCTTGTCGCGGAAGAAAAACGATTCGTTCGTGGTCATCGCTTCGACCACGGCGGTGGCAAGCGGGGCCTGCGGTGCGGCTTTGACCGCGGCGACCAGTTGCGACAGCGTCACCAGCGCGTGCTTGCGCACGATCGGCAGCAGCCGGCTCTCGACCAGATACTGCTTGTCGGCCGCCAGGAACAGGCCGGAGCGTTCCCGCAGCAGCTTGCGCAGATAGTCGTAGTCGCCCTGGTTCATGTGCGCTCGCCTGCGAACAGCCGCGCCAGGCGGCCGGCGATCTCGCCGAGCGGCAGTACCGCGGCGGCGAGGCCAGCATTGGTGACCTGGCCGGGCATTCCCCACACGACGCTGGTGGCTTCGTCCTGGGCGATGACGCTGCCGCCGGCGGAGACGATCGCCTGCGCGCCCTTGAGTCCGTCCGATCCCATGCCGGTCAGCACCAACCCGCACAGCCAGTGGCCCCACACGGCCGCGGCAGAAGCAAACAGCGGGTCGACCGCCGGCTTGCAGAAATTCACCGGCAGACCGTCGTCAATCTCGATCACGGCGGTGCCGTCGTGCCGGGCGACCCGCATGTGCCTGCCGCCGGGCGCGAGATAGATCGTGCCGGCGTCGATCGCTTCGCCGTGGATCGCTTCGTGAGCGGGCCGGCCACTGGCGCGCGCCAGATGCTCGGCAAGGACTGCGGTGAAGGTCCGCGGCATATGCTGGGTGATAAGGACCGGCGCGTGCTGGAACACCGGCGCCATCTCGGCGACCAGGCGCGTGAGCGCCTGCGGCCCCCCGGTCGAGCAGCCAATGGCAAGAACGCGCGGCGTCGTCAAAGGAAAGGCGCGCAACGAGCGCGCCGGAACGAGATCGGGCACCAGAGGCGGCGCATGGCGCAGGTGCAGGGCGGAGGATGCCGCCGTTGCCGGAGGCACCGCGGGCGGCGCGACGCGAGGACGTCTGGCACGTAGCCCGAGCGTGCGGACCTTCTCGAGCAGGTCGCGCCGGAAGTCCGACGCGGCCGCGAATTCGAGACTCGATGACGGTTTCGGAATGTAATCGGCGGCGCCGAGCGACAATGCGCGCAAGCTGATTTCCGCATTCCGCCGCGTCAGGCTCGAAACCATGATGACGACGAGATCGCGCTTCTTGGCCAGAAGCTGTGGCAGCGCGGCGATGCCGTCGAGTTCCGGCATTTCGATGTCGAGCAGGACGACGTCGGGATCGGCGCGATCCATTTCGGCCTCGGCTTCGCCGCCGTTGCGCAGCGAAGCAACGAGTTGCAGATCGGGCTCGGCCTCGATCCAGCGCGCGAACAAGGCGCGGACCACGACCGCATCGTCCACGATCATGACGCGGAGACGCCGTCCAATGCTGGCATTGGCAGAACCGGGAGCGAGTGCAACGTTCATGGGCGACGTCACCTCGAGGCGCGGCGTGTCGGTCAGATCAGCCCGACTTCCTGAAATTTGGCCTCGACGATGTCCTTGTCGAACGGCTTCATGATGTATTCGTTGGCGCCCGCATGCAGCGCGCGGGCGATGCGCGCGACGTCGTTCTCGGTCGTGCAGAACACCACTTTGGGCCCGTCACCGCCCGGCAACCGGCGCAACGAACGGAGGAATTCGTACCCGTCCATCTTCGGCATATTCCAGTCGAGCAGGATGGCCTGCGGCAATTCCTTGCGGCAAGCCTCGAGCGCCTGTTCGCCGTCCTCGGCTTCGAGGATCTGGAAATCAAGGCCTTCCAGAATACGCCGCGCAACCTTTCGGATCACGCTTGAATCGTCCACCACCAAACACGTTTTCATCTTACGGCCTCTGCTCTGTGCGGGGATCTGCCCCCGGTTTTCGCGGATCGAATGTATGTGTCGGAATCACGCCGCGGCTGCGACATTGGCGATATCGAGGACGCGCTCGACGTCGAGCACGATCAGCAACTGGGTATCCAGCCGATAGATGCCGGCGGACACGCGCGCGACGCCGAGCTCGAGATTGATCGGGTTGGCTTCCCGCGCGTTGTCGTCGAGCTTGAGAACCTCGCCGACATTGTCGACCAGCAGCGCGTACGATTCCCCGCCGCACTCGACGCCAATCGCCATCGGTTGCGTGGCCTTTATGCTACTCGCGAGCCCGAGCCGGCGGGCAAGATCGATCAGGGTGACGATCCGTCCGCGCAGATTCAGAACCCCGGCGATTTCAGGCGGCGCCAGCGGGACCCGGGTCAGCCGTTCGGGCACGAACACGTCCTGCACCCGCAGGATCGGCAAGCCGAAAAGCTGGCCCCCGATCATGGCCGTGACGTATTCGCTTTCGTTGATCGTTTGAGTGGTCATGTGTCTCACGCGGCCCGGCCGATCGCGGTCTGCTCTTTCAGCGCGGCGATCAGGCCCTGGCGGTCAAATTTGGCGACAAAATCATGGAAGCCGGCGGCGCGGCCACGCTCGATGGCATCGGCGGAAACCGCGCTCGCCAGCGCGATGATCGGCAGGTCGGCCGTCTCGGGATTGTCGCGCAGGGTTTGCGCGAAATCGAACCCGTTCATTTCCGGCATGTCGGTATCGGTGATGACGACGTCGAAGGTCTCGCCGGCCCGCAGCCGGGTGACGGCTTCCTGCGCGCTGGCCAGCGCGGTCACGGTGTAGCCGGCGGCCTGCAGCACGGGCGCCAGCATATTGCGGAAAAACGGCGAGTCATCGATCAGCAGCACATTGTGGGTCTTGGCGCGTTGCGCATCGTCCTTGCCGCGGAACCAGTCGGCGAAAGCCGCAGGCAGGAAATAGCCGATGTCGATGATCTCGGCGGCCTGCCCTTTGATGATCGCCGAGCCGATCACACCGGCAACTTCGCCGGCCACCTGAATGCGCAGGCGCTCTTCGACGATGTCGACGATCTCATCGACGACCAGCGCCATCGAGCGAATGCCGTCGGAAAAAACAAGCAGCGGCTGGGCGCCGTCGCCTTTGACCTGGACCTGCTCGTTCACGGTGACGAGCGGCATCAGTTGACCGCGATACTGAACCATATGGCGGCCGTTCGAAAGTTCGATGGTCTTGGCGTCGATCTCCTCGAGCCGAGTGACCAGCGCGAGCGGCACCGCCTTGAGCTGGGAGGACCCGGCGCGAAACACGAGAAGTGAAGTGGCCCGCTCGGTCTCTGCCGTTCGCTTGGCCCGCGCCGCGACAGCAGCTTCTTCCGCGGCAAGCTGGGTCGCCACGGTCGAACCCAGCGCCTGCACGACGCCCTTGGGATCGACGATCATGATGACGGAGCCATCGCCGAGGATCGTGTTGCCCGAGAACATCCCTATGCTGCGCAGCTTGCTCGACATCGGCTTTACGACGATCTCTTCGGTCTGGAACACGCCATCGACCACCAGGCCAAATGTCTGGCTGCCGAACTCGATGACGACGATGAAGCCGGTGCCGTTTTCCAGTTGATCCGTCGGCTCGAAACCCAGCAGCTTAGTCAGGCGAGCGAGCGGCAACAGCCTGTCGCGCAGGCGAAGCACGGTCGTGTCGTTGATGCGCTCGATGCGATGCTCGCCGCCGGCGCGGCATCGGACCAATTCGACCACCGAGAGCTGAGAGATGGCGAAGCGATGACCACCGGCCTCGACGATCAGCGCGGCGACGATGGCGAGCGTCAGCGGGATCTTGATGATAAAGCTCAGCCCTTCGCCAGCGACCGACTTGACGTCGATGGTGCCGCCGATCTGGTCGATATTGTTGCGCACCACGTCCATGCCGACGCCGCGCCCGGAAATGCTGGTGATCTGGGTGGCGGTCGAGAAGCCGGGAGCAAAGATGAACTTGTGAATCTGCGCTTCCGCCAATTTTTCGATTTCGGCTTCGGTCGCGAGTCCCCGTGAAATTGCCTTGGCCTTAATGCGTTCGGTATGCAGACCGCGCCCGTCGTCGGCGATCTTGATGACGATCTGGCCGCCTTCATGATGGGCAGAGAGCCGGATGCGGCCACGCTCCGGCTTGCCAAGCGCGCGGCGTTCCGCCGGCGTTTCCAGTCCGTGATCGGCCGAATTGCGCACCATGTGGGTGAGCGGATCCTTGATGAGATCGAGCACCTGACGATCGAGCTCGGTTTCGGCGCCCTGCATTTCGAGGTCGATCTGCTTGCCAAGTTCGTTCGACAGGTCGCGCACCACGCGCGGCAGCTTTTGCCAGGCATTGCCGATCGGCTGCATGCGCGTCTTCATGACGCCTTCCTGCAACTCGGCGGTGACGTTGGACAGCCGCTGCAACGGCACCTTGAACTCGGAATCGTCGTGGCGGCGGCTGATGTCGAGCAACTGATTGCGGGTCAGCACCAGCTCCGACACCATCGTCATCAGATGTTCGAGCGTATCGACTGTGACGCGGATCGACTGATTGGCAATTTTGGCGTGCTCGTCTTCGCCGGCCGACTTGTTGGACGACGCCTCGTCGCGCGGCTTCGGCACGATCGGATCGATGGTGGTAGCGCGGAACGCGCGCTCGAGTTCGTCAAGCGGCACCTCGCCCGGCCGCAACGAGCGCTCCAGCACTTGCGGCGTCAACGTGCCGACCGTAACTTCCGGGGCGGCAGGGGCGAGCGCGGTGGCGAGGCGTTCGAGGTTAGCGATCAGATCGCCATCGTCGCCTTCCGGCTCGCGCTGGTCGCGGTCGATCGAATCGAGAATGAGCTTGATGCGGTCGATCGTTGCCAGGATGAGCGTCACGGCCTGTGCGCTGACCGGCAAACCATCGCGAAATTTTCCCATCAAGGTCTCGGCGGCGTGCGCCAGGCTTTCCAGCCGGGGCAGGCTCAGGAATCCGCAGGTGCCTTTGATGGTGTGAACGAGACGGAAGATGTTATCGAGGATCTTCGCGTTGTTGGGGTCCTGCTCGAAACGCACGAGCTCGACGTCGACAACGTCGAGACTCTCGGCGGTCTCGGTGACGAATTCGCGCAGCAGGTCGTCCATGAAAAATGCTTTCACCGCCGGGACTTAAAGAAGTTTCCGGGCGCCGGCAGAGTCTGTCGGTGAAGCGTTTAATTTTAGTTGCGCGGGGGCGGCCGCATCGGCGGCGTTAACCCGCCGTTAACCACCGCGAAGCCGTGAGAATCGCGCGGGCGAGCGTCAGCGGGTGGCGACCACGACCGCGTCGCCTTCCATCGTCATCCCGACGGATAGGCCGCAGGCTTTTGCCAGCAAGGCGGCATAAAACGGCTGAATCTTGTGGGCGTCGATGGCTTCGGCGCCCGGCTCGCCGGTCAGCAGCGGCGGGATCGCCTGCGGAATCTTGGCATTGGCGCCGGCGGCGGTGACCTTGAACCCGGTATTTTCCCCGCTTCCGACCGCATCGACCGTCAAGGTGCCGCCGCGCGGAATGGTCTGGCCCGCGATCAGCAGCATGTTGAGGAGCAGCTTGACCCGATTTTTGGCGAGCAGCGAGCGCGGGATATTCCACGCCAGCTTGGTCCTGTCGTCTTCGAAAAAGCCGCGGGAAAGGGTTTCGGCGTCGCCGGTATCGAGCTGCGCCCCGGATGAGCCGGCTGCCCCGAACGCGATACGGCAGAACTGCAACTTGGCCGAGGCGGTGCGCGCGCTCTTGGTGATGAGATCGAGGGCGAACTGCTTGGTGGCCTCGTCTTTTTCCTCCGCCAGCACTTCAAGGCCGTTGACGATGGCGCCGACCGGGCTGATCAGATCGTGGCACACGCGTGAACACAGCAGCGCGGCAAGATCGAGGCCTTCGGGGGCGGCGGCGGGCATATAGAAGTCTCCGGTTTTCAGGAAACACTAGCGGCCGGGCGAACGAATCACCGATGATCGGCGTGCTCGGCGTGATACACTGCAGGCGCGCCATCGCCAAGGTGTGGCCCCGGCGAGGAGACGCGCCTTGAAGGGCGACGACGACATCACACCGGCGACGGCCGCCCGCTATCTCGACGACCTCACCGAGATCGTTGCCCGCGCGGCTGCGGCGACGCTCGCGATGCCCTATTCGTCCGTGGCACGTCGGATCAAAACCGACCTCACTCCGGTCACGGCGGCGGACGACGCCTCCGAAGCCGTGATCCTCGAAGGGCTGGCGCGATTGGTGCCCGACCTGCCGGTCGTCTCCGAAGAAAGCGTGATGCGCTCATTCGGCGCGCCATTGCCTCGCAGTTTTCTGGTGGTCGATCCGCTCGACGGCACCCGCGAATTCCTTGCCGGCCGCGACGAGTTCACCGTCAACCTGGCGATCGTCACCGGCGGCGCTCCGCTCGCCGGCATTATCGCCGCCCCGGCGCAAGGCCGGCTGTGGCGCGGCATCGCCGGCGCCGGCGCCGAACGCCTCAACCTGCGGCTCGGCAATGATCGCGTGCAGACCGATGGCAAGGTTGCGATCCGCACCCGCCCTGCCCCGGAACGATTGACGGTCGCCACCTCGCGCAGCCACCTCGACGAGCAGACCGAAGACTTCCTCTCCAGGTTGCCGGTGGCGAAGCGCTACCTGTGCGGTTCGGCGATGAAGTTCTGCCACGTGGCGCAAGGCGACGCCGACGTCTATCCGCGCCTGTCGCCGACCAGTGAATGGGATGTCGCCGCCGGCCAGGCTATTCTCACGGCGGCGGGCGGTATCGTCACTGCGCCCGACCACGCAGCGCTGGGGTACGGCGGCTGGCAGCGCAAATTCAGGGTGCCGGGCTTTCTCGCCTGGGGCGACCGCGAGCGCGCCCCCACTATCTAACTACGGCAGCGTGCGTTGCACGGACGGGCATTTGCGCTCGGCGGCTTCGAGCACACGATCGGGCTCGGCAGCGAATGCCGCGCGCGCCTTGGCGCTGTAGAACAGATAAAGATGCTGGCCCGATACCAGCCAATAGAGCGGATGACCGGGAACCGACGCCACGCGCGCAATCGCGACCGGGTCGTAGCCGCCGAACCGCGGCGCGTAGATATCCGGCCGTTCCGTGAACGCCGCGCGATTGCCTTCGTTGCGGAAGCGCCAGGTGACGCCGTCGATGTTGAATTCGACTTCGGCGCGGCCTTCTTTCGCCGAGCTTTCCGTAAAATAAGCCACCGGATCGAACCCGCTGATCGCCAGGCCGCTTTGTGGATCGATCACAACCGGCTCGGCCATTCCGCGGCCCACGCCGGCTGCAAGCGCGGCGGCCAGCATCGCGGCAAATAGGCAAAGCCGGCCCTTTCGTCCTTGCCGCGCTAAGGTCATAGTCCTCGCCAATATTTCCAGCGATTCGTAATACGCGCGACGACCTTAGTGTGGTTCGCGTGAGCAAACCCGTTAAGCCACCCGACCTTTTGAAGAGGGAGACAACGATGCGCGTATTCCTGCGCAATGCCGTCGTGGCCGGCCTCATCCTCGCTGCCGGCGCGGGGTCCGCCTTGGCTCAGGCCAACCCGCCGCCGGTCCCGGCCGAAGGGCGCGGCGGCACTTATTCCGGCGGCGAACTCGTTCGTGCCGGCCACACATTTTTCGGAACGGTGTCGCGCGGCCTCGCCGAAGTGATCGAAGCCGCGATCAGCCGCTGGGGCCAGCCCAATGGCTACGTCCTCGGCCAGGAGGGCAGCGGCGCGTTCGTGGTCGGCCTGCGCTACGGCGACGGCACGCTCTATACCAAGAATGCCGGCGATCGCCGGGTGTTCTGGGAGGGCCCGTCGGTTGGCTTCGACTGGGGCGGCGACGGCGCCCGCACCATGATGCTCGTCTATAACCTGCCCGCGACCGACGCGATCTATCGCCGTTTTGTCGGAATTGACGGCTCCGCCTATTTCGTCGGCGGCTTCGGCATGACGGCGCTCACGATCGACAACATCGTGGTGGTGCCGATCCGCTCGGGCGTCGGCCTGCGGCTCGGCGCCAATATCGGCTACCTAAAATTTACCCCGCGCGCGACCTGGAACCCGTTCTAGGCGCCGCCGGCGCGTGAGATTTAGGTTAATCGGCGTTAACGCTGGCCCAGCCCGCGCGCGCATGGCATTGTGTGCGCATATTTCCTCAAGTTGTCCGGGTTGGAGGCGCGCTTCATGATTGAACCGATCATGTATTTCGGGATCGGCTTTCTGGTCGCCGCGCTGATTGGGCTAGTTGTCATTCCCCTCGTTCACGCCCGCGCCGTCCGCCTGACGATGCGCCGGCTCGAAGCGGCGACGCCGCTGTCGATGGCGGAGATTCAGGCCGACAAGGATCAGCTTCGCGCCGAGTTCGCGATGTCGACACGGCGCCTCGAGATGAGCGTCGACCAGCTCAAGACCAAAACCACCAGCCAACTGGCCGAGCTTGGCAAGAAGGGCGACGCCATCAACCGGCTCAAGGCCGAGCTTGGCGAAAAGACCGCCACCATCTTCGCGCTCGAAGCCCGCGACAAGGCGTTGCGTGACCAACTGCGTGCCAGCGAGGAAGAATTCGCGGTCAAGACCGCCAATGTGCACGACGCCGAGCGCGCGCTGGGCGACAAGCAGAGCGAACTCGCCAAGATGATGAGCGAGCTGGACGAGCGCTCGGTGCTTGCCGACAGCCAGAAGATCGAGATCGTCGCACTCAAGACGCAGATCGAGGCCTTCAAGGAGCGCCTGACCGACGCCGAGAAGGAGGTCCAGGCGACCGAAGACCGTGTCGGTCTCGAGCGCATCGAACTCAAGGAAGCGACCCGCGAACTGTCGGACGAACGCGGCCGCGTCGAAAATCTCGGCCGCCGTGTCGCCGAGCTCGAGCAGGCGCTCGTTGCGCAGACCACCGAAGCCGAGCTCCTCGGCCGCCGCGCCCACGACGTGGAAACCCGGCTGACCGAGCAGTCGCGCAAGCTCACCCAAAGCGAATTCGCGCTCGCGCAGTTGCGCGAGCAGATCGAGACCGCGGGCCGCACCGAGGCGGACCTGCGCGCCACGATCGCCGAGATCGACGGCCGCACCGCGTCGGCCACCGCCGGACTCAAGGCTGAAAAGGCGCAGTTGCAGGCCGAGCTCGACCGCACCCGGGACGAGCGCGACCGCCTCGCCCGCGACCTTAACAATTTCAAGAAGGAAGCCGAACAGACCTGGTCGTCCGAGCGCATCGAAAACGCGCTGCTGCGCGAGCGCATCAACGACGTCGCCGCGGAAGTCGCGCGGCTCGCCTCGGCGCTCGAAGGCCCGAACTCGCCGATCGACGCGATCCTCGCCACCGAAACGGCACGCGACAAGGCGGTCGTCACCACGCTGACGGCGGCCGGCGAAGTCGAGATCGTTGAGGCCGCCCCGGCTGGCGGCAATCTCGCCGACCGGATCCGCGCATTGCAGACCCAGGCTTCGCGGGCCCGCCGCGACGATCCAAAAGTAAATTGACGCCGCGCGCTGCGCCGGCCCGCTACACGCCGGTTGCTTGACACTCGGCGGTTGCCGCTCTTTATATCCCCGACGTCACGGGCGCTTAGCTCAGCGGGAGAGCGTTCCCTTCACACGGGAGAGGTCGTAGGTTCAATCCCTACAGCGCCCACCATTTCGCCAAACGTCGAACGAAAAAAGCCCGCAAGGTCGCGGGTTTTTTATGGGGCGACGGCCGCGGCGGACGCACCGCTTACTGCGCGTAAAACAAATTGACCAGGCCGAGCGACACGAACGGGGCATAGGTCACCAGCAGCAGCACGAAGATCAGCGTGACGATGAAATAGACATTGAGCTTGGACGTTTCCCAGATATTCGACTTGGCGATCGAGCACGACACCATCAAGACGCTGGCCACCGGCGGGGTCTGCTGGCCGACCGCGATGTTGAGCGTGACGATGATGCCGAAATGAATGAGGTCGATGCCGACGGCCTTGATCAGCGGCAACACCACCGGCACCACCAGAATGATGGCGGCCGCGCCGTGCAGGAAGAAGCCGAGCACGAACAGCACGAGATTGAGGATCGCCAGCACGACCAGCGGATTGTGCGTGAAGTCCGTCACCGATTCCGCCAACCGCTGCGGGATCTGGGTCTCGGTCAAATAGACGCCGAGCAGCGCCGAGGTCGCCACCAGCAGCATCACCACCGCGGTATGGGTGACGCCCTCGAATATGGCCTGGCGCAGGATCGTGCCGTTGAGCTCGCGGTAGTAAAATCCGATCGCCAGCGCGGCGACGACCGCGACCGCGCCGCCTTCGGTCGCCGTGACAATGCCGCCGAATATTCCGCCGAGAATGATGACCGGCAACATCAAAGCGAGCTTGGCGTCCCAGAACGCCGTCGCAATGCCGGAAAAGCTGAACATGTTTTCGCGCGGCAGATTGTAGCGCCGGGCAAAGCCATAGGCGGTCACCATCAGCATGCCGCCGCCGAGGAAGCCCGGCACGACGCCGGCGATGAACAGTTTCACGACCGAGGTATCGGCCAAGGCCGCATAAAGAATCATCGGGATCGACGGCGGGATGATGATGGCCAGCGAAGCCGCCGACGACATCACCGACGCCGCCAATTCCTTGGGATAGCCGCGCGCCTTCATGCCGGGAATGAGAATGCTCCCGAGGGCTGCGACGTCGGCGACCGAGCTGCCCGAAATCTCGGCAAAGATCATCGAGGCGACGATCGACACCATGGCCAGCCCGCCGCGGATAAAGCCGACCAGCGACAGGCAAAAGCCGATCAGCCGCCGCGAGATCGACGTCGCATTCATCAAGGCGCCGGCGAACACGAACAGGGGAATGGCGATCAGCGGAAACTTGCCGGCGCCTTCGTACAGTACGATCGCCGCGTTCAACAACGCCGCCTCGCCGCCCGACACGGTCATGGCCGCCAGCGCGACGATGCCGAGCGCGACCGCGATCGGAACGTCCAGGCAACACAGCACCAAAAATCCGAACAGCACGATAAGCGCCGGCATGCGTGTCTTGTCCTAGCTGAGGTGGCTGGCGATTTCGGGCGTCTGGGTTGAGACGGTGAGCTTCTTCCACGCGTCCGGCAGCGTCAGCAGTTCGGCGGCAACAAAAGCCAGCGACGTTATCGGAATGACGCCCTGGGCGACGGCGGCCGGAAACCAGTCCACCGTCATCAGCCGCTCGTCGCTAATCACGGCGAGAAGGCGGAAGCCGCCCCATGCCAGCGCCAGGAAAAACGTGATCGTGAGAAATTCCGATGTGACGAAGGCGACGCTGCGGGCCCGCACCGGCAAACGCCGAACGATATTGTCGAAGCCGAGATGGCCGCGATGCAGCGTGACCAGCGCCGCGCCGAAATAGGTGACCCAGGTCAAAAGGATCGGCGCCACTTCGTCATACCAGGCCACGCCATAGCCGAATAAGCGCAAAACCGCGGCAAGCGTCACCAGCGCCGTCAAGAAGACGAGCAGAACGCCGCTGATGGCTTCGAGAGCGAGCCGCAACCAGCGGGCGATGAGGGGCATGATGGCCTTACTTCGCCAGCGCCAGCGTCTTGTCGATCAGCGCCTGTCCGCCCAGCACTTCCTTGCCGAACAGCTCGTAAACCGGCTTGGACGCCGCGACGAAAGAGGCGCGATCGGACTCGTTGACCTCGATGCCGGACTTCCTCAATTTCTCGAGGGTCGAGATGTCCTCCTTGGCGGCGCTGTCGAAGGCCCAATGCTGCGTGTCGCGGGCGATTTTTTCGATCTGGCTGCGCACGTCGGCGGGCAGCTTGTTCCAATGGTCCAGCCCCATGGTCAGGAACGACGGCGTGTAAACATGGCTGCTCAGCGTCAGATATTTCTGCACCTCGTTGAGCTTGCCGCCCCAGATATTGGGCAGCGGATTTTCCTGGCCGTCCATCACGCCGGTCTGCAACGCGACAAAGAGTTCGTTGAATTCCAGCGGCGCCGGCGAGGCGCCATAGGCTTCGAACATCTTCTGCCGCCACACGCCGCGCGGAATGCGGATCTTGATGCCTTTCAGATCGCTGGGCGTGACGATCGGGCGTTTGTTGTTGGTGATATGACGGATGCCGTTTTCGTAGACGGCGACGATTTTGTAGCCCTTCGCCTCGGCTTTCGGCGCGATGTCGGTCCAGAAAACCTTGTCGAGGAACCGCTCGAAATGGTCACGGTCCTTGATCAGATAAGGCATATCAAACAGCCCGAATTCCGGCGCGACCGTCGACATGATGGTCGAGGGCTGCGAAAATTCAAGCGTGCCGATCTTGAGCTTCTGCAACATCTCACGCTCGTTGCCGAGCTGGCTATTGTCATACACCGTGACATGAACTTTGCCGGCCATCTGTTCGTTGACACGGCGGGCGAATTCCACAGCCGAAATCGACTGATTGCCGGATGCCGGCGTGGTATTGCCGAGCTTGAGTTCCAGCACCGGAGCCTGAGCCAGCGTGGCGGTGGCAAACGCGGCCAGCACCGGCGCGATGAGCGCCATCTTGAGCTTCATGTGAATCCTCCCGAGTTCAAGTGTTCTTTTTTTCAAGGCGAAAGCCGTTTAGCCCGGTGCGCCGGCAGGGGGCCCAGCAGGTCCTACCAGCGCCGCAGTCGTCAGAGCGCCAAAAATGCCTTCTGAAGACTATCAAATCGCAGCCGAATGAACCATTTTTCCCAACATGTCGTTTGATGTCCGCTTCTCGATCTCAGTGGAAAATCCGTGGAAACGACCACCAAACCCGACCGCTAACGCATTGAGAAAATGATTTTCGAGGCAAGCGCGAATGGAAGTTCGCGATGTCTCACGACCGCATTAGCGACCTTCTTGACCCCCGATCACTCGGGCAGACCGACTTCGCGCCAGGCGTCGGCAAGCGGCCGGAACACAGCCGGTTCAAGCCCCACAATGCGCAGCAATCCACGAATGGTAAAAGACGGTTCGCACTCCAACACCGTCTTTGCCGCCGCCTTCGCTTCCTCCGCACGCCCCAGTCGCGCGAGCGCGGCCGCCAAAACCGCATGAGTAAAACTAAAGCTCGGGTTGGCATCGATCGCGGTCCTGGCCGCAGCTTCGGCATCGCCGTATCGCTGGGTATGAAAATACGCAACCGCCAGAGCGTTGTTGGACCGGAAGTTGAAGGAATCGAGCGGGCTAAGCCGGAGCGCCTGCTGAGCCCGCTCGATGGCGAGCTCAGTTTTTCCCACCAATGCGAGAGTCATGGCGCTACAGCTAAGTGCGAAGATATTGGCGTTGCTGAATTCGAGCGCCCGGTCGAACAGTTTGAGTGCTGTGGCCGTGTCACGCTCTTCCAGAGCAATTACAAAAGCCGCGATCGCAAGCGCCGTCGCATCGTCGTTACCGTGCGAAATCGCCGCGTGAGCATGAAGAATGGCGGCGCTGCGGTCCTTTTCTTGTAGTCCACCGCGACTGAAGCGGGCGTGCAGGCACCAACCAAGAAACGCGTGCGCGGCGGCGTAATTGGGTTCGAGTTTCAGGGCGTCTTCCAGCAGTGGAATCGCCTTTTCGGCTTCCTTCGGCATATTGGTGAAAACAAACGGCAGCGATCGCAGGACGAGATCGTAGGCGTCGAGGTTGTTCGGCCGTTGGCGCTTGATACGGTTGATCTCCGCCTTCCTGAGACTTGGCTCGATGGCGCCGAGCACGCACATCGTAATGTCGTCTTGCAGGGCGAAAACATCTTCCATCGACCGGTCGTAGTGCTCGGCCCAAAGGTGAGCGCCAGTTTCTGCATCGATGAGTTGCGCGGTGATACGGACGCGATCTTTTGACTTCCGAACGCTGCCTTCGATCACGTAGCGGACGCCGAGCGTCTGCGCGACCTCGCTCACGGCTACCGTCTTGTTCTTGTAGATGAAGCTCGAGTTGCGAGAGATCACCAGAAGCCATTTGATCCGTGAAAGCCCGGTGATGACTTCTTCCACCATTCCGTCGGCGAAGTAATCCTGCTCCGGGTCGCCGCTCATATTGTTGAAGGGCAGCACCGCAATTGATGGTTTGTCGGGCGGCGCCCGCGGCGTTGCACGGGCTGCCGGAATAGATGTCTGGTCGCTGCTGCTCCGGTTTCGCGCCTCGGCTCGACCATCAACGAGCGCTCTTCCCTTGTGGATCCTGCTTCGACGCAGGACGTCCCACACGATGATGGCTACCCCGACCGCGACAAGGCCGATCCGGGGATCGAAGCCCGGAAAGCCGCTGTGTCGAACATAGTCGAGAAAACTTGTGTGACTGAGTAATTCAGCCACCCAGTGATCCGGCGCAAAGCCTGTCAGGGCGATAATCGCTCCGGCGATGACCCAATGGGTGGCGTATTCACGAGCAGTTATGAAGAGGTGCCTGAGCGGACTTCCATGTGCCACCTCGTGCCCTCCCCAACGAGCGCCCTCTACCCAGAGTAGCAGGTGGAGAATCTGTCGAAAACAAAATTTCTCGACGCAAGTTATTGCGTGGCGCGCCAGATCTCCGCCGCAAGCGCGCGGACGATTCTTTCGGCATAACAGAAGGGAAAAAGTCGCGGGAATTTTTTGGTGGATCGACGCGCCGCCGGCAATCAACGCGCCGTAACGGCGATCAGCGTGCCGGAGACGGGATGCTGGCGACCGGCTGCTTTTTCGGTTTCTGCGGCAGCGACGGTGTCGCTTCCGACTTGGTCGCTTCTGATTTGGTCGCTTCGGATTTGGTCGCTTCGGACCTGGCCGAAGCCGGGGCCGCGACAGCCGAGGTTCGTACCGGACCCGCAGCCGCATCCTTCAGCGGACCTTGCGGTCTGCCGCCATTCATTTCGCGCAGGCTCTCGACGAAGCTCTTCGGCTCGATCCAGATAAAGGCCGGCGTCTTGAGGCCCATGAAGACTGCGATGTCGCGACCGAACGAAACGCAATTGCGCCAGAGCGCATTCCATTGAGGGTTTTCGGCGCGCAGCTTTTTGATGTAGGCGGAGACTCTCTTGTATTCAGCGGCGTCGAGCATCACTCGATAACGGTCCGCGACATATTTTTCTTCTAGATCGCCGTCACTCGCGCCGGTTTCGGACGGCACGAATAGAAAGTGGCCGAGCGTCCAGGACACCACGCTGCAGTTTTCGCAGTTATTGGCATCGCCCGCCGGATGGAGACCCGCGATATCGCTTCGCACGATTTCGCCACGGCCGTTCACCTGGCCAAACAGCACATACATATGGCCGTAGGTCGCAGCTGAGCGAGCGCGAAACTCGACGAAATAAGATTTGCCGGCGGTTGATTTGGCCTTCGGGGCCGAAACCGACGAAGTTGAATCGGACGTGGCGTTGGGCGTGTCGTTGTCTTGCGCATTCGCCGCCGGGATATTCAATCCCAACGACAACACGACCAACCCAGCGCCGATCAGTATGCCGACGCTTTTGCCGAATCGACCGAACAAATGCATATCCGACTCCCTAACCTCGATGAAGGTTAGCTACGCCGCCCTTCGACTGCTCACCCGGAGACGACCGAACGAAACAGCCAAATGGTTTAACCCATCAAGACAACACGAGAGAAAGGCCAAGCTTGGCCTTTCTCTCAGAATTGTCCCGCAGGATCAGATCTTAGCCCTTGGTCTGGACGACCGGAGCTTTGCCCTTGCCGATCGGAGACTTGCCCTTGCCGGCGCAGCCAGCGACGCCCAAGGCAAGAACGGCAGTGCAGATAACAACGACGATTTTCTTCATGACGCACCCCAGTGATTAAAAATGCTCGATTTGATTATAGCCCTTAGCGCCGTTCAGATAGTGCGAAAAGGTCACACTCCACAAAATAGTCCGCTGTAGGCCAAGTTTCGCAGCCGCCCGAGCACACGCAGCTTCAAAACAATAAAGAACGCATCCGGCGTCGCCTGTAAAACCAAAACCGCAGGTAACCCTACCCCGCACGCTCCGGCACGGCACGACACCCAAAGAAGCGCTGAAAAATCAAAGGCTTACTTGTATTCTTCACAGCTTCCCACCAGCGGGTAGCGGCCGGGATAAGCCTTCTTGAGCTTTTCCTCGGTCACCTTGAGGACCGTTTCGCACTCCCGTTGCGAACCATACCGCGGCGACGGTTTGCGCTCGATTCCCGGGGGGCGCTCGAAAAACTGCCAGTAGGCGGCGGCCGGCTGGGCCGAAATCACCAGAATCGCACCCCCCACAGCGCACAGTCCCAAGCGCCATCCCAACGCGTTTCGCCAGACGGTTTTTTGTCCACAGATTCGACGATCGATAGGCATTTTCCCCTCGCTCTCACCGCAAAACAACGACGCTCGTGCCGTAGCCGACACGTTCGTACAGATCGAGAATGTCCTGGTTGTACATCCTGATGCAGCCATAGGACACAAACCCGCCGATCGAGCCCGGGGCATTGGTGCCGTGGATTGCATACTCGCCCCCGCTCAACGTCAGGGCCGCAGCTCCCATCGGGTTGCTGCGGCTGCCCCCGGGGATGACGGGCGGAAGCGACGGCTTGTCCTGGCGTATTTCGGCCGGCGCCGACCAGCCGGGCTTTATATATTTGCCCGCGATCATCGCGGTCCCCGCCCAGGCCTTGCCCGCCCGGCCGACGCCGACCGGGTAGCGAATGGCCTTGCCTTCGCCGAGCACGTAATACAGCCGCCGTTCACTGGTTTTCACCACGACCGTTCCCGAGGAGTAGCCGTTGAAGTGAACGATCTCGCGCGCGCTCGAAGGCATCGGCGCCAGCACGGCGGCGGCGATGGCCGCAAAACCTGCAAGCAAAATGGCACGCATCAGACCTGCCTTGATTTCGATCAGCCGTGAAACACCAAAAACCCGACGGAGAACGATTCACCACCGGAAATGCTCCGTCAAGATTTGACTTTAATCTTCCCCGCCCGAGAATAATCCGCGGCAACCGATATCAGATAAAGCGGCGCCTTAATATTTCCATTCGAGCATATTCCGGCAACGGCATGAGAGCGACATGACGAAGACGATCGCTGCGCTCATCTGGTTCGCCGGCATGGTCGGCTGGTACGTCATTCGCCATCCGTTCGAGCGCAAAGCCAGAAAGTTGCGCGTCAGCAAATCGCTGATGGATCGGCGGGAGTGGCTCCTGCTGGCCAGCGCGACCGTCGGCCTGTTCGTCATCCCCGCCTTCTATGTTGTGACGGGAATTCCGGCAGCGCTCGACCGGCCGTTTATCCCGCTGCTGGCCTGGCTCGCTCTGCCGCCGCTCGGCGCGGCATTATGGCTGTTTCGTCGCAGCCATCTCGACCTCGGCAAGAATTGGTCGGTCACGCTGAAGGTTCGCGAGCAGCATGCGCTGGTGACCGGCGGCGTCTACCGCCATGTACGCCATCCGATGTATTCTTCGTTTTTTCTGCTGGGGCTCGCGCAACTGCTGCTGTTGCCGAACTGGCTGGCCGGCGCCGCCGGGCTCGTCGGCGCCGGGATTCTTTTCGTCTTTCGGGTCGGGCGCGAAGAGCAGATGATGCTCGACTATTTCGGCGATGAATATCGCGCCTATATGGGCGCCACCAAGCGCATCATTCCTTGGATTTTATGAGACGATCGCGCCGGCCACGGAGATAACGAATGCGCGGCAAACCAATCCGACTGTCGCTGGCGCGGCGCATGGTCAACGACCTGCTGCATTTCGCCACCGCGGTCCCCACCGTGCCGGTGCAGAAGCGCATGGCGCTCGGTCCGGTCGTTGCCGCGCGTGCAGCGTGCCGCGACCGGCCGCGCTGGACTGCGATATTCACCAAGGCCTACGGACTGCTGGCCGACGAGTTTCCAGAACTCCGGCGCGCCTTTATCGGCGGGCCGTGGACGCATCTCTACGAATTTCCAACCAGCAAGGCCAACATCGTTGTCGAGCGCACCTACCGCGGCGACTCGTACCTGCTCTCGCTCCTGATCAAGAATCCGGGAAGCCGTCCGTTGCGCGAATTGGGGAGCATGCTGGCGCACGCAACCAACGCACCGGTCCGCGAGGTCAAAGACTTCCGTCGCGCCTTGCGGATCGCCCGGCTGCCTCGCCCGCTGCGCCGGATGCTGTGGTGGCTCGGTTTGAACATCGGCATGGGGCGCGGAAAATTCTTCGGCACCTTCATGGTGTCGGTCTATTCGGCGCTCGAGGCGGAATCCCTGCATCCCTATTCCGCGCTGACGACATTGCTCAATTACGGCGTGATCGGTCCGGACGGGGCGGTTTCCGTGCGAATTATCTACGATCACCGGGTGCTGGACGGGGCCACCGTGGCCCGGGCGCTGGCCCGGCTCGAGCAGATCCTCAATACGGTGATCGTCGATGAACTAAAGTCGATAGCCGCCGATTGATTTTCAGTGTTGCTTCCGCGCCATTGACCGAAATCCTTCAAAGTGTGTATTGGAACCATCTTTTTTCCGAAGTCTCGACGCTGGAAATGGGCGGCTTGGCCATTGCCACTTATGCGTTGAGCGAATTTGTGCGGGGCGTGGGTCGTGAGATTGTCAGTTGCCTGGTTAGTTTTAGTCGTCGCTGGTTTGGGGCTTGCCGGTTGCGCCGCCAATGACACGGCCGGTCATTCGGCGCAGGCCTCGGCTACCGTCAGCAAGAAGCGCGTGACCGACGGGCGCGCCAGCGAGCCTTGGACGCTGCAGACGCCGTTCGGGATCATCTACGGCCAGACCCCGCGGGAAACGGTGGAGTATTCCACCAAGCTCAGCCCTGGCTCGATCGTCGTCAGCACCGGCGAACGTCGTCTCTATTACGTGCTCGGCGAGGGCAAGGCGATCCGCTACGCCATCGCCGTCGGCATGGAAGGCTACGGCTGGTCAGGCACCAACACGGTTTCGATGAAACGCGAATGGCCGGATTGGAGTCCGACGCCGCGCATTCTCGCCCGCTTCCCCAACCTGCCCCGCCACATGGAAGGCGGCGCCGACAACCCGCTCGGCGCGCGCGCTTTGTATCTCGGCGCCACGCTCTATCGCATCCACGGCACCAACGAACCGTGGAAAGTCGGCGGCGGCGTATCGTCGGGCTGCATCCGCATGTCGAACGAGGACGTGATCGACCTTTACGACCGCACCAGGATCGGTGCGACCGTGGTCGTGCGGTAGCGCCAACTCGTATTGTTCGCGGCTCTGGCGCGATCAGGCCCTACTGCGTGAACACGACCCGGGTGCCGACGCTGACGCGGCTATAGAGATCCATGATGTCGTGGTTGTGCATGCGAATGCAGCCCCACGACACGAAGCCCCCGACCGAGCCCGGATTGTTGGTGCCATGAATCGCCAGCTCGTTATCGGCCAGCACCAGCGCGGCGGCTCCCATCGGATTGCGCGGCGAACCCGAGGGTATGACGTAGTTCGGGCCGCCTCGCCTGATTTCCGCCGGCGGTGACCAGCCCGGCCGGATGTGCCTGCCGACGATCGACGTCGTTCCGAACCACTGCTTCCCGGCGCGGCCGACCCCGACCGGATAGCGAACGGCACGCCCCTGGCCCGACACAAAATAAAGCCGCCGCTCGCCGGTCCGCACCACGATGGTGCCCGGAGAAACCCGGCCGGAAAACGCGACCTCGGTTCCCGCCAGTCCAGGCGTAGAGAAGGCGGCCGTCGACACCGAAAGCGCTGAAACAACGAGCCAGATCGGACGTAAAGCGCGAGACATGGTGAGGCCCCCGGGCCAAGATTACCGAACTGGCGCCGCGGTGCGTGTCCCACATCGCCTTTACGTTAACGCCGCCCCGGCGCCCCCCCCTGCAGGCCGGCGCGATCGTGAACAACGTGCGCCCTGCTTGGCAGCCACTTAGCGCTGCCCCGTTCCAAAAACGCCCTCAGCGGAACCGGGCCGATGTGCGGGGGCGCACTACCGTCCTGATCACGCTTGATTTTTGCCGGCGGCTCCCCGAGTCTTTTCCAACAAAATTCTTTTAAGGGACAGTCCGCCTCCTTACAAACCGGAACCTGGAAATGCCTTTGTCATCCCGTTGGCTCGCCATCGCCTTCGCCTGTATCTCGAGCGTCATCTCGGCGCAAGGTTTCGCCGAGCAGATTTACCCGAACGATCCCGAAGAGCGCTTCACCGGCGGCGCGCCCCGCCGGTACCTCGGCATCTCCTTGATCCGGCGCAGCGAGGTGCGGTTCGAGGGCAGATACAAGCCCGGCGACATCGTGATCCATACCAGGGACCGCCGGCTGTATTTCGTCGGATCCAACGGTTACGCGACCCGCTACGGCATCGGCGTCGGCCGCGCCGGTTTCCAATTGGCCGGCGTCCATAAGGTCACGGCCAAAAAGGAAAATCCGGACTGGACGCCGCCGCCGCAGATGCGCGCGCGGCAGAAGGGTTTGCCGGCCTTCATGAAGGGTGGCGATGAAGACAACCCGCTCGGCGCGCGCGCGATGTATCTCGGCTCGACGCTCTACCGCATCCACGGCTCCAACGACCCGGCCTCGATCGGCGAAGCGGAATCGTCCGGGTGCTTTCGCATGACGAACGACGACGTCAAGCATCTGTATGACCGCGTGCCGGTCGGCACCACCGTCTATGTGCTGCGCTAGCTGAGCTCGCGCGTCAGGTTCTTGGCGGCAAGTTCGTCGAGATAGTCCTGCCAGTAGGCGGGCCGGTTGATACCGAGCTCGCGCAGGTAGTTCCAGCTAAAGATGCCGGTCGAGTGCAGGTCGTCGAAGATCAGGCGCACCGCGTAATTGCCGACCGGCTCGATCTGCATGATGCCGACATTGATCTTGCCCGGCACGGTCTTGCGCTCGTCAGGTGAGTGGCCCTGCACTTCCGCGCTCGGACTTTTGACGCGAAGATATTCCGCCGGCAGCTCGAAGCTCTCGCCGCTGTTGAAGACGACCGTGAGCGTCTTGCGGTCCTTGTGGAGCCGCAGCTCGGTCGGCCAGGGTTGCGATTGAGCGGTCATGTCCTGCTTTTGCGGCTGGTTGCGCCGTTAACACATTGGCACGTCGGCGAATTAACTACACGCACCAATGGCGATCGCGGCTGCCGACAAAACCGCCGCCGAGAAAATAGCCGCCAAGGCAGCCGTGGATAACGCTGCGCTCGAAAAACTGGCTGGCCAAAAAACCGAGGCGGACAAAGCCGCCGCGCGCATCGCCCTCGACAGGGCGGAGGCGCGGAAAAATACGCGGCGCGGGTGGCAGCCGACAAAGCTGCCGCTATCGCGGCAGCGGAAAAGGCCGGAACTGACAAAGCCGCCGCAGCGCTTGCAGCCGAGAAAGCCGCCGCCAAGGCGGTGGCAGACAAGGCCGAAGCGGAAAAATTCGCGGACAAGGCCGCAGCCCAGGCGGCCGCTGCGGCGAAGGCCGCGGCCGACAAGCTCGCCGCCCAGACCGCCGCGGACCGGGCAGAAGCGAGCAAGGTCGCGGCCGTCGCCGTAGCCGACCAGGCGGCAATCAAGGCTGCTGTTGATCGTGCCGAAGCTGAAAAACTTGCAACGAAAGCGGTTGCCGACCAAGTCGCCGCCCATACCCTCGCGGCCAAGGCGGCTGCCGACAAAGCGGCGGCAAAGACGAGGCCGAGCGAGCGAGCTGCCGCCGAGAAACTTGCCGCCAAGGCGGCCGCCGATAAAGCTGCGGCCGAGAAACGAGCCGCCGACAAGGCGTTCGCTGACGTTTTCCGCCAAGGCATCCGGCGCTAGACGCGGCCGGCCGCGAAGCGCCGGATCCGGCGCGTTAGGTCGTGGCTACCAGCGTCCGCCGCGTTTGACCAATCTGACAATCACCAACAGCAGGACGGCGCCGATCGTCGCGGCGATAATCTCGGCCGCCATGCCGGTGCCGAGATGAAGGCCAAGTCTCGGAAACAACAGGCTCGCAATGAGCGCGCCGACGATGCCGATGACGATATCGCCGATCAGGCCGAACCCGGTGCCTTGCACGATCTGGCCGGCCAGCCAGCCGGCAATGGCGCCGATCAGCAGAATGACGAGCAGGCTCTCAGCGGAGATATTCATTTGGTTTCCTTCCCTGAACGGTGCTGTTGGTCACTGTGTCGAACATCCGAAATATTAATGAGCCCCAATCGCGAAAGGATCAGGGCCCATTAACACATACGCACACACTTACTTTTGCTTCGTCACCCGGAGCTTGGGGGGCCGAAAGTGCCGAAGTATGCAACCGTGACTCCATTCAAAATCGGCGTCTGTACAAAATCGCTCACCGCGGCGATTTTTCGGCCAGCGGCTCGCGCTGAATTTCCGGCTTCTCGTGCAGCACCGCGCTCAGCAGCGCATTGTGGGTTTAGATTTTCCGTTGTAGCTGATCAAGCCTAATTTACGGAATTTGTCATCTCGGCCAGGGTGGCCTGGCTGATGTTGGGCTGGATCGGCTGGGGACTGCCCTCCTTGCCGAAATTCGTCAGCAGCAGCAGAAGCCGCGCCAGCCGCTTTTCGCTCGAGTTGAACAACTGGTCGACCAGGTCTTCCTCGATCCGGCTGTTGCGGGTCAGTAGATACGCCATCAATAATTCGGAAAACGCCGGCTCCTTGTGAAGCGCGGCGATCATCGCGGGTTTGGCGATCGTGGTGATTGTGCATTCCTCGATCGCCGTGGGGGTGGCGATCCGCAGCGAGTGACCGTTCATGCAACCTTCGGCGAAGAATTGCCCCGGCCCCAATATTCCGTCTACCGCTTCCTTGCCCTGCTCGGAAACGACGATCAGTTTGACCTTGCCTTTCTGGATGTAAAACACGGCGTCGGCCGGATCGCCCTGCGAGAACACGACCTGGTCCTTGCGGTATTTCGCGATCGTTTCCCCTTCCCGACCTTGGCGAGGAACGCCAGCGGATCTAAGGAAATTTTCGGCGTCTTCACTGCCTTCGCCATGCTGCCTTCGCCATGTCTCTCTACAAGGCACCACGGTTTCGATTAGGCACGCCACATTTTCGGTGGCAAAAATTCGCGCCGCCTGACGCCGGCGCGCGTCGCCTTTCCGCCGCCGGAATACCGCCCCTTCAAGAGCCGATCTGCACGCGATGATGGCGCACGCGGTCCTCGTCGACCTCGACACCGAGGCCTGGGCGGTCGAGGCATTCGACATGGCCATTGGCGGTCGCCACCGGATGGCCGGTGACGTCGTCGCGAAGACCGGTATGCGACAGCGTTAGCCCCCAGGCGATATTCGGAATAACCGCCGCGATGTGAAGCGCCGCCGCGCAGGCGACGCTCGACTCGCCGGTTTTGCAGGCAATATTCACGCTCATACCGAGCTCGCTGCACAATTGGCCGGCTTTGACGACCGCGCCGATGCCGCCGAGCTTGATGGCCTTGAGGCTGGCGCCTCGGGCAGCGTGGCGTTCGTGGTGATGCCTGATGTCGTCGAGCGAGTGGATGCCTTCGTCAGCGCCGATCGCGATGGCTGCGTCGACCGCGGCGACGGCGGCCATGCCTGCGAGGTCGTGGGCCTCGACCGGCTGCTCGAAGAAGTCGAGCCCGCAGCCGTTCACCGCGCGCAAGTATTCGATTGCCTGTCCGATGTCGAAGCCCTGGTTGGCGTCGGCAGAGATCAGAAGCCCCGCGCCAAGCAGCCTGCAAATCGCGCGCGTGCGTTCGGCGTCCTTGGCTGCGCTGCCGATCCCGACCTTGATCTTGTAGGCGGTGAATCCCGCGGCTTTCTTGTTCTCGGCGTCGCGCAGGTCGCCGTCGAAGTCACCGCCGCCGACTACCGCCAGCAGCGGCATTCGGCTGCGCCGTTTGGCGCCAAGCAGCGCATGCACCGGTTTGCCGGCGGCTTTGCCGCTCAGGTCGAACAGCGCGATGTCGATCGCCGCTCTGGCGCCGTGATTGCCGTACATCCGGCCGTCCATCGCGGCATGCGCGCCGGAAATGTCGGATGCGTGCCGGCCGCGCAGGGCCGGCTCGAGATAGCGGACGGCGGCGACGATGCTCTCCAGCGTTTCGCCGGTCATCACCGGCGCAGCGGCGGCTTCGCCCCATCCGACCATCCCGTTGTCGGATTCGATTCGCACCAGCACATTGTCGGCGCGCCGCACTTCCTCGCCGGCCATGATGACCGGCTTGAGCATCGGCAGGCCCACGGCGATTGGTTCGATCGATTTGATTTTCAAGTGGCTGCCTACAGCTTGGTGATGCCGACCTGTTCGATAACACCCTTGAACAGGTCGACCTCCTTGCCGATCCGCTCCCAGGCGGCGGCGGCACCTTTGGCGCGGACCTGGAAACCGGCCTTGAACAGCTTGTCCTTCATCTCGGCGGTATCGAGAACCTTGAGCGTCTCCGCCTCCAGCCATTTCACCGCATCGGGCGGCATCTTGGCGGGCGCCAGCAGCACGCAATCGGTGGCAAACACGAAGTCCTTGTAACCAGCCTCCTGCATGATCGGAACGTCCGGCATGTCGGGCCATCGCGTCTCCCCGGTAACGGCGAGGCAGCGCAGCGTGCCCGCCTTGATGTGTTGCGCGGCCGGCGGCAATGAGCCGGAACTGAGCTGCACGGTGCCGCTCAGCAGTGCCTGCAGCGCTTCGCCGCCACCCTTGAACACCACGTTTTCCAGGTTCGGCAGGTTCTCGCGGATTTTCAGAACACTGGTCTGGATTTGCGGCGTCGTGCCGATCGGCGGCGACGAGACGTTGAACTTGTCGGGGCTGGCCTTCGCGAGTGCGATGAATTCCTTCATCGTCTTGGCCGGCAACTCGGACTTCACCACGAAAGTATTCGGCGAGGTCGCCAGTTCGCAAACGCCGACGAAGTCCTTCGCAGCATCGTAAGGAATCTTGTTGTACAGCGTGACATTGACCGAATAGGCGTTGGTCGCGAGCAGGATGGTGTAGCCATCGGGGTCGGAGCGCGCGACATGGCCCATGCCGATATTGCCGCCGGCGCCGCCGATATTTTCGATGATGAAAGTCTTGCCCGTCGATTGCTGCAACGCGCCGGTGACGATGCGGCCGACCAGATCGGATGGGCCGCCGGGCGTATTGGCGACCACAACCTTGATCGGGCGATCGGGATAGGCTGCATAGGCCGCGCGCAATCCGATGAGCGAAGGCGCCGCGATTGCGGCGCCAACCGCGCCGGCACCCTGGAGGATGCGGCGACGCGACAGTATCCGACCTTTTGGACGTTTCATCGCCCGTCCTCCCCGAGAGCTTTGCGCGTTTCTACTTAGAAATGGCGTTTCTTTTTAGGCTAAGCTTTTGCGAACATCGGGGCAACGGCAATGGCCAAGTTGAGAACGATCGACACTCATACCCACATCCTAACGCTCGAAACCGCCGCCATGCTGAGCAAGGCGGGCGCCAAGGTCACGATCACGCCGGACGATGCGGAATTGTCGACGCTGGACGTCAACGGGGTGGTCTACAAAGCGTTTCCGACTGGCGGCTACGACATCGCGCGCCGCTTGAAGGACATGGATGCCGCCGGCATCGACGTTCACGTGCTGTCGGCGACGCCGCAGACCTATCTCTACAACCTGGACCCCGAGGTGAGCGCGACACTGGCCGCGATGCAGAATGATCAGATGGCCAAGCACGTCGCGGCCCATCCGGATCGCTTCATGGCGATTGCCACTCTGCCGCTGGCCCAGCCGGCGCGCGCCGCCGACGAGCTCAAGCGCGTGATGAACAAATTCGGCTTCAAGGGCGCGATGTTCGCGTCCAACGTCAAGGGCACCAACCTCGATGACCGGATGTTCGAGCCGCTCTGGGCCACCGCGCAACAGCTCGGCGCCTTGATGTTCGTCCACCCGAACAACGTCGCCGGCGCCGACCGGCTCAAGTCGTATTATCTGGCCAACCTGATCGGCAACCCGCTGGATACAACGATCGCCGCCGCCAGCCTGTTCTTCGGCGGCGTTATGGACCGCTATCCCAGGCTGAAGATCATGTTGGCGCATGGCGGCGGCTTCACGCCGTATCAGGCGCGGCGCTGGGAGCACGGCTGGAAAGTACGCGAGGAGGCGAAAAAGAACATCAAGACGCAGCCGAGCAACATCGCCGGCCGCTTCCTCTACGACACCATCCTGCATTCGGATAAGACGCTCGAGGCAATGATCGGACTGGTCGGCGTCGAGCGCGTGATGCTCGGCAGCGACTATCCCTACGACATGGCGATGCTCGACTGCGTCGCTCATGTGCGCGGCCTGAATATCCCGGACGCCGACAAGACCGCCATCCTTCAGGATAACTTCGAGAAATTCCTGGCGGGAATGCCGAAATGAACGCACCAGCCAAAGCGAGCCGTATTGCGATCGCCGCCCTCACCGGCTTCATCGCCGACGCCATGGTCAAGTCTGGCGTATCTTCGGCAGACGCTGAGAGGATCGCGGAGCTGATGCTGGAGGCCGATCTGCTCGGCGCCGATGCGCACGGCGTGTTCCGCCTGCCGCAATATGTCCAGCGCCTCAAGCTCGGCTCGACCAATCCGCGTCCCGCCATCGAGGTCGAGCGCACGGCGCCGGCCACCGCGCTGGTGCACGGCGACAATGGCATGGGGCATCTGGTGGTGGCGCGTGCGGCCGACACCGCGGTCGAGCTGGCGCGCGAGACCGGCGTGGCCTGGGTCGGCTGCCGGATGTCGGGCCACGCCGGCGCGGCCGGCGTCTACGCGGCGCTGCCGCTCAAGGCGGACATGATCGGCATCTATTCGGCGGTAGCCAATGCCAACCACATGCCGCTCGCGGGCGGCGCCGAGCCGCTGCTCGGCACCAATCCGCTGGCGATCGCGATTCCGGCCGGCGAAGAGCCACCGCTGGTGCTCGATATCGCTACCTCGATCGTGTCGTACGGCACCATCAAAAATCACCGATTGCTGGACCGCCCGCTGCGCGGCGACTGGATGATCGACCCCAAGACCGGCGCCCCTGTCACCGATCCGCACCAAAGCGCCGAAGCGCTGCTGTTGCCGATGGCCGGCTACAAGGGCGCGGGCTTGGCCCTGATGCTGGGGCTGCTGGCCGGCACGCTCAACGGCGCGCTGTTCGGCCGCGACTGCGTCGACTTCAACGCCGATCCCACGAAACTCACTAATACCGGCCAGTTTGTGGTCGCGCTCGATCCCAGCCGTTTCCAGCCGATCGCAACCTTCAAGGCCGAGGTCGACCGCCACATTCGCAGCCTGCGCAATTCCGCAGCATTGCCGGGTCACGACCCGGTGCGTCTGCCGGGCGAACAGCGCGCCAAGCGCCGTGACGACCGGCTGCGCCATGGCGTCTCGCTGCCGCGCGAACTGATGACGCAGCTCGACAAACTGGCCGCCGATCTGTCGATCAGGCCGCTCAGAGAGCGGCTTCGCGCCTAGGCGACCGCGCTGAAGTCTTCCGGGTTGAGCGGCAACTTGATCGGTTGCTTGCGCTTGGCCGACAGATCGAGCGCTTTGGTCAGCGTCAGGTTGCGATGCGCTTCTTCCACCGTCGCCGCCACCGTCGGCAGGCCCATGGCGACGCGGTCGAGCCAGCTCACGGTTTCAGCCGCCATCGGCCCGCGCAACTCGCCCATCGCCATGTCGCCCGGCGGGTACGAGCCCATGAAATCCACCAGCCGGCTGGCGTCGGGGTTGTAGCCCTCCGACTGCGCCTTCGATACCGCCAGCACGATGTCACGATGCGTGTCGTCGATGGTCAGCACGCCGCTGGTGCCGACGATGCCGACCTCGAGCGAATAGACCGCGCCCGGCCAGGTCACCGGCAGCGCCCAGGAGATGTTGAGGTGGTAGACGGTGCCGTCGTCGAACATAATCATGCCGGCGGTGGCATCGATGCCTTTGTATAATGGCCCGAGCACCTTATCGATCGAACGGGCATAGACCTCGACCGGCTTCTTGCCGTCGAGGCACCACATGCAGATGTCAAGCGCGTGGGTGCCGGAAATAACCAGCGGCGAGATCGTGGCCGGATCGTCGGTGCGCTTGTAGTTGTCGATCGCGACCAGCCGATTCATGAAGGCGCGCGAGGTCACCAGAGTGACGTCGCCCAGCGCGCCGGTGCGGCATTTCTCCTTCGCCGCCAGCCAGCGCCGGCGGAAGCGCTGGGTGTAGCCTACCACGGCGTCGATCCCGGCGTCCTGAATCAGCTTCAGCACCTTTGCGGACTGCGCGAGATTGGTGGCGAGCGGCTTTTCGATCAGCATCGGCAGGCCGCGCTCGATCGCCGCCATGATCGGCGCGACATGCAGATGCTCGTCGGTGGCGACGATGACGGCGGTGGTTTCCGGCCGCTGGATCAGTTCGACGTGGCTCTGGGTGACGAAATCGGCGCCGATTTTGGAGCCGACCTCGCCGGCGCGGTTCGGGTTCTTCTCGGCGAGCCCGATCCATTCGACAGCGGGGTGACGCACCGCGACCTCGCCCCGAAACAGGCCGACGCGGCCGCCGCCGACGATCGCAAGGCCGACGCCTTTGGCACTTCTTTTCATTCGCGGCTTTTCATGCGCGGTCCTGGCGTCCCCCTTCATGACCGAAGGGTAGCTGTTAACCATCGATTAACTATAAACTGGCGTCCCCGCCCCGACGAGATACCCTTTGCCTATGCGCTATTGGCACCTGATCCGACGACTTCCGCTGCGGAAGCTATTGTTGCTTCTGGGCGCGCTGTTCATCGCGTGGTCGTGGTCCGTTCAGAAACCAGCGCCGGCGCCAGTAACCGACGAACCTCGGATCGAATATCTCTGGGCCTAGTCCCGGTTGACATCGCGGCGAGCATGGCGCTCCCTACGGAAGTGCGTCGAGCGAGCGAACCCAACCGGTTGCGCGGAGGTTTGGGATGAGAATCGACCATTGAAACCCAATGCGTTTCAACGCCGTCGCCCAAACCGTTCGGCAATACCGAAGTCGGCGGCGCGACGCCACTACGTTTAGAGTCGGCCTTTTAGTGGCCACTTCGCACGGCCTTTGTTGGGCTGGTCAGACGAACCGCGAATACCCAGCTAAGCCACAGGACTAAAAAATAAATCGTAAGAAAAACGATCAAACTGGCTTGCTTTGCATTTGGCCAAAGGTGCTCTACCCCCAACCCAATTCCATAGTCGGTAAGATCGCCGATTGTAACGAAGATCAAATAATAGACGATGAGCTTCATAGTGGCCTCACACCTCGCGCGACGAGAGCCTTTGCAGGTACTTACAAAGGTGCTCTCGATTGCCGCCGGTGTCGACTCCGTTCGGAGCCACTTTCATCTCACCGCGGGCTTTCCCATAAGCTCACGCTTCTCGGCGGTATAGGTTGCGAGGACCGCGCGCCTTGAGTCTCACACCTCCAGCATAGGCGGCCAGCGAGCCGAGTGCGCCCTTCCAACAGAGCCGCGGCACCAATCAGCACCGCCCCGCAAAGCCGGGATCCGGCAATCGCAGCGGCACGGCGCTATCGGACGCGAGGATACTGGATATCCGCTTTCGCGGATGATGACACAAAGAGAATGCTTCCGCTAAAGTGAGCCTATGCCGCACGACCATGACCACGGCCATCATCACGGACACGACCATTCCGAGCTGTCGGAAACCGAATTGCGAGTGCGCGCGCTCGAAACCGTGCTCACGGAAAAAGGCTATGTCGACCCTAAGGCGCTCGACCTTCTGATCGAAACCTATGAGAAGAAAGTCGGGCCGCGCAACGGCGCCCGCGTCGTCGCTAAGGCCTGGAACGACGCGGCCTATCGCGCGCGGCTGCTAAAGGACGCCACGTCGGCGATCGCCGAAATCGGTTATGTCGGCCGCCAAGGCGAGCACATCGTCGCGCTCGAAAACACCCCGAAGCTGCACCACATGGTGGTGTGCACCCTGTGCTCCTGCTACCCGTGGCCGGTGCTCGGCCTGCCACCGGTCTGGTACAAGTCGGCGCCGTACCGCTCGCGCGCCGTCTGCGACCCGCGCGGCGTGCTCGCCGATTTCGGTGTCGAATTGCCGACGCAGACTGAAATCCGCATCTGGGATTCCACCGCCGAGATCCGCTATCTCGTGGTGCCGATGCGCCCCGCTGGCACCGAGGGCTGGACCGAGGAAAAACTAGCAGGCCTTGTCACCCGCGACAGCATGATCGGCACCGGCCTGCCCAAAAATACGCAAGATGTGGGCAAGACGTAAATGACCGAAGGCGCGCAGGATCTGGGCGGGGTCAAAGGCTTCGGCCCGGTCGAGCCGGAGCCCAACGAGCCGATATTTCACGCCGAATGGGAAAAACGCGCTTTCGCGCTGACGATGGCGATGGGCAAGCCCGGCGGCTGGAACATCGACATGTCGCGCTCGGCGCGCGAAGACCGGCCGGAAGGCGAATATCTTTCGATGAGCTATTACGAAATCTGGCTCGCCGGCCTCGAGCGCCTGATGCTGGAACGCGGTCTTATCGGCGAGGATGAGATTGCAGCGGGCCGCGCGCTTCATCCGCCGAAACCAGTACCGGTGCTGTCACTCGGCGATGTCGAAAAGACGTTGCACCGTGGCGGCCCGACCGAACGCGAAGTAACAGCCCCCGCGAAATATAAGGCGGGCGCCCGCGTGCGGATGATCAATAACGATCCGCCGACCCACACGCGGCTGCCGCGCTATGTGCGCGGACATACCGGCGTGATCGAGCGCGTGCTCGGCTACCATGTATTTCCCGACAGCAACGCCACCGGCAAGGGCGAAGATCCGCGCTGGCTGTATACAGTCGTGTTCGACGGACGCGAACTGTTCGGCGCGAAAGGCAACGGGTCGACCGTCTCGGTCGACGCCTGGGAGCCGTATATGGAGACGGCGTGATGGCGCTCGACCCCCGCGCCGCCATACAGGCGGCGGTTTCGGTGCCCGGCGTGCCGCGCGACGCCGACGGCCCGGTGTTCCGAGAGCCGTGGGAAGCGCAGGCTTTTGCGATGGCGCTAGCGTTGCATCAGCGCGGATTGTTCACCTGGAACGAATGGGCGGCCGCGCTCGCCGCCGAGATCAAACGCGCGCAAGGTGCGGGCGATCCCGATACGGGCGAGACTTATTATCAGCATTGGCTCAACACGCTAGAGCGGCTGGTGGCCGACAAGGGCGTCACGACGCATGATGTTTTGCATCGCTATCGCGACGCTTGGGACCATGCCGCCGACCGCACGCCGCACGGCGAGCCGATCGTGCTAACGGCCGCCGATTTTCGTAATTAGGCTCTTGACCAACTCCTTTGCCGGCATCTCGCGCGCATGAAACGCCGCGTCCCGCCCGGGACCGCTTTTATCCGCGAGTGATGGGGTCACTCGCTATTGGAACGTCACGGTGGCCATGGCGCGGTTGACCTTGTCCGGCGGCCACAAGGTAACGGGCCCGGGCGATGCGCCCGGCGTTGCGATACCGGTGCCTTGACCCGGCTGGCTCAGGATCTGCTCACCCGCCGCGTTCGACACGCTCACGATACCTTCGATAAGGAACACGCCGAGCGCCTGATCCTCGATCGGCCCGCCCCAGAATACCGTCCCGCGGATGCCGGCGGTCGCGACAGGCGTCGTCACGCTGACGTCAGACCTCGCCAGCTTCGACACCTGGCCGGAGAGAAACCGGAAGGCGCCGACCACCCCGAACTTGATCGTTCCGCTGCCCGCGGCCGGGTTGAAGACGTACGCATCGAGCGTCAGCTCCGCCTTCTCGCCGAGCGTCAGCCGGGTGTTGTCGGTGAAGGTGACTTCCAGCCGCGCCGCTTCACCGATCGACACGACCTCGTTGAGAAAGACGGACGCGTTGAGGCCGAGCGCTCTTGTGGCGCCGCCCCGCGTTCCGCTCGCCTCTCCCTGTATGCGGCTGACCGCGCCGATCGCCTCCTGCGCCGCGGCCTGACCGCCGACGAAGCCAGAAAGAAGCGTCACCGCAATGACAATCAGCCGATACAATATGCGCCTGCCCGTCCAAATACCATCGGACCAATTCTGAGTTAGGGGCGCTTCTCGTTTTTCGCAGCGCGCGCACCCGCGCCTGCGGTGTCTTTCTCACACATGTACGTACCCTTCTTGAGAGTCCCGTAGTCCTTATGGCCGGCGAAATGGTAGATTTTCGACGATAGATTGACATAGACAACGGTATCTGACGGACACCGGGCCCTGGCCTCCGCTTCCGTGGCGTACTGATTTGCGCCGGCCTTCGCGATAGCAGGAGCAGTAGCCGCAGGGGTCGGCGCTGCCGGTTTGGCAGGCGCAGCTACTGCGGGCGCTTGTGTTGGAGCAGTGGCGGCAGGAGCTGCGGCGGGCTTTGCCGGAGTCGTCGTTGCGGCCGCAGGCTTGGCGGACTCGGCTCTACATTTTTCGACGTACGCCTTTTCCGTTATCTTAGCCGCTTGGTTTGCTTCTTTGTTGGCTCGCCATTCTTCTTCGCACGCTTTTACAGTTTTCTGCTGAGCCGATGCAGGTGTAGCGGCCGGCGCTGCCGGCTTGGCAGGCGCAGCTACCGCGGGTGCGGTCGTCGTCGCTGCCGCAGGTTTTGCGGATACGGCTCTACATTTTTCGACGTAGGCCTTTTCTGTTATCTTAGCCGCTTGGTTCGCATCTTTATTAGCTCGCCATTCTTCTTCGCATGCTTTGACCGTTTTCTCTTGAGCTCGCGCCGGCACAGGGGATAGCGCCGCGATCGCGACGACCGCTGCCGAGCACATGATGAGAAGTGATTGTCTTTTCATTTCCAGTCTCCGATTTGTTGCCGCGAGAATCGCGACCTCGAATTGAGGATGGGCAGCTCATTAGAGAGACGCAGCCATATGACGCCTGAAATGACTGATATGAGAGGCTTCATATAACCGGTTGCTGTCTTTTGAGCATTGATCCGCAGCAACGAAATCTCGCTGCTACCATACTTTAGTGGCAACTACCCTTAGCCGCCGCATCACGTTTAACGGATGCTTCCTCAGGTAGTCATGCAGCGACTTGCAACGCTTGCGCTTGAGCAAGGTATGAAGATGCATATCGGCCGGAAGTCTTTCGCGAAGGCGGAGCCGTATATTTTTCGCAAGGAGCCAACGCGCGTCTTGCCACTCTTGTGACGAATCTCGCCACTTCTGTCACGACGTCGATGATCAAGCCCTACCCGTGAACGCCTTTCGCCATGAGGCTACCCCACAATTAGATTCTATCTAGGCCATCTTGTTTTTGATGAGCCCGATGACACCGGCCAAAACTGCCCCAGCAACGCCTCCGCCGACGGCCTGACTGGCAATAGTGGCGATATCAACTGAGTTTGCCGCATTCGCCAACATCGGCAGAAATGCCATGAGAATTTGTCCGCCAATGCCGCCACCAACCGCGCCGGCTATCGTATTGCCGACCGTGCCAAGGCTGACATCCTTAGACGCGGCACCAGCCGCGTTGCCGCCGATAGCGCCGGCAACGATCTGAATAATGAGATTTATAAGCATGCCTGACATAAAACTCTCCCTAGCCCCAGACAAAAAAAATGGCTGCGGCCGAGGCTATCAGGCCGCCCCATGCTTAGAATATCCGATCCCGGCAACGAAGACTGCCTTCGGCCCGAAGCGGATGTTCTAAGCGCCATCCCGAATGTCTGCCTTTGGGGCAGAGCAGACATGCCGCCGCGGCGGAAATGGTGGCTCCTGACCCGTCTCGACCTTGGCGTCGCAGCGCGACCAGGATAGAAAGTTGCTTTATGATTGCCATTGCTTAGGACTCAGGTAGCTTTTGGACCGGCATTGTCGCTTCTGTAGTTGCGCAAACGGTCTTGTCACAGGATCCGCAATAGAAAACGGTGGGATCGCTAGCCGAAACCGAACGTCTTATACCTCGCCGATGCAGCCACATAGGCAAGTTGCAGTCGCTACATTTAGGAAACGTCGCAGTATCGGAGTGGTCCACGCATATCGATATAACTCGCTCTCAAATGAGTTGCTGGTCAAATTTGCACACATTCGAGCATTCCGAATTTATACTAAAAAAGGCCCGGCGAGAGGGCCGAGCCTAGGAATTTAAGGCGTAATAGTCAGTTACGCTGCGTGGGCCTTGAGGGACTCCGGCACTTTGCCGCCGTTATCCGCGAGCTTCTGCATCACTTGACTGTGCAACCATATATTCATCGCCGCGGAATCGTTCGTATCCCCTGCGTAGGAAAGCTCCCGAGCGAGTTCCTTCCGGGCGGTGAGGCTGCTGTCTAATTTCAGCAGCTTCATCAAATCAACAATGGATTTGCGCCAATCCAGCTTTTCTGGATTTTCGGTGCCGAGCTTAGTCATTACAGCTTCGACGTCGACATTTGACATTGAAGTGGCAGAGGTTGCGGGCGAACCGGGCGTAATTCCGCTCGCTTTCGCCGATCCAAAAATCGCCGACATGATATTCCCGAAGATGCTCATAGGACGTCCTTTCTAATTACTATTTCGTGCCAATGAGGGACTTAGTCCGCGCGCTCCAAATCGTGGAGAAACACGCGTGGTAGGAAGCCCTCGATGTACGGAACGATGAAGGAACGTGCCTGCTGCTAGATGGTTCCCGGCGTTGCCTATTACTTTCCACAATTGCTGTCTTCATTTTTAAGACGTGGTCAATAGGACGCCGGACTTTTTGGTCGCTATTCGAGTAGGAGCGGGATAGGACGCAGTTCATCGGAGCCAGTGATCGCTAATGGCCTGTTTTTGGTCGCATACAGGGGCAAGGCGGACGTCGTTGACTGCCGTCGTGGAGTGCGCCCCTTGAGCCGGACATGTTGAAGTTAGTGATTTGACAGGGTGTTCTGGGCTTTCGAAAGATGAAAGCCATGGCCAGACGGCAGCGTTCGCACAGCATTGAGTTCAAGCGGCAGGTCGCGCAGGAGTTT